>CAKRDT010000045.1 GCA_934316545.1 uncultured Agathobacter sp. | reverse complement strand
TACAGGCTCCATCTTTTAGCTGCATAAAGAAAAACGAGACGACCGAAGTCGCCTCGTAAAAGTCTAACTTTGAGGGGTCACCTCATTCTCGGGAAGCCTTTTTTAGTTTGAAAAAGGCGAAATAAATTGGATAAAGGAAATCCACAAAGTAATTCTTTTTGGCGGAAAAATGGATTTTATGTTATTTCGGAAGAAGCGTATAATATTATGGAATTGACATTGTAAATCCAAGTTTGCGAAAACGAACAAAAAAGCCATTTGCCATCTATGGAAAATAAATGGTTCGTGCTATAATAGAAAAGATAAACATGAAATGAGGTATATAATGATGAAAGAACAGAACAAGAAAAGAAGTTCGTTTTCAGGAAAACTAGGCTTTGTGCTGTCAGCGGCAGGCGCTTCGGTAGGTTTGGGAAACATATGGAGATTCCCGTATCTTGCGGCTAAATATGGCGGAGGAATCTTTCTGCTAGTATATATTATCCTTGCGCTGACTTTTGGATATGCAATGATAATAGCCGAGACATCATTGGGGCGAATGACCAAGAAGAGTCCGGTAGGAGCATATGCTTCGTTCGGTAAATCAAAATGGATTTCAGCAGGTGGTTGGATTAATGCGATCATTCCAATCCTGATCGTGCCATATTATTCTGTCATTGGCGGATGGGTATTAAAATACCTGATCGGATATGCTACAGGACAGGCTCAGGCGGTTGCTGAGGATGGATATTTTTCAGATTTCATATCAAATGGAGTCTCAGCGGAGCTTTGCTTTATCGTATTTACAATGTTTACACTGATCATTATCTATGCCGGTGTGCGCAATGGCATTGAGAGAGTATCTAAATTTATGATGCCGGTACTTGTAGTATTATCCGTGATTATAGCGGTGTACTCCGTGACAAGACCGGGCGCATTGGCCGGTGTTAAATATTTTCTGATCCCAAATGTAGAGAATTTCTCATGGATGACCGTTGTGACTGCGATGGGACAGATGTTTTATTCGTTGTCCATTGCGATGGGTATTCTGATTACCTTTGGCTCTTATATGAAGAAAGAGACTTCGATCGAAGAGTCCACAAAGAATGTAGAGATTTTTGATACTGCGATTGCAATTATGGCAGGTCTTATGATTATTCCGGCAGTGTTTGCTTTCTCCGGCGGGGATGCACAGACGCTTCAGGCCGGACCGTCACTTATGTTTATTACGATCCCAAAGGTTTTTGCCAGCATGGGATTTGGAACCTTTGCAGGAGTGATCTTCTTTGTGCTGGTACTTTTTGCAGCACTTACAAGCTCGATCGCATTGACGGAGAGTGCGGTGTCTACATTTGAGGATGAGCTTGGCTGGGGAAGAAAGAAATCAACCGTTTTGATCGGTGTCATTATGATCGCACTGGGAAGTCTGTCTTCTCTTGGATATGGTCCGCTTGCCAATGTGGAAATTATTGGAATGCAGTTCCTTGATTTCTTTGATTTCCTTACAAATTCAGTTATGATGCCGATTGCAGCGATCGCTACTTGTCTGCTGGTCTCCCGTGTGGTTGGTGTTGAACGCATTGAGGAGGAAGTTACGCAGGGTGAAAGCCCGTTCAAAAGAAAAAAGATTTTCTGCTTTATGATTAAGTACCTGTGTCCGATTTTTGCGGCTATCATTTTAATTAGTTCTGTTGCAAATGCGTTTGGATGGATTTCAATGTAATCGGTTATAGTCTCTATTTTACCTATGAAAAGAGGAATGCACAGTGGTTACATGTAGAGATGTACCGGATCCGGAAAAATATCGTTATATTTATGAGTGTATCAGTAAAGACAAGACCGGTGATGAGGAATTTACGCCGGATATGTTGGCGGCCGAGATTCGGGTGCTGAATCACGAGCTTGGCATTCCGCCGACACTAAACGAGGTTGGTGCCACAAGTGACAAGTTCGAGCAGATGGCGGATGATGCGATGAAAAGCGGAAATATACAGGTCAATCCGCGATTTACCACAAAGAATGATATTTTAAAATTATATGAGCTGGCGTTTTAGACAAACGCTGACATGAGACTTGAGTGAGGAGTTCCAATAAGTGGAACTCCTTACTTTTTGCGTAAAAAAGTGTTGACAAACCAGTCTAACGGTTGTAGACTACAAATAGAAAGTCTAATGGCATTAGACCGAAGGAGGGAAGCATACGATGGAAGAATTGAGACTTGGTGCAGTGGAATCCCAATTTGCGGATATGATATGGAATGAGGAGCCTGTTTCATCCGGTGAACTGGTCAAAGTGTGCGAAAAGGAGCTGGGGTGGAAGAAATCGACAACGTATACCATGTTAAAGCGCCTGTGTGAGCGTGGCATTTTTCAGAATGAGAAGGGAACCGTTACAGCACGCATGACGAAAGCGGAGTTTTCCGCAGCACAGAGCGAGAAATTTGTGGAGGATACGTTTGAGGGATCGCTCCCGGCTTTTTTCGCGGCATTTACGACAAGAAAGAAACTGAGTAAGGAAGAGATAGAGGAGATCCGGCAGATGATCGATTCTTATGGAGAGGAGCAGTGACGATGGAGGGAATCTTTGTAAAGCTACTGAACATGAGCATTTCAGCATCGGTTTTAATTCTGATTGCGGTACTTCTTCGGGGGGTGTTGCGTAGATCACCGAAGTGGATACACTGTCTGTTATGGGGGCTGGTTGCGGTAAGACTGGTATGCCCGTTTTCGATTGAGAGTAGGTTTAGTTTGGCACCGCAGATGGATTTTGTTGAGGTGGAGCTTGGAATGCAGGGGGAAGATGGACGGTATTTGAACTTTGCTACTGGCGCGAACAAGGCATTGAATGATAACTCGGACGATGCACAGAACCGAAATCTTGCGCATGGAGGAAATGCAGATGGTCAGAATAATTGGAAGAAAGCCGGAAATACGATCGACAGCGATGCGAATGAAGCATCGCTAAGTGCAGCGGCAAAGAGAATAAACAACGACTCATCCGAATGGAAATACATGGGGATTCTCAGTTGGACATGGTTTGTCGGCGTGGTTCTATTGCTGGCATATGCGGCAATCCGTTATCTGTGTTTCCGAAAGAAAGTGCAGGCATCTATCCGGATAAGGGACGGCATCTATGTGTGTGACAATATCCGCACGCCTTTTATCTTGGGTGTGATCCGACCGGGGATCTATCTTCCGTCCGATATGGATGAGGTGCAGACGGAGAATGTCATTGCACACGAGAGAGCGCATCTGAGCCGGTTGGATCAGGTGTGGAAACCGCTTGGTTATTGTCTGTTTACGGTGTACTGGTTCAATCCGCTTTGCTGGCTTGCTTACGTTTTATTCTGTCGCGATATGGAACTTGCGTGTGATGAGAAAGTCATCCGTGATATGGATACCGAAGACAAAAAGGTTTACTCGCGCGTGCTGCTTTCGTTCAGCGATCCATCGCATCGGATTGCTGCCGGTCCACTGGCGTTCGGCGAAATCGGGGTAAAGAAGAGGATTCAGTCGGTTCTGAATTATCGAAAGCCGGCATTCTGGATGGTTGGGCTTGCAATCCTTGCGCTTGTTGTGACTTCGCTATGTTTTCTGACAAATCCGAAGGCGGCAAATGATCCTGCACAAACGATGGGAACTGCAGAATATCAGCTGCCCGATGGATTGGAGGCTGAGAATGCCGATGATCTTACGATTTTTACACCGAATGTATACAAAGTCGGTTCGGAGGCAAGCTGTGCGGATGATAGGATTTCTGCGGGATATATTCAGAAATTCAATACGACCGATGATTGGGGCACGATGAAGGACGGGAAGATTGAACAGGTATACTCCGATAATCATTCTACAGTAGAAGATTACGGATCGATCGATGGTTTGTGCGCTCCGGGGTATCTGGTGAAAGTCGATTATGATCTGTATTCGGCGGCTGCATTGGAAAAAGAAAAAAACAAGGGAACGGATATGTCGGAGATTGATACGACGGGACAGTATTGGCTGCTTTATTTGGTGAGAGAAAATGAAGAAACAGGATATATTCTTGCGTTGAACACTAAGAATTATACGAAAGAAGATATGCTCGCGTGGGCGCAGAGTTTTCAATTTTAGAGAATTGATGGCATCCTACAGCGCCGATTCAAAGGGCTTCTATCGGCCGGTGTATGTGTTTATGGTGCGGACCGATGCGACAGATGGTTTAGAGATCGCAATCTCATGTGAAAAATAGAAAAATACTTGACTCTCACCCTGGTTCATCCTTTATATTTTAGGCGATTGCGAAACTCCTGTGGCGGCGTGCTCCGGCTGGGCTGCCTCGGTGGCGGGCTTCTACGCTGAACACGATTTTAGACAAAATCATTGAATTTGCGAAAATCTCTGCTGGGCTCAATT
>CAKRDT010000044.1 GCA_934316545.1 uncultured Agathobacter sp. | reverse complement strand
CCTTCTTAGCAGTTACCTTAACAATAGTTCTGGAAAATGACAGAACGGCAATGCAGTGGAAATACAAGAAAATAGACATGAGACAAAGACAAATATTGCGTAACAAGCAACATAAAAGAAACCAAAAATATGCAAGTACGAAAATAGGAAAGAGAATTATGAAATGATGAATTTGAAAAATAGAGAATTTTTTAAGTAACAGACAAGTAACAAAGCGGAGAAACTTCCTAATTATAAGAATTATTTTGTCGACAAATTTCACATAAAGAGGTATAGTATAGGGTGATTATTAAATTGAGTAGGAGAGAGCAAAGTGAGTAGACAGATACACAGTAAATCCAAGGCGTTTAATAAGGAGCTGATCCCAATTATTCTGATGATGGGATTTATTCCGTTGATTGTACATATGTATCAATATAATGCAAACTTGTCACAGTTTGACTGGTTCCCGAGCGGATCGGACGGACAGGTGGACTTCTTCTTTGGATGGAAGATGATTGCAATCATTATTGTCGGTATAGTGATGGTAGGTATCTTATTATATAGATATTTGAAGAAAAAGGAGACATTACGATTTGAAAATGCGTTTTATTGTCTGTTTTTCTATGGATTGTTCGTAGCAATGTCGGCATTATTTTCCGGTTATAAATATTGGGTAGTGCGTGGCACCTATGAATTGTTTGAGCCGGTATGGGTTGTATTTACATATATTTTGTTATGCTACTATACCTATCACTTTGTACAGGAAGAAAAGCAGATAAAGACCGTTTTGTCTGTGGCTGGAGTTGGGATGTCAATTGTAACACTGATTGGTGTATTCCAGTATTTCAAACTTGACTTCTTTAAATCCGGTTTCGGAAAGCATCTGATTACGAACCCGAGTTGGTGGGGCAATCTGGATGAAATTAATTTTAATGTGTTGGAGGGAACATCTTATACGACACTGTATAATCAAAACTTCCTTTCCTTTTATTTTGGCATGTTGGTTCTGCTTGTTGCCTGTTTGTTTCTTGCATCAAAAAAAGTGTGGCAGAGAGTTTTACTCGTAGCTGCAGAGGTATTGTGTATGATCTGCCTGAAAGGAAGCGGAAGCGATACCGGTTGGATGGCGATTGCGGCAGGCGTTGTTATTTTGGCATTGGTACTGATCAGCAGAAAGAAAAAGGTGTTCTATGCGGCCTTGGCAATTGTGATTGTCGGAGGCGTTGTGGCGGTTACTGCGGGAGCAAAGACTTCGATCGGGGAGCGAATCAAGAATACAATTGTCGGCACATACTATATGGAAGATGCATATGCAGTACGGTCACTTTCTACGAATGATAATAATGTAGAACTGAATATCAAAGGCAATATATTATATGCCTCTTATGATACGGATGAGAGTGGTGCGACCCAAATACATTGCTCCGATTCGGATAACAACGTGTTGGAGACAACTTTGGTTGATCAGGATAATCAGATTTATTCCATCAATGATGTCCGGTTTGATGGAGTAACGCTTAAGGCGGTTCAATTAAATGATAATAACGACAATAATATACCTGCGATTACTGTGGCTATAGATGGAGTGGAATGGAATTTCGTGCAGATTGAAAATCAGGGATATTATTTATTGAACTATGCCGGAAAACTTGTTAAGTATGATGGCACATCAAGGTCGTATTTGTTTAAAGAGGATGCAATGAGTTATCGAGGTCATATATGGGACATGACGATTCCATTTTTAGGAAAGCATGTTTTCATGGGATCCGGTGCCAATACTTATATGTTGGAATACCCACAGGATGACTATATAGGGCAGAAATACATTTATGCAAACGGGTATGAGGTCAAGGCGCATTGCTGGTATCTGCAGCAGTGGGTAGAGACCGGCTTGATCGGAACCATTGCCTTGCTTATTTTTCTGATGTGGTATGTAGTACAATCCATTCGTATTTATCGTCGCGCAAATTTGCATGAAAGCTTGAGCTGGATAGGATTTGGCCTGTTTGCTGCAGTACTTGTGTATTTGATTGCCGGCATCGCAAACGATTCAAATGTATGTACTGCTCCGGTATTCTGGGGAATGCTCGGACTTGGGCTTGCAACGAACCGTATGATTTCAGAAAAAGAGCGACTTTTTGTTAAAGAGACTGTAATAGAAGAGACGGACGTCAAGCTGACGGCTACGATAAAAGAGTCTGTTGTTCATGCGGGAGCTGGTAAGGACAAAGAGGAAACGATAGGCAACGTACAGAATCCTAATAAGAAACAGGCTGCAAATAAAAAACAGTCAAGAAAACAACGTAAGAATCAAAAGAAATAATTCAAAGGATAAGGGGATATGTTACAAGGGAAAACGCAGATCCGGCAGGATTCTGCCAAGTATATTCGAATTGCAGTATTGGTCATCTATGATATGATGGCAGTCTTTCTGGCTGAGGTATTGTCGATTTGGACACGATTTGATTTTAGTTTAAAAAGCGAACTGGGAATTCCGTTTTTAGAGACGGCAATGCATTATGTCTGGTTAAATATAATAACGACATTGATTGTGTTTGTAATTATGCATCTGTACAACAGCTTGTGGCAGTATGCGAGTGTGCAGGAACTTTTGAATGTTGTAATCGCATGCCTTTTGAGCGCTGCGTTACAGTGCCTGGGAATGCATATGCTTCAGTGGAGCATGCCACGCTCGTATTACATCCTGTATTTCTTTTTTCTGTTGGCATTTATTGCAGGAAGCCGGTTTGTTTACCGGGCGCTTCGTATCATACGCCATAATTATATCGGGGAGTTTGTTGGGCATGCAGTCCCAACGATGATTATCGGTGCCGGAGACAGCGCTTATTTTCTGATGAAAAATATGACAAGCAGCAGTCAGATCCGTAACAAAGTTGTCTGTGTGATGGATGCTGATAAAGGGAAGATTGGAAGCAAAATCCTCGGTGCACCGATTGTCGGGGATGATAGTAAGATTCCGTGGGCGGCAGAGAAATACGGAGTGCAGGAAATTTTTATCGCGATACCGAATCTCCCGGGAGCACGTAAGAAGGCGATTCTTGAACTATGTAAGAACACCGGCTGCAAGATTAAGATCCTTCCAAGTATGGCACAGATTGTAAACGAGGAAGTCAGTGTATCCAATTTCCGGGAAGTGGAGATCGAGGATCTGCTTGGAAGAGAACCGGTCAAGACGAATCTGGATGAGGTAATGGGATATATTGCCGGAAAAGTCGTGCTTGTTACAGGCGGAGGCGGATCGATCGGAAGTGAGCTGTGCAGACAGATTGCGGCACATTATCCGGCGAAGCTGATTATTCTGGATATTTATGAGAATACAACCTATAGTCTGCAGCTTGAACTGCAGAAAAAGTATCCGGAGCTGGACCTTACGGTGCTGATCGGCTCCGTGCGTAATACGCATCGCGTGGATACGATTTTTCAAAACTATAAGCCTCAGATTGTTTTCCATGCGGCAGCCCATAAGCATGTTCCGCTTATGGAGACAAGTCCGAATGAAGCAATCAAGAATAATGTATTTGGAACCTTTAATGTCGCAAACGCAGCAGGAAGAACCGGAACGGAGCGCATGGTGTTGATTTCCACCGATAAAGCGGTCAATCCAACCAATATTATGGGCGCATCCAAGCGTATCTGTGAGATGATCATTCAGGGAATGCAGCATCGGTTCCCGGCAACAAACTATGTGGCAGTTCGCTTCGGAAATGTGTTGGGCAGCAACGGAAGTGTCATTCCACTTTTTAAGAAGCAGATCGCGGAGGGTGGACCAGTCACGGTCACGGATAAAAATATTATTCGTTACTTTATGACAATTCCGGAGGCTGTATCGCTTGTGTTGCAGGCAGGAGCTTACGCCAAGGGCGGCGAGATCTTTGTTCTTGATATGGGCGAGCCGGTTAAGATTGACGATATGGCAAGAAACCTGATCCGTTTGTCCGGATATGAGCCGGATGTGGACATCCCAATCGTGTATACCGGACTTCGACCAGGCGAGAAGATGTTCGAGGAGTGCCTGAAAGAAGAGGAGGGATTGCAGAAGACGGCGAATGACCTCATCTTCATCGGAAAACCGATCGATTTTGATCGGGAGGATTTCTTTGAACAGCTGGTAGATCTGAAGAAGACCGCGTATGAGGATGATCCGCAGATGAAACTGGTGGTGGAGAAATTGGTGCCGTCTTATCGAGCTGAAAAATAGAAGGATTGAAGAAGCCAGTGAAGCGGTCCGGAAAGCAACGAAAATCAAAAGAAATAACATTGTGATAGAGAAGAGAGTGGTAGCTCTCTTCTCATTTTACATTTAGAGATGGAAGGAATTTCGTGGATGCTTGGTGGTAAGGATGGCGCGTTGCTTTGATGTGGTGACATGGGTATAGATTTCTGTGATATGAATCGAACTGTGACCAAGCATTTCTTGGATGTATCGGATGTCAACGTCTGCTTCTAAGAGACTGGTTGCAAATGTGTGCCGGAACATATGCGGTGTAATGTGTTGATCAATAGAAGCCAGTGAAGTATATTTCTTTATCATACGACGTACAGCCTGATCGGATAGTGCCGCACCATTCTGTGTAGTAAAGAATTGGTTACTGTCTTGAATCTGAGGAAGATAATTATTATGATATTCTATCAGAACTCGTAATACATCATTATTTCCAATTTGAACAATCCGCTCTTTGGAGCCTTTTCCATAGATTAGAATTGTGCCGTCATATAAGTCAACATCGTTGTCCCGCAGTGCACACAATTCTGAAATGCGTATTCCGGTAGCGAAAAGTAGTTCGATAACTGCAATATCTTGCAACGCTTTTTTCTTTTGATAATCCGTCTTTGCGCAGGCACGTTGCTGATATATCGTGGATAAGAGGGTTTCAAGCGTGTGCAAGGGAATCGTTTTGGGCAAAATTATGGATTCGCGAAATTTTATCTGTATTTTATTAAATGGATTCGTAGAAATACTTTCTTTATATTCCAAATAGTGAAACAGTGCTTTGATCGAAGCAATTTTCCGTTTGACCGTTTTGGGTTTGTATTCCTGGTGCAGGTCGCTTATGTATTCTTCCAGCATATCTGGCGTGATATCGGAGATTTTTAGATTGGAAAAATGATTGTGAAACTGTTTAAGGTCAATGCGATATGCTTTAATGGTTTTGGTATCCAGACGCTTCTGATCCTGACAATGTTCCAGATAGGTATTGATCTGTGTTTGTAAATTATTCATGGCTTCTCCTTTGTGTATTATGCTTATTCATTCGAATTATATGGTACATGATACAGTGAAAAATTGGCAGATATGGAGAAAGATAATTGAAAATGGGGGTGGATGGAAAAGATATCTTTCAAATTATTAGACGGGATGTTATAATATTAAAGAAAATACATATGAAGAAGGAGTTGTTGAATTCTATGTGTAATCTTAGTCAGGGAATCAAAGAGAGAGCTTTAGAGCAGGGATTAGAACAGGGGTTGGCACAAGGACGAGAGTTGGAAGTGTTTTCTTCTGTTCAGGCTTGTGATTATGACATTGCACGTGGAGCACAAAAACTCAATCTTTCCGTTGAGGAGTTTGAGAAGAAAATGGTTGCTGCGGGATATCGTGTGCCGAAGCAAGACGAAGTACGTATTTGATGGATAATCAGGTATTATCTTTCA
>CAKRDT010000043.1 GCA_934316545.1 uncultured Agathobacter sp. | reverse complement strand
AATGATTTTGCCATTGTCTGTTACCTCCACATTCTTTTTTATTTTGAATGTCCGCAAAATCCGTCCTACATCTGTCGCTTCGCCGGCAGCATAAATCGTCACTGACTTTCCTTCCTCGGTTTCCTCGACCGTAACAAACGATGATGGTGCGCCTTCATACACGCTGGAGTCAATAATCGTACTATCACCTTTTTCCTTGTCAACGACCTCAAAAAAACCATTCTTGATGCTGTACGTTACACTCTTGATCTTGTCACCTTTTACGGAAAGCGGCATCTCCAGGATAAATCCTGCTTTTTCCCCATGATCGCCATACATAAATCCAAATGTGTCACTCACCGCTTCCTTAATGTAAACCGGATTGTCCCTGGTCAGCTCCGCAGCCTGTGCACAGATTACAAACGGGTTTTCCTCTACGCTAACTTCGCCCGACGGAAACTGCTCTCCCTGTTCCACATGTTCTTCCAAACTACTCATCGGAAGAATCCGGTTGCGGACTGCATATTTTTTCTTTTTGTTTTTCCACAATAGGATTGCGGTATACAACGCATAACTTTTTACATTTTGCTCTGCATGTAATTGATTTCTCTTTTCCAGCAGCATTAGCATTGTATCCTGATACAACTCATTTCCACGTTCCGGATCACCGGCATTCATCCTGCAGAATCGCAGAATATCTTTACCGTCCCTCATGACAAACTGCTCAAATTCCTGCTTGTTCATCCTCTTTCCTTTTCTCTTAAATCGATTTAAGGGATTTGCCCTTACATAGATATATTGTCCTAACCTGCTCAAAAAGTTTTAATTTTCTTCGAAAAAAGATACCTTCGTAATCACAGTGGTCAGATACCCCTCAGCCGATTCCAGCTCATCAATCCCCCGATACACGCGCTCATTTTCCATTCCGCAATTTGTCACTCCATACACTTGAATATTTCGCCCCGCATTCTGCTGCTCCCGCAATGCTGTCAGCAATTCTGTCAGACGTTTACCGGACTTCATATAGATACAGGTGCCATCGTATTGAAACGTCTTTCGCACATCATAAGACGCAGGAATAACATGAATTTCCTCGCTTTTCTCACCAAGAGAAATACCCAGCCTGCCTGCTGCCGCACAAAAGGATGGCACACCACTGATCATATAAGCTTCCCATCCCGCATCCACCGCACGATGATGCATATACATATAAGTCGAATACACACTCGGATCGCCGATCGTCAGCATCCCGACTTTTCTTCCCCTCTTCAGATAATCCTCAATTGCCTGATAACTTTTCTCATGCGCCAACTCCAGTTTCTGCGCATCCTTTATCATCGGGAAAGGCATGCAAAGCAACGATTTCTCCTCAACCTCCGGACATACCTCGTGCACGATCCGGTAAGCATAACATTCTTCCTTCGACACTGCCGGAAGCACGATCACATCACATGTTCGAACGGTCTGAATCGCCTTGATCGTTATAAGTTCCGGCTCTCCCGGTCCCACACCGATGCCGTACAATGCTCCGGTCTGTTGTAATAGTTCCTCTTCAAAACGTTCCATCACATCACGCAAATGCGCCAGATACACATCACGCACCGCAGGATACTCCCCGATTCCCCGGATGATACATTCCGGCTCATATCCGGCTTCTTTTAATTTGCTATAAAAAGAATCGCTCTCTCCCGCCATGTCATGATTGGCATGATCGCCGGCAACCAGCATAAACGGCGTCACGACCACACGCTTATACTTTCTGTCTGCGCCTTGATCCGTCTCATTTCTACAATCAGATTCCGGTTTTCCGTCTGTGCCCACCGATTCATATTGTTTTTCGTCTACCCGGTTCAATTCTTCTTTCATCCGGTGAATCACATCCTCGATCGTGATCCGCCCTTCCACTGTGGCAATATAAATCGGATGGCTTGCACACGCACGCAACGCATTTTCCATAATAGCATAGCTGCTGTCCGCCATATGCTCGGTTCCGTGTCCCATCAACACCAGCGGTGCATCGCCCACTTCATCCTTGAGCGATATCCACAAGGCATTCGCCACATCAACATAATCCTGTGGCTTTCCAAGCAGCGCATCCGCCACTTCGATCTGCACAAAATCCGGCCGGTGTTCCTCGACAGCCAGTTTTAAATTATGGTTTTCTATTCCATCGATAATATGCGTCGGGAGTACCGCCACATGCGTATATCCCTGCTCCTTCAGATGCGCAAGTGCCTCCTGCGGACTCCATGCCTCGATTCCCTCATTCTTCTTCATCGCCGCCCGCACGATCTTACTGGAAAAAGCCTCCGTCACCGTCCAGTCCGGATACACATTCCTGACCAGTCGCCGGATTGCAGAAATATTCTTTTCTCTCGTCTTCGGATAGGTTGTTCCGAAGCTGACAATTAAAATCGCATTTTTCTTATGATCTGTCATCGCTTATTCATCCCGTTGTGCGGGTTCCTT
This sequence comes from uncultured Agathobacter sp., assembly GCA_934316545.1. Taxonomy (GTDB): domain Bacteria; phylum Bacillota; class Clostridia; order Lachnospirales; family Lachnospiraceae; genus Roseburia. The sequence goes on along the minus strand of CAKRDT010000043.1, from coordinate 6,880 downwards.
TCAAAACGTATTTTCTAATATCATATTGAGGACTTTTCCCTCGAAAGTCAACAAAAAAACCTGCTTCAGTGATGCCACATATGAGACACCACTGAAACAGGCAAAAAACATTAGCAGTTTTATACAGTTGTAATACCGCAATGCCGTAAATCTACGACAGGTACATTTTTAACTTTGAATGTGTACTTATGAATTCCCTTCTTGATCACTTTGTTCGTCGGTGTGTAATACTCAAACAACTGTTTTCCAGGATATCCGGCTCTTGCAAATGTCGGGAAAGCCATGTCTACTCCCATGGTATTTACGGTATATCCCTTGACAACCAAAGTATTTCCACTGTAAGAAAGAGATTCGATCACAAGCTCGATATCATCGCTTTCATAGTCACTGAGTTTCTTGCTGACCTTCTGCTTCCAGATATTCTTAACCGGCGAAACTTCCTTGCTGGTCTTGGCATCTTTCTTATTGGCCTTCATTACTACCTTAGCCTTATACTTTGCAGATCCGGCGCCTTTTGCCTTATAGGTAAATGTATACAGATCCTTCGCACTACTTGTAAATGTCTTAATCTTCTTGGAGCCCTTGTAGACATAAATCTTAGAAACACCACGAACACCGGCACCACCATTGTTAACATCTACCTGAATACCAACCTGATCTGCTGACATCTTGGTTACTTCAATCTTAGGAGCTTTCTTCATGGTATAATCATATACAGCAACATCCGAACGAGGTGTGATATATGAAATAACTTTAAGTCTTGGCAGCTTGGTCACACTACTATTTTCACGAACATCATAGTAATAATCCACCGTAACCGATTTTCCCGGATACACAAGCTTTCCGGTAAAAACAGGCTGCGTATAACTGTTGATTGTCTGGCTGATCAGCAGCGGACCGGTACTTGATTCCGACCAGGTCATAACGACCGGACTCTCCGCAACAACAGATATACCAATCTGAAGAACCGTATCAGTGTCATTTTTTACCGTAAAATTAGTCAATCCATCACCAACTGTAATATCCCCTGTTGTAAACGTATCACCAAATTTAACTGTAGCTTTCTTTGCATCGGTAACCGTGTAAGTTGCCGTGTTTGTATCTTTGTTGATCTCAAATCCCTTGCCGATTGCATAAGCCGTATCCGTACTCCACAGACCGATCACAAGCAGCAATCCAAACATAACAAAACCACAACCTAATTTCTTCCATATCTTCATAAGCAATACCTCCTTATTTGTTTATAAAAATGATACCACGCTTTCGACTCTTTGTGACTTTATGTGCGCGAATTACACCTATTTCAACATGAACGACCTACAAATTCGGGGATGTCATGATCAGATTGGCTTTCTAAAACGGACAATACCGGATTTAAATAAGATAAGATTCGAAAATTAGCAGTAGTTATTATAAATCAACGGACTTGTGACGATACCGACTTTCTCTCAGCTTTTTCTGCTGGTCATATGATTTCGACCTTCCTCTTGACCTAGATCTCATTTTTCTCCTGTAGGTCATGGCCTTCCCTGTTCCTCCATGACCTGGATTTCATTTTTCTCCTGTAGGTCATGGTCTTTCCTATTCCTCCATGACCTGGATTTCATTTTTCTCCTGTAGGTCATGGTCTTTCCTGTTCCTCCATGATCTGGATCTCATTTTCCTCCTGTAGGTCATGCAGTTTCCTGTTCTCCCATGACTCAATGATCCAATTTTCTCTCAGGGTCATTTTGTCGTGGACGCAGGGAAAAGAAATATTACATAGTGCCCCACTTAACAAAATCCGCAAGAGAATGTCCCGCATGCCGAGATATTTTGAAACTGATTTCCTGAATATAGAAGTTGATTTACTTGTCTATATTCTTAACGTGATGTAGGAGCTAAAAATTTACAAATTCATACCATTTTATTATCGAATCCTATTTTGCCTATACAATTAGCGTGAAGTAAAACGCTAAAATACTTAAAAAACATACCATTTTTAAAGAAAAAGTAATTCTGCCTATAATTATAGTGTGAAGTAAATATGCTAACATGCTGCAAAACATCCCATTTATGTGGAAAAGTGGATCTACCTATAATTATAGCGTGATGTATCTATCGAAAAATTTCTAAAACATCACAACAAATATTTCAGATAAACATTTTTTAATATACAGATATCGTATTTCTAATACTACGCAGCAAATTTTTGTCGTGCATCAGATATACTATTTCTACACAGATACCGGATGCAAAAATGTAAAAAAGAAAATTAGCAGCAAGCGTATTCGACCAACAGGGCTTTGCATGATTTTAATGACCAACTATTTCATGTTACAGGCATCGGAGCCATACTTATTTTTGAAGGACAAATTTGCAACTGCTTCTGGGTTCCATTCCGCCCGCTAATAGCATGACAAAAACAAATTGTAGCTGTCTATCTGAAATAGAGCCAGAAGCTGACTTGCAAATTTTCCTGAACAAAATAATCGTATGGTTCGATGCCGTAACTCTGAAAAAACATCCGGTCATTGAAATCGTTCAAAGTCCGTAAGTTCACGAATAACTACTGCTAATTTTCGAATCTTATCTTATTTAAATCCGGTATCGTCCGTTTTTGAACCCCTGTCAGATCACGGCAAACCCGGATTGTCTCAACCTTTAGATGGCGAGTGCTGCAGGATCCCCTATATCCATTACATGCGTTCCTTCTTCACCACACGCGCAAGCTTTTTCATATCCATCGGTTTCGAAATATGTGCATTCATCCCCGCGCTAAGAGATTTCTGCACATCTTCGGAGAACGCATTGGCAGTCATTGCAACAATTGGAATCGTAAGTGCCAACGGATGATTGCCCCTACGTATCTCTTTGGTCGCCTCATAACCATTCATGACCGGCATCTGCACATCCATCAGAATCATATCATAGTCGCCCGGAGCCGACTTCTCAAATTTTTCCACCACCGCCCGTCCATTCGGACAGATCACACACTCCGCACCTTCCATATGTAAAAGTTCTTTCAGGATTTCCGCATTCAGCTCATTATCCTCTGCACACAGAAAATGCATTCCTCTCAATTGAGACGTATCCGTCTTTTCTTTCTCCTCCTTCTGCTTGCTGCAATCTGTGACAGTCTTTTCGGAAATCCTGAAATCCAGTATCAGCTCAAAACAAGTGCCCTTCCCCTGCATACTTTCCACATCAATACTGCCACCCATGAGATCTACAAGACTTTTAACGATTGACATACCAATTCCCGTCCCCTGAATCGTATTCGTAACGGAACATTCCTCCCGTGTAAATGAGTCATATATTCGGGCAAGAAATTCCCGGCTCATTCCAATTCCGTTATCCATCACCTTAAAACACAGCTTTGCATAGGATGACGAGGACTGCTCCATCTCCTGCACCTCAATACAAATGGTTCCACCGGCCGGTGTGTATTTATACGCATTCGACAGCAGGTTATTCAGTATTTGGAGAAGACGCATACTGTCCCCCAGAAGCCATTTGTGTTCCAGGTTTTGTATCTTGATTTCGAATTTCTGTTTCTTTGCATCCGTCTGTGGACGGAAAGCTGCATCCATCTGTTCTAAGAGTTCCGGCAGATAAAATTCTCCAACATTTATGATGGTTGTGCCGCTCTCAATTTTGCTCATGTCAAGGACATCATTAATAATTCCCAGCAGATGCTGGCTGGAACATTGAATCTTCTTTGTATATTCACGTACCTTGTCCGGCAATTGTGCATCGTGCTCGATCAATGTTGTCATCCCCATGATCGCATTCATCGGTGTGCGGATATCGTGTGACATATTTGCAAGGAAATCACTTTTGGCATGGTTTGCATTCTCCGCCACCTCAAATGCGTTCTCTGCAACCTGTACCGCCTTGGACAAGTCCGCATTCTTCTGATCAAGCTGTTCGTTGATGAGTGCCAATTTGTCATTGGTCCTTCGCTCCGCCTCCACGGCTTCTTTTTGCAGGCGGCGCATCGTTGCAAAAACCGCCATCGCACTGATCGTAACAAGAATGATGGCAAAAATTAAAACGATCTGTACTGTCAGATTCACAAGCTTTACTGTATTTTGTGCCACATAAGAAGATGGCACTAAAAAAAGCAACGTCCATTCGGAATCTTCCATCTGATACAAAGAATAATAATACTCGACTCCATCCAGTATTGCATTGGAATAGGAAATACGGTTTTCAGAAAGTATCTGCTTTGCCTGCTCAAACGAACTCCCATGCAGATACTTCATGTTTTCAAGTACGGTAAATGTATTATACCCATGTAATACTTCATCTGACTGACTATTAAAAATCTTCAGGCCATTGTAATCCACAACGTATACCGTATTGCTGCCTTTGTAAGCATTACATTCAAAATAAGGATTAAATACCTGCATATCCTGTGCAAGTCCATAATATTCAATCAAAACCATCCGACTGCCATCATTGATATGAATTGGCTGCTTTACTTTTTTCAGGAAAACAATTTCTGTCTTGTTCGTCGTTACAGTATTGGATACAAAACTGACCTGCTTTGGATGCGCAATCAATACGTCCATCTCGGTTAAGTTTCCCTGCAATCCATGCTGCGTATAATACCGCCCCAGGTCATCCACCGCAATCAGTCTCTGGCTTTTTTCCTTAAACTCATTGATCCGGCTCTGCTTCATCATAAACTCCGATAGTTCCACAATATTGTTGACTTCGATATCATCCAATCGATTACTTTGGGATGCAACCGTCTCCCAGCGATTATCCATCATGCCTTCAATTCCCTCAAAAAGCTGCGAAGTTACAACTTTCATCTGGCTGAGCCGCTCCTCGTACAAAATCTGATCAATATACTTATGATACACTTCAAAAAAAATCCAGATACTGAAAACCACAATGAAGACAAATACAAAAACGATTTTAACGATTTTAACGATTTGAGAATTTACGATTTTTCCTTTCCAAAAACTTTGCATATCCATTCCCTGCTAATCCCAAACAATATCTTCTAATGCCAATGCGTCGAATTGCTTAAAATATTCCTGTGCAGCTGTAAGTCCGAGTATTCCGGTGTCCGTCAGATTTCCCTCTTCGGCCACTGCTTCCGTCACTCCACATATTGCCACAGTATATATGCCCTTCTCCTCGAATTCCAGTTTTTCCGGCATAACCAGTTCATACGGAAATGTCTTTCCGTCTCCATTACGGTCATATCCCGTCTCAACCAATTGCAGTATCCTTTTTCCACTCAATGTTACGGTTTCAATATTGCCGGTCCAGCCTGTCGGAAGAATCGATGTGATTTCCTGATCCGTCACCGGAAGCGGATAAAGAGCTCCACTGACTCCTTCAAAATTCAAGTCCTTGGATTTTGTCAGCTTATACCACTTATTTTTTGATATTAAAGCCAGATCTGCTCCACTCGCTTTCGCAAAACAGATTCCGATGGCTTTGGCACATGCGCTCGTATCCAGTTTCTCCGTGACCTTTGTGTAAGCAGCCACGGAATTATCTACGATCAAATACTGATTTTCATCAAATGTCTGCACAACCTCCCGCAGTCCGGAATTCCCCCGGATAAAAGAAATCATCTCCCTTCCTGTTGCAACAATAAGATTTTCCCACCCGTCATATATGAACGGAGCCATTACCCCGGCATTGAGCTTGTCCTCGATATCAGCATAATACCCTTCACTTTCAACTACATAATCCTTGAGTGGCAAAAGCGATGTATTGGCATAAGACTGGTTGAGCGCCTTCATTCCCTTCACGGTTGACAGCACTTCCATCACATGAAGTGCATCTTCAAGCTTCTGCTCGTTTCCTTTATCCTCCAGATGTTTGTTCAATCCGATGTAGCGGGACACATTCATAATAAAAGCATTTTGTGTCCCATCCTCCGACAAATACGGCATAAGACCAAACTCGTCCTTCGTTTCTTCATCCTTAAATAGATTCGAACTGCCAAGCATAAAAAGAGTATTTCCCTCCGCCATCTTACGGCGGGTTTCTTCATCGCTCTTCGGATTACCATTACTATTCAGCATCCCGATTTTTCTCCATTTTTCAAGGATTTTCATGTTCTTTACCATCTCTTGCGTGCCTGCCAGCGTTGTATCCCCGTCCAGAAAACGTTCCTGCCACTTGCGACCATCCGGTGTGTTAAGATAATTCGTGCTCATGATATTGCAAAAATACTGAAAACCATAGTCCGGAAACTGAATCTGGTCAAGTGCAAGCTGACACCCTGCTTTTCTCACCTTCGGCGCCAGTTTTTCGAGTTCCCGCAACGAATCGGGAAGCTTCCATCCGTGTTTTTCCAATAACGTCTTATTGTAGGTGATACCGATGCAATTATAATACATTGGCAGCATATAGATTGCCCCATCATCCGTGACATCGCGAAGGCGTGCTTCCGCATAACAATCGGTAAATGCATAACCGGACATATCGATCAATCGGTCACTGACATCATCGTGTCCCGGCGTATAATAAGTTGTGCAATAAATATCCGGCATGTCGCCTGCAGCAATCTGAGCCTTAACGTAAGCTGTATAATTTGCTCCACTATATGGAATGACCTCCAGATTAATTTCCGGATATCTTTCATGGACGGCATCAATAAAGGCACTCATATTTCGAAAGGACGATTGTATGGTAATTGCTTCATGAACATTGTTTGACGACATCTCTGACAAGAAATCTTTAGATATACACCCTGTAAGCAATGGAATCATACCGGCAATGATGAATAACCAGCTTTGTATTTTCTTCTTTATCATAATATCATAATGGCTCCTTTCACTAACATCCATTATTAGGCGATTGCGAAACTCCTGTGGCGGCGTGCTCCGGCTGGGCTGACCCGGTGGCGGGCTTCTACGCTGACACT
>CAKRDT010000042.1 GCA_934316545.1 uncultured Agathobacter sp. | reverse complement strand
TTAAAAACTTACTGCTAATTTTCTATTGTAAATCTATCATCCGGTATCGTCCGTTTTAGAAAGCCAATCTGATCACGGCGAACCCGAATTTTTCTAATCGGATAATAGTTGATTTTTGATGAAAGAAACGATTATACTGAAACAGAAAGAATTAACGAGAGCAGACAAAAATAAAAAAGGATAAAGATGAAAACGGACAAACTTTTAGATAAATGTTTTTATATGATTGGATGGGTGTGCGTGGCAATCAGTGCGATTGTATTCGGACTATATCAGGCAGGAGCTTTGCCGATCATACATATGGCTCCTTGCGTAATCCATACGATGACCGGATATTATTGTCCGGGATGTGGCGGAACGCGCGCAACGTATGCACTGCTGCATGGAAAAATAATAACCTCCCTGTACTACCATCCGATTGTTGTGTATGGTGTGTTTGTGGGAGGCTGGTTTATGATCTCGCAGACCGTCGAGAGAATTTCTCGCGGAAGAATTCATATCGGCATGCATTATCGAGATTTGTATCTGTGGATTGCATTGGTAATTGCGATTCTGAACTGCCTGATCAAGAACCTTGTTCTTGCCGTCACCGGAGTGGCGTTGCTTGGGTAAGCATTCTGCCACCATTGCTGGATGCGCAGCTCGCGGAGATGAATCTTATGTTGCACATACCGCTCGCGCGCGAAAGTGTGAGGTAGCGCACACTTTATTTAAAGCGTTTGTGATAAACGTAAATTACGGTGTCTGGTAAAGCTGCTGGATCAGATCATTGTAATCGATGCCGACCATGTCTGAATAAGCTTTCAGGATACCGTCAATGCTGCCGTATTGTGCAAGCGCCAGACCGAAAGATGCGGCATAGACGATGATTGTAAGAATAATTGCTGCGGCACCGAAGATGAGCCCCATTTGTGCTTTGCCGCTATAACGCATCTGACCACCACGGGAAAGCGATGCAAATATGATCGCAAGCGCGCCGCACGGAATGGAAAGGTACAGGCAGGTGCAGCTGAGTAGTGCAATCATGCCTAGTGTCATCGAAGCGATTGCCATGCGCTCGGAATGGTTGCTTCTGTAAGGTGTGTGATAAGGTTGTCCGTATGGATTGCCGGACGGTTGAAACTGGTCCATCTGTTACCTCCGAATAAGTATTGATTTCATTTTAACACTTCCTATATAATAGGGAAAGACAAATTTGTCAGGAAAGGATTTTGTTATGGATATTATTACAAAAATTGCCCGGGAGCTGGGCATTCGAAATAATCAGGTGGAGGCTGCCGTCAAACTGATCGATGAGGGCTGTACAATCCCATTTATCGCGCGATACCGCAAGGAAGCGACCGGAGCATTAAATGATGAGGTGCTGCGTAATTTGTACGATCGCCTGATCTATCTGCGCAATCTTGAGGATAAGAAGCAGACGGTTCTTACGTCTATTGAGGAGCAGGGAAAACTGACCGAAGAATTGAAGAAGCAGATTCTTGAGGCTGAGACGCAGGTGGCGGTCGATGATCTGTACCGCCCATACCGTCCGAAGCGCCGTACCCGTGCCACGATTGCAAAGGAAAAAGGACTTGAGCCATTGGCCAATGTCATCATGCTGCAGATGGCAAAGACGCCGATTCTAGAGGAGGCGGCTACTTATGTGGATGTCGAAAAAGGCGTAGAGTCTGTGGAAGATGCAATGAACGGGGCGAAAGATATCCTGGCAGAGTTTGTATCGGATAATGCGGATTATCGTAAGCATATCCGCGAGCTGACGATGAAGAGAGGGCGCCTTGTGTCCATGGCTAAAGATCCGGAAGCGGAATCGGTTTATGAGATGTATTATGAATTTGATGAGGCGTTATCCAAGGTTGTGGGACACCGTACGCTTGCCATCAACCGGGGGGAGAAGGAAAAATTCCTGACAGTGAAAATTGAGGCGCCACAGGAAGATATTTGCCGATATCTGGAGAAACAGATCATCACGAACCCGCAGGGGCAGATGGCACCAATACTCTGTGATGTGGTGAAAGATGCGTATGAGCGTCTGATCGCACCGGCCATCGAGCGCGAAATCCGAAACGATTTGTCAGAGAAGGCGGAGGATGGTGCGATTAAAGTGTTTGGCAAGAACCTGCAGCAGCTTCTTATGCAGCCGCCAATCGCAGGACAGGTCGTGCTCGGCTGGGATCCGGCATTTCGTACCGGGTGCAAACTTGCGGTTGTTGATCCGACAGGAAAGGTGCTTGACACAACGGTTATTTATCCGACCGCACCACAAAATAAAGTGGATGAGGCCAAGGCAGTATTGAAGAAATTGATTTCGAAATATCATATTACGCTGATCTCGCTTGGAAACGGTACTGCATCCCGTGAGTCGGAGCAGGTGATCGTACAGCTCCTTAAAGAAATTCCGGTACAGGTGCAGTATATTATTGTAAATGAAGCGGGGGCATCGGTTTATTCCGCTAGCAAACTTGCGACGGAGGAATTCCCAAATTTTGATGTGGGACAACGCAGTGCAGCTTCCATGGCCCGTCGCCTGCAGGATCCGCTTGCGGAATTGGTCAAAATTGATCCGAAATCAATCGGAGTCGGACAGTATCAGCACGATATGAACCAAAAGAAATTAAGCGAAGCGCTCGGCGGCGTAGTTGAGGATTGCGTGAACCGTGTCGGTGTGGACTTAAATACCGCATCGGCATCACTTCTGGAATATATTTCCGGTATCAGTAAAGTGATTGCGAAGAATATCGTTACTTACCGTGAAGAAAACGGAAGCTTTACGTCCCGTTCACAGCTTCTTAAAGTTGCCAAACTTGGGCCAAAGGCCTATGAGCAGTGTGCCGGATTCATGCGTATTACCGGCGGAAAGAATCCGCTCGATGCGACCGGTGTGCATCCGGAGTCCTATGCTGCAACGAAAGAACTTCTGGCAAAACTCGGCTATACACTTGAGGATGTCAGCAACCGTTCCGTTGTAGGGATCTCCAGGAAGGTTTCCGACTACAAGAAGCTTGCTTCGGAACTTGCAATCGGTGAGCTGACACTGCGAGATATCGTAAAGGAACTCGAGAAGCCGGCACGTGATCCACGTGAAGACATGCCAAAGCCGATCCTGCGCAGCGATGTTCTTGAAATGAAGGATCTGACACCGGGGATGGTACTGAAAGGCACTGTGCGCAATGTCATTGATTTTGGTGCTTTCGTGGATATCGGTGTGCATCAGGATGGGCTTGTCCACATCTCACAGATCTGTGACCGCTACATCAAGCATCCGCTTGAGGCGGTCAGCGTCGGGGATATCGTGGATGTCAAAGTCTTAAGCGTTGATCTCAAAAAGCAGAGAATCCAGCTGACGATGAAGCTGTAAGCCTTTGCACGAAAAGGCACGAATTGCAAACGGTGAAAAAATGCATGGATGTGTAGAGCGGTGTGGATTGTACCCTGTGAAAAAATTACGTGGGCATATAGAAAATGGTTGACAGCTTTACGATAAATGCATAGAATAGTTACTGTAAAAACGAATAGGAATTCTTCGGGGCAGGGTGCTGCGTGATCTGACGCATATTCCCGACCGACGGTATAGTCCGTGAACTGCTTAAGCAGCCGATCCGGTGAGATTCCGGGACCGACAGTATAGTCTGGATGAGAGAAGAAGTTATCGTGTATGTGTGTTTGCCATCGACAACAGACATTCATTTGTGTAACGGATACCCCGATCATTTTGGTCGGGGTTTTTTTATTGCATTTGCTCGGATGCAATAAAAATGATTCTCCGGGATTCCTTATCACATTTATGTAAAGGAGAATGAACATGAGCAATGAAACAAACGCAGCAAGTGCTGCAACAACCAACAACACGAAGACAGGAGCAACAAGCAAGGTACGTTTTATCACAGTGACCGCGATGCTGTCTGCAATCTCATTTGTACTGATGTACTTTGAGTTCCCAATCCCGATTATGCCGGCATTTATCAAATTTGATTTTTCGGATCTTCCTGCGCTGATCGGTACATTTGCGTATGGACCGGTTTGTGGTGTGATCGTTTGCCTGATCAAGAATCTGCTTCATCTGATGGATTCGAATAGTATGCTGGTTGGAGAACTTTCCAACTTTATTCTGGGAGCAGCATTTGTCATTCCGGCAGGACTGATCTACATGCACAAGAAAACCAAGAAGAGCGCTCTGATCGGTGGTGTTGCAGGTGCCGTATTTATGGGAATCTTTTGCGTATTTTCCAACTACTTTATCGTGTATCCGGTTTACTATCAGGTAGCGATGCCGGAAGAAGCAATCCTTGGAATGTATCAGGCAATTCTTCCATCCATGAAATCAATTTTACAGAGCCTGATCGTATTTAACCTCCCATTTACCGTTGTGAAGGGACTTATTTCCGTAGCAATCACGATGCTTGTTTACAAGCCGCTTTCCCCGATCCTTAAGGGAAGATACAACGGATAAAACGGTATTCGAAACGAAATTACGAACAAGACGGATCTGCCTATTGAAATACTATAAAATAATACAACTGAATTGCTGAATTTTATGCGTACCCGATTCTTATGTGCATGCGTTTGCCAGATGCTTGCTGTAAGATGAGGGTGCGCATATTTTTTCTTTCTTTTTTCAGAACAAACTGCTATAATATGCTTGATTATGGAGTTTTGTGCCCCAGCACAGAACATGAAGGAGAACAGGATGAAAGTAGAATTTGATGTACAATTAGAACCGAAGGATCTGTATCGTTTCAATATGTTTCAGACCTATACGGGAATGAGTGGAATTATCTCGATTGCTCTGGGAATTCTCGCTTTTGTGATGGCGGGAATTTATGCAACGAAGCCGGATACACAGACAGGGTATTTGTTTATGTATATTGTGATGGGCGTGGTGTTTTGGTTTTATGTACCGATTTCACTTTGGTTTCGTGCCAAATCTACGCTAAAAAGCAATAAAGTACTTGCAGGAAAGCTGCACTATGAAGTGTCGGAAGAGTTTATCAAAGTGACACAGGGAAAAGAGTCGGGAGAACTTCCGTGGGATATGGTATATAAGATTGTTTCGACTAAGAATATGGTCTTGATTTACAGCAGCCGCGTGAATGCGTACATTATTCCGATGCCGCAGCTGGGCGAACAGTATCATGCATTTTGTGAAGTGGCGGAAGCGAAGCTTGAAAAGTTCCGCCTGAAACTGAAGAAGGTGTAATGCAGAATCGTGGATGTCGTTTTTGCAGGATGACACCAAAAGTAAATAAAGAAAGTATAGGAATCATAATATGAGTGGTACAAATATAAGCAAAGTGATTGAGACGAATTCTCCGGAAGAGACACTTAAGTTGGGAGAAGAACTCGGCCGTGCGGCGAAGCCGGGAGATGTCTATACATTAGTCGGAGATCTCGGGGTTGGCAAGACGGTCTTGACGCAGGGGATTGCACAGGGACTTTCCATTGATGAACCGATCTGCAGCCCGACATTTACGATTGTACAGGTATATGAAGAGGGACGCATGCCGTTTTACCATTTTGATGTGTATCGAATCGGTGATATCGAGGAAATGGATGAAATCGGATATGAGGATTATTTCTACGGAGAGGGATTGACGATGATTGAGTGGGCGAATCTGATCGAAGAGATTTTGCCGGAACATCGCAAGGAGATTACGATCGAGAAGGATCTGGAAAAAGGATTTGATTACCGAAAGATTACGATCGTTGATCGCTGAGAGGCGATTCAACAGAAGAAATTATAATGAAGTAGAAAATAGAGGTTGATGGAGCATGAAGATACTTGCATTAGACAGTTCGGGGCTCGTTGCCAGTGTAGCTGTGATGGAAGATGATAATTTACTTGGTGAATATACAATTAATTATAAGAAGACGCATTCACAGACGCTTCTTCCAATGCTGGATGAAGTGGCTAAGATGATTGAATTGGATTTAAAAACGATCGATGCGATCGCAGTATCGGCAGGTCCCGGATCGTTTACCGGGCTCCGTATCGGCTCGGCTACTGCAAAGGGACTCGCACTTGCGCTGGACAAGAAAATCGTGTCGGTTCCGACCGTGGATGCTTTGGCTTATAATGTTTGGAATTGTATGGATACCATCTGCCCGCTTATGGATGCGAGAAGGCAGCAGACGTATACCGGATTATATACATTTGAAGACGGAAGGATGCGAACCCTTTTACCACAGTGTGTGGTTCAAATCGAGGAGATTGTAGAAAAAGTGAATGAGATGGGACGACCAGTTGTGTTTCTGGGGGATGGTGTTCCTGTGTTTGCGGATTTTATAGCTGAACATTGTAAAGTCTCTTACCAATATGCTCCGGCGCATTGCAATAAGCAGCGTGCGGCTGCGGTTGCGGCACTTGGCATGCTTCTTTATAAGGAAGGAAAGATCGAGGATGCGGCAGACCATAAGCCGGATTATCTGCGCTTGTCGCAGGCGGAGAGGGAACGTCAGGGGAAAGAACGGGATTTTCGCATATGAAAATCCGGCATATGACAGTGGAAGATGTTCCGGCAGTGGCTATGATAGAGAAAGCATGTTTTTCTCAACCGTGGAGTGAGCAGGGGTTTCTTGATGGAATGAATCACTCTGCAACATTTTTTGTGGCGGAGGATGATGAAGGAAACGTGACCGGATATATCGGTATGTATATCTGTGAGCCGGAAGGCGAGATTACGAATGTTGCAGTGGCAGAAGCGGCGCGCGGCAGTGGCGTTGGAACGGCGCTTGTTGCAGCGATGCAGCAATGGGCGACAGGAAATGGTGTGGAACGCATTATTTTAGAAGTGCGTGTAACCAATGATCCGGCAATACATGTATATGAAAAGAAAGGGTTTCATACGATCGGAGTGCGAAAAAATTTTTATCGCTTTCCGACAGAAGACGCAGGCATTATGGAGTGGCAGAAGTAGAATAGGAAGATGATTCATGTTAGATGTATGTTTGTTGGGAACGGCTGGAATGATGCCGCTTCCGTACCGGTGGCTGACGTCACTGATGTTACGATACAATGGAAGCAGTTTGCTGATTGATTGCGGTGAGGGAACACAGATTGCCATCAAAGAGGCTGGACTTAGCTTTAAACCGATCGATATCCTTTGTGTGACGCATTTTCATGCGGACCACATTAGCGGATTACCGGGATTTTTGCTTACAATGGGAAATGCGGAGAGAACGGAGCCGCTTACCATCATTGGGCCGAAGGGACTGACACGCGTGGTGAATGCTTTGCGCACGATTGCGCCGGAGCTTCCGTTTGAAATCGAGTGTATTGAACTGGAAGACGATGTGCAGGATATCGAACTCAAAGGGTATCATGTTCATGCGTTTCGCGTGAAGCATCAGGTTGTGTGTTATGGGTATTCGGTTGAAATTAAGCGTGCAGGACGTTTTTCGGTGGAACGTGCCAGAGAACAGAATATTCCTATGAAACTGTGGAGCCTGTTGCAGCGCGGAGAAGTCGTTGTACAGGATGGAGTGACGTATACGCCACAGATGGTTCTTGGACCGCCACGGAAGGGACTGAAGGTTACATATTGTACCGATAGCCGTCCGACGGAAGGAATTGTCGAAGCCGCCCGTGGATCGGATCTGTTTATCTGCGAGGGAATGTATGCGGAGAAAGACAAGATTGCAAAAGCAAAACAGAAGAAGCATATGACATTTTATGAAGCGGCAGATATGGCAAAACGCGCCGGAGTCAAGGAAATGTGGCTGACTCATTTTTCCCCTTCGCTTGTGCATGCGGAGGATTATATGCCGCAGGTGCGCCGCATTTTTGAAAATTCTTATCTTGGTAAAGATGGTAAAAGCATAGAACTTGCATTTGAGGAGGACTGATGGATGAAAAGAAGGATCGGGATAGTTTTTCTTGCGTTATTGTGTACGATACTGGTGTGCGGAAGCTATTATCTGCTGAAGTCAAAAGTTCGTGTACATCCGGACGAAGCCGGGGATCTGACGAAAATTGAGAAACTTGTGGAGAGAAATCTGGATACGGATTATCCGGCCACGCCGCGTGAAGTGGTGAAATTTTATAACAAGATCATCTTAAGTTTCTATGGGCAAAACTATACAGAAGAACAATTTGAGGGATTGCTGACGCAGGCACAGGGGTTGATGGATGAACAGCTGCTGGCGAACAATCCGCTTGATACCTATCGGACAGCGGTTGCGGATGAGATAAAAGATTATGAAAAACGTGATCGTGAAATCCGCCAAAGCAGTGTCTGCGACAGTGATGATGTGCTCTATAAAACAGATCCGGATAAGGGTGATGAGCTGGCTTATGTTACAGCAACCTATTTTGTAAAGGAAAAGAAAGAGTTTACCAGAACTTACCAGATGTATGTTCTGCGCAAAGATGACTCGGAAAAATGGAAAATTCTGACCTATTATCAGATTAAGAAAAATCCTGATAAAGATATGGAAGAGGAAACAGATTAAAAGAGGTTTTGAAACAATGATACATCAGACAGATTCTGAAATAAAAATACTTGCAATCGAGAGTTCCTGCGATGAGACGGCAGCAGCTGTGGTAGTGAATGGGCGAGATATGCGTTCTAATGTGATTTCCTCACAGATTGCACTGCACACGTTATATGGCGGTGTTGTGCCGGAGATTGCATCACGCAAGCATATTGAGAAAATTAATCAGGTGATTGAACAGGCATTGCTGGATGCATCGGTAACATTGGATGATATTGATGCAATCGGTGTCACGTACGGACCGGGACTGGTTGGCGCGTTGCTTGTCGGCGTTGCCGAGGCAAAAGCCATCAGTTATGCAAGAAATATCCCGTTGGTAGGCGTCCATCATATTGAGGGGCATATCAGCGCAAATTATATAGAAAATCCGGAACTTAAGCCGCCGTTTTTGTGTCTGGTCGTGTCCGGTGGACATACGCATCTTGTCAAGGTCAAGGATTATGGTGTCTATGAAATCCTTGGAAGAACAAGAGATGATGCGGCTGGCGAGGCGTTCGATAAAGTGGCGCGTGCGATAGGACTTGGATATCCGGGCGGACCGAAGATTGAAAAGGTATCGCATGAAGGGAACCCGGAAGCAATTGCTTTCCCGCGTGCAAAGATTGCGGATGGCGTTTATGATTTTAGCTTTAGTGGATTGAAGTCGGCTGTATTGAACTATTTGAACGGGTGCAGGATGAAAAATGTTGCGATTCATCAGGCGGATGTAGCGGCTTCTTTTCAGAAGTCGGTAACCGATGTCCTGGTTGATCATGCCAGACATGCAATCCGTGAGTTTGGCATGGGGCAGTTCGCGATTGCGGGAGGGGTGGCATCCAATGGCGTGATCCGAGGCGCAATGGAACAGATGTGCAAAGAGGAAGGCGTGCGATTCTACCATCCTTCGCCGATTTTATGTACGGACAATGCAGCAATGATCGGTGCAGCAGCATATTATGATTTTGTGGCGGGAAAACGTGCGGGACTTGACCTTAATGCGGTTCCGAATCTGAAATTGGGAGATTAGTGCAGCCTTTTTTGCGTATTGTTGCCTTGAAATAAAAGATAGATTGCAAATGGAGTGAAAGATGAGTAAAGCGCATTGTATCGCAATCGTGTTGTCTGCAGGAGTAGGAAGCCGAATGCACAGTGATATACCAAAACAATACATGGATCTGAACGGGTATCCGGTCATTTATTATGCCTTGCATGCGTTTGAGGAGAGCGATGTTGATTCCATTGTGCTTGTGACGTCACCGGAAGACGTGGCGTTCTGCCGCAAGAATATTGTAGAGAAATACGGATTTACGAAAGTGCGTGCCGTGGTAGGCGGTGGTGCGGAGCGTTATCTGTCAGTATATGAAGGGCTGAAAGCTGCAGATGCGGATTATGTTTTAATCCATGACGGGGCACGCCCGCTGATTGATACAGAGAGCATTCGGCTATGCATGGAAACTGTGGCGCGCGAAAAGGCATGTGTGCTTGCAACTCGCGTCAAGGATACGATCAAAGTGGCGGATACGGACGGATATGCCGTGCAGACACCGGACCGGAGCACCCTGTGGGCGGTGCAGACACCACAGGGCTTTTCGCGTGAGCTCCTGATGCAGGCCTATGATCGTCTGTTTGAACAGATTCAGGCAGGAGCGCTTACTATTACAATTACGGATGATGCTATGATCGTAGAACAGATGACGGGGCAGAGAGTGCGTCTGATCGAGGGTAAATATACCAATATTAAGATTACGACACCAGAAGATCTGGATGTTGCAAGAATATTTCTACATCGACAAATGGAATAAACTCCGCGAATCCTTGGTTTTATGCGACTTTCAAATTTCGCTGAAAAATAAAATACAAAAAAATGAAAAAACCGGTTGACACTGACAACCATTGATGGTAATATATGTCTTGCGCTGATCAAGGCGAGAAAAAAACATGGAGAGGTATCGAAGTGGTCATAACGAGGCGGTCTTGAAAACCGTTTGTCCGCAAGGGCACGTGGGTTCGAATCCCACCCTCTCCGTTTGGTGGAAACACCTTATGAAAAGAATTCGAAAGAATTCTTTTTCTAATCTATAGCGAGAATTGTGAGAATGATTTGAGCAGCTTTATGGAGAAGTACCCAAGCTGGCCGAAGGGACACCCCTGGAAAGGGTGCAGGCCGTTAATAGCGGCGCGAGGGTTCAAATCCCTCCTTCTCCGCTTTGCTTGAAAATATTTTGAAAAAGATGTAAAAAAGTGTTGACAACGAATCTACATCATGGTAATATAATCAAGCTGACCGCGAGATGCGGAACAACAAAGAACCTTGATAACTGAACAGTGAAAAACCTTGAAAGATTTTGAAAATCATTGAGAAAAATTCAGGACTGAG
>CAKRDT010000041.1 GCA_934316545.1 uncultured Agathobacter sp. | reverse complement strand
TACGCTGAACACGATTTTAGACAAAATCATTGAATTTGCGAAAATCTCTGCTGGGCTCAATTTTTATGTCCGAGCAATGCTTCGACTGTGGCACTCCAAGTGTCCGTCTGACACAGATGTGCTCAAAATTTCTAGTCTGCCTAAGAGGGGCACTTTGTGAATTTTGATTGTGCCCACTCTCGGTTAATGTCTCCCCTCATAGAATTGTGGAGAGCCATTAAGTTATGAGGTCGCAAACACGACCCGTGGGCACTCGTTCACAAAGGTGCCCCACGTAAGGCAGACACGAAATCCATCGGACACATTCTGTGTTCAGACGAACATTCGGAGCGCCACTGTCTAAGCTTGAGCGGACAAAAATCATAGAAAGAGCCCAGCGGACATTTTCAGCAAATTCTTGATTTGGGATAACTAGTGTCAGCGTAGAAGCCCGCCATCGGGTCAGCCCAGCCGGAGCACGCCGCCACAGGAGTTTCGCAATCGCTTATCATATCTTTATGGTTAAGGAATATTATATACAGAACTGATATTGTGTAAATGTTCAAAAAGAGAAAAAAATATAAGACCAGAAATTGTTTTTTGAAAATGCGTGCTACTTATGATATAATTAAGAAGCTTATTTTATTCGGATACAAGAGGTGGACTTCTATGTTTGAAAAGAAACAGATCATATACAGTGAAACTATGGGTGTATGTCAGGTTGACAACATCGTGTCACTGTCTGCCACCCGTGGAGAAGCAGGGGTTCCGTATTATGTGCTCCGCAGTGTGGCGGACAAGGCCAAGGTGTCGTACATACCGGTGGATCATCATCAGGTGGTGCTGCGGGAGCTTTTTACAAAGGAAGAGGCACAGGCGATGCTTGGGACCGAGGAACTCAAGAAGAATGAATTATTGAAAGCAGCAGTGGACTACGTTCTATTACATAATGAGGAGGAATAATATGGCGCAGCAGCAACAAGCCGTGAACAAATTTGTGCTGGGCAACAAGGAACTGGAGGGAAAGATCGCAGAGTTCCAGTATGACAAAGGCTGGTACAGCATTACCGATATTGTCGGAGAAGAGCGCAATGTGATCTATAAATCGAAAAATGCACAGGAAGCGTACATGAAGTGGAATGTGTATATCGGTCGTAAGAAGGAGCGCCCGGTTCCGGAGAACCGCAGGAATGAGAATAATTCGGGCGAACGTAACGAACATAAGGATTCCGGCAGAAGCAATCAGCGAGAGAGACGCAATGATCGTGATAACCGTGAGAATCGTGAGAATCGTGAAAATCAGAGTCAGGAAGGCTGGGACAATCGCGGAGGACGCAGCCGTAACCGTGAGAATCGCGATAATCGGGATCGTCGTGACAGAGAACGTGACCGCAATCGTGATCGCGAGCGTGATGAGTTTGAAGGTGGCAGAAAAGATTATCAGAACCGCCGCCGTCGCCGTGACAACCGTAGAGGCCGTCAGCCGGAAATGGAATAGTACAACAAAAGCACAGGTGAGAGCCTGTGCTTTATTTTGGTAGAAAACGGAGAGCATGGGATTCGAACCCACGTTGCGTCTATTCGACGCAAACCGCATTTCGAGTGCGGCACCTTCGACCTCTCGGACAACTCTCCGTACCCTACCTATTATAACAAATTGCGTATTTTTTTCAAGATACTTATCTTGTGGTTGAAAATGTTTCATAGTATAATATTTTAAGTGGAATTGCGGAAGCTGCGAAAGCGGTGAAACAATTCATGTGTTATAGAAAAACAGGATTTGCACATAATACGCAATAAAAGGAGGAAGCACGCGTGATGAGAATTGGAATGCTGACAAGCGGCGGAGACTGCCAGGCTTTAAATGCAGCGATGAGAGGCGTTGTTAAGGGACTTTCTGCGAACGTAAAGGATTTAGAAATCTACGGATTTGAGAATGGATACAAGGGACTGATCTACGGAGATTACCGTCTTCTGACGTCGGCGGATTTCTCCGGAATTCTGACAAAAGGCGGCACGATCCTCGGATCATCCCGTCAGCCGTTCAAGCTGATGCGCGTGCCGGATGAGAACGGACTGGATAAGGTTGAGGCGATGAAGCAGACTTATCACAAGTTAAATCTCGACTGTCTGGTGATCCTTGGCGGTAACGGAACACAGAAGACCGCGAATCTTCTTCGTGAAGAGGGGCTGAATATCGTCCATCTTCCGAAGACAATCGATAATGATATCTACGGAACGGATGTGACGTTCGGATTCCAGAGTGCGATCAACATCGCAACCGATGCGATCGATTGCATCCATACGACCGCTGCATCTCACAACCGCGTATTCATCGTTGAAGTTATGGGACATAAAGTCGGCTGGCTGACATTGTACGCAGGTATCGCAGGCGGCGCAGACATCATTCTGCTTCCTGAGATCCCATACGATATCAATAAAGTTGTCGATGCAATTCATAAGCGTACACAGGACGGCAAGGGATTTACCATTCTCGCAGTTGCAGAAGGCGCAATCTCCAAGGAAGATGCCGCTTTGCCAAAGAAAGAATATAAAGCTAAGCTTGCGGATCGTAAGTATCCGTCGGTATCCTATGAGATTGCCGACAAGATCAAGGAAGTTTGTGGAACGGAAGTGCGTGTTGCGGTCCCGGGACATACGCAGCGAGGCGGAAGCCCATGCCCGTATGACCGTGTATTATGTACAAGACTCGGATCGGCAGCTGCGAAAGCAATCATGGATCAGGATTACGGATGCATGATCGCAATGATCAACAACAAGACGAAGCGTGTGCCACTCGGTGAGGTTGCCGGAAAACTTAAGATGGTAGATCCGGACAGCCAGATGATCAAAGAAGCAAAGAGAACCGGAATCAGCTTTGGTGACTAGGAGGTTATAAACCATGTCTTATACGGCGTTATACCGTAAGTTCCGTCCTCAAGAGTTTGAGGACGTCAAGGGACAGGATCATATTGTAACAACACTTAAGAATCAGATCAAAGCAGATCGAATCGGACATGCCTATCTGTTTTGTGGAACACGAGGCACGGGTAAGACAACGGTTGCCAAAATCTTTGCAAAAGCAGTAAATTGTGAGCATCCAGTAGACGGAAGTCCTTGTGGTGAATGCCCTTCTTGTAAGGGCATTGCTGCCGGGACTTCTATGAATGTCATAGAGATTGATGCGGCATCGAACAACGGTGTGGACAACATCCGCCAGATCCGCGAGGAAGTGGCGTACCGTCCGACGGAGGGAAAGTATAAAGTCTATATCATCGACGAGGTACATATGCTTTCGACGGGAGCGTTCAATGCATTGCTCAAGACCCTCGAAGAACCGCCGGCATACGTGATCTTTATTCTTGCGACAACCGAAGCACACAAGATCCCGATCACGATCCTGTCGCGCTGTCAGAGATACGACTTTCACCGTATCTCGATCGATACGATCACGAACCGTCTGACAGAACTGATGAAGGAAGAACAGGTCGATGTGGAGGAAAGGGCGTTGCGTTATGTTGCCAAGGCTGGTGACGGATCAATGAGAGATGCGTTGAGTCTTCTGGATCAGTGCATTGCGTTTCATCTGGGAGAGAAACTTACTTATGAAAACGTACTTGATGTGCTTGGCGCAGTGGATACGGAAGTGTTCTCACACCTTTTGCGGGAGATTATTAACCGTGATGTAACCGGTGCAATCCATGTTGTCGGCGAATTGGTCGATGAGGGGCGCGAGCTGGGGCAGCTCGTTAACGATTTTACATGGTATATGCGTAATCTTCTGCTTTTACAGAGTTCGGACGAGATGGAAGAGGTGCTGGATATGTCAGCGGATAATCTTGCGGCACTCAAGGAAGAAGCGCAGATGGTGGAACCGGCAGTGCTCATGCGCTATATCCGCATTTTTTCGGATCTGAGCAATCAGATCAAATATGCTGCGCAGAAGCGAATCGTGCTTGAAATCGCGATCATCAAGCTTTGCCGTCCGCAGATGGAGACGGATTATTCGTCAATTGTGGATCGCATGGATGATCTGGAGAAGAAACTGGCAAGCGGCATGGTTCCGATTGCACAGGCAGGAGGCAGCGCTGCAAGTGTGCAGTCGCAGAATGCGGCAGCTCCGGTAGAGAAGCCGCCGATGCCGAAAGCGATACCGGATGATATCAGGCAGGTTGTGCAGAACTGGAAAGCGATGCTTTCCGAGGCGGGTGGACTGTCGCGTCAGTATTTGAATAAGGCAGTACCGAGCCTTGGCAACAATGGCGATCTGATGCTGGTTTTTGACGATAAGAATGCATACGCATATCTCAATGAGGATAAGGCGGAATGTATGACACATTTTAAACAGCTTATGGAGAACCGCGTCGGTAAAGAAATCGAAGTGACGCTTCATATGAACGAAAGCGGAAGAAGCGCGGGAGATGTCGTGCCGGATTTGCGGCTTGCGATCAATTTTGATATTGAGGAAGAAGATATTTGATGATATGATACACATGAGCAAGTAGTGATTTCGTAAAGCGAAATCAACGATTGCGAGTGCTGCGGTACATTTTTGATGTATCGCTAAGTAGAATTGCGAGAGTTGCAAAGCAACGGAGCAATTCGTGTATCATAGAAAACTTTAATTAAATATAAAATATGGAGGAAACCCACATGGCAAAAAGAGGCGGATTTCCGGGCGGAATGCCGGGAAATATGAATAACATTATGAAACAGGCACAAAAGATGCAGCGCCAGATGGAAGAGGCTCAGAAGGCACTTGAGGAGCAGGAGATTACAGCGGCGGCAGGAGGCGGTGCAGTGGAAGTAACGGTATCCGGAAAGCGTGAAGTGACGAAAGTAAAGCTTGCGGAAGAAGTTGTTGACCCGGATGATATCGAGATGCTGGAGGATCTGATCATGGCAGCGACCAACGAGGCTTTGCGTCAGGTGGATGAGGCTTCCCAGAAGTCGATGTCACAGATTACCGGAGGATTGGGTGGAGGATTCCCATTCTAAGATGGATTATTACAGTCATGAGATTTCAAAACTGATCGAAGAGTTGTCTTCGCTGCCTGGAATCGGAGCGAAGTCAGCGCAGCGCTTGGCATTTCATATATTAAATATGCCGGAGGATCATGTGGAAGCATTGTCGTCTGCAATTTTATCCGCAAAGCATAATGTGAAATATTGTAAATGCTGCTTTAACTTGACAGATCAGGAAATTTGTCCTATATGTAGTGATGAAGCGCGTGATCACAAGACCGTTATGGTGGTTGAGAATACGCGTGATCTTGTAGCGTATGAGAAGACGGGTAAGTACGACGGTGTCTATCATGTATTGCACGGAGCCATTTCGCCGATGCTCGGAATTGGACCGAATGATATCAAGCTCAAGGAACTTATGGTACGCCTTGAAGGAGATGTCGATGAAGTGATTATCGCGACGAATTCGAGCCTTGAGGGAGAGACGACCGCGATGTATATTAGCAAGCTGATCAAACCGACCGGCATTAAAGTGACGAGGATTGCCAGCGGAGTTCCTGTTGGCGGAGATCTGGAATACATTGATGAAGTTACACTGCTTCGCGCATTACAAGGAAGAACAGAGTTATAAACAGTGATGCATTTGACACATCACCGTAATATTCTATAGAAGAAAATAAAGGAGAGCCTATGAATAATTTAGAGCTGGAAAAGATTGCGAATGAAATTCGCAAGAGTATTGTAACTGCAGTACACAGTGCAAAGTCCGGACATCCGGGTGGATCATTGTCTTCTGCTGACATTTTCACGTATTTATATTTTGAAGAATTAAATGTTGATCCTAAAAATCCTAAGGATGAGAATCGGGATCGTTTTGTATTGTCTAAGGGTCATGTGGCCCCGGCATATTATTCGACTCTTGCGGAGAAAGGATTTTTCCCGAAGGAAGATCTCACTACACTCCGCCACACCGGATCTTATCTGCAGGGACATCCGGATATGAAACATATTCCGGGTGTTGATATGTCCAGCGGATCGCTCGGACAGGGTGTGTCTGCCGCTGTTGGTATGGCTGCTGCCGGAAAATTTGACAACAAGGATTATCGTGTTTATACACTGACCGGAGACGGCGAGATCCAGGAGGGACAGATCTGGGAAGCTGCGATGTGGGCAGGACACCGCAAGTTGGACAACCTCGTTGTAATCGTCGACAACAACAATCTGCAGATTGACGGAGAAATTGACAAAGTCTGCTCTCCGTACCCGATCGACAAGAAATTTGAAGCATTTAATTTCCACACGATTGTAATTGATGGCAATAATTTTGATGAGATTCGTGCTGCTTTTAAGGAAGCGCGTGAAACCAAGGGACAGCCGACCGCAATTATCGCTAAGACCATTAAGGGAAAAGGCGTTTCTTATATGGAAAATCAGGCAGGATGGCACGGCAAAGCGCCAAACGATGACGAATACAAGATCGCTATGGAAGAACTCGAGAAGGCAGGTGAAGCATTATGTCAGAAGTAAAGAAGATTGCAACGCGTGACAGTTATGGTAACGCATTAGTAGAACTTGGTAAGGAACATGAGAATCTGATCGTACTCGATGCGGATCTTGCAGGCGCAACAAAAACCTGCATTTTTCAGAAAGCGTTTCCGGAGCGCCATTGGGACTGCGGTATTGCAGAGTGTAATATGACCGGCATTGCAGCAGGACTTGCTGCCTGTGGCAAAGTACCTTTTATCAGTTCTTTTGCGATGTTTGTAGCGGGACGTAACTATGAACAGGTTCGCAATTCGATCGGTTACCCTCATTTAAATGTTAAGATCGGTGCAACACATGCCGGTATCTCTGTCGGTGAGGATGGTGCAACGCATCAGTGCCTTGAGGATCTTGCTTTGATGCGTGAAATTCCGGGAATGGTTGTGATCAATCCATCCGATGATGTTGAGGCGCGTGCGGCGGTAAAAGCGGCATATGATTATGTAGGACCGGTATATCTTCGTTTTGGACGTCTTGCAGTACCGGTGATCAATGACAACGCAGATTATAGGTTTGAAATCGGTAAAGGTATTACATTAAAAGAGGGCACGGACGTGTCAATTTTTGCAACCGGTCTTGAAGTGTCTGAGGCACTTGAAGCTGCCAGAATGCTTGAGAAGGACGGAATCTCTGCAGAGGTGATCAACATTCATACGATTAAGCCGATTGATGAGGAACTGGTCGTTGCATCTGCGACAAAAACCGGAAAGGTTGTAACAGTGGAGGAACATTCTGTTATCGGAGGCCTTGGAAGCGCGGTTGCAGAAGTACTTATTGAGAAAGCACCGACGAAGATGATGCGTATTGGTGTGAATGATAAATTTGGCGAGTCCGGACCGGCAGTTGAATTGATTCACAAATATGAATTGGATGCAGAAGGTATCTACAAGAAAGTGAAAGCATTCTGTAAATAACATGATTTTTTGAGCTGTCGCGAAAGCGGCAGCTTATTTTTGATCATGGGAAATTCCTTCAAATAAACGTGTCGAAATTTGTCATTCACTTTTTTGAAAACCTGTCAGCTTTTTCCAAAATTCTCCTGATCCGATGTGTTAGCATAAGAAAAAATCTTATGATTTGTTGGATAAGGAGTGGGCAAATGATTGATATTGAGACGAAGAATGAACGAGATCTGAAGAACATCCGCCAAATCGGGACACCGACACAGGAAGACAAAATCTATATAGAAAATGCAGTGTATGCAAGAATTCACGAAGAGGATTATGCAGAGAAAAAGGTGTTTGTGTTTATGGGGCATACAGAATGCATACAGGGACGGTATACGACCTTTATTGAGGCGGCGATTCCGGTTCTGAAAATGGAGTTTGTTCAAAATCTGCCACAATGGAACAATCGTGTATGGAGTGATGTATTCCGGGAAATTAAACGGTCATATGAGAACTCTATTATTGTTGGATGGGCAATGGATCAAAAAGGATATGCACCCAGTATGACGCAGGAACTTGAAATGATACATAGGGAGCAATTCGGCGGTGCACATCAGGTCCTTTTCCTGATGGATAGCTTTGAAGGAGAAGAGACCTTCTATATTAATAAAGGAAACTGGCTTCACAAGAAAGAAGGATTTTATATATTTTATGCGCGGGAATTGCGACAGGTGTGTCCCCCTGAGGTGGTTGTTGAGATGCCGAAACGCATGCGGGGCGGGACGGTTCCGATAACGGAGCCGGAAGGCGGATCGCGGGGGAAGACAACACGGAGAAAACCGCAGGCACAGGAGGCTTCCCAGGCTGTTTCATATGCGATGACGGCGGCGGTAGCATTGCTGGTCGTGATTGTTGGGATGGGAATTGTTCAGAATCGTATACATGTACCGGGGCTGGAAAGGGCGATACAGACGATCGCATCATCTTTCGGAAATAAAGAGGAACATAAACCGCAGGTGCTGGTCGGTACTGAGATTGCGGAAACACAGGAGGCGGTCATAGGCGACACGCAGAATATGGGTGAAACCTATACGGAAACGTTAGACCTTATTCCGATTGAGTCGATGGAAGCGGGGGATGTGCGAAAAATCGAAAACGATGTGGAGGAGGATCGCATGATATCGGAAAAGCCGGAGAGTGAGGAAACAAATGCGAAGGCTGAACAATCGGAATATTATATTGTAAAGGCAGGAGACACTCTTACGTCAATCTGTAATAAAGTATATGGATCGACAGAAAAAATGAATGAATTGAAAGACTGCAATCACTTAGAAGATGCGGATGATCTGCGCGTTGATCAGAAATTGTTACTTCCGTAATCGGTTAGGGAATGATATAATTGTGGCATTGAACGTAATGATAAGGCATGAGGAGAGATGAACGGTGGCGGAAAAAAAGGATTTTAAAACCGTAGAGATCGATGACAGTATGCAGGAGGAAATGGAGGAACAAATCCGCCGGCACAGACATAAAATAGTGCGCCGGGTGATTTGTGTAGTATTTGCAATCATACTGCTTTTTGCGGGAACACAATTATGGAATGCATTGCGCAGTTACGATTCCTATGAAATACGCAGCAAGACGGAGCAACAGGACAGTGGATCGGCAAAATATGAGACTTTCCAGGGGAAGACAGTAGAGTATAATAACGATGGTATTGTTTATCGCAACAATGATAATGAATTGATCTGGAATCAGTCGTTTGAAATGAGTACGCCAATGCTGTCGACTTGCGAGGATTATCTGGCAATCTATGATCAGGGTGGAACTTCTATTTATATTATGACGACAACGGGACTTGCGAAGAAGATAGAAACTTCAACTCCGATCCGTACAGTATGTGTGGCAAATCAGGGAACGATTGCGGTTCTGATGAAGGAAGACAATGTCTCTACCGTGCGCCTGTATGACCGTAAGGGAAACGAACTTGCAAATGGTGAGTTTTATGTGGAAAAGGGAAGCTTTCCGGTTGATATAGCACTCTCTTATGACGCGCAAAAGCTTGCGGTGGATATGCTCAATGTAAAAGATGGCAAAGTCAGCTCAACGATTAGTTTTTATAACTTTGGATCGGTCGGACAGAATGAAATTGATAATAATGTAGGAACATATCATTATGAAGATATGCTCATTTCAGAAATTTCCTATGTCGCATCGGATCGTATGGTGGCATTGTCGGATACAGGATTTCTGGTGTTTGAGGGGGCACAAAAGCCAGCGCTTAAGCGCCAGGTGGATTTTGAGCAGGAAGTCCAAAGCGTCTTTTGCAATAATAAGTATGTAGGCGTTACCTACTCAAGTGCTGCAAAAGAGGGGAACTGGCATATTAAAGTGTACGATCTGAACGGAAATACCGCGATGGAGAATGATACTGCGATTGCTTATAATTGTATCGAGTTCCTTGATGGTAATGAAGTGTGCGTGCGCGATGATTACAATTGTGAGATTTACACGATACACAGTATCCGTAAATTTGCATATACATTTGATCAGCCGTTGTATAAGATTCTGTCCGGAGCGGATGCATCGAGTTATACATTTGTTTTAAGCGGAGAAACGGACGAGGTACGATTAAAGTGAATTGGTTATTGATCATTGTGATTCTGGTAATGGCAGGGAATATTGTGTGGGGATTCTCCAAAGGATTTCTTCGCGTTGTATATTCGATGCTGGCGTGGATTGCGATCCTGGCATTTGTTACATGGGCGACTCCCTATGTGGCAAATATGCTGACGGAAAAAACAAATATTGATAATCGCATAGAGGCCGGGTGCAGCGATAAGCTGCATGAACTTGTTCGGCATGACGATGGACAGACGTCTGAACCGGATCAAGAGGAAGCGGCACAGGAGAGTGCTACTAAAAGTGATAAATATCATGATCTCCAGATGAAGCTTCCGGATGCGGTCATGAATAAACTTTTTGATACCAATCAGATAGCGGATCGGCTGTTTGAGGAAAGCGGAGCCTATCATGCGGTTGCGGGGCGTGCGACAAGTCTGGCAATGAGAGTGATTGCATTCGTACTTGTTCTGCTGATTGCTTTGATTTCATTTCATTTGTTGTCAGTGGTATTGCGCGTTGTAGAAAAGCTGCCTCTGATTGGAGGAATCAACAGAAGCTTGGGATTATTTGCAGGGTTCGTGAAAGGAATTCTCATTATATGGCTTGCGTTTGCGATTATTGCGATGGCAGGAGCAACGGATATAGGAATTGCTTTGATTTCGTATATCTATGAATCGCCACTTCTTGTCTGGATATATGAAAACAATTTAGTACTTACATTACTGATGACTTTTCTGTAATATAACGTGAAAAGGCATCGGAATTGCGGTTGATAAGCGCCACAGGAACAATATCTTGTGGTGCTTTAAATTTCTTCGAAAAAAATGAAAATTGTTGTTGACTTTGAAAAAGACGCATGATATTATAACTAAGCTGACTCGTGAGGCACGACACAAATCGATGCAAATCGCGATAAAGCGAATAAATAAATTAAAAAAAGTTGTTGACAAGCGGTTGAACATCTGATATACTTAAGAAGTTGTCGCAGTTGACAACAAAACAAAGAACCTTGATAACTGAACAGTGAAAAACCTTGAAAGATTTTGAAAATCATTGAGAAAAATTCAGGACTGAG
>CAKRDT010000040.1 GCA_934316545.1 uncultured Agathobacter sp. | reverse complement strand
ATCGTGTTCAGCGTAGAAGCCCGCCACCGGGTCAGCCCAGCCGGAGCACGCCGCCACAGGAGTTTCGCAATCGCCTATTTAATGATAGAAAATAGAAAGGAGGCTCTCATGCAGGAATTACATACCTCGGTGCGGAATCTGGTTGAATTTATATTGCGCAGTGGCGACATCGATAATCGAAGCGGACGTATGGTTACGGATGCGATGATGGAAGGAAGCAAGATTCATCGTAAGATCCAGCGAAGCATGGGAGATCACTATCAGGCGGAAGTTCCGCTTTCTTTATCCATTGAGGCAGAGGAGTATGTGCTGGTTGTTGAGGGACGTGCCGATGGTGTTGCATATGGCGAATTTCCGATTCATATGGCATTGGATCTCCGGGAAAATCAGATGGATGCGCAACAGACATCCATGAAATTTGAGGAGGAGCCGATCCATCAGGAAGAAACGGAGCGGCGTTTGGGCATACAGGACGGTGCAACCGGCATACAAAATGTATCGGATGATGCAAAGTCATGTGACATTCTGGAAAGCATGGTTTACATCGACGAAATCAAAGGTGTGTATCGCAATGTTGCGACCATGGAGGCTCCGGTCTATGTGCACAAGGCGCAGGCGATGTGTTATGCCTACATCTATGCGTTACAGAATCATCTGGACAGGATTGGTGTGCAGATGACGTATTGCAATCTCGATACGGAAGATATCAGATATTTTCAGGAAGTGTTTACATGGGATGAACTGGCAGCGTGGTTTGGCAATCTGATCGTGGAGTACCGCAAATGGGCTGACTGGCAGATTATGTGGCGAAGAAAAAGGCAGGAAAGTATTCAGAATCTGGAGTTCCCATATCCGTATCGGGAGGGACAGCGAAAGCTGGTTGGTGATGTGTATCGTACCATCAGCAGAGGAAAGAATTTGTTCATTCAGGCACCTACGGGAGTCGGTAAGACGATATCCACGATTTTTCCGGCGGTCAAGGCGGTGGGGGAGGAGAAGGCGGACCGCATTTTTTATCTGACTGCAAAGACCATTACGGCGACGGTTGCGAAAGAAACGTTTGAACTATTAAGGAAGCATGGGTATCAGGCGAAGATCATACAATTGACTGCGAAAGAAAAATTGTGTCTGTGTGGCAGAACGGAAAAGGTCATAGAGGAAAATGATCAGATGACGCTTCCTGATCTCGTGCAGGTGACGGAGAAAATGTCCAAAAACGAGCAGCAAAATTACGATGATGATCTGCAGGACAATGCTTTTTTGGACTTTCCACAGGTTAAGCTGGAGTGTAACCCACAGAACTGCCCGTATGCAAAGGGGCACTTTGACAGGGTAAACGATGCGGTATTTGAACTGTTGCAGGAGTCGGACCTCTTTACGAGAGAGGAGATTCTTGCGCAGGCGAGAAAGCATAGGGTTTGTCCGTTTGAACTGAGTCTTGATGTGGCAACGTGGTGTGATGATATCCTGTGCGATTATAATTATGTGTTTGACCCGAATGTGTACCTGAAACGCTTTTTTTCGGATACGCCGAAGGAAAAATATTTGTTTCTGGTGGATGAGGCGCATAACCTGGTGGACCGCAGCCGGGAGATGTACAGTGCGGCATTATATAAGGAAGATATTCTTGCAGTAAAGAAAATTATGAAGCTGCATAATCATGCAATCGCGCGGACTTTGGATCAATGCAACAAGGCGATGCTTGACTTCAAGCGGGAGTGTGAGAATTACTCCGTATGTGAGAGTGTCGGGGTACTGACGTTTCATCTGATGCGGCTTTTGTCACAGATGGAGGAGTTTTTCGAGAAACCGAAAGAGTTTCCGGATAAGAAGACGGTGCTCGACTTTTACTTCGCATTGCGGAATTTTATTCATATTTATGATTTGGTGGATGAGAATTATGTGATCTATAATGAGTTGCAGGAAGATGGTCGATTTATGATCAAACTATTCTGTGTGGATCCGTCGAAAAATCTGCAGAAATGCATCGATAAGTCTGTGTCGACCATCTTCTTCTCGGCGACACTTCTTCCAATCAATTATTATAAGAGGCTTCTTTCCACGAAAGAGGATAATTATGCGATCTATGCACAGAGTACATTTGATGAGAAACAAAGACTGCTTGCGTTCGGACGGGATGTGAGCACAAAGTATACGCGGCGCGGTCCTGCGGAATATGCAAAGATCGCGCAGTATATTCATGCGGCAATCTCCGGGAAGCAGGGAAACTATATGGTATTCTTTCCATCGTATAGGATGATGCAGGACGTGTATGATGTGTTTGTACAGGAGGAGAGGGAAACTGACCATTTGGATGGTCTGTCTATTCTTTTACAGAAAAGTAGTATGAATGAGTCGGAGAGAGAGGAATTTCTGCAGGCATTCGAACAGGAGAATGATGGAACGCTTGTAGCATTCTGTGTGATGGGCGGAATCTTCGGAGAAGGAATTGATCTCAAGAATGATCGCCTGATCGGGGCAATCATCGTCGGAACCGGACTTCCACAGATCAGCAACGAGCGTGAAATCTTAAAACAGTATTATGATAAACAGGGAGTCTTTGGATTTGATTACGCATTCCGGTATCCGGGAATCAATAAGGTGCTGCAGGCGGCGGGACGCGTGATCCGCACACAGGAGGATCAGGGAATTATCGTTCTTCTGGATGAAAGGTTCCTGCAGAGTGATTATGATGCACTTTATCCGCGTGAGTGGCAGAACCGGGTTGTTGGAAATGTAGAGACACTGGAGGCAGAGATACATAGATTCTGGGAAAACAAGGAAATTTAGGGATGAAAGAGTGGCGAGCATGACCTGTAGAAGGAGAATGGAACCTAGGTCAATGAAAAGTAGAGGAAAGCATGACCTGTAGAAGGAAAGTGAAACTCAGGTCAATGAAAAGTAGAGGAAAGCATGACCTGTAGAAAGAGAATGGAACCTAGGTCAATGAAAAGCAGAGGAGAGCATGACCTGTAGAAGGAAAGTGAAACCCAGGTCAATGAAAAGCAGAGGAGAGCATGACCTGTAGAAGGAAAATGAAACCCAGGTCAATGAAAAAGAGTGGAGAGCATGACCTGTAGAAGGAAAGCGAAACTCAGGTCAATGAAAAGTAGAGGAGAGCATGACCTGTAGAAGGAAAGTGAAACCCAGGTCAATGAAAAGTAGAGGAGAGCATGACCTGTAGAAGGAAAGTGAAACTCAGGTCAATGAAAAAGATGGAAAAGCATCATTGAAATCAACATTAAGCGGATGCCGCACCGGCATCCGGTAACAATTTTAAAAATTCCTCGGTAGATGCAGAAACCGGAAGCGTAGTATTGGCAGAAACCACAATCTGTCTGGTCGGCATCTTTTCCTTCGTGTGAAGTACGATGAGATCGCTGTCATCACGCGACAGACAGAAATCCGGAATGAATGCGATGCCGAGTCCGATGCGCGCCATATCGATCAGCAGATCATTGCTGCTGAGTTCAACCTGCGGAATCAGTTCCAGCTGGTGTTGCAGAAACAGATTGTGCAGGAATTCACTTGTCGTTGAATTACGGTCGAGCATCATGATTGGATACTGCTGCAACTGCCCGAAAGGGATCTCTTCCGAACCGAAATCAAAATAAGCCGGATTGGCGATAAAGACATCCGAAAAGTTGCAGACGGTTTTTTGAATATAGGCATGATTTAAATGCGTGTTTGGAAAATTCGTTACAATCAGGTCAACCTTACGCTGGTCAAGAAGATTCACACACTGGATAGAAGTTGCATTCGTAATCTTGATCGGAACATTTGGGAATGCCTTATGGAACTGCTTTAAATAAGGAAGCAGAAAGTAGCGGCAGATAGTGTCGCTCGCTCCGATATGCAGCTGACCGAGTCCGAGCGTACCGGAGTCAAGCAGCTGGCTCTCGCCGCGGGAAATCAGATTCATAGCCGGCTCAATGTGTTTGAGTAATAATGCACCCGCCGGTGTGAGCTGAACCTTCTTTGTGCTTCGGATAAAAAGCGACTGGCCTAATTTCTTCTCAAGGGTTTTGATTGACTGACTGACCGCAGACTGTGAGATGAAAAGCTTCTTACTTGCATCCGAAAATGAAAGGGAGGTTGCAACATAATAGAAAACCTTGTATAATTCATAGTTGATATCCATAGAATATATCCTTTTTTATAAGTACTATCGCTTTATTGCGACACTAAATTAGTTCTGATACATTATATTATAAGGTGTACTTATAAGAGATGCAACACAAATTTGGAAAATATGTCATGTTTCATAAGACCGCGTCGGTTTCCTATGCATTCGACGCGAGAGGAAAGAGGAGAAAAGTATGAAAACAAGAAGTAAATTAGGACGTTTCTGCTGCGCTCTGCTGGCTGCGTTCCTGCTTGTGACGAGCGTGGGTGTGCCGATGGAGAGTGATGCGGCAACCAAGCACCCGTATTACATCCAGATCAACCGTAAGCAGAACTGTGTTACGGTGTACAAACTGGACGACAAAGGAAAATACACGATCCCGGTGAAGGCGATGGCTTGTTCCGTTGGTGTCAATAATGCCACCCCGACAGGCACGTTCTCCATCTCGAATCAGTATCGCTGGCATACACTGATGGGAAACGTATACGGACAGTATTGCAGCCGTATTGTCGGCGGCGTGTTGTTCCATTCCGTATATTACAGTGCAGCCGATCCGAGTACGCTTGCGTATAACTCATACAACCGTCTCGGCAGCGCGGCATCGCACGGATGTGTGCGCCTGAATGTGGCGGATGCCAAGTGGATCTATGATAACTGTTCTTCGGGAACGAAGGTCCGGATCTATGACGGAAACGATCCGGGACCGCTCGGTAAACCGAATCCGGTAAGAATCGATACGAGCAGCGGCTACCGTGGATGGGATCCGACCGATCCGAATCCGAAGAATCCTTGGCGTAAGATGGCTCCTACCATCAAGGGTGTGAAGAACATTACTGTGGAGCGATGCGCAAAGAAACCGAACCTGAAAAAAAGCATTACAGCTACCGATTACAAGGGTAAATCGTTGAAAATCCGTGTGAAGGGCAAACTGAATATGAAGAAAGCCGGAAAGTATACGATTACATATCAGACAACCGATTCACTCAGCCGTACAACGACGGTGAAGCGTGTTATCACTGTAAAGGATACCAAGAAGCCGACCGTTACCGTCAAGAAGAAGAACATCAGCCTCACAGAAACACAGGATAAGAAACTGTCCGAGAAGCAGGTGATCACACTTCTTAAGAAAAATGTGACGGCCAAGGACAGCGGCGAGGTACTTGCATCGAAGTACGTGACGATTGATGCGGATGAGCTGCTGGATGCAATCTTAAATGAAGAAGACGGAAACTACAAAGTAACGGTATATGCAAAGGATCTGGCAGGCAACAAGTCCAAGAAGGTAACCTTCCATGTGAATTACACGGCACCGAAGGATGACACCGATGATTCGGATGATCAGAACACGGAGAATCCGGATGGTAACAATACCGAGAAACCGGATGATAACAGCCAGAATAACAATACCGAGAATCCGGATCAGAATTCAGAGAATCATACGGAGAATCCGGATAGTCATCATACACAGACTCCGAATGCCAATACCGAGAACAATACGACAGAGAATTAGAACGCCGCATAATATGGAAGAGAAAACAGAAATCCAAACGCATGGATTTCTGTTTTTTATTGAAATCATGCAATACGATTAGTACAAGAAATGCAATAAAAAGCTGATTCGAAAGTAAAAGAATGTGAGGATAAAGGGCAAACTTCCTTTATGATAAGAAAAAGTAATAAACAACGTAAGATATATTAACTTTACTAATTCATATGCTTGCGCTATACTAAACATAGTAATGATAAACCACAAATTAAGGAGGAGTACCTATGGGCAATGTACGCCGCGTATACGTAGAAAAGAAACCAGACTTTGCAGTAAAGGCAAAGGAGCTGAAGCATGAGATCAAGCATTATCTCGGAATTGCAGTCGAAGAAGTTCGTGTGCTGATCCGTTACGATGTAGAGAATGTGTCGGATGAAACTTATCAGAAGGCATTGCAGACTGTATTTTCTGAGCCTCCTGTTGACGATATTTACGAAGAAAATTTTGATGCCGGAAACGGAAAAGTATTCTCTGTTGAGTTCCTTCCGGGACAGTTCGACCAGAGAGCGGATTCCGCTGAGCAGTGTGTGAAGCTTCTGAACGAGGAAGAGGAGCCTGTGATCCGCAGCGCAACCACTTACGTGATTGTTGGAAGCGTTTCGGACGATGAGCTTGCGGCCATCAAGAAGTACTGTATCAATCCGGTGGATTCCAGAGAAACCGGATTGGAGAAGCCGCAGACACTTGTACAGGAGTTTGATGATCCTGCCGATGTGGCAATCTTCGATGGCTTTATTGATATGCCGGAGGATAAGCTGAACGAGCTTTATGCATCGCTCAACCTTGCGATGACATTCAAGGATTTCTTACATATCCAGAATTACTTCAAGAAGGAGGAGAAGCGCAATCCGTCCATGACCGAGATCCGCGTTCTCGATACCTACTGGAGTGATCACTGCCGCCACACCACATTCTCAACCGAGCTTAAGAATGTGAAGTTTGATGACGGATTCTATCAGGCACCGATCAAGAAGACCTACGAGGAGTACCTTGAGGCGCATAAAGATATGTACAAGGGAAGAGATGACAAGTTCGTATGTCTGATGGACCTTGCTTTACTTGCGATGAAGAAGCTGAAAGCAGAGGGCAAGCTGGATGATCAGGAAGAGTCCGATGAAATCAATGCATGTTCCATCGTTGTGCCGGTAGAAGTCGATGGAAAGACAGAGGATTGGTTA
The DNA here is from genome assembly GCA_934316545.1 of uncultured Agathobacter sp. Taxonomy (GTDB): domain Bacteria; phylum Bacillota; class Clostridia; order Lachnospirales; family Lachnospiraceae; genus Roseburia. Next base: position 4,402 of record CAKRDT010000040.1, on the reverse strand, counting down.
GTTAACTTCAAGAATGAGACACACAACCACCCGACCGAGATCGAGCCGTTCGGTGGTGCAGCAACCTGTCTTGGCGGAGCTATCCGCGATCCGTTATCCGGACGTACTTATGTATACCAGGCAATGCGTGTGACCGGTGCAGCCGATCCGACCGTTCCGGTTAAGGATACCATCGAAGGAAAGCTGCCGCAGAAGAAGATCGTGCGCGAGGCAGCAAGAGGATACAGCTCCTACGGTAACCAGATTGGATTGTCAACCGGTTATGTAAAAGAGGTTTACCATCCGGATTACGTTGCAAAACGTATGGAAATTGGTGCCGTCATGGGTGCAGCACCGAGACGCGCCGTACAGAGACTGACATCCGATCCGGGAGACAAGATCATTCTCCTTGGCGGACGTACCGGACGCGACGGAATCGGTGGTGCGACAGGATCCTCCAAGGCGCACAATACAGAGTCCACTTCCGTATGTGGCGCAGAGGTGCAGAAGGGTAACGCACCGACCGAGCGTAAGCTGCAGAGACTTTTTAGAAGAGAAGAAGTCAGCCATATTATTAAGAAATGTAACGATTTCGGTGCCGGCGGCGTATCCGTAGCAATCGGAGAACTGGCAGACGGACTTCGCGTTGAACTTGATAAAGTACCGAAGAAATATGCAGGACTTGACGGAACCGAGATCGCCATCTCCGAGTCACAGGAGCGTATGGCAGTCGTTGTCGCTCCGCAGGATGTGGAGCAGTTCCTCGCATATGCCAGGGAAGAAAACCTTGAGGCAACCGAGGTGGCTGTGGTAACCGAGGATCCGAGACTTGTACTCGTATGGAGAGGCAAGGAAATCGTCAATATCTCCCGTGCATTCCTCGATACGAACGGCGCGCATCAGGAGGCAGACGTTGAAGTCGAGATGCCGGTTGAAAGTGACAACTTCTTCAAGAAGATGGAACTTCCAAAGGTTGCAGAAGCAGTAGAAAAAGGCGATAACAAAGCAGCATGGCTTGCGATGCTTTCCGACCTCAACGTATGTTCCCAGAAGGGACTTGTCGAGATGTTCGACGGTTCCATCGGCGCCGGCAGCGTATACATGCCATATGGCGGACGTTATCAGCTGACCGAGACACAGAGCATGGTCGCTAAGCTTCCGGTTCTCAACGGAAAATGCGACACCGTAACGATGATGTCCTACGGTTTCGATCCATATTTATCCTCCTGGAGTCCATACCACGGATCCGTTTATGCGGTACTCGAATCCCTGTCCCGCATCGTGACAGCCGGCGGCGACTTCAAGAAAGTAAGATTTACCTTCCAGGAGTACTTCCGCAGAATGTGCGAGGACCCGAAGCGCTGGAGCCAGCCTTTCGCAGCACTCCTCGGAGCCTATGATGCCCAGATCGGCTTCGGACTTCCTTCCATCGGTGGTAAGGATTCCATGTCCGGAACCTTCAATGAGATCGATGTGCCTCCGACACTTGTTTCATTCGCAGTGGATGTGGCAAGAGAGAAGGATGTCATCACACCGGAATTAAAGAAGGCAGGCAACAAGCTTGTACTCTTTACCATTGAGAAAAATGAGTATGATCTGCCGGTATACGAGCAGGTTATGGCTTTATACGATAAGATTCATGAGCTGATCGGCAAGAAAGCAATCGTCTCTGCATATGCCTTAGACGGAAAAGGTCTTGCGGCAGCAGTCAGCAAGATGGCGTTCGGTAACAAACTCGGTGTCACAATCGAGGACAGCGTAAGTGCCGAGACACTTTACGGAGCAGGATTCGGTAACATCGTAGCCGAAGTGCCGGAAGAGTTTCTTCCTATTATAAAAGAAACCATTTCCGAGGCAGTGGTGGTCGGTGAAGTCAATGCCGATCAGACCTTCCGTTACAAGGATATGAGCATCGGAATGGATGAGGCGATCGCCGCATGGACCGGAACACTCGAAAAGGTATTCAAAACACGTGCCACCGAAGACAAGACGGAGATCAAGACGGGCGTATTTGATACAAAAGAAATCTACATCTGCAAGAATAAAGTAGCAAAGCCAACCGTATTCATTCCGGTATTTCCGGGAACCAACTGTGAGTACGACAGTGCAAAGGCATTCGAGAGAGCCGGAGCCAACACGATCGTTAAAGTATTCAAGAACCTGAGTGCAGCAGACATCCGTGATTCCGTCGATGAGTTCGTCAAGGCAATCGACCAGTCCCAGATCATCATGTTCCCGGGCGGATTCTCCGCAGGAGATGAGCCGGAAGGATCTGCCAAGTTCTTTGCCACCGCGTTCCGCAACGCAAAGATGACCGAGGCAGTCAATAAGCTTCTGGGTGAGCGCGACGGACTGGCACTTGGAATCTGTAACGGATTCCAGGCACTCATCAAGCTTGGCTTGGTACCGTACGGCGAGATCCGCATGCAGACCGAGGATTCGCCGACACTGACTTACAACACGATCAACCGCCATATCAGCAAGATGGTATACACCAAGGTTGTAACGAACAAGTCCCCATGGCTGCAGCAGGCAGAGCTTGGCAAGACTTACTGCAACCCGGCATCCCACGGCGAGGGAAGATTCGTAGCGCCGAAGGAGTGGCTGGATCAGCTTTTCGCAAACGGACAGGTCGCAACACAGTATGTCAACGAGGCAGGTGTGCCGACCATGGATGAAGAGTGGAATGTCAATGGATCGTATAGGGCGATTGAGGGTATTACAAGTCCGGATGGTCGAGTACTTGGAAAGATGGCTCATTCCGAAAGACGCGGCGAAGCCGTAGCCATGAACATCTACGGCGAGCAGGATATGAAACTGTTCGAATCAGGCGTGGCATACTTCAAGTAATATAATAATGAAAGAACGCAGTCGAGCTTATCCGGTTGCACCGGATAGCGGCTGCGCCTTATGTCAAAGAAGAACCTGTCCCTTAGACAAATGAATTTGTCGCGGAACAGGTTCTTCTTTTCCTTTGCTCGACTGCTTCAAAATCGCCATCCGGAAGTAATGGAGGGAAAGGTGCTCGAGCGGACAAACTCAGCAAAGGCTTCGTTTGTGCCAGCAACAAGTTGCTGCCGCTCTCGCTTGAGTTTAGGGAATCGATTGCTTATCCATGCGGCTGCTTGCGCAGCCTCTGCCAGAAAAGAGAAAAGGCTTGATTGCGAATGAATTCGCACCAACCCTTTTCACTCTTTTCTGCATGGATAAGTTGGAAATGATAAGCAGAGATTCCTTTTATATCCAAAATTACCAGCCCGGATGGACGAGTACTTGGGAGGTATATTCATATGAATGGACGGACGAAATCATTTAAAGAAAGGCAGAAGATTGCAGATGATTTTATCACACGGATTAACCCGTACGAAATGCATACACCTATGAGGTTTGATTTCCATGGCTACGCAAACTATGTGAAAGAGAATGGGCTCACCAATGAGACGATTACGGAGTCTGTCATGGAACAATTTCAAAGATAAAGTGAATTGTCAACGCAATAGAATAATGAAGAAACGCAATATCATAAAGCAGAAACCTTGAAGAAAACTTGAAAAACGGGCAGAAAATTGCCCGTTTTTCTAATACGTCGAATTTGTATATAAAAATGAAAAAATAATTAATAGATTAAGAAAATATTAAATAATTTTTTCAAGAAAATGCGATTTTGATGTTGCAAAGCTACAATACTTGGTGTATTATGGTCACGTAGAGTAGTTAAGATAGTACTGCTATAAGAGAAGTACGAGAACGGTTAGCAACTATTGAAACTATGGAAACTGGGATTGAAAAGATAGATTCCAGACAACCTTACAATTGCAGATACATACAGAAGCTGAGAGCCCTTGAAGCGCAGCTTGCTGAATTTGATGCTGAGCAATCAATGTCGGTTCACTCTACGCGACAAAGAAAGTTCAAGGCTTCAATCATTATGATTTATGTGTCTGTAGACAAAGCCGCAGGGCGAAAGCCTGAGGATGCGGCAGAGGCAATAAGGGAAAGCGTTTGATCGAATGGATTGTCCGCAGCATGACAGGAGAGAGAATACCGGAACTTGAACGTGTGAGGCAAACGAGTAGAAATTCGATAGGAGGTAACCAAAAAGGAAAGAGAGGAAAAGACATGAAGACATTCAAAAAAGTGTTAGCTTCAGCTCTTGCTGCCGCAATGGTTGTAACAGCTTTCCCTGTTGCAAATGCAGAAGCAGCTTCTACAGCTAAGCTTAGCGCAACAAAGGCTACATTATATGTAGGCCAGTCAAAGACACTGAAAGTGACAACTCCTAAGACTTGGAAGAGCGTAAAGGTTACAGCTACTTCTAGCAAGAAGTCTGTTACTTCAGTAAAGAAATCAGGAAAGAAAGTTACTGTTAAGGCTGTTAAGGCTGGTACAGCAAAAGTTACTGTTAAGGTAACTGCTAAGAAGG
>CAKRDT010000039.1 GCA_934316545.1 uncultured Agathobacter sp. | reverse complement strand
TCGTGTTCAGCGTAGAAGCCCGCCACCGGGTCAGCCCAGCCGGAGCACGCCGCCACAGGAGTTTCGCAATCGCTTAATATGCTTTCTTGTTAATACAGGCTTCCAAATCTCGAGAACGGATAGTAGATCATATATGCTTTTCCGATAATCTCATCTTTGGTCACATATGTATTGTCCCAGTATCTTGCGTCATACGAGTCATTACGATTATCGCCCATGACGAAATAGCAATCCTCCGGCACATCAAATTCAAACGGTCCGGTTGCCAATACCCATTTTTCCTTAAGATAGTCTTCGTCAAGCGGGACTTCCGAATCATTAATATATACCTTGGCTTCCTTAATCGTAACTTTTTCACCCGGCAGTCCAATAATCCTTTTGACATATTTTTCAGATTCATCATCCGGGAATTTAAAGATTATAATATCACCACGTTTCGGTTCTGTAAAGTTATATGCCACACGCAGGCCAAACAGATCATCTCCCGGCTCAATCGTATGTTCCATGGAACCGGTCGGTACCGTCGCATTTATGATAATATAATTTTTAAGTAATAAAGCAAGCACTATGGCGACAACGAACGTCATACACCAACTTAGGGCTTCCCGCACCGCAGAATTCTTCTTTTTCGGTTCTGTGGACTGCTCACCGGATAACGTCTCCGTTTTCTCCGCCTGCGGATTCATGTCCTGCACTTCCAAATTTTCATCTTTCTTATCGCTCATTTTTTCCTACTCTCTTGGCATATACCACCAGCTAATAAAATCATCTCTGTGAAATTCGAAGCCGACCAGCCCCAGCTCCGCACGCTCCTTATTGGTCAAGCGGCTCTCAACAAACTCATTTACCGAGATCGCGAAGTCGCTCTCCAGACACCACATTGCCTGTAATGTCGCAACCTTCGTCGGATCCCAATCATCAACGATAAGACCTCCGAAATCTACAATCCTGCTCCATCCGTGATTGGAATTGATGATTCGCTGCTTAATGTTCTCCAGAATAATGGAAAGGATTGCATGCACCTTCGGATGATACATAACCGGCTCCAACATTTTATATAATCTATGTTCTTTATTCAATAGAATATCCAATGTACTTCCCTGATTATTCGTCACAAGGCAAAAAATATCATCATATCCGATGGCTGCCGGATACAGACTATAAGAGTGTCGATATGGTACCACGCTTCGTATCATATGAAAATCAGCCACCATATCATCATAGAGAATGCCCGGATATTCGCTGATCACATAACGTCTCGACTTACAGTACGGAGCCATCATCTGGCAGAAAATATCCCGGTTTTTTTCGAAAACAATCAATTTATTTTCCTTCAAAAAGCGCCGAAAGTCAATCGGATGATTGGTTCTGTAATAATCAAATAATCCTTTTGTAATGAATGCAATCCGAATAACTTTCCCGGCAAACCCCTGCACGATCGTCTCGATCGGAAGCTCGATCATCCTTCCCTTCAGATATACATCCACTCCAACCGCTTTCCCAAGAAGTGCCATTTCATCCTCATATTCGGTGAGTACCGTTCCTTTTCCATCATTCAGATACTGGTTCAGACTCATCGGATTTGGTTCAAAAACTTTTAGCACATGTTTTCCGATCAGCTCTCTTAATTCCTTCAGCTTCTCATCACGAGCCACACCGTCACGTGCCATGCGCAAGGTCAAAAAAGGTTTTTTGATATTGATATGAAACGTCATATGGCGCAGCCATTCCGGTTTCATTCCAAGATCATCCGGATGATTCATCACTTTAAATCCCTGCTGATACAAACAGGATTCTCCGATTAACGCCTTGTGCTTCGAATTGTAGATCCACAGATATCCTTCCATAAATTCATCCAGAAGGCGGATGGAAATCACACCAAGGACATCCGCAAACGGATTATCCAGAATCCAGTTAGAATCATAGAGCACCTCTCGTTTGCGATCATACGCCACTTCAATTGGAAATGGTTGATAAAGCATCCATTTGCGAATTTCTCCAACCAGCTTCTGCATCGTCAGCTTCATCGCATACTTTGGCTTCAGCACAAGCGTGATCTTCGATCCTGATTCTTCGCGATTACAATTCACATACTCGATTGTGTCAGAGCCCTCCAGCCACTTCGCCATCACCGGTTCGAGCGATTCTTTATTGGTAATATTCCATGCCGTATTTACACACTTATCTTTCTTTGATTCAATAAGAATCGCGCGCGCCACCATAAAACAGGAAAGCATTCCTACTCCATAGTGAGCAATTGGCTCATACTGCAGCTTCTGTATCGCAAAAGCTTCGCTCTTGTAATAGCTGCTGCCGATTTTTGAAACATAGTTCTCAATATCGCCGCCATTTATCCCGATTCCATTATCCTCGATGGTAAGACGCTGCGTTAAAGAACTGTACGCAATACAAATCTTCGGATGAAAAGGTTCACGCATCGAATTGATTGCGCGTGCCTCTTCCATTTCAAGGAATTCCGTTCCCCAGCTCCATTCCAGCGCAGCCCTTGTGTTGCAGGCATCCATTGCATTCTGCAGCAGCTCCCGGATATACGCCTCCGTATCGCCATAGAACGCGGGGCTTGCAAAGTTCGATATCATATTGTCCTGATTCAAGTCAATGTGACATTGATGCATAGTTCTTCCTCTATTTAAAGCTCATCTTCATTCAGCAGAACAGCCTGTACCAGAAACCGGTTCTGTGACTTGCCCTTGATGCATGTCGAAAGTGTCAGAATATGACTTTGCTCTGATGCCATCACATCCTGACGCACATTGGCGCTGTCTGCCTTGTGGTATATTTTATCCAGATAGATCTGCCGTCCACTCGATGTACTGAAATCATTCGAATATAAGATATGCAGATTATCACTCTCATACGCTGCCCATATCTCATATACCAATACCTTATCCTCTGTATAAACATAAATATACGGACAATTTGCAAAGAACGCAGAGTCTTCAAAATAATGAAGCGTTGCAAACATGGAGTCATTACGCATATTATGCCCATACACAATAGTGTCAAAATCAGTAAAATCCTTGCGATTTACCTTTTCTGTATAAATACATCCCGGGTATCCCCTGGTTCCATTCATATTATAATTTAGATAATACGTATCATCCTTTTCATTCTGTAAAATCGGATAGTCGATCTTTGTCCCCGGAATATAGATCCAAGCGTAAATATCCGGATTGACTGTCTGCAATGCTTTCCAGTCAAGTATCTTCTCCGGGACATTGATGCCAAGCTGGCTAAGCAGTGAATCCTCTTCCTGCTCCGTGCTATTGTCCGGTTCTACACTCTGCATACTCTCTTCCGTTCCTGACGGAAGCCTGATGGCATTGTCGTTCATAGAACTCTGCAATCGGTTAACTTGTGCCGCAAGATCCTCGTATTGTTTTTGTGCCTGATTCTGCACAAACCAATCACGAAGCAATACCCCCGCCACAACAAGCAAAATGATCAGCAAAATTAATGTAAAAAGCTTATAGATATTAAATGGTTTCTTTTGTTTTTTCTTTGTCGGATTCTGTTTCTTGTCCATGATCCATACCTTTTCCTAATACTATGCAAAGGCGGCAGACTCCGTTCCACCGCCTTTGGCAAGTTGTAAACTCTACCGCAGAGTTTACATAGACCTTATACATGCATCAAAATTGTATCCAGTGTGTATTATCTGTTTGCGTGTGCTTTTTTTCCGCAGACCACAATGCCTGCAAGTGCGAACACTGCTACGATTGGCAGTGCCGGTAACGACGCACCGGTCTTTGGTGAAAGAACTCCTGCAGAAGTTGTTACACCAGAGACCACTTTTCCGTTCGTTGCAGACGCTCCCTTAACAGAATTGCGTCCATCCTGATAACCATCACTATAACCATTGTCATAATTGTCTTCTGTATCAAAATCCGGATATTTAACGGTCACATTCTGCTTTACGTTAACCGGATTGTTCTGATTGTTGGTCTGGTTATTGCTGTTACTGCTATTGCTGCTGTTGCTGTTGCTCTGTGATGGTCCGGTTGTATTGTGACTGTTGGTACTGTTGCTATTACTGTTCTCTGTGCTATTCGTATTGTTATTCGTATTGTTCGTGCTGTCCGGCTTATTCTTGGAAGGATCGCTGATCGGCACGCTTACATTATTCGGATACTGTACGATCGCAACCGGAGAAAGTGAATACAATGTTACCGTAACTTTTCCGTCGCTGGTCACGCTGCTTGGCTTAACAGTCTCCCATTTGCCCTCACCATACTGATGTACGACATATACGGAGTAACCATTGATGATCGACTTTGGATCAATACTCAGTGTAACCTTGATGCCTTTGCTTGTATCAACGCCTTTGTCGACAGACAGATCGGACATTCCGATCACGTCAGCCTGTGAACTGACTGTTTTGATCACTTCATTCACGCTGTTTACTTTGCTTGCGTCCACTCTTTTCTTGGTCACATTGTAGATCTGGTTGTTTGCGCCTGTTGCCGCAACATGCTCTACCTTGTTATTCCATTCCTGCGCCTTACGGTCTAAACCGGTGTCAGGAAGTGGTGAAGGTGCTGCAAATACTGTCGTTCCCATTGTGAGAACAAGCAGCATTGCAAGTATTCCCATAAGCATTTTCTTCATCGGTATCGCCTCCTTTCTTTTTCTCATTTGCATGTAGTATCTATCATATCAAGTGCGCGCGCACTGGATACCAAATCAGTCTGCCTGTTCCGCCGGCACATAAAATACCTGCATCAAAAGCTTCTTCATAGCCTCTTCATCTACGTGGTACTCCTCATATTCCTGTCCCATCACCGTCTCGCCCGGAACCGTATACATCTGGTTCTCGGAGAAATCATAATTCATCAATTCCGTGATCAGGTTCGTAAAATCCACACTCGTGACCAGATAGTCCGAGATGGAATCATACACATCAACCACCTTTGAAGAGTCTCCTGCCGCAAGCGTATGCAGCTTATTAAAATACGCAACAATATATTGTTCCTGACGGCGCAGACGATCCGTTGCACTGTCATATTCATCCTGATCTCTGGTGCGGAGATAACAGTATGCCTGATCTCCGTTTAAGGTGACAGCTTCGCCCCGCTTCAGCCTCACATCTTTATCCTTATTCGCAATATTCTGCAGCACCGTAAGCTCTACGCCTCCTATTGCATCATTCATCATTGGAATCGCGCCCATATTCATCGCGAGATATCCACTGATTGGAATATTGTCAAAAAGTTTTGAAACTGCATCCACACTTCGTGTGCAGCTGAGCCTTCTGCCATCCCCAAATGCATGTTGGAGGCATATCTGTGCATCCACATCACCAAGGTCATAGCCTTTTTCATCACACAAAACAATATTTGCGATCGTATTACGATTGATGGACACAACCTTCAGCGCCTGGTTTGCCGAATCCGCAACAAGCAAAAACATTGCATCCGACTGTCCCCCGCTATTGTAATCTTTCGCTGTTGATACTTTATCATCCGTATCGATTCCCATCATCAAATAGGTGCGGATGTTACGATTATACTGGTACGTCCGACCTTCGTATGATACAGTCCCTTCCTGCCACTTCTCCGTTACTTTTGTTTCCTGTGTATCCGAACCAGCCGCCGGAGCCTGTACCTGAGGTGTATCGTCTGCAGCCTCCTGCCTTCCGGCATTCTCTGCTTTTGTCTTGACGCCTACCACAATAATCAGAACAAGGATGACCACCATGGCACCGGCCATAAAATATAATGCATTCTGCAGTTTTTGTGACGACTCCTGTTTCTTTCTCATGCTTCCGATTTATCTTCTTCCTTTTTTCCATAATAACTGCCATAATAGCTGCCGTAATAGCCTCCATAATAGCTGCTCTTTTTCATCTTCACCTTGTTTAACACCGCTCCGAGCACACGCACTCCGGAAGCTTCAAGCTGCTTTTTGACATTAAGGAGCAGACGGCCTCTTGCCATACCTTGTGCAATCACAAGAATTGCACCGTCACAATGTTTCGCTATGACAGCCGCATCAATTGCAGCTCCGATTGGTGCACAATCCAATAAAACATAATTAAAATGTTCCTTTCCAAACCGAAGCAGCTCCTCAAAATATTTCTTTTCCAGAATCTCGGTCGGATTCGGAACCGATGGTCCCGCAAAAATCATGAACATGCCCGGAATCTCCGTTCCGTAAAGCACATCCTCAAGCTTTTTCTGACCGGAAAGAAAATGTGAAAGTCCATAGATTTCACTTCCATCTGTCGATGCTGCACGAAGACGTCCGACATATACGGATTTACGCATATCGGTATCAATCAAAAGAACGCGTTTTCCCGACTCGGTCAGAGACCGTGCCAAATCCAATGTCACTGTACTCTTGCCTTCATTCGGCAAAGCGGAAGTTATAACGATCGTGCGGATATCATCTCCACAGAACTGAATATTCGTCTTAAGCGCACGGAGAGACTCTTTCATCGCATATTTCTGGTCTCGTAATTTACCAAACTTAACTGTTTTCATCGTCTTGTCTCCTGCCTGCTTCTTTTCTTGTGCGCCTTTTTGCGTTCTTTCTTGCTCTCCCCGTCATACTCCGCTTCTTCCATCGGAAGAGTTCCCAGTACATTAAGTCCCAGCTTCTTCTCAACATCCTCTGCGTTCATAATCGTATCATTAAACAAATAAGCAATCACAATCATTCCGGATGCAAACAAAAGCCCTAAAATTCCGCCAATTGCAGTATTTTTTAAAACACTTGGACTGACCGCCTCACCATCGGTATAACCCCACTGAATCACATTCGGGGGATCCTGATCCATCTTCTCCGCAATAAATGCAGCTCCTACATTTGCGATTTCATCCGCAATTGTTTTCGCCATGCTAGGATTCTTGTCGCGAACCGTAATCTTCAGAATTCGTGAATTCGACGGGTTCTCAAGCGTAATTTTACTTTCCAGAGATTCATAGGTCTCATTCAGACTCAGATTCGCAATAACCTGCTCAAGTACCGGACGCCCTTTTACAACAACCATGTAATCATTCGTAAGACTTGTGCCCGCCTGAATATCCGCAAGACTTGTAATCGAAGTGCTTTTCGATAACACGTACAATTCCGACACCGATTCATATTGCGGCACCATAAGAAAACGGCTCGCCGCATACGCAATCCCCGCTCCTAATACCAATGCCAAAAGAATTAATTTCCAGAACGAAATCAATTCTAAAAACAGATCCTTCAAATCAATCTCTATTTCATCATTATCTATCTGCTGTATGTTATCCATTATAACTCCTTTGTGCGATACACTATTCAACATCATCGGATAAAATTTTCAAAGGATTCTCCAAAAGAAGCCGCTTCGCATAATCCGCATCATACTTCTTTTCGAGAAATTTTCTGCAATCGTTCATATGACACGCACGATCCTTAATCCCATGACTATCCGATGCAACCACATCAGCCAATCCTTCACAAAGCATCTTCTTACAGAACTTTCTTGTCACACGACCTTCTAACCCCAGAATTGCATCGGCATTCAATTGAATCCATGCCCCCAATTCCCGAAGCTGCGATGCGCGTTCCAAATCAGCAGTCATGCATTCATAACGCTCCGCATGTGCGATTACCGGAATGTAACCATGTAAAATCATCTCCTGCGCCGACTGATAAATATAAGCAAATTCTGTCGCGTGGGAATATTCACTCAACACATAATGGGATCCGGCCAGGGTCCGGCATCGTCCATTCCCCATCGATTCCACAACCTGTCCATTCACATGGTACTCTGTTCCCAAAGCTAACGTAATTCCCAGCTTTGCGGCATACGCCTGTAATAATGAGAAATGTTCCTCTATTGTTTCCTTCGGATAAGCAAACATTCCATGCCGGTAGTGCGGTGTGAGGATAATTGCTTCGATACCCTGATTCCGAGCCTCTTCAAGCATCGCAACCGATTCTTCAATTGTCTTTGGACCATCATCTACGCCATAGAGAAGATGGCAATGGATATCGATCATGAGATACACCTCACCCAATTGTATAATTAGCTATTATTATACTATATCGGCACATTTTGTGCAATGATTGAGCCTCAGAACGCGCATAACAAAAAGATCGATAACTTCCTTTTTATTACTCTCCAATTTGTTGCCCCCCAATACCATCGAAAGATTATTTTAACTATACCATCTTTTTTCTTGTTCAAATATTGCTATCCATGTGCTTTTTTGTTCAATTATGTCATTGACCGATCATTTGTTTTCTTGTTTCTATTACGCAAAAGCGTTACTATATGGTTATCAGACCAATCATTTTCAAAATAGATCAATGATTCAAAACTGGGGGATTGCATATGGAATCAGAACGCAAGATAAACGAATCAATAAAGTATAAGCTTGCAGATGCAATGAAACAATGCATGAAAGATGCACCTGTCGAAAAGATTACGGTCAGAGAAATCTCTGAGGCCTGCGGTGTTACCCGTCAGACCTTCTACCGTAACTTTCAGGATAAATACGATCTGATCAACTGGTATTTCGACAAAATTCTTTTGGAATCTTTCGAGCACATGGGGGAAGGAAAAACGGTCTATGAAAGTCTTGTAAATAAATTTAACTATATCCAAAAAGAAAAACTATTCTTTAAGGCAGCATTCAGGAATGATAAACAGAATTGCCTGCGTGACCACGATTTTGAATTGATCTTAGAATTCTATACCCATCAGATTGAGGGGCGTACCCGGCGCAAAATGCCACAGCAGCTCCAATTCCAACTTGAAATGTATTGTCAGGGTTCCATCTATATGACCGTACAGTGGGTGCTTGGTTACCGCAAAGATACCCCGGAAGAACTTGCACGATTTCTAACCGATGCAATGCCACAGGAACTTGCAGAGGTGTTCCGCGGCCTGGGACTGCTATAGGATTGGTACTGTGGATCGGTGCACCCTATCTTCAGTCTCTTAAATTCGGGTTCTGCCGTGATCCGATAGGGGTTCAAAAACGGACGATACCGACTTTCTCTCAGCTTTTTCTGCCTCAGTTGTATTTTGAGCAAGGAGTAATTTGTTGTGATGTTTTAGAAATTTTTGGATAGATACATCACGCTATAATCATAGGCAAATCCACTTTTTCCACATAAATGGGATGTTTTGCAGCACGTTAGCATATTTACTTCACACTACAACTATAGGCAGAATCACTTTTTCTTTAAAAATGGTATGTTTTTGAGTATTTTAGCGTTTTACATCACACTAATCGTATAGGCGAAATAGAATTTGATAATAAAAAGGTATGAATTTGTAAATGTTTAGTTCCTACATCACGTTAAAAATACAGACAAGTAAACCAACTTCTATATTCAGGAAATCAGTTTCAAAATATCCCGGTATGCGGGACACCCTCTTACAAATTTTGTCAAGTGGGGCACTATATAATATTTCTTTTCCCTGTGCTCTCGACAAAATGACCCTAAGAGAAAATTTGACCATTGAGTCATGAGAGAACCGGAAACTGCATGACCTACAGGAGGATAATGAGATTCAGGTCATGGAGGAACAGGGAAGACCATGACCTACAGGAGAAAAATGAAATTCGGGTCATGGAGGAACAGGGAAGGCCATGACCTACAGGAGAAAAATGAAATCTAGATCATGGAGGAACAGGGAAGACCATGACCTACAGGAGAAAAATGAAATCTAGGTCATGGAGGAACAGGGAAGACCATGACCTACAGGAGAAAAATGAAATTCAGGTCATGGAGGAACAGGGAAGACCATGACCTATAGGAGAAAAATGAAATCTAGGTCATGGAGGAACAGGGAAGGCCATGACCTACAGGAGAAAAATGAAATCTAGGTCATGGAGGAACAGGGAAGGCCATGACCTACAGGAGAAAAATGAAATCTAGGTCATGGAGGAACAGGGAAGACCATGACCTACAGGAGAAAAATGAAATTCGGGTCATGGAGGAACAGGGGATACCATGACCTACAGGAGAAAATGAGATCTAGGTCAAGAGGAAGGTCGAAATCATATGACCCGCAGAATGAAATTGAAAATAGGACCATGTTTTTACCATTTTGTCCCGTCTGCCGGGACGCCCCATCCTTATTCCGCTTGTTCGCTAATACTTTACATAAAATAAATCACGCGCGGCGAAATCTTACATTTATTTGTAAAATAACACCGCGCGTCAATTTTTATTATCTACTATAGGCAAATTGTTGTCGTGCATCAGATAGCATTTTTAATACACAGATACCGGATTAAAAATGTAAAAAAGAAAATTAGCAGTAGTTTTCTATATTAACAGGACTTTGGATGATTTTAATGACCATTTCTATCAACTTATCGACATCGGATCATACTTATTTTTCGAAACAAATAGGAAACTGCTTCGGAGTTCCATTGTGTCCGCTAATAGCATAAATGAAACAACTTGTTGCTGTCTATCTGAAATCAAGTCCGAAGTTGATTTTCCTATTTTTTCGATAAAATAACTGTATCGTCCGATGTCGTAACTCTGAAAAACATCCGGTCATTGAAATCGTTCAAAGTCCGTCAGTTATCAAACATCTACTGCTAATTTTCTATCATTATTCTATTATCCGGTATCGTCCGTATTTATCAAAATCTGATACACGCCAAACCCGAATTTACATCAATTTACGGAACAGAGCTTTCAGATCCTCAACACTGGCATCTTTCGGGTTACCCGGTGCACATGCATCTGCGTGAGCAGATTCAGCAAGGAAATCAAGATCCTCTTCCTTAAGTGCTTCAAGCTTGGTTGGGATTCCTACATCAACGGAAAGTTTCTGTACCGCATCAACGGCAGCCTTGCGATACTCTTCCACTGACATATCATCAACGCCTTTTACTCCCATCGCACGAGCGATCTCACGGTACTTCTCACCTGTGCAGTCTGCATTGTACTCCATTACGATTGGGAGCATCATTGCACATGCAACACCATGTGGTGTGTCATAGACTGCACCGAGTGTATGAGCCATAGAATGTGCAATTCCAAGCCCTACATTAGAGAATCCCATTCCTGCGATGTACTGGCCTAAAGCCATACCCTCACGGCCTTCTTTTTCATTGGCAACTGCACTTCTTAATGACTTGGAAATGATCTCGATTGCTTTCAAATGGAACATATCGGTCATCTCCCAGGCAGCCTTTGTTGTATATCCTTCTATTGCATGTGTCAAAGCATCCATACCGGTAGAAGCGGTCAGTCCCTTTGGCATAGAAGACATCATATCCGGATCAACGATTGCGATTACCGGCATGTCATGTGGATCGACGCATACGAATTTTCTCTTTTTCTCAACGTCAGTGATAACGTAATTGATGGTTACCTCTGCGGCGGTTCCGGCAGTTGTCGGTACTGCGATGATTGGAACACAAGGTTTCTTTGTCGGAGCAACACCCTCAAGGCTTCTTACATCTTCGAACTCAGGGTTCGCAATAATAATTCCGATTGCCTTGGAAGTGTCCATGGAAGATCCACCACCGATTGCGATCAGATAATCAGCCCCTGCATCCTTGAATGCCTGCACACCGTGCTGTACATTCTGGATGGTCGGGTTGGCTTTGATATCGGAATAAATCTCGTATGCAAGTCCGTTTTCGTCAAGAATATCCGTTACCTTCTTGGTTACTCCAAACTTGATCAGATCCGGATCAGAGCAGACGAATGCTTTCTTGAACGCACGCGCCTTAGCCTCTGTTGCGATCTCCTTGATTGCCCCTGCACCATGATAGGAAGTCTCATTCAACATAATTCTGTTTGCCATAATAAAATCTCTCCTTTTCCTATTGTTTTTGATAGGCGTTTGCGAAACTCCTATGGCGGCGTGCTCCGGCTGGGCTGACCCGGTGGCGGGCTTCTACGCTGACACTAGTTATCCCAAATCAAGAATTTGC
>CAKRDT010000038.1 GCA_934316545.1 uncultured Agathobacter sp. | reverse complement strand
GATTTTCGCAAATTCAATGATTTTGTCTAAAATCGTGTTCAGCGTAGAAGCCCGCCACCGGGTCAGCCCAGCCGGAACACGCCGCCACAGGAGTTTCGCAATCGCCTAAACTTATATTTCATGTTATGCCCCATCCGGCGGTGTGTCAATCATTTTCCGTGGTGATTCCGCATTTTTAAGATGTTTGAAAAAGATGTCACTTCTGCCGCATAGCTGCGCGGAAAATGGGCACACTACATTGGAAAAAGGAGGAAGAACATGCAACAGAAAGTAAAACAAAAATCAAAGCGAAGCTGGATCACACGTTATCGGTTTTGTCTTGTGCTCCTGCTTTTGGTCGTACTCCTGCTTATGGGATGGTATTGCCTGACTTCCTACAGACAGACAACAACACCGAAGGAGGGGACGCTTGTAGACAGCGTGAAAATGTATGAAAGACAAGCATGAGACCGTATATGTGAAAGCAGAGAGGAACAGTGTCTGCCATAACCCACAGGTTAAGATGATGGATGTTATGTCGGTGGAATGCACAGATCCGGTTGTCTGCGCCGGAATCAAGAATAAGACGCTGTACCATTTTAAAGAGAATGTATCCTCAAAGAAAAAGAGGATAGAAGTTTTTTCGATCCTTCATGTCATTCAGATGATCCATGAGGATTATCCAGAAGTTGAAGTGGTCAGTTATGGGGAGCAGGATTTTGTGGTAGAGTATATTGCTGCCCCGATGGGGAGTAAAACCGTGGAGCGATTCAAACTGATCGTGCTGTGCATGGTGATTTTTCTCGGATCGGCATTTACCATTATGGCATTCAACAATGATGTATCGGTACCCGAAGTGTTTGACCGGTTTTATAAGCAGATTATGGGTGCGGATAAGCCGGCTGTTTCAGAAATCGAGATATGCTATTGTCTTGGACTTGCGGTTGGAATCTTAGTGTTTTTTAACCATGTGGGAAAGAAAAAAATCACATCAGACCCTACGCCGATACAGGTTGAGATGCGTAAATACGAGAAAGATGTTGATACGACCCTGATGGAAAATGCGGGAAGGAAAGGACATGAGCACGATGCTGGTTAGACATATTTTTCTTGCGGCGGTGACACTTGCGTGCGGAATCGCTGTGTCGGCCGGGACATTTGCTTTCCTTCTTGTGATCGGAGTCGTGCCCCGCATGATCCGTAAAATGAATCTGTCGGATCACATTATGAGGTTTGAAAACATGATTGTACTCGGTGTCTTGACAGGGGCTGTGTTTTCTGTGATCAAGTGGGAGGCCCGCTTGCCGATCGTATGGCTGGGACATCTGCTGCTGGCTGTGTATGGCTTTGTTGCGGGAATGTTCGTGGGATGCATCGCAGTAGCACTGGCGGAAATACTGAATACATTTCCCATCCTCTTCCGCCGGCTGCAGATCAACCGTGGGCTTAGTATGATGATGATCGCGATGGCGATTGGAAAGACGATGGGCTCCCTTTACTATTTTTTCTTTGGCTATGGATTGCCGAAATACTGGTAAAAGATATGAATTCTGTGATACACTGAATAAAATAATAACCGCAGTATTTCGAAATGGGAAATACAAGAAAGAGTGTGTGATATGACAACAAGCATTGCAAGACAAAGTGTTATTTTCAAGTGTACGATGCAAAAATCAGTACTTTTGGGCAACTATGAATTCTATTATGCAGGAGGGCTGTTTCAGAAGTTGTTTGGCTTACAGACGAGTGAGGACATGCAGCCGCTGGAACTGTCGGAATATCTTCTCGGACAGCTTGAGAATCTGACTCCGAAGGATGAAAAGGAGGAGTATCTGATCAAGATGGTTTCCGCCTATGAACCGCTGGAGACATATGATGACCAGATGAAGGAATTATTCCGCTGGGGAGTAAATGAACCGGATCTGTGGAGAGTGGCAACGAGTTATCATCCGTAGGCACCAGAGTTTTGCAAATGCCCAGAATATTATTATGACGAAAGGACAGAAAAATCTATGGGAAATTCGATCGGAAAGAAAGCAAAAGAGGAGCAGACGACGCGACAGAAGGAGCAGCGGAACGAAGAGTATAATGCGTATGTGAAACAGGTGACACCGACCCATAACCTGTGGGCAAATATGGCAAAGGCGTTCGTTACGGGAGGTGCGATCTGTCTGCTCGGACAGTGTATTATTGCTGTGGCGATGCAGATGTTTGAACTGAATGAGGAGACGGCGGCAATGTGGTGCAGCCTGCTTCTTGTTCTTCTCAGTGTGATCCTGACGAGTGCCAATGTATACGGGCGTTTGGCCAACTGGGGTGGAGCGGGGGCTTTGGTCCCGATTACCGGATTTGCAAACGGGGTATGTGCTTCGGCAGTGGAATTCCAGAAGGAGGGGCAGGTGTTTGGAATCGGATGCCAGATTTTTAAGATCGCGGGACCGGTTATTCTCTACGGAATCTTTTCAAGCTGGATCCTCGGATTGCTCTATTGGATGATATCGCTTTTTTAGAATCAAGAGACAAAAAACAAACAGGCAGACAGGCGCGGTAAATTAGGCTGAAGCATTTGACATTACACGCTTACATCGATATAATGAAAGTTGTACAGTTATGAAAGTATAGGGAGAATATGCAGATGACTCTAGAAGAGTGTTATAGGAGTTTTGGCGGCAATTATGAAGATGTTCTGAATCGGTTATGCTCTCAGGCTTTTGTCGGGAGATTTCTTGTAAAGTTCCTCGCGGATGAGAGTTATGAGGACTTGCACAGATATCTGGATGAAAAAAATTATGAAGGGGCATTTCGTGCAGCACATACGCTAAAGGGTGTATGTCAGAATCTTGGAATCCGGAATCTGTATGAATCGGATGATGCAGTGACAGAAGCCTTGCGTGGTGGCAAGAACGAAGTGACACCGGAGATGCTTCAGAAATTAGATGCTGATTATGACTCAGTGATTCGATCTATTCGGGAATATCAGAAGTCTGCTGGGTAAATACAATCATCAGGCACTGTCAGTATGAAATCGGAGAGAATTTTATACTGTACGGTGCCTTCTTTGTAACAGGAAAAATCCTGGGTAATGGGGAATCCGCACAGGCGGTCAATCATGAGATTGAAATCCGCATCAGTGACAATGTCAATATGTTAAGGCTGATATCGGATCAGCTGATCCAGGAGAATCTGCTGATGAAAAATAACGGAGGAGCTCCACATGGGCAAATATGCATTGGATATGGAAAAATATGCCGCTTTGGCGAGGCAGACGGCAGCGGAGGGATGTGTCCTTCTGAAGAATGATCATCATACATTACCGCTTCGAGACGGGGACCGTGTTGCTGTCTTTGGAAGAATTGCATTTGATTATTACAAGAGTGGACTGGGTTCCGGGGGACTTGTGAATACCGGATATGTTGTCGGGATTCTTGATGCGTTAAAAGCGGAGAAAAATATTACCGTTGATGGGAATGTGCTGAAAGTCTATGAAGACTGGATGAGCGAGCATCCATACGATGAAGGCGGAGGCTGGGGACTGGTGCCGTGGTCGCAGGAAGAAATGCCGCTGACCGATGATCTGGTTGCGCAGGCAGCAAAAGACAATGATATCGCGATCGTGATCGTGGGCAGAACTGCCGGTGAGGATCAGGATAATGCAGCCGAAGCCGGAAGCTACCTTCTGACGGATACCGAGCGCGACATGATTGCGAAAGTCAGCAGAACCTTCCGGCGTACTGCCGTCCTTTTAAATGTCGGCAATATTATTGATATGAAATGGGTGGCTGAGTACGATCCTTCTGCGGTCATGTATGTATGGCAGGGTGGGCAGGAAGGCGGAAACGGTGTATGCGATGTGCTGACCGGCCGCATCAATCCGTGCGGAAAACTCACCGATACGATTGCCAAAGACATTACAGATTATCCGTCCACTGCCAATTTCGGCGATGAACTTAAGAATTATTACAAGGAAGATATCTATGTTGGATATCGTTATTTTGAGACCTTTGCAAAGGATAAAGTGGTATATCCGTTCGGGTTCGGATTATCTTATACACAGTTTGAAACAACGGCAGGGATCACGCAGGTGACAGAAAGCGACATCGTGGTAGAAGCCTGTGTCAGAAATGCCGGCGATGCGGATGGACGCGAGGTGGTGCAGGTATACGTTGAAGCTCCGCAGGGCGCTCTTGACAAGCCGCTGCGTGTGCTGGCGGGGTTTGCAAAAACAAAGACGCTTGCGCCGGGGGCACAGGAAACCGTGACACTTACGATTCCAAAGAATACTTATGCCTCATACGATGACAGCGGAGTCACCGGACATCCGCACTGCTTCCTTCTGGAAGAGGGAGAATACCGCATATATGTGGGATCAGATGTGCGCCGGGCTGCATTTGCGGGATCCTATGAGCAGAAGCTTCAGATTTTGGAACAGCTTGAGGAAGTGTGCGCACCGGCAGATATTTTTGAGCGCATGACAAGGGATGCAAATGGGAATCTGGTGTATCAGAAGACGCCGCCACGCGAATTCGGTCCGTATGATCGAATTGAAAAGCCGCAGGAGATTGCTTATACAGGCAATCAGGGATATCAGCTTGCCGATGTGTACAATGGGAAGATTACGATGGATACTTTTATTGCGCAGCTTTCCGATGAAGAGCTGATCATGCTTTTCAGAGGGGAGGGAATGTGCAGTCCGAAAGTCACACCGGGTACGGCTTCTGCTTTTGGCGGACTGACCGGGGCACTGCGGGGATTCGGCATTCCTGCCGCCTGCACGACGGATGGTCCGTCCGGACTGCGTATGGATTGCGGAACGAAGGCATTTTCGCTTCCGAACGGAACGCTGATCGGTTGTACATTTGATCTTGAACTGACAAGAAAATTATATGAGATGACCGGTTATGAACTGCGCAGAAACCGTGTCGATTCCCTGCTCGGACCTGGACTTAATATTCACAGAAGTCCGCTCAACGGACGTAACTTTGAATATATTTCCGAAGATCCGCTTCTGACAGGTAAGATGGGGGCCGCACAGATTTTAGGTCTTGGCGTGGTTGGAGCTACCGGCACGATCAAGCATTTTGCAACGAACAATCAGGAGCATAAGCGCCGCGAGGCTGAGGCGGTGGTATCGGTTCGTGCCCTGCGGGAAATCTATCTGAAGGGATTTGAAATTACAGTTAAGGAAGGGCATGCCAGAAGCGTCATGACAACCTACGGACCGTTAAATGGACTTTGGACGGCCTCAGATTATGATTTGAATACGATTGTGCTCCGCAAGGACTGGGGATTCGACGGCATCGTCATGACCGATTGGTGGGCTGCTGGAAACGATGAGGGTCATCGTTCGGATGTTAAGAACCGGGCTCCGATGGTGGAGGCGCAGAACGATCTTTATATGGTTACAGAGGATTGCACGGATGATAAACAGGACAATGTGAAAGAAGCATTGGAGAATGGGCGTATTACCAGAGGCCAGCTACAGCGTAATGCCGGAAATATTTTAGAATTTGTTCTCAAATCACCGGCAATGCTTTATGAGATGAACCTGATCTCTGACGAAGAAATTGAGGATGCAAAGTCACAGGATGAGGATGCGATTGACGATAGCAATGTGAAATACTACCAGGCCGATGAAAACGGGGATGTGGTCATTCCGGCTTTGGATTGGGATACAAACCAGGGCAGGTCTGTTGTGTTCGGAATTGATGCGCGCATGGCGGAATATGACATTGAAATTGTCTCCAGATCCCAGATGGATGATCTGGCACAACTTCCGCTTACCATATTCTATGATAACGTGCTTAAGGAAATGATTCCGCTGCGCGGATCAAACGGTAAATGGGAGACATATGAATGTGATTTTGGCAAGATGATAGGAAAGAAACATTATATTCGATTCTTTTTTGGTGCAACCGGTCTTGAAATTGACCATATTGCGCTGCGCCATCGCAAGGATCTTGACATGCCATATTAGGAGATAACGACAAGAGTATGAAGGTATTAAGGGTTAAACAGGGGGAAATTGTTGCAAAGAGACAGGATAAGGTAATGGAATGGTATCTTATTCAGGAGGGATCGGTTACCCGGCAGTTTGTATTTGCAGAAATTGAGATGAAACGGAATTCGATTATCGGAATTCTTGAGAATGAATGGTTTGCGTGTGATTATGTGGCGAAAGAGGATACGGTTCTTATCGTGATTCCATGTAAGAACGCGGCAGATCTTCATCAGATATTGGCAGAACATGAAAATTTTCGTCCGATTTTTCTTCGGACAGCGATCGAACAGAGACATCAGGCTTTGTGTCTGTATTCGAGTCTGCAGAAGAAGGCAAACCTGCTGCATCGGATTGCGGAAACCTATTACAGTGATTATAAGAATGCCTGCAGCAAGCTTCTTATGGATGAACAGGACTTCACGCGCATTGAGGGATTTGAGGCACTCAATATGCAGCACCGCGCAGAAAACTGGGAAATCAGCAACAGTAACAGCCTGGTCAGAAACTATCTCAGGGAATATATGCAGCTGATGATCAAAGATGACAATCTGTGCGTCGGTGCGATCATGGAGGCTGCCGCACAAATGCGCCGTGTGACGCAGGGAATCGGTGAACTTGTTACCTATCTTTTGTACAACAAGGATATTCTCTATGCGGATTCCGGAGATGATATCTTTCATCTGTATTTTGGTCTTGCAGTGGCGCTCTCACAGAAAAATCGCGATATCACAGAGACGCGCAAGCAGATGCTTTCGCTTGTCGAGGTAATGGGGCAGCTTGCAGTCTATGACGAAGGTCAGCTGCAAAAATGCCGGAATCTGTGTGAAGAGCACAATTTTGAGACGGACGAAAGCGGAAGAATCCGCGTGTCGCGTGAGGATTGCGTGGCACGTATCATGGAGTATGCGGGATATGAGGATGAGAAGATTCATGCATATAAGGAAGTTCTTGAACGGTACAGGAAGCTGCCGGATCGTCAGTCATCCGATAATGATGTCCGAAGAATCCGCAAAGAGATTACGGCGCGTTTTTATGAAATCTATCAGAAGGTATTCCTTCGTTCGACGGAGGATCTGATGCGCCCATCCCCGGTTATCGCCATGTTCCTTAATTTTGGCTTTATGGATGTGGAGCTTCTTGGAGAGGAACATACCAATACGCTTTACACTCTTGTGGATTCGCTGGGGCTGTTTCACTCGGATCATATTTTTACGATATACGACTGGCTTCTGTTGATCTATCAGGGAAAGAAAGAGCCGTCGCGCAATGAGTTTGATCTGGATTATAACGGATATCTGCAGGAGCTTAAGCGGCAGGGGGAGATTACGGAATCGCAGTTTGCCGGGCTCAAGGAGAGTCCACAGGCGAAGGTAGAGTTTGAAATCAGAAATGTGTTTATGTCGGGACATCGTCTTACAAGCGGAAGAATTACATCGTTTTGTCCGATTCTGTCTTCGGAGGAATTCATCAATACGATTGAGAAGATGGCGGTGACCGCGGAACGTGTTGAGAACGCAATCAATAAGATCCGGCGTCTGGACTATTCGGTACTGTATCGTGAGGTGCTGTTTTCTGATCCGGCTCATGGCATCAATCAGGAGTGGCTGATGCATGAAGTACTGCCGGATGTCATCCTTATGCCGGATGCCGGAACCCGTGCTGTGATGTGGCAGGAGACGGTAGGGGCGAAGAGTAATACACCGGCACGCTTTCTGTTTCCGATGTTTACGGCATCGGATATGGATGAGCTGATGGTGGAGATCATGGGACGCTACCGTTGGGAAATCTGTCGAAGGATCCAGGGTGTGTACTGGAATGATATCAGAGAGCGTTCGCTTACCTCGGAGTATTGCGACTATATCCAGTTTTATCGTAAGAATTCGGATCTGTCGACGGATGCAAAAGACAAGATCAAGACGGCTCTGGCCCGGGCGAGAAACAGTTATCGGGAAGTGTTTGTCAAGGATTACCAAAGCTGGATGAAATATGAGTCGGCCGGAAGCTTCCGCCTGAACAAGGTTGCACGGGAAATTCTGGTGCGCTACTGTCCGTTTGCAAAGGACGTCAGACAGAATCTTATGCAGAATCCGCAGTACCAGAATGTGTTCCGCAGACTGGATAATGAGAATGCAAAGAAGGTACAGAGGATTACTGCGATGTATGATAAGTATGAGGCGGCAGGCGGTGAGATTACGCCTGAATTAAATGAGAATCTCAAATTCTATCAGATGTAGGACAAGACTATGATTACGATCGCACATATTCATACACCATTTCCGGAAAAATTCGGAATCCCACGTCAAAGCGGGCTTGCAGCGGCTGCAACCGGCATGATTGTGATGGAACCGGAATTCCGTAACCCGGATGCATTCAGAGGCATTGAGGAGTTTTCACATTTGTGGCTTTTGTGGGAATTCTCGGAGGCGAAGCAGGAGTCATTTCATGCAACGGTTGCGCCACCGAGACTCGGAGGAAAAGAACGCCGCGGTGTGTTTGCGACAAGGTCGCCGTTTCGCCCGAATTCCATCGGATTATCCTGCGTAAAACTTGAGGAGTTTCGTGTGGATGACCGGCTTGGACCGGTGCTTGACGTATCGGGGATGGATCTCTTAGACGGAACACCGATTTACGATATTAAGCCATATCTGCCTTATACGGATGCACACCCGGAGGCGGCTGGCGGCTTTGCGGATGCGCATGCAGGGGATCAGCTGCACGTTGAATTTCCGGAAGAATTGATGAAAGAACTTCCGGGAGAACTGCGGGATGCCGCAATTGATGTACTTGCGCAGGATCCGCGCGCGGCGTACAACAAGAAGCCGGACTATGTGTATGGTATGGCTTTTGATGCTTATGATATACGATTTGTGGTGCAGGAGGACTGCCTTATCGTGCAGGAGGTGCGCCCGCGTAAAAAAGGGGATTTCGATAAAGTAAAGTAAAATCAGGGCTGCACTTGCAGACCGCAGGAGAAAGCCGTATAATGAGTCTAGATTACAAATTAGATGTGAGGTATCAGCATGAAGAAACTTGAAGAGTACATTCGAAGTATTCCGGATTTCCCTGAGAAGGGCATTATTTTCCGGGATGTCACAAGTATTTTAATGGATGCAGACGGATTAAAACTCGCAATTGATGAGCTTGCAAAGTGTTTGGAAGGAATGGATTTTGATGTGATCGCCGGTGCGGAGTCGCGAGGTTTCCTTTTCGGAATGCCGCTTTCGTATCTGCTTCATAAGCCGTTTGTCCCGATTCGTAAGAAGGGCAAACTTCCATGTGCAACCGTAGAGAAAACCTATGATCTTGAGTACGGTACCGCAACGATTGAGATCCATAAGGACGCAATCAAGCCGGGAGATAAGGTGGTACTGTTGGATGATCTGATCGCAACCGGCGGAACGATGAAGGCCGCTGCAGAACTGGTAGAAGAACTTGGCGGAGAAGTCGTTGAGATGTTATTTTTGATCGAGCTTGTTGATCTAAAGGGAAGAGAGGTTCTCTCTGATTACAAGGTTGATTCGGTTGCTCAGTTTGAGGGTGCTTAAAGAATAAAATACGGATTTTGGATACATACTATTTCAAAACTTACAATGATCGCGGGTCCTGTTATGGACTGGCGGCAGGAAAGGGAGAGATTGTATGAACCAGCAGATTGGAAGAGGGAGTCTTTTGTTTTCAGAGGCTCCCTTTATTATTGGTACGGCATCCGTCGTAGGAACAAAGGAGGGCGAAGGTCCTCTCGCCGGAGAGTTTGACTGTGTCGGAGCGGATGATAAATTTGGACAGGATACGTGGGAGGCGGCGGAAAGCAGCCTGCAGCAGGAGGCGTTAACGCTCGCTTTGGGAAAGGCTGACCGTAAACCGGAGGAGATGCGTTATCTGTTTGCGGGCGATCTGCTAGGTCAGCTGATTGCCTCTTCGTTCGGATTAAAGAGTTTTGAGATACCGTTATTTGGTTTGTATGGTGCGTGTTCCACCTGCGGCGAGGCGTTGGCACTCTCTGCGATGACAGTGGCGGCGGGATACGCGGATTGTGTGGCCGCGGTAACATCCAGTCATTTCGCAAGTGCGGAGAAGCAGTTTCGTTTTCCTCTTGAATATGCGAATCAGCGGCCGGTTTCCGCCACATGGACGGTCACAGGTGCTGGCGCGTTTATCGTGGCAGCGGCAGAAGCGGTAAAGAAGCCAAATGCCGGATTACAGAAGACAGCAAGTGTGGATCTGTTTCCGGATCGTCATCCGTATCTGCACGAAAAAGGATCACCGATGGCAAAGATTTCTGCTGTGACAACGGGAAAGATTGTGGATTATGGTGTAAAGGACGCCATGAATATGGGGGCGGTGATGGCACCTGCGGCAGCGGAACTGATCGCGCAGCATCTTACGGATTTCAATCGTAAACCGGAGGAGTATGATTGCATCGTAACGGGGGATCTGGGAGAGGTCGGACATGAGATACTTCTTAATCTGTTAAAAGAGAAGGGCTTTGATCTGTCAAAGGTGCACAGGGATTGTGGCATGCTTATTTATGACAATCAGAAGCAGAAAACGGGTTCCGGCGGCTCGGGATGCGGCTGTGCGGCAGCGACGCTGGCTGCTCATTTCCTGCCGAGAATCGCAAGCGGTGAGCTAAAAAGAATTCTCTTTGTTCCAACCGGAGCGTTAATGTCTCCGGTCAGCTTTAATGAGGGGCAGTCCATTCCGGGAATTGCACATGGCATTGTGTTGGAACATCTGAAAGATGAAGATTGCAAGAGGAGAAGGGAGGTTTGGCAATAATGGATTATGTGATCGCATTTGTGGTAGGAGGCACGATCTGCGCGCTATCACAGATTCTGATGGAGAAAACAAAGATGATGCCGGGAAGGATTATGGTGCTTCTGGTGTGCCTCGGCGCAGTGCTTGGTGCTGCCGGCATCTATGAGCCGTTCCTGAAATGGGCCAAAGCGGGGGCAAGTGTTCCGCTTCTTGGTTTTGGCAATCATCTGTGGCAGGGCGTAAGAGAGATGGTGGATGAAAAGGGATTTATCGGAATCTTTTTAGGCGGTTTTAAAAATTGTGCGCTTGGTCTTTCGGCAGCGCTTGTGTTTTCTTATATTGCTTCATTGATCTGTCAGCCGAAGATGAAGAAAAATTGACAGCTGCCGGCGGATGGTGCTATCATGAACAGAGTTCACATCAGACAGTCCATTCGTGTGTTACAGGAATCTGACGATGGCAGAATTGTGGAGATACAAAAACGAATCAATACAAGAGATGAACGGAAGCGGTCATATGCGACAAAAAGTAACTTCGAGAGAAAAAATATTAGAAGCAGCGATGGAAATCGCTGTACGTGAAGGTGTGGATCATGTCAGTATCCGTAAGCTTGCCAAAGGATGCGGAATCGGACTTGGATCTATGTACAATTATTATCCGGATAAGGACGCTCTGATACGTGCGGTATCCGAGACGTTCTGGAACCACATTTTGCGGGATCAGGACAAATTATACCGCAGCGGAATCGGATTTACGATGTTTTTGGAACAGTATTATGGATTCCTGTACGGGAGGCTTGCACAGTATGACACCGGCTGGCTGTCACGGATCAATCAAGATTCCAAGCAGCGGGAGAATGCGATCGGACTGTTGAAAGAGGTGCTTGAACAGGATGAAAGAGTGAATCCGGTAATCTGGAATATGGAATTAAATCAGGATGCATTTGTCGAATATGTATTTGTGAATCTGATGGCACTGTTGCAGGCAGGAGAGAATAATTGCCGCTTTTTTTTGTTCCTGCTGGAACATTTACTCTATGATGCATAGAATTTCTTTTTTCAGCCATACTATCTTCTGTAAGTTAGGCGATTGCGAAACTCCTGTGGCGGCGTGTCCTGGCTGGGCTGACCCGGTGGCGGGCTTCTACGCTGACACTAGTTATCCCAAATCAAGAATTTGCTGAAAATGTCCGCT
>CAKRDT010000037.1 GCA_934316545.1 uncultured Agathobacter sp. | reverse complement strand
TATGCATAGGATTTTAAACGTTCCAGATATTCATTCAGTTCTTCGTATTGCTTTTGCCGAATGCTTTTTCTATGACCGCGTCCGGAAACAAAAGAAGTTTCATCCAGTCCGGTTGTTTCTTTGTATACCGATTTGCATTTGCTTCGATTTTTGTCCCGTCAATGTATGTGTGCTGCAGATCCACGTGATCTCTGGTAAAAATATATGAATTATTGTCTGCAAATATCTGTTCAACAGAATCGGTTAGTTCATTTCGGATAATGGTAATTTCAGCTGACGCATAGTATAATTACCATTGGTATTGTTAGTTAGTAGCATAATTAGGTTCTAAAATAAATGTTGGGGTAACGAATTATATTTGGTATTCGTTATTCCAACATTTTTTGTTATGATAAAAGAAAAACCCCCAAGCGCCACCGTCTACCAAACAAACGCACTTGGAGGTACATCAAAGATGTATAGCTATTGTAGCAACAATCTCTTAAACATTAAAGATGTTTTTATAAAAAAAGTTGTTCATGCCGATTTTTATGTTAAAGTTTTCATTGAAACTAAGCCTTCACCACAGACTTGTCCGTGTTGTGGCTCAATCACGAAAAGAATTCATGACTATCGGATACAGACAATCAAGGATCTTCCTTTTCAGACAAAGCACTGTTTCCTTGTTCTTCGAAAACGCAGATATGTCTGCTCCTGCGGCAAAAAATTCTATGAGAATTATTCCTTTTTGCCACGCTATCTTCAGAGAACAAATCGATTAACCGCCTTTATCGCCGATTGTTTTCATGAACAGCAAAACATTACCACGATTGCTCGCAGAGCAAATGTTTCAACTGCAACCGTAAATCGGGTTCTCGACACGATTCATTTCCCGAAGATGATGTTGCCGGAAGTTCTTTCGATTGACGAATTTAAAGGCAATGCCGGAAATGAAAAATATCAATGCATTCTTGTTGACCCGGCAAAACACAGAGTTCTTGATATTCTTCCCGGAAGAAACCAGCAGTGTCTGACACACAATACTTTTATTCATTTCCTAAAATGGATCGTTTAAAGGTGAAATTCTTTGTTTGTGATATGTGGCAACCTTATGTAGACATGGCGCAAATATATTTTCCTAATGCTAAGATTATAATTGACAAGTATCATTTCATACGTCAGGTCGGGTGGGCGATTGAAGCCGTTCGAAAAAGACTTCAAAAATCAATGCCTAAAAAGCTGCGTAAATACTTCAAGCATAGCCGAAGGCTGATTCTAACCCGCTACCATCGTTTGAGTAATGAGAAGAAACGTGAATGCGATCTGATGCTTTTGTACAATGACGATCTAAGGAAAGCCCACTATCTAAAAGAAAAGTTCTACGAGATCTGCCAGAATCCCAAGTATTCCGAACAACGTACCGACTTTTGGGATTGGATAAAAGAAGCAGAAAGTTCCGGTATTCCAGAGTTCGAAAAATGTGCCAAAACCTATCGAAACTGGAGTAAATACATCCTGAATGCTTACAAGTATTCTAATATATCAAACGGACCAACCGAAGGATTCAACAATAAAATCAAAGTCTTAAAACGAACTTCGTACGGTATACGAAACTTTGAGCATTTCAGGACACGAATACTAATGGTAACTAATTAATTTTCAGATGGGCGCTTGAGGGTTTGTTTGCCATGCCCAAAATCATAGTAAAACATATCAAATATAAAAACAACTCCAAATCCAGTAATGGGGCGTGATTCAAAGAATCACACCCCAACACTTGACATAGAGCCCATAATTAATTATACTAAAAAATCGCTCAGACCTCACGGTCTGGGCGATTTTTTTCTAGGGGAGTTTTTTACAACCCCTCTTGTTTACTTTACTTTATATTTGATTTCCACTGTCTTTTTCTTGCCATTCTTTAAAGTAACCACTGCCTTAATGACTGCAGTTCCTTTCTTTTTGGCAATCACATTTCCCTTAGCGTCTACTTTGGCAACCGATTTCTTTCCTGATTTATAGGTAATCTTTGCAACATTGTTCATATCAAGCTTGCTGCTAAACTGAACCTTTGCTTTCTTTCCCTTCTTTATCTCAACAACCGGTTTCTTTGCCTGTACCGTCTTAAGGATTTCCTTTTCAATCTGTTTTGCTTCCTCAACCGGCATCAGCTGATAGGTTTTACCTGCCGGGAGCGAAACCTTTACGTTTCCATCCTTGTCGACCTTGAACGTTTTGCTGTCTACCAGGACATACTTATTTGTCTTAGTGTCGATTGCCATGGCTTTCAGCTTCGTTCCAGCTGTCAGATTTTCGGCTTCGGTCTTTACCACAAAGGATTTCTCTCCGGCTGCAACCGTGACAACGACATCTACATCCTTTGTCTTTGCTGCATCACTGATATGTGCTACAACCTCGGACGAAATCGTTCCGGTCACCTTCTTTTTGCTTTCTTTTCCGGTTGTCTGCACCTCTGCTGTCACACCGGAAACTGTGCCGTCCTCATTCTTTTGCGTCGTCATTGTTACTTCTGTTTTGCTGCCATCTGCCGATACGATGGTATCCTTCTTTACCTCTGTGGTCTGATCCTTCTTAGGCTCTGAGGTCGATGCTGATGAGGAACCGCTGCTTACGCTTCCGGTTCTCTTTAAGATCACCGTTCCTCCGTCTGCTGCAGAAGGGATCGTAACCGTTACTTTTCCGTCATTTACAACGTATGTTTTTCCTGAATACAGGTCGGTCATAACCGAAGCATCTCCCTCGGTAACCGGAATCGTAAGCTGCAATTCGTTTGTATTTACATTCATTCCAACATACAATTTTGTTCCCTGATATTCTCTTGCTGCGACATCATATTTCTCTTGATCGTCAGAGACAACCACCTTTCTGGTGCCTCTTGCAAACACATCGGTGTATGCGTTTCGGATAGACAGGAGCTTCTTATAATGGCTATAGGTCTTGTTGCTATCATTTGCCTTTGACCAGTCAAAATCATAACGGTTGGTCTGATACGGATAATTATTAAGACCTGTCAGTCCAATCTCCTCGCCGTAATAAATAACCGGCTGTCCTTTTGCCGTAATCTGCAGCGTAGCTGCAACCAGTGCCATCGCATCGGCATCGTCCTTTGCAACATTTGCATCGAGAAGCTTCTGCTTAAATCCATCTTCATCATGGCTGCCTAAGAACTGTCCTGTCATATAGGTATTGTTCAACGCAGCGTTTCTTGCTGCAAGGAAACTCTCAACAGCTGCGATATTACCATTTACAAAGCTGTTTGCCTGATCGTTGAAATCGAAGTCGAGATCCGAATCCATCGTTCCGGTTCCAAGCGTATTTCCATTGGAAGCATATCCGCCTCCGGAGTATTCTCCGATCATCTTGAAGGACGGATCCGCCTCGGTTAATGCATTCTTTAATTCCGACCAGGTATCATTCTCAACATGCTTTACGGTATCCACGCGGAAATAATCAATTCCGTAATCTTTTACCCACTGTGTCTGCCACTTTACAAGCTGCGCACTGACAGCTGGATCTTCCGTTTTAAAATCCGGTAAATTGGATAAAGAATCCTTCTGATCGCTTCCGGCAACAACATCATCACCGCTTCGAAGCATCGAGCCAAAAGTCGATTTCGTATCGTATCCTGCATGATTTACCACGATATCCACCATGATACGGATGCCGCGCTCATGCGCTTTCTCGATCAGAGTCTTAAATTCCTCCTTGGTTCCAAGCGCCGGGTTCAGTTTCGTAAAATCACTTGCCCAGTAACCATGGTACGCTGCATTATATGGAACATCGTCTTTGCCCTTATCGGTCACTGTAACACCCGCAATGTTTTCCACAATTGGTGTGATCCAGATGGTGTTGATGCCAAGCTGCTCTAAATAATCAAGCTTTTGTGTCACTCCTGCAAAATCGCCGCCATGGTACAGACCTTCATTCTCGCCATAAGTCTTCTCACCATTTGCAATATTGTTTGTCTTATTTCCATCAAAGAAACGATCCGTCACCATAAAATAGATGACCGACTCATCCCAGTCGAAATCCTTCGCATCACTCTTGGTGCGTGCAGCTACCTCAACCTGCACACTGGTCGTATACAGATTTCCATACTGATCCTTCACGGTAATCGGAAGGGTTTTCGTTCCAAGTGGCGTATCCTGTGTAACCGATATGGTTACCGCCTGAAGATCCGGTACGATGGCAAGCGCCTTGCTGCCGCCCAGAGAAGACACATCAATACTTGCCTCTGCCACTTCTAGCTTCTTCTCATCTGTTTCATCCTGCTGAATCGTAAACTTCACTACATTATTTTCATTGTAGTTAAAGGATGAATTCATAACCTCAGCCTTCACGGAGGCATTCAGCTTATAGTATTCTACATAAGAATACTCCTGCTGGTTTTTCGGTTCCTTGTTATCATTATATTTATCCGTCACAAATGCTTCGCCGACTTTGTAGCGGTAATATGTTTTTCCATTTTTTAAATCACATGCATACTCAAAACGCCGATTCTTTTCATCATAGTTCATTTCATAGCTTTTATCATCGATTTCCACAGAAACCTTCTGCTCGGCCAGATTACCTGCAAGTAATGCCTGATCATCGCGATAATAGAAATGAATCTTACCCGCCTTGACATCCACCTCATATCCCTTATTATATGGGGCACTTAATTTTGGCTCTTCACCCTTTTTAATGCTTGCGCATACCACATTCTGGTTCTCCGGGAAAGCGACCGTATGGTCTCCACCGTCCTTAATCCAGTTCTTCGAATCGGAATCATCAAGCACCACAACAAAGTCAACCTTTGTGCAGCTTGCCGATACCTGTGCCTTAATCTTCCACTTTCCGTCTCCAACCGATGTAAAAGGAAGTTCTTTCTTATTATTAATACCGGTTGTCCACGAATAAAATTGAGGGGTTGTAGCACCCAAATCCGGATTCTCATACTCCAGATATAAGTACCTTGGATCTGCCTTCGTAACGGTAGGTTTGTCTTTTACCGGAGTCTTTCCAACAACATACCACAAGGTAATTTCAGAAGCATTCTCATCAATGACATAATATTGGTTTGCATCCTGTCCATCATCCCATGATCCTGCCACATATCTTGCAATAATTCCAAGGTTGTTAAATGACAGTTCCGTCGTTCCCTGTACCCAGGTTATATGATTATTTTCATCCTTCACCATTTTATCCAACGTAACAACTGCCTTTTTGTCATCTTTGCCGCCATTCTCAAAGATATAAATATCCGACTTGCCCGGCTCCATCACCAGATCCGGTGAATACATATTGATTGTTACCTTGTATTGTTTGGCTACAACCGGAATTGTCATCTCCTGTTCAAAACCATTATATTTCGCAACAACCGTTACCTCTGTAAGCTTGGAGCCCTCAGGAACCGTAATCGTATTGTCCGCTAAAGTAACCCCTTCCGGCGCATCCTTTAATTGATAGGAAACCTTTACCTGCTCTGCTTTCACATCTTTTCCATTGTAATATTTTGCAGAGGTCACAAGCTCCTTCGGCTTTCCGGCAGTAATTTGACCATTGTCTGCCACAAGCTTCTGTAAATACTGATATGTAACCTCTACCTTTTTAGCCTCAGTAGTATCCGTAAGGTCAATGGTAAGCGTCACATCCGCCGGTGCCTCTACCGTCACAGAACGATTTCCGCCGGATCCTGCACCGGATCCCCATGGCTTGTCCCAGCCTTTATTTTCCGGATCCTGCAAAATCTTATAAGAATAAGTTCCGGCTGCTACGTTTCGATAAGTGATACTATATTTATTTGTATCAACTGTATTCGGCTTCAGCTCATTATTCGTATCAGTTTCTTTCCACTGGCTTCCGGCAAGTCCGCTGTCGCCCGCCAGAATAAAAATATTACGGATTTCCGCTGCCTTAATCTCTGTAGCCTTATCCGCTGCTGTATACCATGTCTCATCAGATGGTGCAAAATACGCATCCTTATGGTTCTTTTTTGCAATCTCTGCATTCCAACAGTTATATTCTTTTGTTCCATCCTTATTAACAAACTGTAATCCTGCAATTGCACCGGATATAACGACATATCCCCATCCGCTCTTTGCCTCATCTTTCAACAGAGCCGGATAAGTATCTCCTTTTTCTCCCCATGTTTTAGGTCTGAAACGATTCGCCGTATCTCCCTCTGTTACTGTTGCATTGCTCCAGACATTTACGCACCAATCGGTTGCCGAAGTTCCCTCCGGAAGCTCAAAATACAGCTTTACGCCTTCATTCTCTGCGGCAAACACCTGCTCCATTCCCTGCATCTGAAACATGGTAACCACCATTACAAGTGCAAGAAATAAACTAAGCAATCGCTTGCCTAATGTTACTACCTCTCCTTTATGATTCATTCTACTCTCCCTGTGTGACCTTCCAAGTCACGTTTTAGTCATATTGCACATTCCTTATGACCCTCCCCTATCATATCCTATGCAAATACAATATGCCAATTCCGAGTATATGCTTTCCGTTCGTCATTTTCAACAAGATTATGATAGACACTTAACAATTTCGCTTATTTCACTAATTCGCCCAAAATGTTTTTGTTTATTTTTTTATCACATATTCCACTTTTTTTAGTAATCCTGCTTTTTTAAAATAAAGTGTTAGAAAAAGGCTCCGGGAAACCCAAGGTTTCCCGGAGCCTTCACTTAACACTTGATTCTTTGATTTAGAAATCGACCTCGGTATCGTAGTAGCAGCACTTCAGAAGCTTCTCCATCTCCTCCTGACTAGGCTGTCTCGGATTGGAACCTGTACACGCATCCAGGATCGCATTTGCAGCGATCTCCGGCAGTCGCTCAAGGAAGACCTCTTCCGGAACGAATCCCTGCTCAGCCGGATAACTGTCCGGACCGTAGTTCTTGATGCAGTGCGGAATATTCAGGTCATCATTCATTCTGCGCAGATATGCGATCAAAAGCTCTACCTTCTCGTCCGGACTATCTCCGCCAAGTCCCATGAAATCAGCGA
The DNA here is from genome assembly GCA_934316545.1 of uncultured Agathobacter sp. Taxonomy (GTDB): domain Bacteria; phylum Bacillota; class Clostridia; order Lachnospirales; family Lachnospiraceae; genus Roseburia. The sequence goes on along the minus strand of CAKRDT010000037.1, from coordinate 5,442 downwards.
TCTCACCATAACGCTTCTTTGCAGTCTCATCCTTTGCATTAAACGCGATCACCTTCGGAAGATACATTGCATTGGCTGCCCCGTGGATAATATGCGCGCCATAATCCGCAAATGCGGCTCCGGTCTTATGAGCCATGGAATGCACGATTCCGAGCAATGCATTTGAGAACGCCATACCAGCCAGACACTGTGCGTTATGCATCGAATCTCTCTTATCCATATCTCCGTTGTAAGAACCAACCAGATCTCTCTGGATCATCTTGATCGCATGTAAAGCAAGCGGATCTGTAAAATCACAGTTTGCAGTCGAAACATAAGCCTCGATTGCATGCGTCATAGCGTCCATACCTGTATGTGCAACCAGCTTCTGCGGCATCGTCTCTGCCAGATCCGGATCAACGATCGCGACATCCGGTGTGATCTCAAAGTCAGCGATCGGGTACTTGATGCCTTTCTCGTAATCCGTGATGATAGAAAAAGCGGTAACCTCTGTCGCGGTACCGGAAGTGGAAGAAATCGCACAGAAATGAGCCTTATTGCGAAGCGCAGGAATGCCAAACACCTTGCACATATCCTCAAACGTGATATCCGGATACTCATACTTGATCCACATCGCCTTCGCCGCATCGATCGGTGATCCGCCACCCATCGCGATAATCCAGTCCGGCTCGAATTCCTGCATCGCTGCCGCGCCCTTCATAACCGTTTCAACGGATGGATCAGGCTCAATTCCCTCAAACAACTGAACCTCCATACCCGCTTCTTTTAAATAGTCCTCTGCTTTCTGCAGGAAACCAAAACGCTTCATTGATCCGCCACCAACACAGATCATAGCCTTCTTTCCCTTAAACGTCTTCAGCGCCTCTAATGCGCCCTTTCCATGATACAAATCTCTCGGTAATGTAAATCTTGCCATCGTAATAAACCTCCTTAATAATTTGTAATTGTCAGAAATATGCTTCGCCACATATTTGCTATATTATACAATATTTGAAAGCAGAATAAAATGTTTTTGTGAATTATTAACAAATTATTTATAAATCAGGTTCATCCGGCAATATGAAAGATATTGATCAAAAATACCAGTGCCAGCCCATAATAAGTCAATACGGCAACCAGATCATTGACGGTTGTAATAAGCGGACCGGATGCAACGGCCGGATCCACCTTGATCTTGTGGAAAAACATCGGGATCATCGTTCCCACAAAGCTTGAGATCACCATCGCGATCACAAGAGAAATGCCAACGCATCCGGAGATCATGAAGGCATGTAACCAATCGTAGTGTTTGAAGCCGCGGATATAAAGTCCAAGAAACAAAAATGCCATAATTCCAAGGAAAGCGCCATTCAGCAATCCGATTTTCATCTCCTTGATGACAAGGGAAATTTTTTGTTTTCCGGTCAGATTCTCATCCATCAGCACACGAATCGTTACAGCAAGTGACTGTGTTCCAACGTTTCCCGCCATATCAAGAATCAGCGACTGGAAACAGATGACGATCGGAAGCACCGCAACCACGGCCTCAAACGCGCCAACAACCGAAGATACGACCATTCCGAGGAACAAAAGCGTGATCAGCCACGGGAGACGCTTCTTCATGCTCTGCACCGTTGTCTCATGGAGATCTTCCTCCGCAGTAAGACCGGCCAGCTTTGCATAATCATCACCCATCTCATCATCGACGACTTCGACAATATCCGAAGACGTGATGATTCCGACAATCTTTCCGTCGCTGCTCAGAACCGGAATGGAATCCTCCGCATATTCCTTGATCTGTTCAATGCAGTCACTGATGTTCTCATGATCCAGCACATACGGATAGGATCTGACGATCAGGTCATCGAGGTTCTCATATTCACGCGCAACAATCAGATCCTTTAAGTCGATTGCTCCGCAAAAGATCTCTTTATCATCTACCACATAGATGGTCGATATATTATCATTTTCCCCAGCCTGGCGAACCAGTTCACTCATTGCCTGACGGATATTCAGGTTCTCATGAATGCAGATATAGTTCGTCGTCATGCAGCTGCCGATTTCATCCTCGTCATAGGACAAGAGCATCCGGACATCCTCTCCTGCATCCTTATCCAGACGCTTTACGATTTCTTCCTTTGTGGATTCTTCCAGATTTTCAAGGATATCTACCGCATCGTCCGAATCCATCTCCGATACGACACGCGCCATATTGTCGATCGAGAGTTCCTTGAAATACTCCTGTTCATCCTCATCCAAATAGGCAAAAATTTCCGCAACACGTTCCACGCCAAGAATCGGGTATAATGCCCGGCGTTCTTCCACGGTCAGTCTTGTTAATGCTTCCGCGATATCATTTTCATGGTAATCCGAAAGCTTCTCCAACAATTCCTGTGGTTTCTTCTCCTGCAGATTCTTACGAATGATATAGACCAGCTCCTCGGCATAGTCTTTTTCTTTTAAAATCTCTTTTTCCATTTTTCCTCCTTATTTTTCCCAAAAAAGGGCATAGAAAAACACCGCTTAGGATATTCCAAAGCAGATCATCACTTAAGTTTTGCCGTGATATATCGGAATATGCATGCGATGCAGATAAGAAGGATCTATACTATATAAAACGCAGGGGTTCGAATAACATCAACCGTTGCGCATCATTCTTTTTCATTACACCGCACTTCTTACTAGGTCCCGAACTATCGCAACTGTCCATGAAATTCACCTCCGTCATATTTTTTTTGAAAAAGCAGGATACACCATCATTGATCGGTGCTGCCTTTTCCAACAAATTGTATTGTAACACTCAAAATTTTAGATTTCAACCATAACCATGACTCCTTACACATTTTTTACAATAAGGCGTTGGCGCGCAATCGGGCAGAAGGCTAATCATTCGTTGATCAGCCGGCCTCTCCCCCCTGCATACCATTACTAGTTTTCCTGCTCCTGCAGCATCTGTGCCATAATCCTCGCGCTCTGAGGTTCAAACAGTCTGTTCTGCTGCTCCAGAATCAGCCTCGCAACCTGCATCGGAGATTCGCCCCTTCTCAAATGCCGATCCGCATAATCTGCTACCGCAAGAACACGAGCAAGCTTCGGGATTTCTTCTCCTGCCAGTCCCTCCAGAAATCCGTTTCCATCATACGCCTCTCTGTGATAATGCACCGCATCTGCGATCTCGGATCTTCCGGTAGAATGCAATGTCGTGATGATCTGGTAGCCTTTCTGCACATAAGTCTGAAATACTTTATATTCTTCATCCGAGAGATCTTCCCTGCGGATCAGCGCGTCCGGAATGCCAATCATTCCGATTTCGTGCAACAATCCTGCACTGTAGGCATCTGCGCACTGCTGCTCATCCATGCCTTCTCTTAAAGCGATCTCACGGGCAAATGCTGCCACACCGAGATAATGCTCCTCCTCTCCCGGTATCTTCGCGCCCAAAGCATGCACCATCGAATCCATCACCTTCACCGATATGGTATCCAGCTGCTGCCTCTCCTCTGCGATGCGTTTCTCCAGAATCTGGGTACGTCTGCGCTTATTCACCCAATATTTCTGGATCGTATACATCAGAGAATATGCCATAAGCACCATGCAGACGAACAGATACGGAAATCTCAGCGCTATATTTTCACCATAGAGCTCACGGACCGGCGAATCTGCATTCCACCGAAAACCGCTGAAGATTGCAAGCAGATACGCAAGATTGATCACGATACTTCTTCCGATTCCAAGCACAAACACAATACCACAGGCATAAATCAACAGAAACATCACGCTAAAGGATCCGATCAATGCATGATAGTAAACGAAAAATACCGGCAGACAGAGCAGCATGAACACAACGGTATCCAGCCACATGCTGCGATGCTTTCTCCCAATCCACATATCCAAAACCAATACCCCTACCATGATCATCAGTGCAATCTGGTATTCCATTGAGGCACCATAGATCAGTCCATTTGGAATACTGATCGCCCAGATCATTCCAAATACCAGCTTGATCCATGCCGCCAGCTGTTCATCCTCATATGGGCACAGAACAATATCCCGGAAATTCTGCAGCTTTTTCTTCATCAAATGTACAAACTTCTCCATATACAACACCTTTTATAAAACAACAATCTTTTCTTCCCGAATTAATTGAATCACCGTTTGCGCCACCTGCGGGTCAAACTGCGTTCCTGCCCCTTTTTCAAACTCCCCGATAATATAATCCTTATCACAATGCTTTCTGTAGCAGCGATTGGAATTCATTGCATCGAGCGCGTCTGCGGCACTGATAATACGCGTGATCAGAGGGAGTTCTTCCCCTTTCAGTCCAAACGGATAACCGGTTCCGTCATAATGCTCATGATGATAGCTTGCACCCAGATCCGCCTGCGGCAGAAACTTAAGTTCGGAGAGAATTTCCCGTCCCCAGATGGTGTGCTTCTTCATAATCTCAAATTCTTCATCCGTCAAATGTGCCGGCTTATTGAGCACTGCATCCGGTATTGCAATCTTTCCAATGTCATGAAGCAGTGCACTCCGGTAAATCAGGGATATCTCCCTCTCCGTATAGGAAACCGTCTTCAGGTTCTGTGCAATCAACGCCGAATACTCCGCCACACGCTGGGAATGTTCCTGCGTATAGGAATCCTTCTCATCAAGCATCCGGCTGATCGTTGCTACCGAATTTACCATCAGCTTCTTTGTATCATCCACCGCATGCTGTACTTCCTCCTCCAGCTTCTTCTCATTTTCCACCTGAAGAATCTGGTAAAGCTTATAGAATATGTCCATCACAACGGTGAGCAGACAAAAGCCCCAGTAAAAAATCGGATAATAATACAAATACTCTCTCGGATAAGAATAGAGCAGTACCCCTCGTACCGGTGTCCAGAAAAGCAGCATGATTCCCAACCCGAATCCGATACATGCCGGTACCCCAAATGGCATTCCAAACAACACAAGTGTAAAAATCGGAATCAGCATATACCAAAGCAGCGAAAAACCGTCATTGGCACCGCCTACTGCAAGCGGCAGTGCCAATGCCAGCAACACTATCACCACAAGCCTGCCAATCCTGTATACTTCCTTTTGGTACCGCTTCAGTACTGCCACACACAAAATACACACCACTGCGGCGAACAGTGTTGCTCCCCCTATCACATATTTCCCAAGCTTAAAATTTTCCACATCGATCAAAAGCATAACAATTGCAAAAATAACGAGCATGTTCTGCAGCGCACGGATATCTGCATTGATCGTTTTCTCATAATTCCATACTTTTTTTATCGAAGCTGCTGCTTCCTTTATCATCGGTATTCTCCTCCGAAGTCGCTTTCTCCCTTTTTATTTTTCAATTACCTAAGCGATTGCGAAACTCCTGTGGCGGCGTGCCCCGGCTGGGCTGACCCGGTGGCGGGCTTCTACGCTGAACACGATTTTAGACAAAATCATTGAATTTGCGAAAATCTC
>CAKRDT010000036.1 GCA_934316545.1 uncultured Agathobacter sp. | reverse complement strand
CGCCACTGTCTAAGCTTGAGCGGACAAAAATCATAGAAAGAGCCCAGCGGACATTTTCAGCAAATTCTTGATTTGGGGTAACTAGTGTCAGCGTAGAAGCCTGCCACCGGGTCAGCCCAGCCGGAGCACGCCGCCACAGGAGTTTCGCAATCGCTTAGAAATAATTTTGTTCCACAGATTGCAAAACAAAAGCAGCCGAACAACAATCTTGCGATCGCTGTTCGGCTGCACGTCGTGTGATTACTATACCATATGATACAAGCTTACATAATAGTTGAAATTTCACGAATTTTTTATTCATTTCAATCAATTTATTGCTATATATCACAATTACTTTTTGTTCAAGCGCTCCGATTCTCTACTGCAACGCTTCCCGCATCTTTGCAAGCATGCCTGACTTCTTCAACGGCACAGTCACAACGATTGCGATGATTGTTCCTCCACAGGTACTGATCAGAAACGGAACAACAAAGGTAAAAAGCGCGGCTGCGGTGTTGCCCATTACAAATAATGCAACCGGGTAAGAAAGCAGTCCGCCGATGATTCCCGTCCCGAATACTTCTCCGAAATATGCCCACGGAAGCTTCTTTCCATACTGATACAAAAGTCCGGCAAGCAAAGCGCCGCACATACTTCCCGGGAAGGCGAGCGGCGATCCGAGTGCAAGAAGGTTACGGATCAAGGCTGCGATAAACGCTGCGGCAAGCCCCCACCACGGACCGACCAGTACGGCACAGAGAATGTTTACGAGATGCTGGACCGGTGCGCATTTTGCGCCGAATACCGGGAAGGAAAACAGGCTTCCTACGACAGCTACTGCTGCAAAAAGCGCTGTCAGTGTCAGTTTTTTGATATTGAATTTTTTCATAAGTAATGTCCTCTCTTTCTGTTGGAACACTGACCACTGGACAACAATTAATCATCGTTACCCCATTTTGGTCGGTGTGCATGTCAACTCTTCACAGATATCTCAGCAAATTTTCCATCCAAAAAGAAGGAATCATTTACTGCTTCTGCTTGCTTACCGCTTTACTTACTGCATTCACGATCAGGCAGATGATGATCGTGATCACCATATCCGGCAGAGTATTTCCGACCGGCGTATCCACATGCATAAGAATGCGGTACAAAACAAAGCCGATCAGCCAGATAATCAGATTTAGGATATTGAACGAAATCCTGAAGGAATCGGCTTTTTTCAGGATGAAGTAATCCGCGATCTGCACAGCGATCATCGGTGCGAAAACCGAACCGATCAGGTACAGGAAGTTGGTGATATTGTCCATCGGATACACAATCGCTGCGATCGTTCCGATGATGGTCACGATGATTGCTGCCCACTTCTCCGGAATCTTCTCAGAGATCGATACGCAGGATACACCTGCGGAATACGCATCGAGGAATGTGGTTGTAACCGTTGAAAATACGATGATCAGCAGACCAACGATTCCGAATCCTGCCTTCAGCATGATCTGTGCGATGTCTGACTCGCCGGTGTAGATGGCTGCGCCCATTCCGATCATGTACATGAAAATGCTGACGATGCTATATACGATAACGCTGACCGATGTTGCTGCAAGCGGCTTTTCGGCTTCTCTTGTGTAATCACTGATCAGTGGCAGCCAGGACAGAGGCATTGCGACTGCAAGCTCCACTGCTGCACCGAAGCTTAAGCTGTCATCCACGATTGCCTGCGCGCCGTTGCCGCCAAGGAAGATAACCTTGAACAATACCAGTGTCAGGATAAAAAGCGCTGCCATCGCGATCGTGTTTAACTTTCCAAGATTCGTCAGTCCGACCAGAATCCAAACGATGATCAGTACGCCGATCACGATCGCCCAAACCCATTCTCCGGTTGAAAAAATACCATTGGCAGCGAGTGCTCCATCATAGATCATGATCGCGGTCCATCCGACAAGCTGCAATACATTTAAGATTGCAAAAAGCAGACTTCCCTTGTTACCGAAACTCATTTTTACCGTTTCCATGGCGCTCTTCTTCTCGCGTGCGCCGATCATTCCTGCTGCAAACATCATCAGACCACCGATCAGGTGTCCGAGTAAGATGGCAGCCATGGCCTTACCAAACCCAAGCGGTGCAAAATAGGTACCTGTCAGGATCTCAGCGATCGATACACCTGCACCAAACCAAATAAGTCCGTTACTGAATACGGATGTTCCTTTTTTCTCCATGTGTACTCTCCTTTAATATTCCCCTTTTATTGCGAACGCATGGTTCATCGGGCCACTTCCTTTTCCAAGGTCAAGCATGGCAGCAAGCGCTCCTGAGATGTAATTCTTCGCATTTTCTACCGATGTGGTAAGGTCACATCCCTTCGCAAGGTTCGACGCAATTGCGGAAGATAACGTACATCCGGTTCCGTGCGTATTCGGGTTGTCGATGCGTCTGCCCCTGAACCAGACCGGCTCCTGTCCCTTCTGAAAGAGAAGGTCATTGGCATCGTTTAACTGATGACCGCCTTTTAACAGAACCGCGCATCCTAAGGAGTTACAGATGGCTTCTGCTGCTTTCTCCATATCCGCCTCGGACTTGATCTCACTTCCGAAAAGCACTTCCGCTTCCGGAATATTCGGTGTGATCACAGTTGCGAGCGGTAATAATTTACTTTTCAATGTGCCGATGGCTTCCTCGCTGATGAGACGCGCTCCACTCGTTGCCACCATAACAGGATCGACCACGATATTCTTTACGTGATACTCGGTCAGCTTGTCTGCGATCACCTCGATGAGTTCGCTGGATGCGACCATTCCTGTCTTGACTGCATCCGGATAGATGTCGGTAAAAATACAATCCAGCTGCTCTGCCAAAAACTTCGGAGTTACCTCCATGATATCTGTTACGCCGGTTGTATTCTGGGCAGTCAAAGCCGTAATGGCGCTCATCGCGTATACACCATGTGCCATCATTGTCTTGATATCTGCCTGGATGCCGGCGCCTCCGCTGGAATCACTTCCGGCGATTGTTAATGCTGTGTTCATAATTGTTCTCCTTTGCATTAATTTTGTTTTCAAGCGTTACGATTCAAGAGCCAGTCAAGAAAATGAACTGTCTTGTCATGAATCATTACGCCAAAGCGATAGAAAGTGGTGCCCCCGGTCTACCGCTTGTTTCTTTTTCTTTAGAGGATCGTATCCACGAGTGCGCGAAGATGCTTCGTTCCCGCCTCAATGTCAGGGCATGCAAAAATGCCACTGACTACGGCAACACCTGCCATGCCGCGGCCTTCCAGCTGCTCGACATTATCTGCGGTAATTCCGCCAATTGCCACAACCGGGATCGTTACGCTCGCACAAATCTCCGCAAGCAAAGCGTGATCCATCGGCTTCGCATCCGTCTTCGTACTGCTGCCAAAGACTGCTCCGCTTCCGAGATAATCCGCGCCTGCCGCTTCCGCTGCGCGCGCCTGCTCGATCGTCTTGGCTGTCACGCCAATGATCTTGTCCTCTCCAAGGATCTCCCTTGCATTCTGCATCTCCATATCCGACTGTCCGATGTGGACGCCGTCCGCATCGATGCGTTTCGCAAGGGCAACGTTGTCGTTAATGATAAGCGGAACCTGATACGTCCTGCAAAGCTTTTGAATCAGCTTCGCTTCCTCCTCAAAATGCGCCTCGTCCAGTTCCTTCTCACGAATCTGAACCATCGTTGCTCCGCCCCGCAACGCTTTTTCGACCTGTTCGTATAATGTTTCGTCTCCAAGCCATGCACGGTCTGTTACCGCATACAACCGAAGCCATTCTTTGTTAAAGTTTTTCATGAAACCGCTCCTTGTCACTAAAAACAAAATGCAGAACTCCAACCGGAATCCTGCATCCATTTATTATGCGCTATTTCCCTACGTTGGCATTATCCAAATCAGGTTGTGGGTTAAAGCATCTGCTTACTCTCAGCCCGTCTGCGCGAGCACCCCATTTTGTTTCTGATTCTTTCGAACCACCTAGTATTATAACCTCTCCATTGAATAATGCAAGCATTTCCTCCATATTGCGCTTGTTTTTCTTCCAATACGATGCCCCATTTCTTTTGCAGCTCCATCACAGCCTAACCAGACATCGCCCTATACTGCTGCCTGCTCATGCTGATGCGCGTATTTCTCTTTCGTTGCCATGCCACCGCGGATGTGCCGTTCCGATTTATTGACATCGATAACTTTTCTTGCCTCCGCCGCCAGTGCCGGATTAATCTGCTCCAGGCGCTCAGTCACATCTTTATGTACCGTACTCTTGCTGATCCCGAAATTTTTAGCCGCCTGCCGCACCGTGGCGTTGTTTTCAATCATATAATTAGCGATCTCGATGGCTCGCTCCTCAATATAAGTTTTCAAAAAAATACCTCTGCATTACTGTGTTTGTACAGTTTATGCAGAGGTAAAAAAAGTATGAGTACTATTCGCCTTTTACAATTTTAGTGACTTCATCCGGATTGGGCATAGAACGGATTGCGCCCTTTTGGGTTGTAACAAGGTATGCCGCCGCATTGGAGATCCTAAGCATTTCACCCAATTGTGCCTCTGTCAGATGATCGATATCATGCTCCAGAAGATAATTTAATACACTGCCGCAAAATGTGTCTCCGGCGCCTGTCGTATCTACGGTTCCTCCCAACAGATACGACGGTGCAAATACCTTATTGCCCTGATAATACGAATAGCTGCCATCCGCACCTGCGGTCAGATTCAACAGCCGGATATTCGGATACTTCTCCATCAAAATTCGTACACCTTCATCAAAATCTGATGTTCCTGTCATAAATTCAATTTCGTTATCCGATATTTTCAAAACATCACATTGACTGAAGCCATATGCAATCTGCCGCTTTGCCTCATCCATGCTTTTCCAGAGCGGTGGACGAAGATTCGGATCAAAAGAAATTAATAATCCCTGTTCCTTAGCCAATGCGATTGCCTGAATCGTTGCTTCTCTAACCATTTCATCCGTCATGGATAATGTACCAAAATGAAAAATTTCAGCCTGCCGAATCAGATCATAAGCAACTTCGGATGCTTTCAGCATCATATCAGCCCCCGGATGTCGATAAAAGGAAAATTCACGGTCTCCGTTTTCAAAGTTTTTCACAAACGCTAATGTTGTATTATAATACGGATCAACAATCAGTCCCTTGTGATCAATTCCGATTTCATCCAGAATATCTGTCAGCATTTTCCCAAACAGATCCTCTCCGATTTTGCCGATGAAAGCACACGACCTGCCATACTTTTTCAACAAGGCAAGCACATTGCATGGAGCACCTCCGGGATTTGCTTCAAAAACAGGATTTGTCTGCTCACTTGTGCCATAATCCGTAAAATCAATCAATAGCTCTCCAAGAGCGATCACATCATACTTCTTCACGCTGCTTCCTCCTGCTTAACCAAGCATATAACGTTCAAATTCCAACGCTGCCTTAGCATCCCGATCCAATGCTTCCTCACTGGTATCCGATACAATATCACGCCATATTTTAATGTTTTGTCCTACCGTTCCTCCCAGCATGACAAAAGGTTCCATAACTACTGTCTTATCATATTTGATATCACGAAGTGCTTCCCCAATTTCCCTCCAAGGTGTTCTTCCTTTGCCAGGAACCATACGGTTGCACTCACCGGTATGAAAATGTCCCAATAAACTGCCTGCTGTACGGATTGCGGCACCGATGCTCTCTTCTTCAATATTCATATGAAAAGTATCCAGCATAACGCTTACATTGGAAGCCTTTGGCTCTAATTCCCTAACACTTTTAACAAAGGAAACCCCTTCCGCTGCTGTATTCAGCACGTGGTTTTCAAAACGATTCAGGCACTCAAGTCCAAGCACTTCAATTCCACATTCCGAAGCGATTTTGCCAAGTTTTGCCATGCCTTCAATTCCACGTTCCCAATCCCCCTTCTTGTCGACTGGTTTCGAATAATCAATCGGCCAGCAGGAATAAAGAGCCCCGCCAATCAGTGTTGCCCCGATTTTTTCCATTCTCTGGAATAAATCCGTATAGAATGCCAGCGCATGCTGACGCACCTTCGGATCACTGCTTGCGATATTATTTTCCGGTGCCGGGCCATACCCCACCGTAAGACGAATATTCTGTTCTTTTGCATGATCCTTTAGTGCCTTTAGATCCCCATCACTATATTCCGGAAGCGGACCTGCGGCAATTTCTAAAATGTCATATCCAAGTTTTGCCACCTTATCAATATAATAATGGTAATCGCCATCCCATTCATGCTCCCAATATGCATAATAAATTCCGTGTTGCATCACATATTCCTCCTTTTCTATTTAGATGCAGCCTTTTTCGCACGTTTCTTTGAAATCGTAATATTAAATACCAGAACCGCAAGTAACGCTACTCCCCAGATCATATCCCGATAGTAATTACTGATCGCCGGGAACTGGTTCAAATAGGACGACAAGGTCTGCAGAATAATGACCGCAAAAGCAATACCTGGGATGTTACCAAATCCTCCATCCGGATTGATTCCACCTAAAACAGCAACCAGAATCGTCTGCATGGTATAACTTGTTCCGAAATCAGCCTTTGCGGAATTCAATCTTGATAAACTTACAAGTCCTGCAATCGCAGACAGGATTCCTGAAATCATATAGCAGCATAATGTTGTCTTCTTTACATTGATTCCGGCAAATTTTGAAGATTTTGCATTTGTTCCTACCAGATACACTTTATTTCCAAAGCTTGTTTTACTCATAATCAGAGTTAAAATAATGGTGCAAAGCAAAAACAGAATAAAAGGGAATGGGATTCCGAAAATGGTCATCGCTGAAAGAATGTTAAACTGACCGTTTGCGGAAACAGTACTTCCTTTTGACAGTACGATCGATATTCCCATATACAGTTCATAGCTTCCCAAGGTTGCAAGCATCGGTGGAATGTTAAGAAAGCTGACCAGAAATCCATTAAAGATACCGCATAAAGCACCTACAACAAGTGCAACAACACATGCAAGAACAATTCCCATCACGCCACTTGTATTGCTCTGAATGATCAGTCCCGCACTAATACCACAAAGGTTTGCAATATAGACCGTTGACAGATCAATTCCACCACTCAGCATGCAGACACCCATTCCAAGCGACATAAGACCATATTCTGTGAGCTGCTTGCCGATGGACTGAACATTACCGACATTTAAAAACTGTGAGGACTTTGTAATTCCTGTAATAAAAAGCAGTGCCACTAGAATAATAATTAATCTTCTTGAATTTTCATCGAAAGGTAGGGTCATACCCTTTTTCATTTTCTTTGCTTCATTCATGTCTACGCTGCCCCCTTCTTTTTTGCTGATGTCCTGGATGCCCGCATCGCCTGCATCGCGGATACCGCTGTACCGATAATAATGATTGCTCCAATAAATACTTTTTCCCAATATACAGAGATTCCAAGCAGAATCAGACTATTGGAAACCATCGTAAGAAGCAGTGTTCCAAGAAGACATCCTCTAAGTGTTCCAATACCACCAATCATACGTGTTCCGCCAAGAACAACCGCTGCGATAACCAGCATTTCCTCTCCCGCGTACTCATTCGGCAGATAAAAATAAGACATCATTGCATAACAGAGACCTGCAATCGCTGCAATACCGCCATTTACAACAAACACCAGGAATCTCACTTTTCCAACATTGATTCCGGCTCTTTCCGCACTTACTTCATCTCCTCCAACCGCATACACGCTTCGTCCTGCCATCGTATAATTCAGGATAAAATATGCAATCAGATAAAGAACAATCATAATAACAAACGTAAACGGAAGCGAAGAACTAAGACCGGACTTTGCATTGGTTACCGTAACCAGATTAATCTTACTTAATGCATAAAGTTTCTCCGGGAGTTCCGTTCTTCCCGCTTCAAACGTACCAAATAAAATGCCGCTGCAGATCGACGACGTACCAAGTGTAACGATCAGACTGTTAAACTTGTATTTCACTATAAAAAAACCATTTATGCAGCCAATCAGGCAGCCAACGACAATGGCAATCACAAAAATCGGAATGACACCTAACGAAAAACGGTTTCCCAGTGTTACCGCAATATACGCAGATAACGCTGCAATTAACGGAAACGATACATCCGCACCGGTACTTACAAAACTAAGCAACGCACATATTGCATAAATTCCCGGTATGATCATGGAGCGAACCAGATCCATTAAATTATTGCTTGTAAAAAACAGCCCGGAACGTACTTGGATGATGAGTGCGAATGCAACAATAATACAAAACACATAAAACTCAGTTTGTTTCAATAAGCCTTTCATCTTAAGTTTCATCTTTCCACTCCTCTCCTATATTGTAGACTTATACAGATTATCATCTGTAAGATCTTCACCGATAAACTCTCCGGTCATGCTTCCTGCTTTCATGATCAGTGCGCGATCACATAACGCTGTAATCTCTGCCACATCATCTGATACAACCAGCACCGCCATGCCCTGTTTTACCAGTTCACGCAACAATTTATGGATATCATACTTTGCGCCAATATCCACACCAACCGTTGGACCATTCAAAATCAGGATCTTAGGATGTGTTGCCAGCCATCTTGCAAGAACCACTTTCTGCTGATTTCCTCCGGAAAGTGTCTGAACCGGAAGCGTATGATCCTTCGTCGCAACTCCGATTTCTTTCACCCAATGTTCAGACAGCTCTTTTTGTGCAGATTCCTTCACGCTTCCCAACACGCCGGACAGTTCTTTCAGACTGGTTACTGCAATATTTTTATAGATAGGCTGTGGCAGGAATAAACCTTCCGTCAATCGATCCTCCGGAACCAGCGCGATACCATGTTTCTGCGCCTCTGCCACATTTTTCAGTTGCACCTCTCTGCCCGAAATACAAATACTGCCTCCCGTTGGTTTCAACATGCCAAACAATGCAAGGCTCAGTTCCGTACGTCCGGATCCAAGCTGTCCTGCAACTCCTAGAATTTCTCCTGCATGCAGATCAAAACTTACATGTTCAAATCCCTTTGCGGATAAGTCTTTCACTTCCAGCACTTTTTCAGCTTTCGAAAAATCTTTTACCTCTTTCACTGCTGAAGTATCGATATTTCTTCCAGTCATATAATAGGTAAATTTCTCTTCTGTCATCTCACTCGCCGGGCAATGGTGCACATTCTGTCCACTTCTGAGAATGGTAATGCTGTCAGAGATTTCAAATACCTCATCCAATTTATGAGAAACAAATAAAATTGTAATGCCTTCTTTTTTTAATTCTTCAATGATTCCAAACAGACGCGTTACCTCTCTTTTGGTCAGTGCGGTTGTCGGCTCATCCATGATTATGAGTTTTGCATTATGGAGCAGAGCTCTTGAAATTGCAATCAGCTGTTTATCTGCAACGGGCAGTGTCTCCACTCTTGCGTCAAGATCTACATCGAAATTAATTTTTTTGACAGCCTCTTCGGCTATCTTTCGGAATTCTTTCTTATTAACAAATTTTTTCTTTTCCGCTAATACCTGATTAAATGCCAAGTTCTCCATTACTGTGAGATTCGGGAAAATCGAAAAATCCTGATAGATTACCTGAATGCCTGCTGCAATCGCATCTGCTGTAGACATATTTGTATATTCTTTTCCATCAATTTCAATGGTTCCTTCATCCGGTTTATAAAACCCGGAAATCACTTTTATAATTGTTGATTTTCCACATCCGTTCTCACCGGCAAGACAATGTGTCTCTCCTCTTTTAATGGTCAGATCAACACCTTTTAATGCATGTACACCGCCAAATGATTTCTTGATATTCTTCACACACAAAATATTTTCTGACATTGGTCTTCACTCTCTTTCAAACATTATTCATTTACAGGAAATCCGGATACTTCCAGCTTCATCGCAGACGCTGTGAAACTCATTTTAACTGCTTCACATATCCGGATTTCCGTCAAGATTTATAAGGAGTTTTAAATCGACTCTAAAATTTAGAAGTCATAGTCGTCAATATTGTCCGTATTTAAAATTAACGGAGCATTTCCTAATACACAACGATTTGCACCTTCCTGAATGGTTACGCTTTCATATCCGTCCTGACCAAGATCAATGCCTTCTTTCACTTCTTCACCTGCTAATATCTTATAGGCCAGATCACACATTGCATAACCTGCTGATGCCGGATCCCACAGGCATACTGCATCAATGGTTCCATTCTTTACATACTCTCTTGTAGCATTTGGTGTACCAACGCCTACAATTGACACCTTATCTGTAAGGCCTAATTCTTCCGTTGCCTGTGCTTCACCTAAGATATCGACGGAAGCTGCACCGGTAAATCCTGCCAATTCCGGATTTGCTTTTAATAATTCCTTAGCCTTCTCGTATGCCGTATCGACTTTTTCTGATGACTCGGCAGATGGTACGGTATCATTAATTAACGACATATCAGGATAATTTGCCTGCTGGTATGCATACTCCGCATTGGAATACTCCATATGGGTTGTCGATGTCGTGTAAGCAACCATCTGCGCATACTGTCCCTTTTCTCCCATTGCTTTTGCCAGTTCCTGCATCATTGTGTTACCAAAGTCTTCTGCAGTAAATGCTTCTACATCATATAATGTATTCTTAAGGTCAGAAGCTTCATGGCTGATCACAACAATACCCTTTTCCATTGCCTTCTGTAAGACAGACTCAAGTGCGCCCGGATCGATTGGAACAATACAAAGCGCATCGACTCCCTGATTAATCATATCTTCCACTAACTGAACCTGAGACGCTGCATCTGCATTAGCCGGTCCTTTCTGGATAACATTGACCGTCTTTGTCTGTCCAAACTCATCAACTCCGACCTGCATACGCTTAAACCAATCGGACGTTCCGTCTTTTACAACAACTGCGATCGTCCAGTCTGCTGCATCTTTATCTGATTTATACTGTGTTGCATCTAATAAATCTGCGCTCACGCTTACCTGCGTATCGGACTTTGTGCTACCGCTTCCCGATCCTGTATCAACCGCTGAACATCCCGCAGCACCAATCATCATTGTTAATCCCAAAACCATTGCCAATAATTTTTTTGCCATATTTTTGTCCCCCTTTGACAATCTACTCAATATTTCTGTGACGGGATTCCATCTCTTCTTTGGAAATTCCCATTTCTTCACTAAGCATCATTACAATTACATCAAAAAATACAAGTAATGCCTGTTCAAACTGATTGCCCATCATCTGAACCGTCGGTACATATTCAGCCTCCGAATTATATACCGCCTTATAAGCCGTTGCCGGAATCCGAATCACCTTATCTGCAATCTCCAAAATATGTCCCTTCGCAGATGGCGTAATCAGAAGAATTGTCGCACCGGTTTTCTTTGCATTGTCACAAAGTATATTTTCATGTGCCACGTCTGCGCTTCCGCATGCACAGATGAACAAATCGCCTTTGCCCATCGACGGGGTGGTATCATCCCATATCCAATGAGATTCCTTCCCCAAATGCATCAGCCGCATTGCAAACTCTCTCGTTGAGAGTCCCTCTCTCCCTGCTCCAAGCAGAAAAATGCGATCCGCTTTCTTGATTTCCTCCAATAGTTCCCTGACGTTTTCATCACTCATTCTTGCAAAGACTTCTGATAACTCATCTAATGCAATCTTTGATAATTCCTGAAAACGATCCATGTTACATCACCTCCTGGTATTTTTTATGATCAAGGCGGCTAAGCGCCTGCATGCCATCTTCATGAGTTCCTGTATAGCCCGAAAATAACCACGCGTGGATCATTGCCATGGTAAAATCAATTCCCTTCTTCTCCATAAACCATGCTCCGGTACACAAAACATTTCCATTATTGTCGTTCTTGCTGAGAACTGCCGGAAATACATCGTAGCAAAGCACTGCACGGATTCCCGGAATCTTGTTGGCTGCCATCGCCATCCCCTGACCGGTGCCACAAATAAGAATTCCATAATCGCATTCTTTGCTCACCACTTTATTCGAAACAATTTCTGCTATCTCTGCATATTTTCCTCCATCCGCTTCGTGTTCCGACTCGCATCCTGTGTCAATAATGTCATACCCTTCGTCTTTCATTCTCGCTATCAGTTTCTGATAAAACCGGTACGCTGCAGGATCACATCCCATTGCTAATTTCATATGTTTTACCTTCCTTTCCTTTAATGAAACCGCTTTCATTGTTTTGTAATAAGTAAGTGATTGCGTATTTTATGAGCAACACACAATCACTCTTTTATAAACTAGAACGTCTGATGAATTAACGGAGAACTCAATATCATATGCTGATATGCTTCATCCGGCTGTTCAAGCCTCTTCATCAGTAATTCAGCTGCCGACCGGCCTAATTCATAAGCATCACGCTGAATGCAATTATATGGGATTCCAAGATATTGCATCATATCAATCTCATCCAGACCAATATGCGTATATCGATCGGTTTTACCATGTGTATACTCACACACGGCCTGCAAATATCCTTTACTCAACAGATTGTTACATGTAATGACGG
This sequence comes from uncultured Agathobacter sp., assembly GCA_934316545.1. Taxonomy (GTDB): domain Bacteria; phylum Bacillota; class Clostridia; order Lachnospirales; family Lachnospiraceae; genus Roseburia. The sequence continues at coordinate 1,660 of CAKRDT010000036.1, read as the reverse complement.
CCGTTGGCTGATTTTCCTGTTCAAGTAGTTTCTTAGTCACCAGATATCCTGACACCCGTGTATAGGATCCACGCAATACAAGCTGCTCATCAAGCGGAATTCCTGCCTGCCTGAGACCTTCCAGATATCCTTCAAAACGCTGGGCAGAAAGAATATTCTCTTCCTCACCTATGATAATTGCAATCTTACGATGCCCTTCATTTGCCAAAGCAAGTACCGCCTTACGGACTGCACTCTGATCATCAAAATGGACAATATCGCATCGAAGACCAATATCTCGATCCATACACACGATCGGGCAATTCAATCGATCCAACTTTCTCTGCAGCTTATCAAGAATACCTAGTGCTGCATAGTTCACGGCCGGAATATACAGCAAGCCTCTGACCCTCTGCATCTTCATCATATCAAGTGCCTTATAATCGGCATCCTGCTCGTTATCGTTGCCGGAATAAAGTAAAGATAAATTATGTTTCTTGGTCACTTCCTCTACCCCGGAAAACAATTCTCCAAAAAACGTGTTACTGATTTCCGGTACAATTACCCCCACGGTTGAGGAACTCTTCATAGAAAGGTTTCTCGCCGTCTGGGAAGGTGTATAGTGCAACTCTTTCATAATCCGGTTGACATTTTCCCTCGTATGTTCTTCTACAATGTCCGGAGAGTTCAACACTCTGGATACCGTCGCTTTGGATACACCAGCCCTCTCTGCTATATCTGATATGGTAATATTTTTATCGATTGTCAACCCCTCCTTATGTAACCGTTTTCATTGATTGCATTATATTCTTATGTACAATTTATGTCAATATACCTGATTTGTTTTCGTCACATTGCATATATTTATATCGATTTTCATCTGTACACAGCCCTGTTTTTGTTATTTTTCACGATGTAACCGGTCACACTCTTCATTTTCCATTTAAAACGTAAAACAGGGCAGATCAAATATTTCTATCCGATCTGCCCTATTCTTCCTTTTTCTACTAACACCATATTGCCCCAGCTTAGCCTGTTGCTTTGCAAATTTAACAATAATACGAAATCTCTCCGAATTTTTTCAACCACAATTGTTCTATTTCTGCATGCCGCGCTTCAATGATGTCCATCATAATTCGTAATTTACGTTTTGGAATTTTTGACGCATTATTGGCTGCAATACATCTTCCCTTTTGCGTTATCCATACCTTCGTTGAGCCAAAAATACACAAGATATGCCCCGATTTTAAAAACCTGAGGCATTATCAAAACCTCCTTCTACAGGCTTTTCAATTTCCACTCTTACTTTCTCGACTCCATTTTCCATATAACTTTCCGAATGCACAATTTCGGTATTATCTTCCAATGTCATAAAAGGATACAACATAATCAAGACCTCCTTTACACACCAACTTAAATATATTATACCTTTTACTCATAGAAAGTACCACTGATTTATTATTTTTTGGGAATTATTTACACACACGGAAACAACCTTGCTACTTCTATTACCGGATATATCGATTTCGAAAAAAGCATATATAATTCTAGGCGATTGCGAAACTCCTGTGGTGGCGTGCTCCGGCTGGACTGACCCGGTGGCAGGCTTCTACGCTGACACTAGTTATCCCAAATCAAGAATTTGCTGAAAATGTCCGCTGGGCTCTTTCTATGATTTTTG
>CAKRDT010000035.1 GCA_934316545.1 uncultured Agathobacter sp. | reverse complement strand
AGCCCAGCAGAGATTTTCGCAAATTCAATGATTTTGTCTAAAATCGTGTTCAGCGTAGAAGCCCGCCACCGGGTCAGTCCAGCCGGAGCACGCCGCCACAGGAGTTTTGCAAACGCCTAATATATAATTCGATAAAAAGGATATAGCCAACGATATTAAAAATACCTCTGCATTACCGTGTTTGTACAGTTTATGCAGAGGCAATTTAGGTTATGCACCGGTATTATCTAGTTCTTATCAGCCGCCAGTATCTGATCGATCGTCTTCATCAGCTGCTTATATGCCTCGTCATTATCAATACCGCCCATGATCGGCTCTCCGATAATATTTCCGTTACGGTCAAGCACGATTGTAGTCGGGAAGGCCATAATGCTTGTTGCATATTTTCCGGCTTCACTGTTGGAATCAAGGGAAAGATTCGTATATTTTGCACCCCGCTTCTCTAAAATACTCTTAGCTTCAGCAATTCCATCCTCATTTCCGTCAAGAGAATCTATATTGATACCAATTATCTGTCCGCCTTTTTCCTTCAGCTCCTCATTTAATTTATCCAATTCCGGAAGCTCCTGTACGCATGGAGAACATCCATTAAACCAAAAATTCAAAACCGTGACCGCATTCTTTGAAATGATGCTGCTGTCCACGTCATTTCCATCCAGATCCTTTGCCTGAAACTCCGGAAATACGCTTGCTCCCTCTTTGCCGGAATCCTTATTTGATGCTTTCGCATTCTGCTTCTTAAGAAGTGGCTGAAGCTCATCCTCAAGCTTTTTGATTTCTTCAACATCTTCCTTCAAAGACTTGAGTTCATCATCGGTAAACTGATCCTTAATTTTGTCTAAAGCGTTTGCCAAAAAATCTCCGTAATTGCTAGTTGTCGCATCCTCGACAGTTGATTTGTCAATGCTGTTAAATACCTTCTCCCATAAAGCCTTATGGTTTTCAAGGATACTGTTCTCTTTCTGTGTCAATTCATTAATCTTTGCATCTAGATCTTCAGTTTCCTGTGTTGACATCTGTGACTCTGTTGCTGCATTTTCTTTGTTAGCAGAATTTCCGCACGCACTGACTCCGAGTACCATCGCTGCAATAAGCAGCATCACTGTTAATTTCTTCATTTTATTCTCCTTTATTTTCTTTAAAATTTGTTTTACCTGTTCCAAATCCATATTGATAGTGAATTGCTTCCGTCGGACATTCCTTTATACACATGCCACAGCGGATACATTCCGTATGGTTCGGATGCTTTGTGACATCCACGTCCATCTTGCAGGCTCTCTCACATTTGCCGCAGGATACACATTTATCCTCATCCACCTTCATCTGCAGAAAAGATACCTTATTGCAAAGCGCATAGATTGCACCAAGCGGACAGATCCATTTACAGAATGGGCGGTAAAACATAAGGCTTAGGATTACAAAAGTAATAAGTATACCGAATTTCCATGTAAACAGTTTGCCAAGAGCTGCTCTGATACTTGCATTGGCAATTGAAAGCGGAATCGCGCCTTCCAGCACTCCCTGCGGGCAAATATATTTACAGAAAAACGGATTTCCCATTCCCAGTGAATTTGTCACCAGAAGGGGTAGTAAAATAACAAAAATCAACAACACACCATATTTTATATAGCGAAGCGGCTTAAGCTTTTTCGTTGAAAATTTCTTAAATGGAATCTTGTGCAGCAGCTCCTGGAACCAACCGAACGGACACAGAAATCCGCAGATAAATCGTCCGAGCAGTACACCTAGCAGAATTAAAAATCCTGTAATGTAATACGAAAATTTAAACTTGGATGAGCCGATGACCGCCTGCAAGGCACCGATCGGACACGCCCCGGATGCAGCCGGACAGGAATAACAGTTCAGTCCCGGCACACAGACCGTCTTTGCATCCCCTCTGTAAATCTCTCCTTTAAAGAAGTTCGGCAGATGTATGTTTGTGGCGAGGGTTGCGACCGCCTGAATGAAGCCTCTCCAGCGAGCTAGAACAGCTGATATTTTATGTTTTTTCTTATCCAATTCCGACACACTCCAGACATAATTTTATTGCTTTGGAGAGGACTGCCGCTGCCTCTCCCCGCACGGCTCCGTAGCCGATCATCAGTATCGCGGCCAATAGTAAAGCGCCCTGCGCTGCCGCCTTGTTTTTTAAGTTCATTCCCTTTTTTCCTTTCGTTTTGATACAAATAGATTATCAATCAGTTGTGAACAGGTTGTGTTTGAAAAAGTAAGATATCTTTAAGATTCTAACTTAAATTCTTAAGAACTTCTTGAGACTACTTATCTTTGCGGATCACACGATAATCTTTCATCAGATTTGTGTTTTCCATGATAAAAGGCTTTGCCTCCTCTTGTCCCCACGAAGTATCATACATTCCCATCAGATAATGATTAAGCTGCTTGCGGTTGTCAAACTTGATTACCTGATATGGCAGAGAAAAGGATAGCTTTTCAATGAACAAAAGCTTTTTGTCCTTTGTCGGCACAAGCACTCCCGCATGTCCGACAAACAGCTCGTTCTCTTTTTTGCCGAAGCTGGAATGCAGGACAACGGTGATCAGCGATGCCTTTGTTTTTTTGGAAACTCTGACTTCGTTTAACTTCCATACCTTCTGCTGCTTTTTGACATGTGTGCTGACTTCTGTGGTATAGGCTGTATTGACAGTAGAATATAATGTATCGAATTTCTTCTGCTGCGCTTTCGTAAATTTTTTGACCGGAGCGTTCTTTAATGCATCCTTATCCATAAACAGATTTGCTGCATTCACTTTCGCATCTTTTTTTACACTGATCTTGTCACTCATAAGATCAAAAGCGGTAATTCTGCAGTTGTACCCGATAAACATTGGATTCTTTTTGTTCCAAAGCTCCATGATCTTTGTTTCATCGTACTGCGGATTCTTTGTTCCCAGCTTCTTAAATCCTTTTTTTACAAGGCCGGTGTTCTTGATCGTCTTGTTATAGGTCTTGACATCAGAAAGCCATGCATCCACATTTTTCTTGGAAAGACCCGCGTCTAACAAGGCCTTACGAACCTCTTTCTGGGACTGCGCATCAACGAGATTTGAGTAAGCACCGCGGTATGTGGTCTTCGCACTTGCCACGGTCGGTTGCGTCACAAACAAATACGGTACCAATAAAGCGAATATTAAAACATAAGTTATCTTTTTCATGTGTGAATATCTCCTTTGCCTATCAGCCCTTTTCACAATAGAGCTGACACATTTTTCTTTGCCACATTGTAACATATCCGCTACAGAATACAACTTAAGTTTTTTTTAAGACGCCATCTGGTCGATTTGCATTACCTCGCATTTCCGACAATCAACGCAAAGTATCCCCACTCCCACAACAACGACTCAAAGCTGTTCTCCAGATACTCGTATATATCTTCCTCATCGTAACCGGTCATACGAGTGATGACTACAAGATAATCACGAACGGTCTCGTACCGGATTGACGAATGATCACAAGATAAAAAGATTGCATGCCGGATCACCGCATACTCCATCGCGATCCACTGCAATGCCACGATCATGCTGTCAAGCGATCCGTCCGGCACAAGCAGATCCGAATAGATTTCATTCTGCAGGAATTTTCGCATCAGTGGCTCATACGCAGCAAACGTATCTGCAAACTGCTGCAATGAATCCCGCATCGTCTCTTCCTCGTATGTTTCCGACAACGTTTCCGCCTGTTTGATCACCGGATCCAGATACCTGCGATACAAACCTTCCTTGCGATAGTTGACCGCCAGATCCTGCAATAATTCATTGCATTCATCCATCGTGTCAAGCGCATCGACCGGCACATCCTCGATCGCATCCCGAAGCTTTGCGATGCTCTCCTTCGAAAAATAATCTTCAATGAGACTTTCCGTAAGCGCATCCTGTTTCTCAAGTTCCAGTAAAATATAAAATGCTTCTTTTAAAAGTTCTGCGAGTGATACCGACGTATCATCAAGCAGTTCAAGAAGCTTACTTCTTATCAAAAATAATTCTTTTTGCCTGCCTTCTGTCTCCCATGAAATCTCCGGAAATGCAATCGCTTTTCGCTCATTCCACAAGTCTACAACCGCCGGGCAGCAAGGCATCAAAGTCTCTTCCTCATGCCCTGCAAAAATATGCACTTCTCTTGGAAAAACCGTACAGGTCTCCGACAACACCGAATCCCCATATGCCGAAACAAGGCAGCACAATTTATCATCGGCAAGAAACGGACAGCGATGATCCTCCTCCAGCCGGATTACACGCCCTCCCTCTTTTTTCATCGTGTAATCACTCAGATGCGTGCGATGTCTCCGCAAAGTTTCCGGCGGCGTCATCGTCTTCCACTTGCGTGAAGTCTCCTCGTCCACCGCAATCTTCCACTCCTGACAGCAGGTGATCGGGCACTTGTCCGCAATACATGTAAATTCTTTATAATAATCCGGTCTGTAACGCATCATTTCCATTCCTTTCATATCGAAAACGCTGCCGCTTTCGCGACAGCGCTTGATGATTTTCTTCTATTATATGCACAGCTTCATTTTATTACAAGACAGATTTTGTATTTTCCATTCCAGAATTCCATGCTTTTGTTTTCTTTAAAGTACGATTAGAGAGACGCTTTTTCAAAAAGTTCCTCTGCGCGCTCCACACTCATGCCTCTCGCTTTTCTTATATTTGCATTTGTTTCTTCCACATTCATCTGCGAGAGAACAATCGTAATAAGCAGATCAAAGACAAACGGCAGCCATAAATAGATAAACTGCATCATACTAAGTGCCGATTGCGGTTGTGTTGCATTCGTTCCGACATATCCGCTGAACTCCAGCAGCCATCCAACAACAGCCGTTCCGATTCCTCCACCGATTTTGATTCCGAGTGAAGTGCAGGAATACATTGTTCCGTCTACATGTTTTCCCTGAGTCAAATAAGTATACTCCGAGCAGGATGCAATGACCGCATTCATATCGCCCTGCCACGGTCCCTGTCCCAAAGCCGCAACTGCTGTAAAAAGTATCATCAATGGAACGCTGCCCATATATCCAGCAACAACAACGAGTGCTCTGCCAACCGTTGCAAGCATATAACCTCTCACATTCAATTTATACATTCCATTCCACTTTCCAACCAATGTCGGTGTAAAGATCAACGCAATAATAAGTGGAATGTTGACTGCCCATGCAAACTGTCCAAATAAATTCTTATTTTTTAATACCCATGTCATATAGTAGATGCCGGCACCAATCATCGCGCTGTAAAGCTGCTGCAGAATATAGGTGCCACAGATCATCAAATAAAATTTATTCTTTACCAATAATTTGAAAGCCTGAACAAGTCCGTATTTTTCTGCTTCGCCTGCCTGCTCCCCCTCATTTAATTCCTCTTCCGGAAGTTCTTTCACAGACAAAGCGGAAATTGTATTGACAATCAGACCGATTGCCGCGTATATGATTGCGACAAGGCGCCACGCTGCCGCATCTCCACCGCATTTTCCCACAAATCCAACCGTAATTGCCTGAATCAAAAGGCTGGTAGAAAAAGCAAAAATAAAACGATAGGACCCCATCTGCACACGTTCCTTGCTGTTTTTTGTAACAAGTGATGTCAATGCAGAATATGCAATATTATTTGCGGTATAAAACACCCCGTTCAGAAGCGTATATGCGATAAAGAACCATGCGTATTGCGCTGTCTTTCCAAGACTGGTCGGGATTGCAAAACATGCCACCAATGTTACCGCGCAGCCTATGTAACCATACAACATCCACGGTCTCGCCTTTCCCAATCTGCTATGTGTTTTATCGATCATCGAGCCAAAAAAGATGTCGGTAAACCCATCAAACAATTTGGAAAGAGCGATCAACGTTCCGACAATTCCAGATGCCAGCCCGATCGTATCCGTCAGATACACCATAACAAATGATGTCAGAAACGCATATACCACATTCCCCGCAATGTCACCGGAACCATACCCCATTTTGTTGTACCATTTCAAATATCTTTTTTCTTCCATTAGAACTTCTCCTTTATCCCTACCTGTTTACTTTGTTATCAACTGTTTTATATTACCGCTTTACATATGGAACCATTTTCAATTGGAATCGGAATTCATTCTCGCTAAATCGATATTGATCCAATACCACAGGTCCGCAACTGTTCGAGCCGATGCCGTTTAATGCATAATCAACGCATAATACCGTGCTGTCGCTCTCTTCAAGTTCAAAGTTATGCTCCGTCTGCTCCAATACTTCCTGTGTATAGTAGGAAGCATTAAATGAAAAACTATCTTCCGAGACAATGGCAAATCCATACTGCGCGTTCGTCAGTTCTACATAATCGCAATCATAGTGGCTCCCGTTTTCCTGCGGACGGATATAATCTTCATGCAGGTCTGTGACTTTGGAACGATAGATTCCATGACTGGTGGCCTGATGCTTGTCTCTGTAACTCTCGTGCGGTCCCATTCCATAATAGGCAACATCCTCAAATTTCTTATCCAGAAACAGTCGGATACCAAATCTAGGGAGATCCGGAAACTCTTCATCTTTTTGAGCTTCAATTGATGCAATGATTTTTCCGGTTTCATCGATTTTCCAGGTTAGTTCAATATCCATAATTTTTTGAACGGTATCCGCAACCACAGCCAAATGTTCCATGATGAAAACGCCATATTTGTTCTGAAGCACCTCAATGTTGTATGCCCGTGTATAAGCTTTGTCATAATGTGCCTTTTTCCACTCAGACTTTATATACATATCGTTATCCGTTGGTGCTCTCCAGATATTCAATTCCATCGGATGATTCAGATAGTTTCTTCCTGCAAACTGTAAGTCTTCAAATAATCCGTTCCGCTTATTCAGCGTATAGGAAAAAGCGTTTGCCTGTAATTCAATTTTTTCCGCACTTTCCTTTACAATAATAGTTCCTGCACTTTCTTCTTTTTCCGCCCACTCCAATACCTTTTGATTTCTTCCGTCTTGATTTTCAAGCTTAATTTCCTCAAAACCTAAAACATATCCCTTCTGCAAAAGCGGCAGTTCTTTCTTTAAAATATAAATAAATTTCAGATAAATTTTTCCGGCGGACGGAACCTGTAATTTAAGTTCGGTCTTACCATCACTATGTGGCGCAGCTGAAAGATTCTCAACGCTTCCTTTCTCTACCGTCAGACCGTCCTGTGTCATTTCATAATCAATTTCCACAAAATCCTTCAGATTGTCGAAATCCATATAATTATGAAAAAGTAACGTACCGTCTTCCTGATCGTAGGAAACCACCCTTACCGGACGATACACATTTTTATATTCCAGTAATCCGGTATGTGGTGTCCGATCCGGATACACCAATCCGTCCACGCAGAAATTACCGTCATGAATGCTCTCCCCATGATCTCCACCGTAATAATAAATGATTTTTCCGTTATCCGCCTTGCCGTGTGCGATCGCATGGTCGCACCATTCCCATACAAAGCCACCGCACATTCTGTCATCTTTTTGAATCGCCTGAAAATAGTCCTCAAAATCTCCCGGTCCGTTTCCCATACTGTGGCAATATTCAACGAGTAGAAACGGTTTGCTTCCATCTTTTTCAAGATATTCGTCAATCTCCGTCAAAGCCGGGTACATGCGGCTATACAGATCCAGATATTTGTAATCATACGTTTTGTCATAATTGCGATATCTCGCACTCTCATACTGCGTAATGCGATCCGGGTCAAAGCTTTTCGTCCACTCCAGCGCTTTTTCAAAATTACATCCGTAAGCACTCTCATTTCCCATCGACCACATCACAATGCAGGTGCGGTTCTTGTCCCTTTGTACCATCCTTTGCACACGATCCACAATTGCATACTCCCACTCCGGATTATCCGCTATCTTTTCATTCCAACGATGAAAACGGTTCCGGTCGGTATCTTCTTTTCGATACAACATAAATGGTCCGTGTGCTTCAATATCGGCTTCGTCAATAACCATAAAACCATATTTGTCGCACATCTGATAGAAATACGGAGCATTCGGATAATGGCTTGATCGGATGGCATTAAAATTATGCTGTTTCATAAGTGTCAGATCTTTTTTGATCTGTTCTACGCCAATGACACATCCTGTTTCCGGATCCGAGTCATGGCGATTCACGCCGCGGAACTTAATCTTCTCGCCGTTAAAATAAAGAACCGCATCCTTAATTTCAATTGTCCGGAAACCAATATGATCTACAATTACCTCATCCGGCGTTGAGAGAATCACCGTATACAGATACGGGGATTCCGTGTTCCACAACACAGGATTCGAAACGGTAAATTCAAGCGATCCATCTTGTTCTATTTCACCATGTGCAACGAGTGCACCACTTTGATCCTCAATGTCAATTGCTGTCTCAATTGGTTCACTGTATGCAAGATTTAATTTTACGATTGCTTTATCTTGCTCTACCTTTGTTGTAATACGGTAGTCCCAGATGGATTTCTGTGGTCTTTTTAATAGGTACACATCCCGAAAGATACCGCTCATCCGGAATTTATCCTGATCCTCCAGGTAAGAACCGTCACACCATTTCAACACGAGCACCGCAAGCGTATTCGTTCCGTCTTCTAACAGAGAAGTAACATCAAATTCACTGGTCATATGCGATACCTGACTATAGCCGACATATCGACCATTGATCCAGACATAAAAGCAACTGTCTACACCCTCGAAATTCAGGAAAGCACTCGTAGCCTTCTCCTCCCTGTGATAGGTAAACGTGTGTACATATACCCCACATGGAATATCCTGTGGCACATACGGAGGATCAAACGAAAACGGATAACGAATATTGGTATATTGATGCATGTCGTATCCAGCCATCTGCCATACCCCCGGAACCGTAGCCTTATCAAATTCTGAAGTATCGTAACCGTTCAGATAAAAAGCATCCTTCACATCATAAATACTTTTATAATATTTAAAATTCCATTCTCCGTTTAACAATTGAAACCGATCGGAACTTTCGCGATTTTCAACAAGATCATCCTTTCTTATTGATGCCGGAATATAATAAGCTCTCGTCGGCATTGCGTTATCGTGTAGCATTTCCAAATCTTCATAGTAGCGCGGTACGATCATCTTAAGCCCTCCATCATATACATAATATTTTTCTCCAACGAGGATTTTTCTGATTGTGTTTTTATCATTTATCCTCCAATTTCTATATTTATCATACATTTTGAGTCGCAAAATATCTATGAACAGGAATGGACAGAATATGCACAAAATGATACAATGTAAAAAAGGAGAACTTGTTCATGTATATCAATACCGGTTATTTAAATCATTCTCTGATTGATTTTAAGGACAAAAGCAGACCTCTGGTTGTCGGAAGCTGCGGAAACTATCGTCTGTCCGAACATCCTAAGATGCCAACCTATCGTCCCAAAGGACGAAAAGATTTCCAGATCATCTATATTGCATCCGGACTCGGACATTTTCATTTTGATACACCGGACAACGAAACGATCGTACCTGCCGGTAATATCGTATTGTATCAGCCAAAAGAAATGCAAAAATATGAATATTACGGGAAAGATAAGACGGATGTTTACTGGATTCATTTTACCGGAAGTGAAGTGAAAAATATTTTAAAAAAGTATGGATTTCAGGATGATAAGCACATATATCCCGTAGGATCTTCACTGGAATACGAACGGGTATTTAAACGAATTATTTTGGAATTTCAAAGAAGCCAGGAAGATTACGAAGAAATGCTCGAACTACTGCTCCGTCACCTCCTCATTATTTTTGAACGCGAGCTAAAACGAGAACATGTATTGAAAAATGAATATCTGGATAAAGAAATGGATATTGCCACCTCCTACTTTAATGAAAACTACAATCGCAATATCAATATTGAGGAATATGCAAGTTCAAGAGGCATGAGTGTCAGTTGGTTTATACGCAACTTCAAGAAATATACCGGGCAGACACCAATGCAGTTTATCGTTTCTCTTCGCATCAATAACGCGCAGCTTTTGCTGGAAACAACAGAATACTCCATCAACCAGATTGCGTCCATTGTAGGATATGATAACCAACTTTATTTCAGCCGGCTTTTTCACAAACAAAAAGGATTCTCGCCGACGCAGTACCGAAACAGAGAAGGAGCTGCAAAATAAGTTCATCGAAGAAAATATTTTACAGCTCCCTGATTCATCGATTTTACGCAAGCGCCTCCGAACTTCTAATTTTTATGCTTTCTGAGCAGATCGTAGATCCACTTGCCGGATGTACTGAGGTCACTCCGCTTCAATCCGCTCGTCTTAGCGCAGCTACTCTTGATCATCGCGGAACCCTCGTCTTTATTGGAAACATTCCATGCCACATAACTGATATCGCGTTTATTGAGTGCTTTGATCCACTTGACAGCTTCCTTTTTATCGATTCCGCCATAACCGCTCGCATCCGTGATACCGAACTCCGTGACAAAAACCGGCAGTCCCTTTTTGACCGCGTCCGTCAAAGTCTTTCGCATATCCGCCTTGTGCGTTCCGGCATAGAAATGAAACGCGTACATCAGATTGTCGTATCCCGTGATCGGACTTGCCACAGCCTCATCAACCTTCTGTGACCAGTTCGGTGTTCCGACAATGATGATGGCATCCTTGTCGTTCTTGCGGATTACCGGAATTACCGACTTGGCGTACGACTTGATGGTCTTCCAGTCCGTTCCGCCGTTCGGCTCATTGCAGATTTCATAGAGTACATTATCGTAGTCTTTGAAGGTCTTTGACATCTCCTTGAAAAAAGCCTTAGACGCTTTCACATGTTTCTTCGGGTTTCCATCCGACAGAATATGCCAGTCGATGATCACATACAGATCATTTTTTGCCGCGAGTTTTACGCCTTTTTTCACAAGCGCCTTCAGCTGCTTGCGGTTGTTCGCATCGCCCGAACAGTAACCGTTATACTCTTCTGTGTACATCGCAAGCCGCACCACGTTCGCGCCCCATTTGTCGTGCAGTTCCTTGAAATATTTATCGTTGACATACTGAGGAAACCATGATAAACCATGCGTGCTGACACCGCGAAGCTGTACGACATTGCCATCCTGGTCACACAGTTTTGTGCCTTCTACATGCAGTGCAGACAATGTGCTTTTCGTTGTTGCAGCTTGTACACCGACCGGTATTCCCGTCAGGCAAAGCGCTGCAATCAGGATTCCTGTCAGACATTTTTTAAGCCATGTTTTCATTTTCTTTTCCCCCCTTATTTTCTATCCTCATTGTACTTTATTTTTCAAAATAAAGGAACCATCTCTCACAAGTTCTTACTTTCGAGAGATGGTTCCTTTCCAAATATTTTCATTACCTGTCGCTTTGTAATTTCAATTTTACTGAATATCCGTTACCTTGTAATCCTGATCCTCCACAGCCTTCTTTAACACATCATCGGCAACCTCGCTCTCAAGAATCACCTCTGCGGTGCCGCTCTCATGGCTGACCTTTGCTTCCTTTACCTCTGCAAGTGCTTCGAGCGCCTTTTTCACTCTTGCCTCACAGTGTCCACACATCATACCTTCGATCTTCATTGTCTTTGTCATAATTTTTTCCTCGCTTTCTTTGCTCTGTCTCTCTTTGTTCGGATCCGCATGATTCTGCGTTTCCTGATTTATCGCAATCACACCGGTGCCTTCCACCGCATGTGCTTCGGTAACATGATTTCGCTCTTTTCTGGTCGGCTGGTGCATCTGAAACAGATTCAGCCTAAGCGCATTTGTCACAACGCAGAAGCTGGACAAACTCATCGCAGCCGCTCCAAACATCGGATTTAACTTAATATGGAAAAGCGGATACCACAGTCCCGCCGCAAGCGGGATTCCGATCACGTTGTAGAAAAATGCCCAGAACAGATTCTCGTGAATGTTTGTCAGTGTCGCACGGCTCAGACGGATAGCTGCCGGTACATCGCTTAAGCGGCTCTTCATCAATACGACATCCGCCGCATCGATCGCGACATCCGTTCCGGCGCCGATCGCGATACCGGTATCCGCGCCGGTGAGTGCCGGTGCATCGTTGATTCCGTCACCGACCATCGCAACCTTACCCTGTTCCTTTAGTTTGCGGATCGCGCTCGCCTTGCCCTCCGGCAAAACGCCTGCGATCACTTCATCTACGCCTGCCTGTGCGCCGATGGCACGCGCGGTCTTCTCGTTATCTCCGGTGATCATGACCACGCGGATTCCCATGTTGCGGAGCGCCGCAACCGCTTCCGCCGAATCTTCCTTGATCGTATCTGCCACAGCAATCATGCCGAGCAGCTTACCATCCTCCGCAAAAAACAGAGGAGTCTTTCCCTCTTCGGAAAGACGGGCAGCCTTTGCTGTCACATCATCCGACACCGCAACCTGACTGCTCATATATTTTAAGCTTCCGCCGAGCAGCTTCCGATCACCCAGCATCGCCTCCAATCCGTTTCCAGATAATACATGAAAGTCTCTTACCTGACCGTAAGACTGTTTGATCTCGTCCACATAGCGCATAACTGCCGCCCCAAGCGGGTGCTCGCTTCGCGCCTCAAGCGCTGCCGCAAGAGATAATAATTCTGCCTCGCTTCTGCCCTCTGCCGGAAGCACATCCGTTACCTTCGTCTCACCACTCGTGATCGTTCCTGTCTTGTCCAAAGCGACAATCTGTGTCTTTCCGGCATTTTCAAGCGATACCGCATTTTTGAATAAGATTCCGTTTCTTGCGCCCATGCCGTTTCCGACCACGATGGCAACCGGAGTGGCAAGTCCGAGCGCACACGGACAACTGATTACAAGTACGGAGATGCCTCGTGCCAGTGCGAAGCCGATCGTCTGTCCCGCAAGGAGCCAGACAATGATCGTAATGACTGCGATCGTGATAACCGCCGGAACAAAAATGCCGGATACTTTGTCCGCGATCTTTGCGATCGGCGCCTTCGTTGCTGCCGCATCGGATACCATCTGGATAATCTGTGCCAGTGTTGTGTCCTCGCCGACACGCGTCGCCTCACAGCGGAGGAAGCCCGACTGGTTGACAGTTGCTGCGCTGACTTTGTCGCCTGCCGCCTTGTCCACCGGAATGCTCTCGCCGGTCAAAGCCGACTCGTTGACCGCGCTGTCTCCTTCGATGATCACACCGTCGACCGGAATATTCTCCCCCGGGCGAACAACGAAAATATCGCCTTTTGCCACCTCATCGATGGATACGGTCACTTCCTGTCCGTCGCGGACGAGCGTTGCCATCTTCGGTGCAAGCTTCATCAGGCTCTTGAGCGCATCCGTTGTCTTTCCCTTCGAGTGTGCCTCAAGCATCTTTCCGACCGTGATCAGCGTCAGGATCATTGCCGCCGACTCAAAATAAAATTCATGCATGTAGGACATGACCGCATCCATATTGCCGCGCATCTGCGCATCCGTCATCGCAAAAAGCGCATAAGTGCTGTACCCGAATGATGCTCCGGCACCGAGTGCTACGAGCGTGTCCATGTTCGGCGATCCGTAAAGCAGGCTTTTGAATCCGCTTACAAAGAACTTCTGGTTGATGACCATGATGATAATGGTCAAAAGCATCTGCAAAAGTCCCATCGCCACATGGTTGTCCGCCATCACTGCCGGAAGCGGCCAGCCCCACATCATATGTCCCATCGAAAAATACATAAGTACAATCAAAAATACCACCGACGTGATCAGGCGTTTTCGAAGGATCGGCGTCTCATGGTCACGGAGTGCTTCCTCCGCCCCGGCGTATGCGCCGCCTGTCTGCGCATTTGATTTTTCACTGCCCTTGACCGAAGCACCGTATCCGGCTTCCTGAACTGCCGCGATAATCTCCTGATCCGCAGCGCTTCCTTCCACGCCCATGGAATTCGTCAACAGGCTCACCGAACAACTTGTAACGCCCGGCACTTTGCCCACCGCTTTCTCGACACGGGCGGAACATGCCGCACAGCTCATGCCTGTAACATTGTACTGCTTCATATTTTCACCACCTCATTTTCTATTATCCCACCGCAGCTATTTCATTAACTTCTGAAGCATCGCCACCAATTCATCCACCTTATCGTCCTCTCCGTTTCGGATGCCATCCGCCACGCAGGTACGGATATGCTCCGCGAGAAGTGCTTTATTAAAACTGTTGAGTGCCGCATTTGCCGCAGCCACCTGCGTGATGATGTCCGGACAATAACAATCCTTCTCCACC
Source organism: uncultured Agathobacter sp. (assembly GCA_934316545.1). Lineage (GTDB taxonomy): Bacteria > Bacillota > Clostridia > Lachnospirales > Lachnospiraceae > Roseburia. The sequence continues at coordinate 258 of CAKRDT010000035.1, read as the reverse complement.
ATTCCCTTGATGCCGCGGATCTGTCCCTCGATACGGCTCAGACGATTCATCAGATCCTTGCGTTCCTTGTCGGAACGATCCTTTTTCTTACAACAATGACAAGTGTTCTCATTTTCCATTCGGATTATGCCTCCTTTCATTGAACAAACCCTTGTTAGGCGTTTGCGAAACTCCTGTGGCAGCGTGCTCCGGCTGGGCTGACCCGGTGGCGGGCTTCTACGCTGACACTAGTTATCCCAAATCAAGAATTTGCTGAAA
>CAKRDT010000034.1 GCA_934316545.1 uncultured Agathobacter sp. | reverse complement strand
AGCGATAGACGGGGCTCGAACCCGCGGTCTCGACCTTGGCAAGGTCGCGCGTTACCAACTACGCCACTATCGCATATTTTATTTTGTCGTTCTGTCGAACACATTTAGTATATTAACAGACGCGCCGCCTGATGTCAACCTTATTTTTAATAATTTTTGATTTATTTGAACAATTACAAAAATTAACTTAGGGGAATGAAACGATTTCTTCCAACATATGATTTACAGAACAACAAAGGGAGGGAAATCAATGAGCGTCAAAACAAAAATCGTCGTATTACATATGAAACGGATCGTGTTCGCAGGAGTCGCTGTCGGCCTTGGACTTCTTATGCTGATCATTCTTTTTGCCTCGCTTCATGCCAGATCCAAACCGGAGCCGGAATCGGTGCCAACCCTGTATACTCCCGGAATCTATACCTCCTCCATTATGATGGATCAAAGTTCAATGGATGTTCAGGTGGTCGTCGATGAAAATAACATAAAATCCATTTCGATGGTCAATCTGGATGAAACCATGGAAACGATGTACCCACTGATGAAACCCACTTTAAATGAATTAAGCAGGCAGATTATTCGCAGCCAATCCACCGATAACATCACCTATTCCCAAAACAATCAATATACTTCCATGTTACTCCTCGATGCAGTACATAATGCATTAAAAAAGGCATCGCACACTTGATGGCGATGCCTTTTCATCCGTAATGACTACTCTGCCTGAGTACTATCCAGATTCTGAATGTAATTATTTAAAGCAGATGTATCTGTGTAAATGGTCTTCGTTGGACGAGTAGACTCATAATACTGATATCCGGTATAGCCTGCCCAGCCGACGATTGCTACAAGTACAACGATCGCACAAACTCTTGCTGCGATACGCTGCGCTCTCTCCTTTGCCATAATTTTCTTACGGTTTACTTTATCTTGTTTATGCTGCTCTACTTTTGCCTGACTCATAATTGATCTCTCCTAAAAACAAATTCTAACAAGCCTATTTTACACACATTTGGTCGAAAAAGCAAGACTTCCCTGTCCATTCTTTACCCTAAGCCAATGGCCAGACCGACAAGCCTTACCATAAATGCTACAATCCATGCGATCACGCACTGGGTAATTGCAACTCCAGCCGCCCACTTGCCACCAAGCTCACGCTTGACCGATGCGATCGCAGCAACACACGGTGTATAAAGCAAAGTAAATACGAGAAATACAGCCGCGGTAAACGGTGTCAGAAGATCAATTGCCGACAGCACGGTAAGTGTACTTACCACACTCTCCTTTGCCATAAATCCGGTAATCAGAGCCGTCGAGATCTTCCAGCTGCCAAATCCAAGCGGTGCAAAGATCGGTGCGATCAGACTTCCGATCAAAGCCAGAATACTTTCCTTCGAATCCGTCACAATATTCAGATGCGTATCAAAGCTTTGCAGGAACCAGATAATGATCGTTGCAAGGAAAATGATCGTAAACGCACGCGTCAGGAAATCCTTTGCCTTGTCCCAGATCAGACGCCCCACACTCTTCGCGCTCGGGAAACGGTAATTCGGCAGCTCCATAACAAACGGGACCGGCTCCCCGCGGAATGTTGTATGATCCAGGATCCATGCGAAAGCGATACCTACGACAATGCCCGTAAAATACAAAATAATCATCACAAGCGCGCTTTTTCCTGGGAAGAAAGCGGCTGCAAAGAATGCATAGATCTGCATCTTCGCCGAACAGCTCATAAACGGAGTCAAGAGCACCGTCATCTTACGGTCTCGCTCCGACGGAAGCGTTCTGGTCGCCATAATCGCCGGAACCGAACATCCGAATCCAATGATCATCGGCACAAAGCTGCGTCCCGACAATCCGATCTTGCGCAGCAGCTTATCCATCACAAAAGCGATTCGCGCCATATATCCGCTGTCCTCCAGAAGTGACAGGAAGAAGAACAGCGTCACGATCGTCGGAAGGAATCCAAGCACACTGCCCACACCGGCGAAGATACCATCGATCACAAGCGAATGTACAACACTGTTGACATGCGCCAGAGTCAGCAACTGATCCACCCAGTTCGTGAACGCGTCAATTCCAAGATTTAAAAGGTCAGACAGCCACTTACCGACCAGACCAAACGTTAAATAGAAAATCAGGATCATAATACCTGCAAATCCCGGGATGGCAGTATACTTACCGGTCAGGATCTTATCCATCTTCTGACTCCGGATATGTTCCTTACTCTCATGCGGACGAACAACGGTAGCATCACACACTTTATGGATAAAGGTAAACCGCATATTTGCCAAAGCCGCCTGACGATCCATTCCGCTCTCGGTTTCCATCTGCGAAATAATATGCTCGATCATCTCAAGCTCATTCTGATCCAGATGCAGCGATTCTTCCAAAAGTTTATCGCCCTCTACCAGCTTGCTCGCCGCAAAACGCGTTGGAATCTTATACTTGTGCGCATGATCCTCGATCAGATGCATGATAGAATGAATACAACGATGCATCGCACCGCCGTCCGCGCCCTCTGCATCGCAGAAATCCATACGTCCCGGCCGCTCACGGTAACGGGCAACATGTACCGCATGCGCAACAAGCTCATCGATACCTTCATTTTTCGCTGCAGAAATCGGCACAACCGGAATGCCAAGTGTATCCTCCAGCAGGTTGATATCGATCGTGCCTCCATTGTCGCGGACCTCATCCATCATATTGAGCGCAAGAACCATCGGGATGTCCAGTTCAATCAACTGCAGTGTCAGATACAGATTTCGCTCAATATTCGTGGCGTCCACGATATTGATAATTCCACGCGGACGATTCTTTAAGAAGAATTCACGGCTGACGATTTCCTCACTCGTATAAGGCGACATCGAGTAGATACCCGGAAGATCCGTAACGAGGGTATTCTCCTGATTCCGGATCGGACCGTCTTTACGGTCGACCGTAACTCCCGGGAAATTTCCCACATGCTGATTGGATCCGGTCAACTGGTTAAAAAGCGTTGTCTTTCCACAATTCTGGTTTCCGGCAAGTCCGAATGTAAGCAATTCATCCTTGCCGATCTTCTCGCCACGCTGCTTTACATGGTAGATGCCCATCTCTCCGAGTCCCGGATGCTTCGATCCGGATGACTTCTTTTGCGTGCCGTTTCGTTTCTCCTGTTTGTCTTCTGTCACTGTCTGTACATCCGTCACCTTGATCTGTTCCGCTTCAGACAGCCGCAGTGTCAGTTCATAATCCCAGATCCGGTATTCGATCGGATCGCCCATTGGTGCCGCCTTCACATACGTCACTCTGGTTCCCGGAATCAATCCCATATCGAGAAAATGCTGGCGCAGGGCACCCTGACCTCCAATCTCCGTGAGGACGGCACTCTGCTTCTCTTTTATCTCTGCTAAATTCATTTTTTCTCCCTAGTGCATAAAACATAAACATATGACAGGTTTCCGCTCTCCCGGAAATCTGTCATTCTCTCTCGTAATATTACATATTCCTTGAAATATCAAGACACTTCATCATAGCCTCGATCACACTACTCCGCATGCCTCTCTCCTCAAGCACACGAACCGCCTGAATCGTTGTTCCGGCCGGTGAGCATACCATATCCTTAAGTTCTCCTGGATGTTTTCCCGTCTCAAGAACCATCTTTGCGCTTCCAAGCACTGCCTGCGCAGCAAACTTATATGCCTGCTGGCGTGGCATCCCGCCTGCCACCGCTGCATCTGCCATCGCCTCGATAAACAGAAATACATAAGCCGGCGAACTTCCGCTGACTGCCGTCACGACATCCATCAGATGCTCCGGAATCACTTCCGTCTGTGTGAATCCCCCGCAAAGGTCTCTGACCAATGCGACTTCTTCCTCTGTCACCTGACTTCCGATGCACATTCCCATCATGCCTTCCTTGACCATCGAAGGGGTATTCGGCATCGTGCGGATCACCTTCCTGTCACTTCCGAGCAGATCCGCAAACCACTGCAGCGTCTTTCCCGGAGCAATAGAAATCAGGATTACGTCCTTCTTTAACGCATCCTTTACTTCCGTTAATACTTCCTCATAAAACTGTGGCTTGACTGCCACAAACAGGATATCCGCAAATTCTGCCACCTTGCGGTTGTCCGTTGTAATCCGTATGCCAAACCGCTTCTTCTTGGCATCCAATGTTGCCTGTGTACGGCAGGAGATCATGATCTCCTGTGGACTGCATTTGCCGGAATCAAGGATTCCCTGCATCATCGCAGATCCCATGTTGCCGCAGCCAATGAAACCAATATTTTTATTCATTTTAAAGCCTCCAACAAAAATGTTGCAGACTATAGCCTCATGCTGAAAATTTCCATTTCATTATGAACGATAGTCTCCATTAATTTTTACATAGTCATAGGTTAAATCACATCCCCACGCTTTCGCGCTTGCATCGCCCTGTCCCAGGTCGATATTGATGTAGATCTCATCCTCACCGAGGATCACTTTTGCCTCATCCTCTGAGAACTCCACACCGGCTCCGTTTCTGCATACAGCGATGGATCCCTTTGCAGAAGCGATATCCACTGCCACTTTATCAATGTCAAAATCTGCGTCCGCATAGCCGATCGCACAGAGAATTCTTCCCCAGTTTGCATCCTCGCCGAACATTGCACACTTAAACAGAGGAGAACGGATGACACTTTTTGCAACGATGATCGCGGTATCCTGATCCGGTGCTCCGGCACAGGTACACTCCAGCATCTTGCTTGCACCCTCTCCGTCCTTGGCAAGCATCTTTGTCAATGTCATCAGCACCTGATAGAGTGCCTGACGGAAAATCTCGTAATTTTCATCCTCCGTTGTAATCTCCGCATTTTCCGCCATACCGTTTGCAAGAATGCAGACCATGTCATTGGTTGATGTATCCCCATCAATGCTCAGACAATTATATGTAACCTTTACGATATCCGACAAAGCCTTCTGGATCAGTTCTGCCGAGATTGCCACGTCACTTGTCACAAAATTTAAAGTCGTTGCCATATTCGGGTGGATCATACCGCTTCCTTTTGCCATACCGCCGATGGTACATTTCTTGCCACCAAGTTCAAATGTTACGGCAACTTCCTTCTTCACGGTATCCGTTGTCATGATCGCATTCGCTGCCTTATCATGATTCTCCGGTGCAAGTCCCCTGGCAAGCTCGGTAATGTGACTTTCAATCGGCTCGATCGGCAGAATCTGTCCGATGACACCGGTCGATGCTACAATGACTTCATTTGCAGGAATTCCAAGCTCATTTGCTGCAAGCTCACACATACGGGCTGCTTTTTCCTCACCATCTGCATTACAGGTGTTTGCATTCTTACTGTTGGCAATAACTGCACGCGCAAGATTTCCGCTTGCAGCCAGATTCTTCTTCGTCACAAGGATCGGAGCGCCTTTTACCTTATTCGTTGTATATACGGCAGCTGCCTTACAGATACGTTCCGAATAGATGAGCGCAAGATCATTCTTATTCTTGTCCGGGTTCAACCCACAATTTAGTCCATTTGCAGAGAATCCTTTGGCAGCACACACGCCGCCTTCTACCTGTTTCATTTCTACTGTATCCATCTTAAATCTCCTCTGATATATCTTATTCGCAGCAATTTATCAGCCGTAACCTTTTAAACCACTACTTTATTAAAAACCTCAGCAGAAATCCTGCTGAGGTCTTGTATAAACTATGTACTTCGATCCAAGAGCTTACTCGATTTCTTCCATCACACTCTTGTATGCAGGACGTATGATTTTGTTCATGCCGACAATCTCTTCCAGACGGTGTGCACTCCATCCGGTAATTCTTGCGATTGCAAAAAGCGGTGTGTATAATTCCATCGGAATTCCAAGCATATTATACACAAATCCACTGTAAAAATCGACATTCGGGCTGACGCCCTTGAAGATATGCCGCTTCTTTGCGATCAGCTTACCGGCCAGTTCCTCAACCGACTTATAAAGCATCATGTCCTCCTGACGGTTCTTCGCCACGGCAAGATGCTCCACATAGGACCTAAAGATGCACTCACGTGGATCGGACAGTGAATATACGGCATGTCCCATACCATAGATCAGTCCCTTATGATCAAATGCTTCTCCGTCAAGCATCTTCTCAAGATATGCTTCAACTTCGTCACGGTCCGCCCAGTCATGAACATGTTCACGAATATCATTCATCATCTCCATAACCTTGATGTTCGCACCACCGTGCTTCGGTCCCTTCAGTGAGGACATCGAAGCCGCGATGGCAGAATACGTATCGGTTCCTGCCGATGTAACGACACGGGTCGTAAAGGTACTGTTATTACCGCCACCGTGTTCCATATGTAACATAAGAGCAACATCGAGTACCTGCGCCTCGAGCTGCGTGTATTTCATATCCGGGCGAAGCATACGCAGGAAATTCTCTGCGGTAGAAAGCTTCGGATCCGGTCTGTGGATATACATACTCGAATCGTTCTCATAGTGATTGTATGCATGATAACCATATACAGCAAGCATCGGAAAATTGGCCACCAGCTGCATACACTGGCGGATATTATTCTCGATCGTGCCAACGGATGTCTGCTTGTCGTAAGCCGCCAGCGTCAGGATACTTCGTGTCATGGAATTCATGATATCCTTGGAAGGCGCCTTCATAATAACATCTCGTGTAAAATTCGTCGGAAGTGTACGGCTCTCTCCGATTACTTTACAGAACTCTGCAAGTTCCTGCTCATTCGGCAGGCTTCCAAACAGCAGAAGATATGCGGCTTTCTCAAAACCAAATTCTCCCTTGCCGATGGATCCGATCAATGTCTTGACATTGTAGCCTCGATACCACAGTTCACCGTCACACGGAACCGTCTTACCGTTCTCATCTTCCTTGAAGGAAACAATCTTGGAAATGCGTGTCAGTCCAGTCAGAACACCCTTACCATTGACATCTCGTAAACCACGGTTTACGCCGTATTCCTGAAACAGACTGTCTGAAATGGTGTCGTTCTCGATACACATCATCCGTTTTTCTGCTGCGTAATTTGCTAAAAGATTCTTTTCTGCCATGCTTCACACTCCATTCATTATGTAGGCTTAATTATATCCTACTTGGAGTGCAAAAAAAAGCTTTTCATGAAATTTTTATATATTCTCTACTTATTAAACAGATGATCCGCAACCGTTTTTGCACTTTTCTGCACGAGTTTTATCAATGTATCACGCATCGTATCCTGCTTCTCTTTGTCGAGTGCAGACTTTGCTTTCATCAGCTCCACGAACTTGGTGTAATTCATGTTGGCAAGATCGTCAACCGTGCGGATATCTGCCTCATCCAATATGCCAAACAGCGTATCGACAAACACCTCCCGCTGCTGCTCATCCATCTCGCCGATCCACGATTTTAACGCTTTATCCATAAGCACCGATTTGCCGTCCACATGATCTAAGTGTACGAGCGCCGGACCCTTTACCTCCCAGCTCATCACATCGTGCTGTCCGGCGCCGCTTCCGGTGCTTCGCACAACCTCATATTCTTCCTCATGTTCAAAGAGCATGCCGACGATCGACGACTCCGGCACGATTGTCGTGATCCGGCCGATCAGCTCCCGGTACGCCTTCTGCTCGATCATCGCGTCCCTGAAGCCCGGCCCGTCGTTGCTGTAAATGATCTCAATGCGATCCTGCAACGCTTTGTCACTGTTGACCGCTGCATAGACAGACAGATTACCACCCTTGGAATGTCCCATCAGACGCAGCGGACCGTCATGATCCGCTGCCACCCTCTTAAGATATTCCACCGCTTCCGCCTGCCCCGGTGTCTCAGAAAGAAAACTCATATTAAAATCTTCCTTCCAGCCGATGATCGTAGAATCGGTTCCGCTGTATACCACATTGCAGCGTCCATCTCCCAGATCCACGGTCATTGCGCAGAACTGTGATTGTTCATCCTGTCTTATGTCATCAACGTAATCCGCGAGAAGAATGTCCTTAAAGCGCTTTGTTTTTACCATTTCACGCATCATAAAAGCGGCCATCTTCGTGCTCGATACTCTTGCCTGGATTTCTTCCTTTGTGTACTGCGCAAAAAAGCGCTCGCCCGCCTCAGCAAGCGTAACGCTTTTCCCACCGATTCCCGGCACGATACCCGAGAAATCCACATACACAAGTTCCGACAATATAACATTATCTACTTCGTTGAACGGTGATGCATCCCAATCGAGATCGCCTCTCCATACCAGATAATCCATAATGTTTGCCATAAAATTCTCCTACAGACGGAAATCCACCTGTGTGCCCAGCTGCATTTCCTGTTCGGTGCGCGCCTGATCACTCATAGCGGCCATCGTTTTGTCATTCAACTTTTTGATCAGATCCTCGATCGAAGAAGCCTCGATTGTCTCGACATCATCCGTTTCACTTGTTTTCTCTTTCTCCTGCGTCTTTTCTTTGCGTCTGATCTCCTGCTTCTTCTTTGCCGCCTTGGCTGCATCTGCTTTCTTCTGCTGTACTTTCAGCTCGGATTTCTTTGCAATGCGTTCCTTCTGTGCGCTCAGGGATTTATCAACCACTGCGAAGAACGACGCGTTACCACCGTCATCAATTTTAATACCATATGTTTTTACATTACCGACCATACTTCCGAGACTCTGTTTCATCTGGTCAAGCTGAGAATCTGCATTACCGATAATATTCTCATACTTGTTACGGTAATCCTCATCCTCTGCCATCTTCTCAATCTTATCCGCATCGATCAAAACCATGGTACGGTTGGCATTGGCAAATTTTGCCGCTTTCTGCTCCGCTCCGTCAACAGAATCGTTGCTGACAAGCACAAAATCCATGTCGGAATATTTCTTTTTCAATTGTTCATAGTACTTTGCCGCCTTATCGGACAGTTTCGGATCACCGACCGTATTTCCGTAAGACGCGTTTGTCTGGGATGTTTTCTTTGTTGATGTGTCATACTGGGTATTCACGCCAGCATCTACCTGACCGATTGCACTCATAGTATATCCTCCTTGATTCTATCTGATGCATATTTTGCATGCTGCGTCTCCGACGCAGGCATAGTTATTCTGTTATTTATTATATCGGTATTTTATTCCAAATCATAACCCTATTTCTGCAATGATCCTATTTCATTTACTTATGTTCCGCAGGATGCGCATCTTGGCAAGCCTGCTTTTGCTATATAGGAAATTTCAAAAAAATTTCTAAACAGTAAGGAATGCCTGATAAACATTCAGTCTTCCGAATCCCGTTGATGTCAAGTTATTGCTACGAACTTTTTTATTTTTTTCAAATAAAAATTTCGCCATCCTGCATAACTTCGTTGGGTTAATGTGAAATAGTTGCTAAGTCCTGTAAAAATTGATGAATAGTTATTGCTAAGTTCCATTTGCCTGACTTACTCCGCAATCCATACTGAAATTCAACTCAATCTCTATCCTTTTGTCTTTATAAGCATAAACTCTTCTAATAAAAGTATCAACCACTTCCTGCGTCAATTCTTCAATATGCGAATACCGGATAATCTGCTTCATATCAGCCTCTGCTTTCTGGTATTCGCTTTCCAATACAGAAAGCTTTCCCTCTGTATCGGATTCCTTTACAGATAATGAAGATAAGCGCTCTGTCAGCTCGTTTGAACGTTTCTGATACTCCTCACTACTGATTGCTTTCAAAGCATACTGTTCATACAAATTATCCTTTTCTGCCCGAATCTGCTTTTGTTCCTGTCTGCATTCCTCCAGTTTCTTTTTCAATGACTGGATGCCTGCCCGTTGAAATGAAGATAGGCTTTCATTCTGTTTCATAGCATTTCCACGAAGCATTAACTCTTTATTCAGCATCATCAATACGGTTTCTTCGAGTAGATCAGCATTCATGTAAGTGCAACAATCCGGAATTTGCAACAGAGCATGTTTTCGGCACTCAAACCGCCTGTAACGGTTCTTTTCGTGCAGCGGTTTATAAATCATGGAATAACCGCATCCACCGCAATACAATTTCCCTGTAAGCGGATGCTTCTCTCTGTTTCTTTTTGTAGAATAATCCAGTCTGAATGACGATACCTGCTCATATATTTCTTCTGAAATGAGTGCCTCGTGGTGATTCCGAATTACTTTCCAATCTTCTTTCGGTACAGCAATACCGTTTTGACTTCCTACGGACTTTCTGACCGATTTTCCATATGCCATTTCTCCGAGATAAAAACGGTTATTCAATATTTTTCTGATAGCAGTTACACTCCATGAATGGACCTTACCGTCTGTATATTTCTTTTCCGGATTACGCATCTGAGTAATGGTAGGTACGTTTTCCTCATAAAGCTGTCTTGCTATCTGTGTGCTAGTTTTCCCCTGCACCGCAAGGGAAAAGATATAGCGCACAATTTCTGCCTCTTTTTTATTCACGATAACAACATTTTTTATTTCTTTGCTTTTTTCATATCCAAATGGAGCCTGTCCGAAAACATATTCTCTCTTTGCACACTTATTTTCAATCGAAGCCTTTACCTTAACCGATACATCCTTGCTGTAAAGATCATATAAAAGTGTCTGAAATGCAGTATCAATCTCTATGGTATTTCCGTGATGTTCCCTGCTGTCATAATGGTCATTGATAGCGATAAAACGAATGCCCATAAAAGGGAATATCTGGTTCAGATACGTACCCATCTCAATATAATCTCTTGAAAAGCGGGACATATCCTTCACAATGATACATATGATATTATTTGCCTTTACCTCCTTTAACAACTTTTGCATCCCCGGTCTATTCATATTAGCGCCGGAGAAGCCATCATCACTAAACTCCACAGCCTCATACCCGCTTAATTCGGAATCGTGATGTATGTACTCATATATCAGCTTTCTCTGATTGCTTATACTATTACTCTCGTCCTTTTCTCCCTCGTCCTCTAAGGATAACCGTAAATATAATGCCAAACGCTTCATTCTACTTCACCCCTTCCATACAGTCTGCTGTAAAGGTAAATATAACCTCTATACGTTTGCCCGGATAAACATATATTTTTGAAATAAACGCCTCTATCATATCCTTTGTAAGCTCTTTGCCACTTTTCAGTTTTAACAGAGCTTTAATAGCTGCCATATATTTTCCGGAGAGTTTATCCAATGCTCTTATTTCCTGCTTCTGACTTTCCTGCTGTTTTCTCAGATCTTCCAGTATGTCTGCCTGCCTCATCTTGAATGCCACATATTGTTTTTGTGGAATTTTCCCAGCACGGTAATCCATATATACACAGCTTTCTTTCTCCTGAGAACGTCTCAGCTTTGCCTCTGTTTCTCTTAGTCTTGCTTCCACCTTCTTAACCGCCTCTGCAATTCTTTCTTTGCCATACTCCATGTAATGCTTTGGCTTGTTCAGGAAAACTGCAAATTCCAAACGGATAAGAGGTAACAATATATCCACCAGCTCATTCTTTGAAATACGGTTAGAGTCCGGACACACTTTAATTTTCGTCTGTCCGCTGTTTAAACAGAAATATCCGTCAAGCCTTGCTTTTTCCCCATCTGCATAGTGCTTTACATAGCTGCTTCTTGTCATTTTTCTGCCGCATCCCCCACAATACAGTACACCATCAAAAATGTTTTCCCCAATCGGATATCCCTTCGTTGGATGATTATAAGAAGCTTTACATTCCTTCATTTTTTCTCTGATTTCCACCGATTTCTGATATAACTCCCTGTCAACCAATGGCTCATGTGCATCCTTTATAATCACCCAGTCATCTTCTGGCTTATGGATACGGTTCTTCTCATCCCTTGCGGTTATACTGGTTTTTCCCTGCACCAGAGTTCCTGTATAGGTTTCACTTTTCAGGATTCTCTCCACTGCGCTCTTATCCCACCCTTTATACGTTCCTGCTTCGGGTGTATAGTAAACTTCTTTTGTTTTCTTATACAGAGAAGGGGGATTGATCTGTCTGTGGTTCAGTTCATCCGCAACCGCAGTATAGCTTTCCGTTTCAACAAATTTCTCAAATATAAAGTTAACAATATCCACCGTATTTTCATCCGGTATCAATCTACGCCGTTTTCCGCTCCATTCTGCCATATATCCATAAGATGGAGGACCGCCAACATAAGAGCCTTCTTCCCTCCTCTGTTTTAAGTGCAGCTTCGCCTTTTTGGAAAAATCCTTTGCGTACATATCATTTACAAGGTTCTTGATTTCGGAAGCCATCTGCTTATTCTCATTGCCTTCCTTTCCTGTATCAAACCCATCGGCAACTGCAATGAAGCGTACTCCTAAAAACGGAAATATCTTCTCAATGTAATTGCCCGCCTCCAGGTAATTTCTGCCAAACCTTGATAGATCTTTTACTATGACGCAATTTATCTCACCAAGCCTTATATCCTGCAATAACCTAAGAAAGCCCTCTCTTTCAAAATTGCTGCCGGTCTTTCCCAAATCGGTATAACAATCAATAATGTCTATGATTTCTTCCGTATTCTTCAGATTAAATTCTTCTACATATTTCCTTGCAATCTCATTCTGAACTTCAACCGATTCATTCTTTCTTTCATCATGATCCGCTGAAAGTCTTGCATAGATACCGGCTCTGTATCGTCTGACTTTCACATTCTGTTCTGTCTGAACGCCTGCTGTTTTTCTTAACGAGTTACCTCGTTTGGATACTCTGCCCATTCTTATGCACTCCTTTCTGCCATACAGTTTTTCTTCTGTTCGTCTTTTATTCTCTTGTTGACTTCCCGCATAATGCGATACTGATCCGTATAATAAAACTCAATTTCAATTCTGTGGTTCTCATATACTGAAATCTTCTTTACCATACTGCAAAGAGTATAACGGTCTATCTCTCTCAGTTCCGCATAGTCCTGCATGGTCTTGAGCCTTGCTGCAGAGATGACACCATTCTTAAACAGTTCCTTAATCATAAGCTCCTGTTTTTTCTGTGCTTCCTCAAATTCTCCGGCTTTCCTTTTAAACTCGCTGTGCAGACGTTCAAATTCGCTCTTTGTGATAATCCCTTCTTTCAAGTCCTCATATAAGCCCGAACAGAGAAAATAATATTTATCCTGTTCTTCCTTTAATCTTGCAATTTCGGTATCATAATGGACTATGGACTCAAAATTTGTTTCCATATCCAGAGCTTTTTCAAACATCTGCTTTTCCTGCAAAAAACAATTTGCAAATTTCGTTACCATTTCCAATACAAGCTGCTTAAGAGCATCTTCCGGTATGCTGTGTCTGGTACAGCCCTCACCCCGGTTTTTGGTGGAACAGATATAGTAAACCCGCTGTGTATTCTTATAGCGGTTTACCCGCCTTATCATCTGCTCTCCACAATCTCCGCAAAACAATATTCCTGTAAAAAAACTGTTTTTCTCTGATACTGGGCTCACCCGTCCATCAGCTTTCAGCAAGTTCTGAACAACCAGAAAAACATCTTCCGATATGATCGGCTCATGGGTATTTTCCACCTTAACCCAATCTTTTTCAGGCTTTTCCACACTTTTTTTCAGCTTATAATTTATCTTTTCTGTTTTCCCCTGCACCATGTGACCGAGATACATTTCATTTGTCAGTATTCGCTTTACTGTGGCACTGCTCCACATGGATTTTACTGCACCGGAAAATCCTCCTCTGTAATTTGCGTCTGTGGATTTTTTATACTCTTTGGGTGAAAGGATACCAAGTTCATTCAATTTATCCGCTATGGCTGAAACCGCAACACCCTCCATTTTCCAGTTAAAAATCTTACGCACAATTTCCGCAGCATAATCGTCCACCACAAGCTGATTTTTGTTGTTGTCCGCCTTTCTGTATCCATAAAGGGCAAACGGAGCAATACACTCCCCATTCTTTCTCTTTACTTCAAACTGGCTTTTCACTTTTGTGGAAATATCTCTGCAATAGGAATCGTTAATGAAGTTTTTGACCGGAAGAACAATGCCGCTCTCCCCTACATCCGCATGAAAGCTGTCATAATGGTCTGTAAGTGCAATAAAACGCACAGAAAGAGCCGGGAAGATTTTTTGTATATATCTCCCGGATTCAATATAATCACGCCCAAAACGAGAAAGGTCTTTTACAATGACGCAGTTCACCTTTCCTGCTTCGATGTCGCTTATCATTCTTTTAAATTCTGGTCTGTCGAAATTACTGCCCGAAAACCCATCATCAACATAAATATCATACAATTCGATATCCTGCTGTTCATGGATAAAGGCTCTGATCAGCTCTCTCTGATTTCCGATACTGTTACTCTCGGATTTCAGTCTAACATCCTTGTCTGTCACATCTCCGACATCACTGTCATCCCTTGAAAGACGGAGGTACATGGCTGCTAGAAAATGTTTTTTATTCATTTGATCACTCCTGACTTTTAAGTTATTAAGCCGTAATAAACCTAAAATTCAAGAGCTTCCTTGATTTGTCCTAATTTTAGGTTAACATAACTTTTAGATTCTTTCAAGGCTTTTTCGATTTTTATCAAAAATACGCTATATGTGAATTTCTGCTAAATGCCGCAGATATTCCTCCATCTTGTCGTCAATACTCGCTCCCTCCTTTTGAAATCTGACCTTAACCACATAGTCTCCCATACGATGGACATAGATATTATTTGTCTGTCTTGCAAAGGAATCCAGTTTTTCTTCTACGGGCAGTTTTGTGTCAATTTTGATATCCCGAATATCTGTCAGCGTGTTTATATCCACAGTACGAATATCCACAGCCTCCATTGCATCAAGTTTTTCCTCTGATATATCTAACACTTTAGCTCTCCTATCTTCTGCTTGTTTCATTCTATTCAATTCGCAGATTGTCCTATGACATACAAACCTCTGTATGTAAAAGCCGGGATGCTGCGCCCGGCTTTACTCTTTTTATCCGTTATACTTATCAAACGCCCCCACCTGTACCTGCACCGCCTCGGTGATCCTTGCAAGGGTTTCCTCGTCAACCTTTCCCATGTTCTCAATAATCCTGCCATAGTCAAGGGCAGTCACCTGTTCACAGAGGGCTATGCTGTGCTGTTCCAGTCCCTCTGCCCGGTATGCCGATACGAATACATGAGTGGGGAGGTTTTTCTTTTTAAAGTTTTTGGTGGAGAGAGGGACTACCGTGATTACGGTACTGTGCTTGTTTGCCATATTATTGCTGACAACAACCACAGGTCGCATACCTCCCTGCATACTTCCCTGATACTGACCACCCAAATCCGCATAAAGTATGTCTCCTCGTCTGATCTTCATCAGCAGCCTGTGCCTCCGCCCCATATCGGAATAATTATTGTCAGGGGCAAGCTTTATATCCTTGTATTCGTAATAGTCCATTGTGGATAATTCAAGGAAACCGACACCAATCTTAGCGGCATCCTTCATAAGTTCCTCCATATCGAATACATCTTCCGTTAAATCTGTCAGCTTGTCCACCGCCACCATGTCATACTGTCCGGTCATCAAAAAGTAAATCAAAAGATTGACTGCATCACGGTCAACATCCCTGTCCGGTCCTTTGCAAATGACCACATCATGTCCTAAGATAATTCCATACGAGAGACACTTCTCTCTGGTCTTGGCAACCTTTTTACGGATGTTCTTCTCCGATTTGTTGGAGTTCATAAATAAAATAGCCGAAGGAAGATTCTCCCCGGCTGTACCTAACATAATGCCTATCTTGCACATATTCTCTTTACCTGCTCTTTCTTAGATTATTACAGAAAGATATGCCGGCTGTTATCTCCTGAGATAAGAATGCGGTGCACCCGCCCCCTTATCTCAAAAGATAACTTCTTAAATAGTCTATCCTTCAAGCAGCACAAACTTCTTTATTTCAGAGAACAGCGGCACAAGACCGCCATTCTCCAAAATCTGCCTCTTAGCAGAATCCCCGAACCGGGTAACATACACTGGGACGGCTTCATCCCGCACTGCACCTCCGTCATGCCCAACCAGACGAAATCCACAGGCAGCCACTCCCGAAAAATGCTTTTTGCTGAAATTCCGGTGCCGTTTTACCTCATTATCTCTGACTGCCATGCCAGTAGGCACAATCCTCTGCTCCATACCTTCACGGGCAACAATGAAATCCTTGCAGGTACATCTTCGCACGAAATGGGACTCTGCCACCCCTTTATCCCTGCAATAAGCATAGACAGATAAAAAGGCGAAAATAAAATCAGGTGTATGCGTGTCCTATTTAGTTTTTCATAGTTCAAGGCTCATGTGAGCCTGTAACTATGATAGGACAAAACACCTGATTTTTTTACGACACAGATTGGCGAGTAGGACGGTGTAATCTGGTAAGTTTATGTATGGCATATCATGGATAAATGAATTAAAACAGAGCAAAAAGATATTCTTGCCGCAAAACATCAAAGAGGAAATTTAAAATATAATTTTTAAGAGACAACTCCGAGTGAGTTGTCTCTTTTTGACAGATAATCCAATATTATCCGTCAAA
>CAKRDT010000033.1 GCA_934316545.1 uncultured Agathobacter sp. | reverse complement strand
TCGGACATAAAAATTGAGCCCAGCAGAGATTTTCGCAAATTCAATGATTTTGTCTAAAATCGTGTTCAGCGTAGAAATCCGCCACCGGGTCAGCCCAGCCGGAGCACGCCGCCACAGGAGTTTCGCAATCGCTTAAACAAACCCTTGTGTATATCACAAGTATTTCAGCAAACTCTTTATTTTGTCTTTTTATACCCCCAAGGGGTATCTTTCGAATTGCATTATATACCCCCATCGGGTATTTTGCAAGTACTTTCGTTCCATTATAATTTAATTGAGAAATCTTGTTCATTTTAGCTTTTTATGCACTGAGAAATCATTTTAGGAGGAAATAAATTTGAAAAAAGTGATAAAAGAATTGCTACTCGGAATGTGCATGGTAAGTATCAGTTTTACAATGATCGGATGTAATATCAATAATGCTAAATCCGATCTGCCAACCGAAACCTCACATTCCACCAAGATTGACACCGAGCAGCCACAAGCTGACAATCGTAAAACATCATCAAGTAGTACAGAGTCCGATATTTCCAACACATCCGAGGATATTCCTACTGCTTCACTGATTGACGCATCCGGCATGACTTTGGGAAGTCGCATCCGCACACCGGACGGTTACACGAGAACTTCCGAAGATACGGGAAGCCTCGCGGAGTTTCTGCGTAACTATGCCATGAAAGAGGATCAAAGTCCGGTCCTCCTGTATGACGGCAGCGAGAAAGGCAATCAGAATGCACATGTGGCTGTGTTTGATCTGCCGATCGAAGCGGAAGATCTGCAGCAATGCGCCGATTCTGTCATCCGCATCTATGCGGAATACTTTTGGAGCACCGGGCAGTACGATCGTATCGCTTTTCATTTTACCAATGGCTTTGATGCCCAATATACCAAGTGGGCGGACGGTTACCGCATTCAGGTAGACGGCAACAATGTAAGCTGGACCAAAAGCGCCCAGCCGGATACTTCCTACGAATGTTTCCAAAAGTATCTGCGCATGGTCTTCACCTATGCCGGAACCGCTTCGATGGATACCGAGGCAGAACCGATTGCCCTTTCCGATATTCAGGTGGGAGATGTTTTCTTAAAGGGTGGACATCCCGGACATGTTGTGATGATCGTGGATTTATGTGAAAACGTAAGTGGCAAGAAAGCATTCCTTCTTGCACAGGGCTATATGCCGGCGCAGCAGTTCCATGTATTGAAAAATCCGGCGCACGAAGATGATCCCTGGTATTATGAGGACGAGGTCACATACCCGTTTCATACACCGGAGTATACCTTTGATGAAGGAAGCTTAAAAACGCTGGATTACCTGAAATAAGGCACAAAAAATCCTGAAGCTGGCACTTCAGGATTTTTCTGACTTCTTTACAACTTCTGCTCATAACATAAGTAAGGCAGCTCATGCAATTCACAGGTTCCCACCTGTGAAAAATGCAGATGCTCATAAGAACGGACGGCTTTTGTATTGCTTGGACAGACCAGATAATGCACACTTTTCTTTCCCTGCTCACGCAGAATGTCCATCGCATACTCGATCATCGTCCGTGCAATTCCCCGATTCTGATAGTCACGCCGCACCGCAAGTCTTGACAATTCTCCGCCCGGCTGCAATCGCCTGCTCCAGCAAGTCAGTGCTTCCACATCCGGATCCTCATCGAGTGAGATTGCAGCAATGATCTCATCCTTTTCATTCTTCATCACAAACAAAGCATCGCGTTCTAGGTCAAACGCAATGTTTTCCCGTTCCGGATAATGTTCATCCCACGGGCAGAATTCCTGTCCAAGCTGCGCTTTGTACAGGCGGAGGATTTCTTCCGTATCCGCCTCTGTCGCAGCTACGATTTTTGTGTGCTTATCCTGTACTGCCATTCTTCCTTTTTATCCTCTTCGTATTTCCCGTAATATTTTTCTATTCAAATCCCAATATTCTAGTCATTGACAGAACGATGTACTTTCCATCATGACTATTGTCTGCCTATTCCTGCTCCCCAAGTATGATCTGTATCAACCGCTTGTCGAGCATCAAAGTCGCATTCCACGGATTCAATATGATTCCGTTAATGTTTTCTTCGCGGACTGCCATCCGAAGCAGCTGTTCTATATCCGCAAGAAACGTGGACATCACGCTGTCACTTCCACGCATTTCTTCCTCAAAACTTGAAAATGCCGACCACCAAATTCTTCCGTCATCCGTTTTGATTGCCCGAAGACGCATCTGTCCGTCCCCTTTTGGAGCATCAACCGCAACAATAAACTGCCCCTTGTCACGCATTCTTCGGCGCACAACCGTCAAAACATGGGCGAGCATTTCCTGCGTCGGATTCTGCTGCAACGCCTTGATCGCATCTTCCAGTTTCTCGTTTCCCTGCAAACCTTCGTCAGTCTGCTTCTTCTCTAAATGAATCATATTTTATATTCCTGTTCTTATGCTTTTTATCATTAAAATCCAATTGTAACACATATACTCATCATGAGCAGATTGTAATTGACATTTTCTTGTTCATATCATATAATCAGCTCAGTGAATGAGTTGCGGAAACTTGAGAAGCCTGCAACCCGGGCGGCTCCTGCGGGGGCCGTTTCGTTACTAATGAGGGATTTTTATGACAACTACATTACAGAACAAACCTTTCTTGGACTATGCCGCACAGCTTGAACATTTGTCTCACAAAGGACTTATCATTCCAGATCGAGAACAAGCTGTCAATATACTTACCAAAATCAGTTATTATAGCCTTATCAACGGCTACAAAGATATTTTCAAAGATCCCAATACTCACAATTACTTCCCCGGAACAACAATTGAAGACATTTATCAATTATACCTTTTCGATGCTGAATTAAGAGGAATCTTTTTGAAGTATATTCTTATCTTTGAGAAAAACATCAAGTCGTCCATCTCATATCATTTTACATTACTGTATGGGAATGGAATAAACTATTATCAAAATCTTAATAACTATGATTATCCGAAACACATTCCGGTGCTGCAATACTTATTCAAAAAAATGAACGAAAAACTAAATGGAAAACATGCCTCTCCACAGATTGCGCACTACATTGCCACATACCACGATGTGCCTCTCTGGGTACTCATGACCGACTTAACATTAGGCGAGACGTCGACTATGTATCGCTATCTGAAAGGTCGATGCAAAACGAATGTATGCCATGATTTCCATAATATCGGGCGTAACGAACTTGGCAAGATGATGATCATTCTTACCAAGTATCGAAACATCTGTGCACACGGAAACCGGCTTTTTAATGCCCGCACTCAGGACGCCATCCCTGACTGTACGGCACACAGCAAATTAAAGATTTCCAAAACCGGTAGTCTCTATGACTATGGCAAATCAGACTTGTTTTCGGCTGTTATCTCCTTAAAATATCTTCTTTCTGAAAATGATTTCCGTTCGTTCTACCATGAATTAAAAAAAGCAATCGTCACATATCAGGTTCCGCAATCGACTTTGAATCGTATGGGCTTTCCGCCAAATTGGATGTCTGTTTTGCACATCAAAGTATATGAAACCTGATCCTACTGATACCTCTTATACAGTCTCTCAAATGCCGCAAACGAGCGCTCGATCATATCGTAATCCACGCAATACGAAATACGCGCATAACCCGGGCATCCGAATCCGGTTGCGGACACGATCAGCAGATCCTCCGCTTTTGCTTTCTCGCAGAAAGCATCGGCATCCGGCTCCAAAGCCTTTACGAACATGTAGAAAGCGCCCTGTGGCTTGAAGCACTCGTAACCGATTTTCGTCAGTCCATCGTAAAGCAGATCACGGTTCTTTTTATACAGTTCGATATCTCCGGTCTGTCCGACGCAGGATGCGATCACTTTCTGGAACATGCTCGGCGCGCACACATAGCCCAACGCGCGTCCGGCACCGGCTACTGCTGCATAGACCGTCTTGCTCTCTGTCACTTCGTCCGGCACAAGCACATAACCGATACGCTCGCCCGGCAGAGACAGTGACTTACTGTATGAGTAACAAACCAGAGTATTGTCATAATATTTTGTCACATATGGCACTTCCACGCCATCATATGCGATCTCACGATACGGCTCATCCGCGATAATAAAGATTGGTGTGCCGTTCTCCTTAGATTTCTTTGTCAGCAAAGCTGCCAGTTTCTGAATCGTCTCCTCGGAATAGATGGCTCCCGACGGATTGTTCGGGGAGTTGATGATCACGCCCTTCGTGTGCTTGCTGATTGCTTTTTCCAAAGCGTCAAAATCGATCTGGAAATCGCTCGTGTGTGGCGGTACGACAACAAGCTTTGCGCCGTTGGCCTCCACAAACACGCGGTACTCCGGGAAAAACGGTGCGATCGTGATGAACTCATCTTCCGGACCGGTTGTCAGCGCGCGGAAACAGATAGAAAGTGATGCTGCCGCACCCATTGTCATATAGAAATTTGCGGAATTGAAATTGGTTTTGTATGTCTTGTTCAGATCATCGGCGATCGCCTGTCGGGTCGCCTCATCGCCCTGTGCGGAAGTGTAGCCGTGCAGCGAAATGCTGTCCAATGTATGGGTCAGTTCACGCACCGTTTCATTGACGCAGTCCGGTGCCGGAACCGTCGGGTTTCCGAGTGAGAAATCATAGACGTTTTCCGCGCCGACTTCTGCGGCACGCTTTTTGCCATACTCAAACAATTCACGGATTGCAGAACGCTGACTTCCTAATTTGTACATATCTTCTGCTACGATCATAATTTTATCCTCCTTATCCCCATCGGGGCGTTTTCACTGCTTTTCCCTGCTTTACGCCCCGCTTCGTTTCCCCGCCGGGGCGCAGATCAAATTCTACCTATCATTTCGCCTCACCACAACAATTCCGCGGGGCATAAAACGCATTTATCTTCACTTGCGCCTCGACTGGCCTTGTCCCGACAGATACGCTTCGTACTCCTGCCGGCTCAGACGCTCGATCTCCTGATGCAGATTCTCCGCCGACATGCGGAGTGCGCCCTGGCTCATAACGGTGAGCTGCTCTAATCCATCATTCGTTGCGACCGTGACACGGTACTTGTGTCCGATCTCATGCACGGTGCGCTCGATATACGCGTCGGCGGTCTCATCCGTCTTCGTGTAGACGACATCGAGATTGTGATACTTTGACTTCGCGCCCGGATGCTCCTTGCGCTTGTACGCGTCAAACACAACCAGCACCGGACAGCCTTTGTATCCCTGATAATTGCTTAGAATATCCAATAACTTATCGCGCGCCGAATCGATATTCACGCGGGAAAGTTCATTCAGATCCTTCCACGCAAAAATGATATTGTAACCATCCACGATCAGGTATTCCTCCTGCGGGCCGCGCGCCGGATAGATCGGATTGCCTTTCTTGTCATACTTGACCACGTTCGGCTTCGACTCATTCGTCTTCTTTTTCATCCATTTGCGCCGCTCCTGATCCTCGACATCCTCGCGGCTCATGCCAAACTCTCTGGCGTAGATCTGCTGCAACTCCTTATCGAGTTCCCAGCTTGTCTGACTTTTGGCCTCATTTGGCTTCTTGACGGCGAACGTTCCGCCAGGACCAAAGGTTTGATCTGCGGTATCGTAGAAAATGCCGTCCTCCGGCTTCTCTCCGTCCGGTGTGTACACATAATCCAGATGCATGTAA
Source organism: uncultured Agathobacter sp. (assembly GCA_934316545.1). Taxonomy (GTDB): domain Bacteria; phylum Bacillota; class Clostridia; order Lachnospirales; family Lachnospiraceae; genus Roseburia. The sequence continues at coordinate 13,311 of CAKRDT010000033.1, read as the reverse complement.
TCCGGCACCTGATCCCACGGCACAACAAAGCCCGCGCCGTGCGCACAGAAGACCGAACCGGTCGGATTCGCCGTGTCCGCCTCGCTGTCGTAACCGATCCGCGCCACCACTTCCTCGCTGTTGTGGCAGACATCGTATCCGTCAAGATCGAGTGTCAGATGTCCAAGTCCCTTCGTATAAGCGTGAACGATTGTATTGTAATCCTGCATCGTTGCAACCGGTGCCGTGCCATGCAGGACCGCCATACCTGTAACACATTCGCTTGCAAATGTATGACCTACGCCCATGCCTCGCGCCAGCGAACGATCATGCATGTGCTCATTTCCCGGAAGAAACTCCGGCGTATCAAACTTGCCAAACCGCTGCTTAAGATCCGTCATTGCCCGTCCCACCGCATCCTGCGGCACCTCAAGTGTAAACGCATACACCGGCTCAAGCAGTACGCTCTCCGTCGACTTTAAGCCCTGCCGGATTGCACGATACGTCGCCTGCCGGAAATCTCCGCCCTCCGTGTGCTTGATATGTGCGCGTCCGGTCAAAATCGTGATCTTCACATCGGTCAAAGCCGAACCCGTCAGCACGCCCGGATGCTCACGCTCCACGATATGCGTTGCAATCAGGCGCTGCCAGTTGAGATCCAGCACGTCCTCGCTGCAATCGCTCGCCACCTCGATTCCGCTTCCCGGCTCGCCCGGTTCGAGCAGCAGATGTACTTCCGCATAGTGGCGCAGCGGCTCAAAATGTCCTACGCCTTCGACCGGCGTTGCGATCGTCTCCTTATAAACGATGTTGCCCTGTCCGAACACAACGACCACACCGAACCGGTCCTTGATCAGCTGCGTCAGCACCTCGATCTGCACCTGTCCCATCATCTGCGCATGAATCTCACGCAGTTCCTCGTTCCAGACAATATGAAGCTGCGGATCTTCCTCCTCGAGCTGTTTGAGCTTGCCCATCATCTCCACCGGATTGACATCCTGCGGCAGCTGAATCCGGTAACTGAGCACCGGCTCGAGCACCGGAACACTCGTTGTCTTCTCATTCCAAAGCCCCTGTCCCGGATACGTTGCCGTCAGTCCCGTCACCGCACAGACTTCTCCGGCAGCAACCGCATCTGCGGTATCAAATTTTTCACCCGAATACAGACGGATCTGGTCGGCTTTTTCCTCAAGGCCATCGTAGGAGATCCTCTCCTTTACTTTCAAAGTTCCTCCCGTCACTTTCAGATACGTCAGACGCACGCCGCGACTGTCCCGCCCGATTTTGTACACGCGCGCCGCAAGCTCCTTCGGATATCCCTTCGCCTTCGTATACCCGCGTAGAGCATCCAGAAGATGATCCACGCCCTCCAGCTTGAGCGCCGATCCGTAAAAGCATGGGAACACCAGCCGCTCCTCTATCGCATCCGCGATACTGTCCTGCCCGATACTTCCGGAATCCATATACTCCATTAAAAGTTCTTCTTTACAGACCGCAAGATCCTCGTAAAATTCTTCTAACGACACGGATTCTTCGTCATTGGCAGAATCAGCATCATATTTATCACTCCTATTTCTATCCATGTTGCCGGCGAAATACGGTTCCTTTGAAAAATCCACGCATCCGTCCGAGAGTTCCCTTTTCAGTTGCGCCTGCACCGCTTCATGATCAGCCCCAGCCAGATCCATCTTATTGATAAACAAAAACGTTGGAATATGATAGTGGCGCAGAAGCCGCCAGAGTGTGCGGGTGTGTCCCTGCACACCGTCCGTTCCGCTGATGACAAGAATTGCGTAGTCGAGCACCTGAAGCGTGCGCTCCATCTCCGCAGAAAAGTCCACATGGCCCGGCGTATCGAGAAGTGTGATATCTCCCATCCGTGCCTGCTTGGAAAAAATCGTGATACCGCGCTCGCGCTCCTGCGCATCATTGTCCAGATAGGCATCCTGATGATCAACGCGGCCGACGCTTTTGATCTGTCCGCTCGTATAAAGCATCGCCTCTGATAAAGTTGTCTTACCCGCATCTACATGCGCCAAAATTCCAAGTACCACGTATTGTATCTCCCTTGTTTGTACTAAATTAAATTTTACATTTCCATGTGTTTGTAGTCAATTATTTTCCAAATTTACATTTTTAACTTCTTAAAATGCCGCAGATTTTTTTCTCATAAGAAACAAGCACCCTCTCACTCAGAGGGTGCTTGCACTATTCTTCCTATACCGTCGTATTCACGCCGTTGATCGTGGCGTGTTCATCGTCCTTCATCGGGATGACCAGACACTTCTGTCCGTCGATCATCTGCGACTTGATCTGCGAAGCTTTCTCCGGCTTCACGCGAAGCACGACATCATACGTCTTCGTCTCTGCGATATAATTATCGATCTCTTCCTGCTTCTCGATCAGCTGCGAAGTGCGCTCCGCAAGTGCCTCATCCTTCTCAGTCAGCTGCACGGTAAGCGTTCCGACCTGATCCTCGAGTGCCATCTTCTCCACGCGAAGCTCATTCTGCGCCAAAGCCTTCGAGTCAATCACATGCTCCGCTGCCGGTGGCTTCTCGCCGAAAGCCTCATCCACCGACTTCTCGATGCGGGACGCCTTTTCCTCGGAGATATCACTGTCCGCAAGCAGCTTGCCGACCACTTCCTTATCCAAAAGAAACACATCCTCGTCCGAATCATGGGTCTCTGCATACTCATCGATCATGTCACTTAAGTTCTGCTGGATATCAAGCAGTACCTCATCGGTATGCTCATCCTCCGCTCCGAGCACATTGCGCACGATGGAATGGAACGCCATCTTCTGCTCCGTCGCCGTGCGCTCGATGCCGCAGCCCAGTCCGTTTGCCATAAACTCGGAATGTGGCTCCTTTGTATTCTTTGTATAGAAAAGCGTTGAATGGATATCCGTGCTTCGATCGTTGAACGCCGGGAATAAGAAAGCCGTATCCACGGCTCCGACCACCCAGTCGCGCACACGCGGTCCGATGCGGTGCTCATCCTCTAAGAAGCCGAGTCCCGGCTTGGACAGATCGACCGGACAAATCGCGCAGATTAAGTATTCGTACACTTCCTCAGACTCATCGAGGTTGTTGTTATCGCTCGTTCTTGTCATGACATCGTATGCATCATGGAATAAAACGATCAGGTAATTTCCTGCATGATCAAACGTATCAATCACAAGATCATAAAACGTATCCAGCAGATTCTCGTCCTCGAGCTTGCTTGCACGAAGTGCCATCAGGATCTGCTGTCTTCCGCCGACTTCTTCCTCTTCAATCGGGAAATGCAGTTCGAGCAGATTGTTGCCGAGTGAGCCGGACAATGCCTTATTCGCGATCTCCAGATATTTATAATATTCATCTTCCTCAAGGTTTAAAAATGTGTTGGCAAACTTGCAGATCTTGTTGTGATTGCCGTCCACGTAGCAGCCGCACACTTTCGTAAATGTCGCCGCATCCTTCTTAAATCTCCGCTTGAGTTCCAATACTTCTTTCTTATTCATAAATCTATTGCTTCTCCATCTGTTTCTTTATCTGATGATACAACGCAAGGAATTCCGCCTCAACCTCCTTCATCGGCTGTACCTCATAGGACGGACTGCCCATCATGACCGGTTCTGCCGGAAAAAGCTTTTCGTCCATAAAATGATCAAATTCATAATAGAGGCAGGCATCATCGATATTCTTGACCAGAACCGCCTCCTCCCCCTCCGGCACATAGCCGAGGAACTTATGATAGATCATGTTCTGTAACTGCTCCTCAATCTGCAGATACATCGTCATATTCTTCTTGACTGGACGGGTAACATCCGCAAGATACGCCTCACTTCCGTCATGAAGCAGGCATGCCAGAGCGACCTCCGGCACGTAATTTCTCGCCATCGCTTCGCGGCAGCATTGGATACAATGCTGTCCGACCGAGAAAAATTCCGGAAAATGTCCGTTCGCACGCACCATCATCGAGAGTGCATGCGCGATATCCTCGATGCGAAGCTTGTTCTCCTCAGGCTCAAACGTATTAAATTGTACCTTCGTAAAGGTTGTCATACAGTCTTTCATTGTTTTTCCTCTCTGGGAACATAAACCGCCGGGCGGGAACGTCAGCCCATGATGCATCGTATCCAAGAAACATCAACCATGCTGGCGCATGGTTGACGCCGTGCGATACATCAAAGATGTACCGCAATTACCAACTCAACACTTCGGTGCCATCCTCAGTGACGAGAACCATGATCTCCCACTGTGCGCTTGGCAGTCCGTCCTCGGTATATACCTCCCAACCATTCTCATCATCAATGTAGATTTCCACATCACCCATATTGACCATCGGCTCGATCGTAAAGATCATGCCCGGAACGAGAAGCATCTCGGTTCCCTTCCTGGAGTGATAGCCAACCCAAGGTTCCTCATGGAACTTCAGCCCCACACCGTGTCCTCCGATCTCACGAACGATCGTGTAACCGTTAGCATAAGCGTGATCATGAACCGCCTGCCCCATGTCTCCAAGAAATCCCCACGGATGGACCGCTTCAAGTCCTTTATAAACGCATTCCTTTGTTACCTCAACGAGGCGCTTTTTCTCAGGGGAAACCTCTCCGATACAGAACATTCTCGAGGAATCCGAGAAATATCCGTTAAGAATTGTGGAACAATCCACATTGACGATATCGCCCTCCTTGAGAATGACATCCTCGGATGGGAAACCGTGGCACACCTGCTCGTTGACGGACGTACAGACACTGTACGGATAGCCCTCATAATTGAGCGGTGCCGGGATTCCTCCCATGCTGGTTGTCATATCGTAGACAATCTTGTCAATCTCAGCCGTGCTCATGCCGGCATGAATATGCTCCTCTATGTAGTCAAGTACCGCCACATTGATCTTGGCGCTCTCCTTGATTCCGGCGATCTGGTCCGCATTCTTGATCAGGTCTCTCGTCGGCACACGATGTCCTTCCTGCGCGAAACGCGCGATCTTGTCATCAAATGCAGCGTGGCATGCCTTATACTTCCTGCCGCTTCCACACCAACACGGATCATTTCTTCCAATTTTAACTGACATTTCTTTATCTTCTTTCTATAAAATATTTTATTTATTTGCTTTCTCTGAATCCTTATAATTCAGGGTAATCGAACCAACTCCAAGTCGCTTGACCACATTCCGGTTAATCGAATAATCCTGCTTCTCAAGAAGCGCCTGATAAGCATCCGATGAAAAATCATAATCCTCATAAGCGTTTCCCTGTAGCTGCGCATATATCGACTGATACTTCTCTGCATAGGCGATCCGCCGCATGACTTCCGCGATATCTTCTTCCGTCACTCCAAGCATCGTATCTTTCTCATCTTCCACAAGATCCTGCCAGAATTCCTGTTCCTTATCGAACAAAGCCTTCTCTTCATCCTCCGTCAACGAAATTTTTTCCGTCACTGCCATCTGGTAAAACAGTTCATCATGGATTGCCATCTGAACGATTGCATTACGGGCTGCCGCGTAAACATACGTCTTATTCAGCCGGACGCTCCAGTATTTCTTTGGATGTTCCACATCATAAGCAAAGGCCTGCTTTTCCACTTCCGCTTCCTCATACGCCACATAAAAAGCGATATCGCGGAGCGTGAGCGAGGTTCCGTTTACGGATGCAGCAACTTGATCCAACGACTTCGGATATACAATCGGCTGCCGCTGCCGGGTCTGCCATGAAGATCCTGCCAGTAGGAATACAACAATAAGTAATAGTATCGTCACACCCCAGTGTGGTCTTCGATTCTTTTTTCCCTTCTGTTTTTTCATCCCACTCATAGCTTAAATCAGGCGGCGAACTGCTGTAACCTTATTTGGTCTCAATCCACGGTTATTTGTAATACCCGCACTTGTTGACTGTGCCTCTACAATGCATCCGTTTCCCATATAGATTGCGACATGTCCGTCATAGACAACCACGTCACCGGCCTGAATATTAGAAAGGGAAACAGGCTGTCCGACTGATTTGAATGACTGTGAATAACGTGGAGTGCTGATTCCAAAATGCGCATAGACCTCATGCACAAAGCCGGAGCAATCCGCACCGTTGGTCAGGCTGTTTCCTCCCCATACATAAGGATTTCCCACAAACTGACAGGCGTACGCAACAATGTCTGCCCCGCTGATATTCGTTGTTTGTGAAGGATTATAGGAAGAATCGTTTAAGTAAGAATCCTGTTTCGGATCCGGTCCGGAATCATTTCCTCCGCCCTGGTAATTGTTTGCTGCCACGTGTGCAGCGGCGGCTTCCTGTGCCTGCACGATTGCAGCCATCTTATTATAAGTCTTCTGGTATTCTTCCGCCTGTGCCTTGGCATCTGCAAGCTGCTGCCTGTAGTTTTCTTTTTGCTTTTCAAGCTTATTTACCGCAACCTGTAATTCATCCTGCTTCGCATCATACTCATCCTGTAACGCAAACAGGTTGTCCAGATCTTCGGAAAGCTGATTCGTTTTGTCCGTTACCTGCTGCACCGCAGCCTGATAAGCATCCATCAGATCACGATCCGACTGATAGAGATCACTAACGTACTCAATACGATTGAGCATATCCGACAATCCATCGGATTCCAGGATGGCAGTCCAAAGTGAATTATCCGTACTGTTCTCATACATATACTGAATACGAAGCTTCATAGCCTTATACTGTTTCGCTTCTACCTTCTTTGCCTCATCAAGCTCCTTGTTTGCCTCATCTACTTCCACCTGCTTATTATCAATGTCTCCGGCAAGCTTCTTCTGATCCGCAAGCAGCTTGTTTAACTTCTTGGATGCGGCTTTCAATTCCGATGCATTCGTCGCCTGATCATCCTTGATACCGGAAATCTGATTCTTTGTATCCTCTAAATTCTTCTTTGCCTCATCCCGCTTCTGTTTCGCAGTCTTGGCATAAGTATCGGTCGGTGCGACATACGCAGCTCCCGCTGCAAGCGATACGGCCAGGGATGCAATCGCTATCGTGGAACACAGGCGATTGCGCATGCTCTTTGTTTTTTTTGCTCTATGTATTGATGAATGCATATTATCACTCCTTATCATCACATTATCTCTTCTTATTTTGTCACAAATCCCAACTTTTTTCCACTGGTTTTTATTAGTATTTATAGAAATTTAAGCAAAGAAACACCCGGACATCACTGTCCGGGCTGCTGATTGCAAAAATTGATGCATTATCTGCCAACACTTTTGACAATCATAAGCTTCTCTCCGCCTCGCACCACCGGTGCTTTTAGTGCATTGGCAGCAATGATCATCTGCTCCGTTGTATGAAACCTTCTGGCAATCTTCCAAAGCGTATCTGCCGGCTGCACAACGTATCCGATAATTCCGGGCTGTGCCTGAATTTGTTCTTCATCAAATGGTTCTGTGTCAATTGACACAATATGTGAAACATATTCTTCTTTAAACACGAGTGCCGTCACGGAAACCGATGCCTTAATCTCATAATGCTCGTTGTCAAGAAGATTTACCTGCAGCTGATCAATCTTTGGATTGATCTCATAGGAACAATTTTCTTCTGTCGCCGAAAGCTCCGGCACATCTATAATCTGTATAAACGGAATCTGTTCAAAGCAATGTGCCACCGGAAAACCATCATCCGCGGTCGCATAAAGGATATGTACCGAAAGGATTCCCTCTGCGCGCAGTCCATGATCCATCCTCTCGATGCGATCCAGTTCCAGATCCCCCTCATATGCACAAAGCTGTAATATTCTTTCCTGCCCATCCGCAAGCTTCATTTGTTGTGAAATGCGCTGTTTGGCTTCATTTTTCATCATCAGGCTGAGCGTTTTAAGAGGCATCGAATGCGGTATAAGCGTCTCCTTCAGCGAATAGATATCGGAAAGCATCGTAATCTCTTCTTCTTTCCATACTTTGATATCCACATCAAAAACGATATCCATTTGAAAAGCACGCATTTCGCCATCATAATCTTCTGTTGCCTCAACGGATGTTTCCATCGGCGTTACTATGATCCAATATACCGGCTGCTGCGTATCTGTTTCACAATCCATATTTTCCGCAACCGGGACCATGGTTTCAAACCATTCCAACTGACCTTCCGCACTGTAATATAACACATTCACATAACACTCCGCATGAAGCTGCACCTGATTTCCACCAAGTGATACCTCTTTATTGCGGATATCCACATTGTAATATAGGATTCTGCCAATATTGGGGCTTGTTCCCGGTAATGTCAGTTCCTGATGCGTACGCAGAATATCCCGTTTGGAAGTCTCCAACAGAAGCATTGGCTGCATACAGCTTTGTTGCTGGACAGCCTCATCCGCAACCACTTCGCGAATCAGCTCTTCTTCCTCCTGTTGTTCCGCAACTGCCTGAATTCCAATCACTGCACGTACTGCAAGTTTTCTGGAATTGATTGGATTAATACTTAAATCTTCCAGTTTTCCATTTACCTTCACCGTATCAAGTTCTTCCAATTCCTCCATGAAGATCTTCTCTCCAAAACTCACGGAATCGGTTAATGTTTCCAGCTGATTGCCATCCGCATCACTTCGATACAGCACCGTAAAGATCAGCTTTCCGGTAATCCATACCGTCTGATTGCTCACTTTTGTTTCCTCAAAAACAACGGTTCCTTTCGTATGAATCATTTTAATCATATCCGGCTTACTGTCTTTAACGATACTGTCGTCATCGAGTGTGATCTGGGTAAAGGCCTTGCTTTTGACGGTATTCTGTTTCAATAACTGTGTCTTTAACTCCATAAAAATTCCCTCTCTTCAAACTTCGTATAAAAATACTTATTCAAAGAGAGGGAACAATATTCTTAAAATATATTTCATTAGCACAACTTCATGCGAATGTCCTTCGTAATAATGTCCGTATAACTGAATGACAATAACTGAGGAGCATTTTCCTCACGCTCATCATCAACCAGTACGGTAAATACACTTGGATATGCCTTCTGAATTACACCTTCCTGGATATCAACCTTATTGCGACCCCGATCCAGTTGAATCTTTACCCGATTGCCGCATTGCTGATGAACGGATGCCCGAACTCTGCTAATCTGTGCCTGTTCCATTTTGTGCCTCCTCTATTTTGAGTTTAAATTCTAGAAAAATACAATATCTAGTAACTTTAGTTTAGCACAGTGATAAAACTTTTACAAGTATAAATACATGTTTTTATCTTAAGATAACCTTAAAATCATTGAAAAACGACCTCTTCCTGACGCAATTCCAGTTTAATTACAATATATGGGCAGCTTGGAGCCGCATTCACTTTTTCTCCGGTTTCCGGTCCTGTCAGAGTCGTTTTCACACAAATCGTGTTACTCGTTCGGTAGCACTGATCGATCGAAATACAATAGCCTCCTGTCTCCTGTTCCCCATATCCTCTCGCAATATATAAGTATTCCTGATCCGAATACGTCAGGGAAAAATCTTCTTTCTGGCGTGTAAGGATCTCCTGCTGCAGCTCCTCCGGCAGATCTGCCGGATCCATGACCGTAAATTCCAAATCTTCGATCTTCTCCTGTCCCTGCTGCACGATGCAGCCATTCAACATACCGGTAATTGCAAGAAGTAAAACGATATATTGTTTTAATTTGTGCATATGAATCACCCAAACAATATCTTATTGTATTCTATGCCACAGAATTGATTTCATGCGTATTATTGTTTATAATAATAAAGAAAAATATCATAAAGTGAGGTGGCATATGAGAACCATTCTATGTGTTTTATATGTATTTTTATTTCTTGTGCTTGGTCTGCCGGTGCTCGGCATCGAGTGGCTGATCGCAAAACACCACAAGGAAGCGGCGGATATCAGTCAGCTTCGCATCGTTCAGTGGGGATTCCGCTGCGTTGCTTTTCTCGCGGGAATCAAACTCACCGTAATCGGCGAAGAAAATGTACCAAAGGATCAGGCGGTCCTCTATATCGGAAACCACCGGAGCTTCTTCGACATCGTGATCACCTACGCGCGCTGCCCGGGGCTGACCGGTTATATCGCCAAAGACGGTGTCAACAAAGTTCCGATCCTCGGCATCTGGATGCGTCGCCTGTACTGTCTTTTTCTTGACCGCAACGATCTAAAGCAGGGACTCAAAGTGATCCTGACTGCGATCGCGCAGGTGAATTCCGGTATCTCGATCTGCATTTTCCCAGAGGGCACCCGCAACAAAGATCAAGAGCATCCGAACAGTCTTCTTCCTTTCAAGGAAGGTTCCTTTAAGATTGCACAAAAAACCGGCTGCCCGATCATCCCAATGGCATTGACCGGCACTGCCGATGTTTTTGAAAATCATTTCCCATGGGTTCGCTCCACGGAAGTGACTCTGACTTACGGCAAACCAATCCTCGTATCCGAGCTGTCCAGGGAAGACCAAAAGCATCTCGGTACTTATTGCCAGAATGTGATTCAGCAGATGCTGGATGAGAAACTTTCCGGCAGATAATAAAATTCTTTTCAGAAACATAAAATAAGCCCTGTGCGCATCTGCACAAGGCTTATTTTTTATGTTTCTTATGTTTACTATACCTGGAAGGTTGACAATGTATCCAACAGGCTCTCCGCTTTCGCGGTCAGGCTCTGTGATGCAGCGTCAAGATTCTTGACTGCATCCAACTGGGTTCCGGCTGCATCGTGAACCGAAGAGGAACATGCGGCGGTCTGTGTCGAAGCATCGGAGATGCTCTCGATTGCACTCAGCGTCTCGTTTCTTGCTCCATTCATCTCCTGCACATTATTTGTGATTGTCTGCAAAGCCTGAATGAGCTGTGCAACAAGTTCATCAATCTGTCTAAAGGATGCGGTAGTATCTTCTACTGCTCCGGTCTGTGAACTTACAACCGTCTCAGCCTGTCTTGCGATCGTAACAACTTCGCTTGTCTTAGAGAGAATCTCCTTAACAATCGATGAAATCTGACCCGCAGAAGACAAACACTGATCTGCCAGCTTACGAATCTCCTCTGCGACAACAGAGAAGCCTCTTCCGGCATCGCCTGCGCGTGCAGCTTCGATCGAAGCGTTCAAGGACAAGAGGTTTGTCTGCTCCGCAATATCATTGATTGCCGATACAATATGACTGATTGCCTTGGATTTTTCTTCCAATTCTTCAATTGAAACAATGACATGTCTTGTAATCTCCGCTGTCGACTCGGAACTTTCCGTCAAACTCTGTACCGAAGCAATACCTACATTGATCGTCTCTCCTGCAGCATTGGTAAGCTTTCCGATTTCATCCGCATTTGAGCTTACATTATTAATCTTGCCGGATAACGAATCCATCTGATTCAGACAGTTATCCGAGCCTGTGTCAAGCTTATTGACACCACTCTCAATTTCAAGCACGGCATTCTGAATGTCCTGCGAAGTCGCCATAAAGGTTCCGGAGGTCTGCGCCACATGGACTGCGGCCGCGCCGACTTCCTCACTGACCTCATTGACATCTTTAATCAGTGACTTCACATGATTTACCATGTCATTAATACCATCACACAAAAGCTTAAACTCATCTTTCGTCTTTGCCTGAAGATGTACCGTAAGATTTCCGTTTGATACCTTACGCAGCTGACGAAGAATATACTGAATCGTTCCGGACATACTTCTGGAAAGTAAAAATCCGAGTGCCAAAGCCAGAATCGCACAGACGATTACAAGCACTGTCGTCAATCCCTTAATACCGGATGACTGCTCCAGCAAACGTGCGGAAGGAATCAGCGTTGTTACCAATACATTGCCAAATGAAAGTTTACTGTATACGAACATATAGTTCTGTCCGTTTAAAGTGACCATCTCATTACCGGCAGTTTCTTGTCCCTCGATCGCTTTCTGATAAAAATCGGTTCCATAAATCAAAGGCTCGTCAAATTCCACCTTATTATCCGAATAGAATTCATGACCATCCTGACAGACAAGCGCTACGTATCCACCTGCGCCCGGATCCAATGACTGCATCGCAGTACGCACATACTCCGCACTTAAGTTGATCATCATGACCGCATCCAGACTGTTTACTCTCTTTACGATTCGCAAACTATAGTTATGCGTTCTCATCCCGATGACCTCATCCGATTCCATATCCGGTCCGTACACATACCAGCCGGTGGAACTTGCTGCGGCTTCGGATCCCTGCGTAGTATTTTTATAATCTGTATAAAGATCATTGCCAAGCGTTCCGGTTCCGGAATCAATACTCCGCTGTGAATCCGCAAGGAAATAAATACTGTGCAGCTTATCATCAATCGAAAGCTTATTACGCAAGCGCGACTGATAATCACGTCTTGTCGAATTCTCAGTTCCATGCTCAAGCAATCCCGCAAAATACTTCTTCAGATCCTGCTCCGTCAGATAGGATTTAAACTCATCCTTCTCACTCGTTGCGACAAGGCTGATATATTGCTGCATCATATTCGTTGTCTGCTGAACGGATTCCTTGTATGTATTGACAATCGCATCGGATGATTTCTGATAAGACACCATACCAAGTACAGCCACTCCAACCACCGGCACAAGGAAACATAGAATCATTTTTACTGCAATACCTCTGTAAAATGGGATCCCTAATTTTTCCTTTTTCTCACGCGGAGCCTTTTCCCGCTTGCCACGCTGAGCCTTTTTCTCAGCCCGATCCTTCTTTGGGATGCGCAGCTTCTTTGGGGCACGCTGCTTCTTCGGTTTGGCCACCTTCGCTTTCTTCTCTCGTTTGGCTTTCGGTTCTTTGACCTTTTTTGTTTTTTTCTTTTTTAATGTTTCGTCTGTTGTTTCTAATGTTTCCACAATTTCTAAATTTTCTCCACTCACGTTATCGATACGCCCCCATTACATCCATATATTTATTGTAAGTATACTATATAAGCATCAATTCGACAATGAAATTTTGACTTTTTTGACAATCTGTAAGTAAAAAAAAGCGGCCTCTTTGACTATTTTTTATCTTTTCCCTGTCAAACAGAAAAAAGAGATCACTCTCTGATCTCTTTTTTGAACAGTGGGCAGAGGTGGATTCGAACCACCGAAGCAAGTTGCAGCAGATTTACAGTCTGTCCCCTTTGGCCACTCGGGAATCTGCCCGTTCCATCTCAAGTTGTATTGCCTTGACAATTAGATATTATAGCATAACGTATAGTGATTGGCAAGAACTTTTCTTGGCGATCACAGATGAAATAAAGTGTGCGCTCGCCGCACACTTTCGCGCGCGAGCGGTATGTTCCTATGATTCAAAAAAAAGACAGCCTCGAACGCTGTCTTTTTAGGAGAAGGTATTTTTACTATGGGGTATAGCAAAAACTATATAATGTATTGGGGGGTTTTTACGGTTATTATAATA
>CAKRDT010000032.1 GCA_934316545.1 uncultured Agathobacter sp. | reverse complement strand
CGTGTTCAGCGTAGAAGCCCGCCACCGGGTCAGCCCAGCCGGAGCACGCCGCCACAGGAGTTTCGCAATCGCTTATATAGGAATCAATATAAAAGGAGTATGAATCATGGATTATAACATTAACTTTCCACATCTGCATATCTATCTGGATCATGTCGGCAAGAATATTATGATAGGCAATTTTTCCATCGCATATTACGGAATCGTGATTGCCTGCGGAATGCTTGCGGGACTCGGTATTGCCTGCTGGATGGCAAAGAAAACGGGACAAAAGCCGGACACGTATTATGACCTTGCGATGATCGCAATTGTCTGTTCACTGATCGGTGCGCGGCTGTACTATGTTGCATTCCGATGGGATTATTATAAGGATGATCTGTTAAGCATCTTTAATATCCGTCAGGGTGGGCTCGCGATCTATGGTGGCGTGATCGCGGCGATCCTTACCACCTTTGTATTTTCGAAGGTAAAAAAGCTTTCGATGGGATTGCTATGCGATACTGCCGGACTGGGACTTGTTTTGGGACAGATCATCGGACGCTGGGGAAATTTCTTCAACCGGGAAGCCTTTGGAGGCTATACGGACGGCCTGTTTGCCATGCAGCTTCCGCTTTCGGCGGTACGCTCGTCGGATGTGACGACGGATCTGATGAACCATGTGGTAGAGAGTGGAGGAATCTCTTATATTCAGGTTCATCCGACATTTTTGTACGAATCGATGTGGAATCTGGTACTTTTGATCTGCCTGATCCTGTTTACGAAGCATAAGAAATTTGACGGAGAAGTGTTCCTTTTGTATCTGGCAGGCTACGGAATCGGACGATTCTGGGTTGAATCGCTCCGCACGGATCAGCTGTTGATTCCGGGAATCGGTTATCCGGTATCGATGGCGCTTGCGGCACTGCTTGCAGTCGTATCGATTGCATGGATCGTCATCTGGCATGTGCGTGCCGGAAAGAAAGCGAAAGTGGAGGAAGATCCCACAATCGAAGTATAATTGAAGTAAGATAAAAATATAAAAAGTGGAGGATATACCCATATGTGGGAATATCCTCCACTTTTTGGTTTTTTATGAGAATTTTGCGCAAAATAGTTCTTTTTGTTGAGTGAAATACTGTATACCACAACATCTTGGATATATAGAAAAAACCGCGTAAAATCCATGAAAAAATCTTGATTTTTAGTCTTATGAGAGGTATTATTGAAACAAGGTGGTAGAAAGTGGCGGAAATTTACCATATAGTGGTGTGAAGTGGTGGATAAGTTGATAACAATGTGGAGAACTTACCTGCAGACAACGAGCACACGATCGATTAGACAGAAAGGCAGGTGAGCGCGTCATGTTCATGGGTGAATACAATCATTCCATCGATGCGAAGGGCAGATTGATCGTACCTTCAAAATTCAGAGAGCAGCTTGGCAACGAATTTGTTGTGACCAAGGGTCTGGATGGATGTCTGTTTGTATATTCCCAGGAAGAATGGCAGCGTATCGAAGAAAGCCTCCGCGAGAAACCACTGACTTCAAAAGATGCAAGAAAATTCTTAAGATTCTTCTTTGCAGGTGCAGCAACCTGTGAAGTGGACAAGCAGGGAAGAATTAATCTTCCTGCAAATCTCCGCGAGTATGCAGGGATTGAGAAGGAAGTCGTATCGGTTGGCGTGTTCAGCCGTGTTGAAATCTGGAGCAGAGAACGCTATCAGGAGAACAGCGATTTTGACGATATGGATGAGATCGCAGAACATATGGCGGATCTCGGAATTGGAATTTAAAATGTGTTAACCTTCTACGAAGGTTAACATGTAGCGTCCGACCATCGCGAAGCGATTTTTCATGGTCGGATGTTCCGCCACCAGGAAAGGATGAGATATGGAATTCAAGCACTATTCGGTAATGCTCAACGAGACAATCGAACAACTGAATATCCGTCCGGACGGCATCTATGTTGATGGAACCTTAGGAGGAGCAGGACATTCGCTTGAGATTGTGAAGCGTCTTACGACAGGAAGACTGATCGGAATTGATCAGGACGCTGACGCGATCGCAGCGGCAGGCGAACGACTGAAGGATTACAAAGATAAAGTTACTATAGTAAGAAGCAATTATGCACAGATGAGAGACGTGCTTCATAGTCTGGGGATTGAAAAAGTGGATGGAATCCTTTTGGATCTGGGAGTATCATCGTTTCAGCTGGATACGCCGGAGAGGGGATTTACCTATCGGAGCGAGGACGCACCTCTTGATATGCGAATGGATGACCGACAGAAACTGACGGCGAAGGATATCGTCAATGAGTACAGTGAGATGGAACTGTTTCGTATCATCCGGGATTATGGAGAGGATCGTTTCGCCAAGAATATTGCGAAGCACATTGTAAATGAAAGAAGCAGGAAGCCCATCGAGACGACAGGTGAACTCAATGCCATCATCAAAGGTGCTATTCCCATGAAGGTACAGGTGACGGGCGGCCATCCGTCGAAACGAACCTATCAGGCGATCCGCATTGAGTTAAATCATGAACTTGATGTGCTTCGGGACAATTTAGATGATATGATCGATCTTTTGAATGATGGCGGAAGATTCTGCATCATTACATTCCATTCATTGGAGGACCGCATTGTAAAATCCGCATTTAAAAAGAATGAGAATCCCTGCACATGCCCGAGCAATTTCCCGGTATGTGTATGTGGGAAAAAGTCGAAAGGACAAGTCGTAACAAGGAAACCGATACTTCCTTCGGAGAGGGAACTAGAAGAGAACAGCCGGTCAAAGAGTGCGAAGCTTCGAGTCTTTGAGCGTGTGACGGATTAAACAGGAAAGCAGGGAAGCGAATATGACTAGAAATTATTATGTAAACGGAAACACAGTTCGTGAATTAGATACACCGGTTCGTCCGCAGCGCAGAAGCCGCGAGGAGTTAGAACAGGCCAAGCATCGCAAAAACAGAAGAAATGCCGCAAGGAGAAATCGGCAGAGAGCGATGGAGATGAGCCCGGGATATGTGATGTTCCTGACAGCGGGGGTACTTGTGATTGCCATGGCAGCGGTATCTTTTGTTAATCTGCAGTCGCAGATTACGAGCCGTATGAGAAATATCGCGAATCTGGAAAGTCAGGTGACGGATCTTCGCGCAGACAATGATGCCCGGTACAAAAGCGTAACTACATCCGTGGATCTCAATCAGATCAAGGAAGTTGCAATCAATAAACTTGGAATGGATTATCCGGCCGAAGATCAGGTTGTATATTATACAATTGAAAATAATAACTATATGGATCAGTATAGTGACATCCCGAAACAGTAGGAGTACAGTGTGGCAAGAAAAAAGAAAAAGAGACCTGTAAAGAAATTCAATCGAACAATGAGGGCAAAGCTGATCGTGCTGTTCGCTGCATTTCTGGCGGTGCTCTGCGGATTGGTCGGTGTGCTTACCTATATTGAATCCACAAGCGGAGACAAATACGAAAAGAAAGTTTTATCCATGCAGTCCTATGACAGTAAAACGATTCCTTATCAGAGAGGTGATATCGTTGACCGTTCAGGGACTGTTTTAGCGACCAGTGTAGCCGTCTACAATGTTATTTTGGACTGCTCGCAGATGACCTATAAAGAAGAGTATATTCAGCCAACGATTCAGGCTTTGGTGCAGTGCTTCCCGGAACTGGATGAGGCAGCATTAAATACATATGCCACCGAGAAGAAAGACAGCAGGTATATCGTATTGGCAAAGAAGCTGCCTTATGATGAAATTCAGAAATTTGTGGAACTGGAGGACAAGACCGATAAGAAGGGAAACAAAGTCAATCCCAATATCAAGGGGGTCTGGTTTGAAAAGGAATACCAGAGAAACTACCCTTATAAGTCGCTTGCGGCATCGGTGATCGGCTTTACCTCTTCCGGCAATGTCGGTACGATTGGTCTTGAAAATTATTATGATGATACGTTAAATGGTATCAACGGAAGAGAGTACGGTTATCTGAATTCGGACAGTAATTTTGAGAAAACCGTCATTCCGGCGCAGGACGGAAATAATCTTGTGATTTCCATTGATTCCAGTATCCAGTCGATCGTCGAGAAAAAGATTCAGGAATTCAATGACGCCTATCGCGATAATTATTATGAAGGGGACGGAAGCGCCGATACAGCGGTTGTGATCATGAATCCGCAGAATGGTGAAGTCCTTGCGATGGCGGATTATCCGGAGTTTGACTTAAATAACCCGAGAGATTTAAACGCCATGTATTCGGAAGAAGAACAGAATAATATGACCGATGATGAAACCATGGATATTTTAAACGGGTTGTGGCAGAATTACTGCGTGACCGCAACCTATGAGCCGGGATCGGTACAGAAGCCGTTTACGGTAGCATCGGGACTAGAGACCGGAACCATCAATGATAAGATGACCTTTGTGTGTGATGGCGCAGAGGTGTTCAGCGGTCAGAGAGTCAGCTGCGTGAATCGTAACGGACACGGTGTTGAGACGATACGAAAGACGCTTATGGATTCGTGCAATGATGCGATCATGCAGATGTCCTACAAGATCGGCAAGAAAAATTTCCTGGAGTATCAGTCCATCTTTGGATTCGGGCAGAAGACAGGAATCGATCTGCCGGGTGAGGCAAATACATCGTCCCTTGTGTATACGGAAGAGGAAATAAAACCGATTGACCTTGCAACGAATGCATTCGGGCAGAATTATAACTGTACGATGATCCAGATGGTGAGTGCGTTTTCTTCATTGATCAACGGAGGAACCTATTATCAGCCGCATCTGGTGACGAAGATTACGGATGCGTCCGGCAATACGATCTCGACGATTGAGCCTAAAGCAGTCAAACAGACGGTTTCTGAAAGCACCAGTGACCAGATCCGAGACTATTTATACGATGTCGTATCCAAAGGTACCGCGGGTACTGCGAAAGTTGATGGTTATTCCATGGGTGGCAAGACCGGAACGGCACAGAAGATTCCGCGTAAGGACCGCAAATACCTTGTGTCCTTTATGGGCTTTGCACCTTATGATGATCCGCAGCTTGTGATCTACTGCGTTGTAAACGAGCCGAATGTTGCGGATCAGTCGCACAGTTATTTTGCACAGAATATTGTGCGTGAAATTTTGGAGGAGGTTCTCCCGTATATGAATATCTATCCGGACGAGAAAAAGACCGGAAAGAACGAGGGACTGGATGTTACAGGAGTGAATGCGCAGTATACCGGAGAGCATAAGCCGGTCAGAAAAAAAGGCGAGACCGATACGAAAACAGAATAATACATAGGATAAGCGGCGGGTGTTCTATTGGCATCCGCCCCTTCATATATGTATAAAAAGAGCAGTGGCAGGAATGTGTCGTGGAACGCAATAAAACCTATCACCGTAAAAAGATATGTGCAATTGGTATGTTTGTGGTTGTGGCGGCCTGTGTGTTGCTTGGACGCTTAGTATATCTTATGATTTTTCGTGGAGATTATTACTCTCGTCTTGCAACAGACTTACAGCAGAGAGAGCGGCGGATTAAAGCGGCACGTGGCAAAATTCTTGATGTCAATGGCGTTGTGCTTGCAGGAAACAAATCGGTATGTACCATCTCGGTCATTCACAATCAGATCAAAGATCCGGAGGCGGTGATCGCTATGCTGGTAAAAGAGCTGGGGCTGCCGGAGGAACGGATACGTAAGCGGGTGGAAAAGTATTCTTCCATTGAGAAGATCAAAAGCAATGTCGATAAGGAGACCGGAAACCGTATTCTTGCATATGGGTATGATGGCGTGAAAGTCGACGAAGATTACAAACGGGAATATCCCTATGATGATCTGGCGTCAAAGGTTCTTGGGTTTACAGGTGGCGATAATCAGGGAATTATCGGACTTGAGACGGTATATGATCAATATCTGCAGGGAACAGACGGGAAGATTTTGACTACGACGGATGCACGCGGGGTGGAGGTGGACAATATCGGCGAGGAGAGGATGGAACCGGCTGCCGGGAACAATCTTCGGTTGTCACTCGATTCGAACATTCAGCTTTTTGCGGCACAGGCCGCAGAGAAGGCATACCTTCAGAAAGAGGCGGATTCGGTCAGTATTCTTGTTATGAATCCCCAAAACGGTCAGATGCTTGCGATGGTGGATTATCCGGAATTTGATCTCAATGAGCCGTTTGTGCTGACAAAGCAGTACCGTGAGTATGAGGAAACGGATGAAAAACAACAGTATCTGAACCAGATGTGGCGGAATCATTGCATCAATGATACCTATGAACCGGGATCGACATTTAAGATTATCACAAGTGCCGCCGCACTGGAGGAGGGCGTTGTCTCACTGGAGGACCGCTTCCATTGTCCCGGCTATATTGTGGTGGAGGACAGGCGGATACGCTGCCATAAGACAACCGGCCACGGTGCGGAAAGCTTTGTGGAAGGCATCGAAAACTCCTGCAACCCGGTTTTTATCAATGTGGGACTTCGGATCGGAGCAGACCGGTTTTATGATTACTTTGAACAATTCGGACTGCTTGACAAGACGCATATTGATCTGCCGGGTGAGGCTGCAACGATTATGCACAAACGTGAAAATATCGGATTGGTGGAGCTTGCAACCATCTCCTTCGGACAGTCCTTTCAGATTACGCCGATTCAGCTAGCCACAACCGTTTCTTCCATTATAAATGGGGGAAACCGTGTGACGCCGCATTTTGGCATACAGGTGGAGGATGAAGAGGGCCATTGTATTGAGCAATTCACTTATGGGCAGAAGCAGGAAATCTGCAGCAAAGAGACTTCGGAGAAAATGCGTTATCTTCTCGAAAAGGTCGTCTCGGAAGGCGGCGGAAACAAAGCTTATATCGAAGGTTACAGCATCGGTGGAAAGACGGCAACGTCGCAGACTCTGCCGAGGTCGGCGAATCGATACATCGCTTCGTTTCTCGGATTTGCACCCGCCGATGATCCACAGGTGCTGGTACTGGTGATTATCCGCAATCCTTCCGGCATCTATTACGGTGGAACGGTTGCGGCACCGGTTGCGAGGGAAATATTTGAAAACATTCTGCCCTATCTTGAATTACAGTAGGGAATAACGTATACTTAAACAGGTATGCATTTATGTATAGCGTCAGCCGGCCGACACGGAAACGGAGCTGATGTTTCAAATAGACGGAGGAACAAGACATGAAGTTAGAAGAGAGTAAGGTTCTGGTTGTAGGAACCGGAATCAGTGGAATCGCAGCAGCGGAGCTGCTTCTTAAGAAAAACATTGATACGGTTTTGTTTGATGCCAACAGGGAACTGGATATTGAAAAGTTTCACGAGAAGGCACCAATGTTAAAAGATGTACCGATGATACTCGGCGAACTTACTGAGGCACAGATGCATGAATTTGGCGTGGCGGTATTAAGCCCGGGAGTTCCGACGGATCTTCCTATGGTGGAACGTCTTCGCGCGCAGAACGTTGCTATCTGGGGTGAAATCGAGCTTGCCTATTATTTTGGCAGGGGAAGACTCCTCGCGATTACCGGAACCAATGGTAAGACGACAACGACTGCCCTGACAGGGGAGATTATGAAAAACTATTTCGATGATGTCCGTGTGGTAGGCAACATCGGAATTCCATATACATCGGAGGCTGCAACGATGACGGACGATACGGTGACGGTTGCGGAAATCAGCAGCTTTCAGCTTGAGACCACACATGATTTTAAGCCGGAAGTATCTGCAATCCTCAACATTACACCGGATCATCTGAACCGTCATCACACGATGGAATGTTATATTCAGACGAAGGAATCCATCACCAAAAATCAGACGAAGGATCAGGTGTGTGTGTTAAATTATGAGGATAAAGTGCTTCGTGAATTTGGCGCGAATGCTCCGGCCAGGGTGGTGTATTTCAGCAGTCACAGAACACTTGAGGAAGGCTTCTATCTTGATGGAGAGGATATCTTCTATGCACATGATGGCAAAAAGGAGCATGTGATCAATGTCAATGAACTGAATCTGCTTGGACGCCATAATTACGAAAATGTGATGGCTGCCTGTGCGATGAGCGTAAGCTTCGGGGTGCCGATGGATAAAATTGTTGAGGTACTGAAGCGCTTTCAGGCTGTCGAGCATAGAATCGAGTATGTGACGGAAAAGCGTGGCGTGAAGTTTTACAATGATTCTAAGGGAACGAATCCGGATGCCGCAATTCAGGGAATCCGTGCAATGAACCGCCCGACGCTTCTGATCGGCGGCGGATATGATAAACAGTCTGAGTATGATGAGTGGATCGATGCGTTTGACGGAAAAGTCAAGAAGCTTGTGCTGATCGGCCAGACCGCGGGCAAGATCGAAGCGTGTGCGCACAGACACGGATTTATGGATACCGTGCGGTGCGAGACTTTTGAGGAAGCAATCCATTATTGTTATGATCATGCGGTATCGGGCGATGCGGTGCTTCTTTCTCCTGCATGCGCAAGCTGGGGCATGTTTCCGAATTATGAGGAGCGAGGACGGATTTTCAAAGATATCGTACGCAATCTGAAAGAGTAGGACATCGGAAGGAGTAGTGATTCGTGGCTGGAAGGAAACGAAAACAAAAAGGAACTACATATCTGGACTATAATCTGCTTTTCATCGTCATCTTTTTGCTGTGCTTCGGTTTGGTTATGCTGTATAGCTCAAGTTCTTATATCTCGGCAAATACCTATGGTGACAGTGCGCATTATCTGAAGCTGCAGCTTCGTAATATGGCGATCGGAGCGGTCTTTATGTGGATGATGGCCAAAATCGATTATCATTTATGGAAGCGTTTCTATTTTCTGGCCTATATCGGCTCACTGTTTTTGTGCGCGCTTGTATTGTTCCCGATTCCCGGATTGACGAGAGCTTCCCACGGTAAGTCACGCTGGCTGAATCTTGGACCGGTCAGTTTCCAGCCTTCCGAGTTCGCAAAGCTTGCAATCATTATCTTCCTTGCGGTGCTGATCGAAAAGCATACGAAAGAAGTGAGCAGGACTGCCGGGATTATCAAGGTCTTTGTTTATCTGGTACCGATCCTTGGCGTGGTTGCAATCGGTAATCTGAGTACGGCGGTCATTATCTTTGGTATTGCATTTTGCATGCTTTTTGTGGCAAATCCGCAGTATAAGCCTTTCTTTGCACTTGCGGGAGCCGGTGTGGTGGGCGTTGTCGGACTGATTGCAATCGAGGGATACCGGGGCAACCGCGTGGATGCGTGGCTTCATCCGGAGACGGCAGGCGATAAGGGATATCAGACGATGCAGGGTCTGTATGCGATCGGTTCCGGAAAACTTTTCGGAAAGGGCCTCGGAGAGAGTCTGCAGAAGATGGGAAATGTGCCGGAATCCCAGAATGATATGATTTTTACAATTATCTGTGAGGAGCTTGGATTGTTTGGTGCGGTATGTGTGATCCTTCTTTTCGTCCTTCTTCTCTGGAGGATGATGGTGATTGCGAATAATGCGACGGATCTGTATGGGGCACTGATCGTGAGTGGCATCATGTCACATATTGCGATTCAGGTCATCCTGAATATTGCGGTCGTTACCAATACGATCCCGAATACCGGTGTAATCCTGCCTTTTATCAGTTACGGAGGTACTTCGATCGTATTTTTGATGGGAGAGATGGGGCTGGCCCTCAGTGTATCGAAGGGAATACGGCTTGCGTCGATCGAGTAATGTGGCAGGAGTAAGTGGAAAATGATTAAAGAAAAACGTAGAAGAGCCCGAAAACGAAAGAGAATACTGATCGCGCTGCTGATTCTTCTGCTTGTGATCGCGGCTGCGGCACTGATTGTGATCAAAGTGTTCCGCGTCGGCAAAGTGGAGGTGGAAGGCAACGAACTTTACGATGCGAAAGTGATCGAGAAGGCGGTGCTCAATGATCAGTATTCATGGAATTCGTTGTATGTATTTCTCAAGTACCGGTTTGTGGATACCAAGGAAGTCCCGTTTGTCGATACGATGGAGGTTACCCTGAAGGATCCGCAGACGCTGCATATCAAGGTCTATGAAAAAGGCATGATGGGTTATCTGTATATCGCATCGATCGATGAGAATGCTTATTTCGACAAAGACGGATTCGTGGTAGAGACTTCGTCAAAGGTAATCGAGGGTACGCCACAGATTATCGGCATTGACTGTGACAAAGTTGTGTTATATGAGAAACTTCCGATTGGAAGTGCAAAGCTGCGTGAAATCCTAACACTGACACAGGCTTTGAAACGAAACCGGCTGATCCCGGATTCTGTTACATACGGCGTCAGAAACGAGCCGGTGCTGGCATACGGAAAAGTGAAGGTTGAGATGGGATCGCTTGAGCTGCTGACACAGAAAGTCGAGCGTCTGGCAAAGATTAAACCAAGCATCGAAAACCTTGAAGGAACACTACATTTAGAGAATTGGACGGAAGAAACGACAAATATTGTGTTTGATAAAAAAGTGACGAAGAAGAAAGCATCGAAAAAGAAGAAGCAATAATAAATGCAAAAAATCACAATTTTATGTTGATTATTTCAGAAAAAAACTATATTATAGTCTATATGGGCAAGCATGAAACATTTTAATGTTTCACAGAACCCGTCAGAAAGCAGTTACGCAGGTGGACAGGCATCATTTTAGGATGCGTTTCACCGATGATCCGTCGCTGGGGCGGATGATAGATGGAAAGAAATTTAATGGGATGAGAAAGAGGAGGAAGAACCATGCTGGAGATTCGGACAACAGAGGCAGACACAAGTGCCAAAATTATTGTAATTGGTGTAGGTGGAGCCGGAAATAATGCTGTGAACCGCATGATTGACGAGAATATAGGTGGAGTTGAATTTATCGGGGTAAATACCGATAAGCAGGCATTACAGTTGTGCAAGGCTCCAACATTGATTCAGATTGGTGAGAAGCTGACAAAGGGACTTGGCGCAGGTGCCCAGCCGGAGATCGGTGAGAAGGCCGCAGAGGAGAGCGCTGAAGAATTATCGGCAGCTGTCAAGGGAGCAGACATGGTGTTCGTTACCTGCGGTATGGGTGGCGGAACCGGTACAGGTGCGGCTCCAGTGGTTGCCAAGATTGCCAAGGAGCAGGGAATCCTGACGGTCGGCGTTGTTACCAAGCCATTTAAGTTTGAGGCAAAGAAGCGTATGATCAACGCCGTGTCCGGTATTGAGAAACTGAAGGAGAACGTAGATACATTGATCGTTATCCCGAATGATAAGCTTCTTGAAATCGTAGACAGACGCACTTCTATGCCGGATGCCTTAAAGAAGGCTGACGAAGTGCTGCAGCAGGCAGTGCAGGGAATTACAGACCTGATCAATCTGCCGGCATTGATTAACCTTGACTTCGCGGATGTACAGACGGTTATGAAGGACAAGGGTATGGCTCATATCGGTATCGGTAGTGCCAAGGGGGATGAGAAGGCAATTGAGGCTGTTAAGCTCGCTGTGGCATCTCCTCTTCTTGAGACAACGATCAATGGGGCAACCCATGTTATCATTAATATTTCCGGAGATATCTCTCTTATGGATGCAAACGACGCTGCAAGCTACGTTCAGGATCTTGCGGGAGAGGATGCAAATATTATTTTCGGTGCGAAGTTCGATGAGACGATGACGGATGAAGCTACCATTACGGTTATCGCAACCGGACTTGAGAATACAGTACCTAAGGCAGCAGCTGCTTCCGGAATCGGTAACCGTATGGTTTATCCGACACAGAGTGCGACTCGTCCTTCTGCGACTCAGGGACTTTTGAATCGTACCGCTGCAAGTACTCCGGTTACAAACAGACCGGTTACTTCTGATGTTAAGCCGGCTTCTTCCCAGATGCCTGGTATCGGAATCAACCGTCCGACTCCTCCAACAAGCAATGTTAAGCCTGTTGAAATCAATATCCCGGATTTTCTTAAAAATTCCAAAAGATAATTCTTTTGTCGAAACCGGACGATAGTTTTTGAATTATAACCTCTTGTTTCTGCCAAATTATGAAGGAATATTTCCTTATAATGGCAGGGACAGGAGGTGATTTTTTATTTATGTATTCTATATGGATTTGTTCGTAGAACAAAACTTTCTGATGAATCTCATCGTATTATCCCTGACACATATATTATGTGATATAAACGGCGCAAGGCGCTGCGTGCGGAGATGCCTTGCCGCTCTTCTCGGAGCCGTGTGTTCTGCAGGCATTCTTGTGATTGCTTCTTTTTTTACATATGTCGTGGTAACACTGGTGGTAATCGTTCCTCTTATGATTGCGGTTGCTTTTGGAAAACAGAGTATACGCCAATGGATCCGGCGGATTTTGTTGAGCTGGTTGTCGATGGTCATTGTAAACGGGATTGTATCGACCGGTTGTTTATGGACCGGTACGACGGGGATTACCTGGTATCTTGCAATCTTATCGATTCTGGCTGCGCATGTTCTGGTCCGGAATCTGATCGGTAATATGCATCGGCAGGCACAGAATGTAAAGGTTGTGTTAACACATTGCGGCAAGGAAGTCTTGTGCACCGGACTATATGATTCCGGAAATCGATTACAGATGCCGGATTCGGGGGAACCGGTGCATATCATCAGCCGGGAGCTGTTTTTGGGATTGGGGCTTTATGAGAGCGAGGAAAAGTCGATACGGTATTGTGCTTTGGGAACAAAGGATGGGCAGATTGGTGTTTCGCAGGTGGAGAGGATGAAAGTGGTATCCGGCACCAAAGCGGTTTGTTATGTGAATCCGTGGATGGGATGTGCGCAGGAGGGACTGTTTCGTAGTACCGATTATCAGATCATCCTAAACAGTGCTGTGCACCTGCTATAAGGCATCGGAATGTATGATCATAATGGGGAATCGCGAAACTTCTGTGGCGGCGTGTTCGGGCTCGGCCGGCTCTGCGGCTGGCTTTTGCGTTGAACACGATTTTAGACAAAATCATTGAATTTGTAAAATCTTCATTTGGCTCAAATTTTGTGTCCGAGCAACGCTTCGACAGTGGCGCTTCGGCTGTCCGTCTGACACAGATGCGCTCGCAATTTCTAGTCTGCCTAAATGGACGTCCTCAGGAAGTCGATATGAGCCGCCGCGGACAAACTCGCTTCAAGTGTATCGGAACGCCTCCGTGTTGTGTGCTTCAAACAGTTGCCCCAGCGGCGGCACGTTTCCTTCGGACGTCCATTAAGGCAGACACGAAATCACTCGGACGCATTCTGTGTTCAGGCGAACAACCAAAGTGCCCTGTCTAAGCTTGAGCGGACAGAAATCATAAAAGGAGCCAAATGGAGATTTTGGGCAAATTCCTGATTTTGGATAACAAGTGGCAACGCAAAAGCCAGCCGCAGAGCCGGCCGAGCCCGAGCGCGCCGCCATAGAATTTTTGCGATCACCTAATGATTATAAAATAGTAGAAAGGATAGTAGAAATATGTTTGAGGTAATGCGTTTGTTGCGACAAAAGATAGAGAGGATACGTCTTCTGCTGGTGGAGGAGGAAGTGTTTTATATTGGAGGAGCGGATGTTCTTCCGCCTCCTCTGGAGCGTGATATGGAGAGCCAGTGCCTGACTGCGCTTGTACAAGATGAGCTGACTGAGCAGGATTTCACAAGAGAAGATGCCAAAAGGATGCTGATTGAACACAATCTTCGTCTGGTTGTCTATCTGGCAAAAAAGTTTGAGAATACAGGAATCTGTGTGGAAGATCTGATCTCCATTGGAACCATTGGCCTGATCAAAGGTATCAATACGTTCAATCCGCAGAAAAAGATCAAGCTTGCCACCTATGCATCCAGATGCATTGAAAATGAAATACTGATGTATCTTCGCCGCAATAACAAGGTGAAACTGGAAGTGTCGATCGATGAACCGCTCAATGTGGATTGGGACGGAAACGAGCTGCTTCTGTCGGATATATTGGGAACGGATGAGGATATTATTTATCGGGATATGGAAAACGAGGCAGACATCCGATTGCTCCGGGAAGCACTGGAAAGTCTCTCGGCACGCGAGAAACAAATCATCTGTCTGAGATATGGTATCGGTACAAAAGAGGGCACTGAAATGACCCAGAAAGAAGTGGCGGATCTGCTTGGTATCTCGCAGTCCTACATATCACGTCTGGAAAAAAAGATTATGATACGACTCAGGAAAGAAATACAGAAAAATTAGTGGATTTCATTACAATGTATGGTATAATAAACATAAATAGTTGTAGGAAATCGTAAAAATTGTGCAACTATCACAATAGTAACTGAAAATCATTACCTATGCCCACCGTGGGGGAGAAGGTAACAGAAGAAGAACACATGGAATGATCTGTGTCAGTCGGGCAATCGCATGAGAACCGGCAGACAAGAAAGCGGGGGACGAATCATGAAGATACAATTCTTAGGCGCCGACCGTGAGGTGACGGGAAGCTGCCACTATGTGTCGTTTGGGGAAACGCATTTTCTGGTAGACTGTGGTATGGAGCAGGGACCGGATCTGTATGTGAATCAGGAGATCCCGGTGAATCCGGCAACGATCGATTACGTGTTTGTGACACATGCGCATATTGACCATTCGGGTCTTTTGCCATTGTTATACAATCATGGATTCAGGGGCAGGATTTTTGCAACAAAGGCCACCTGTGAACTGTGTAACATTATGCTCAAGGATTCTGCACACATTCAGGAATTTGAGGCAGAATGGAAAAACCGTAAAGCAAGACGTGCCGGCAAGCCGGAAGTGACACCGATGTACAACATGGAAGATGCACAGGGGGTGCTCGAACATTTTGTGCCGTGTGAGTATCATGACAAGATTGAAATCTGTGAGGGACTGACCATTCGCTTTGTCGATGCGGGACATCTGCTCGGATCCTCTTCCATTGAAATCTGGGTGACAGAAGATGACAAGACGGTGAAGCTTGCTTTCTCCGGAGATATCGGAAACCACAACCGGCCGCTCATCAAGAATCCGGAGTTTATCAAGGATGCGGATTATGTAATCATGGAGTCTACATACGGTAATCGAAACCATGAAACCCCTCCGGATTATGCAGTGGAGCTTGCCAAGGTGATCAATGCAACCTTTACGAAGGGGGGCAATCTGGTTATTCCGGCATTCTCCGTTGGACGTACGCAGGAGATGCTTTATTATATGCGGCGGATCAAGACGGAAGGGCTGCTTCCGGAATATCCGAATTTCGAGGTATACATAGACAGTCCGCTTGCCGTGGAAGCGACGAACATCTTCCATGAGAATGTGGCAGATTGTTTCAATGACGATGCACTTGAACTGATCCGGTCGGGGGTCAATCCGATCCGGTTTGACGGACTAAGAGTTGCGGTCACAAGTGATGAATCGAAAATGATCAATGTGAATGCAAAGTCCAAGGTGATCATTTCGGCATCCGGCATGTGCGAGGCCGGCCGTATCCGTCATCACTTAAAGCACAACCTGTGGAGAGCGGATTCTACGATCCTGTTTGTCGGATATCAGGTGCCGGGAACGCTTGGTCACTCCCTTCTCAATGGAGTCCAGAAGGTGAAACTGTTCGGTGAGGAGATTCATGTGAAAGCAACGATTGTTAATCTGCCGGGTATCAGCGGCCATGCGGACAGAGATCATCTGACCGAGTGGATTTCTGCGTTTGAGAAGCCACCGAAGAAAGTGTTTATTGTGCATGGCGAGGAGAGCACCGCAGTCGAGTTCGCCGAGCATGTGACAAGTGATGTCGGATTTCCGGCAGTGGCTCCGTACAGCGGCGATGAGTATGATCTCATTACCGGAGAACAGACGGCACAGGGAAGCCACGAGCTTGTCGAGAAGAAGAAACAGGGTGTATACCGCGCAGGTTCCGGCGTATTTGACCGCCTGATGATCGCCGGTGAGCGTCTGATTGCTGTCATCAAGAAGTGTCAGGGTATGGCAAACAAGGATCTTGCGAAGTTTGCGGATCAGATTAATGCATTGTGTGATAAGTGGGATCGCTGATTTATTATAATGGAATAAATGAGGCAAGAGTTTTCTTGTATAAAAGAATCAAACACTGTCTTGGTGACGGAAACAGTAAGGCACTAAGGCAGTGTTTGTTTTTAGATATTTGTCGTTTATGTCATATAGCATGTAATTCGTGCGTATCATCTCCCGGTTTTCAAACAACGTAGTACAATTAAAATAAAAAATTTGGGAGGATCGATCATGAAAAAAATATTTTTACCGATGCTAAGTATGGTCATGGTATTTGTCATGGCTTTTAGCAGTATGTCAGTCGCTTTTGCAGGGACAAGTGACGCGTCTTTAGAAAACACTATCCGTAAGGCGTTGGAAAGCTTTGAAGCAAAGAATGAAACCAGTGATGGAGATTTGATGTTTTTTGTCTACGAGCAGCTGCCTAAGAATATGCAGGATAGTGAAATTGAAATTTATAGACAGAAATTTAATGCGGCAACGGAATCAAATGCGGGAAGTATCACTTTCTATGTGGCGATTAATGGCACACTGATACCTGATGAAAGTACCGAACCGCTTACAGCAACGATCAAACAGCTTCCGAAGAAGGAGGACTTGTCAAGTCCGGGGCTTGATGAAGATTGGAGTCTTGTATGCAAGGCGATAAAAGCCCTGAAAGTCAGTAACAATCTAACCAAGGAGCAGATTCTTGCTGCAGCAAAGAAAGCAGTAAAAAATGGAAGTACCTGTAAGATCAGCGATAGTTTCTATAAGCGTGATGCAACTCTTGACTATAATGGTACGATTCAGGGATCTGTTGTTTTAACCTTAAAAGGTAAAACAAGAGAAGCGGGGTGTGATGCAACAATCCCGGCACTTGTTAACTGGCCGGGTAAGGGAATTTCAATAACCAGAGAAGAGTGGAAGATCCTTCGGGAAGTTAACAGGGAGAGAGCAAAAAAGGGTGCGCAGCTGGTAACGATGGTTGCACCGCTTCAGGCTGCTTGTGACATCAGAGGCAAGGAATGTGCAAACTATAAGCTGGAACCGCACAAGAGACCTGATGGAAGCATGTACTCGACTGCGATATCAGGAAAATTCGGACAAACAAATGTCGGAGAAAACATTTATCTATGTACTGAAAATACTGTTGCCACAGCGGAACGAACGATGCTTGGCTGGATGAACAGTGAGGGACATCGCAGAAACATTTTAAATCCAAGATGGAATTATATTGGAATCGGTACCTGTAAACATGCCGGGGTACAGATTTTTGCGGAAAGAAAGAATCCGATCGTGAAATACACAACCAGTACAGGCAAGACTACTTTTAAAAGCGTTGCAGATATGGAGAAAGCATACCTTATCGCAACAGACAGCGCCGGAAGAAAGAGCTATCTGCCACTTAATACTGACTATATGAAGAAGGTCAAAGGCGGATATGCATTAAATCTTTTTTCCAAGAAAACCATTAAGATCAAAGTGAAACAGACAGCAGGCGAGTACACTTATTCAGATGTTTCCGCCAAAGACAAGAACATTGTTAAATGGGCAGCCAAAAACAAGCTGATCACTCCTTTAAACAAAAAAGAATTTGGACCGGATACTTATGTTAAGAAGGGTGAAATTCTGTATGCACTTCATCGCCTGAATGGTTCGCCAAGAGAGGGAATGAAAGATTCCGGCAATCTGTTTCTGGATCTTGACAGATCTGCCTTTTATTATAGTTCTGTTTACTGGGCACAGAAGAATCATATCATCGACTATGGTTCGTTGGATGCTGAGCGTGGAGTACCTAGAGGCTATGCACTTTATTATGTGTGGAAGAGTGTAGGTTCACCTGCAGCGAAGAAGAACAGCACCTTCACCGACTTCAGAAAGGATGTTTTCTACGCAGATGCAGTTGCATGGGCTCAGGAAAAAGGCATAATTGCCGATAATGGTGACCATAAATTTGGCGGAGATGACCACATATGTACACGTGGCGAAATCGCAAGATACTTATACTATGCATATAACAAAAAGAATGTATGACCATAAGTAATATTACGCTGCGAATGGGGTATTGAATACTCTGGTGATATGTAAGAATGTAAAAGGCTATCCTCTAAAACAATAGAGGATAGCCTGTCTTTTATTAGCCACTGCTGCTATCAGCCGATCTATCTGTCCGTCAAACCAGAAGTCAGTTTCCTCGCTCATAAGATTGGATATGTACTCGTATTCCTTCTTCATAGCATGTACAAAGGTAAAATGTGACTATGCTTTATTGCTGTTGTTTTAGTTTTTAGAAAACGTGCGATTTTGCTGGTTTTTAAATATTTTCGGGGGGGGGTATTGATTGCCTTTTATGTGCTAAAGCGGTATAATATTTAGAGCAAGTTTTTCTATGCGGTGCATAGATAGTTTTATTAGGTAAGGGGGACATGCTATGGAAAAACTGGAGAAAATGAGAATTCAAAAAAGGCTGACAACGAGTTCATTGGTCACGGTTATTATTGCAAGTGTAGCTGCGGTTTTTGCCGCAGTTTTGTTATTTGTAGTATCGTGGCAGTATGACAACGTATTAACCTACAATGCTTTTCCGCAGGGAGATATCGCAACTGCAATGAAGGAGCTTGCAGAGGTGCGCAGCGCTGTGCGGGGCGCGATCGGTTATGAGGAGAAGAATCGGATCGATGAAATCGTGAAGAAGCATGATGAGTCGGTAGAAACATTAAAAGCACAACTTCCGATCATTGAAAAAACGCTCAACAGTAAGGAAGAAAGAGAACAATATGAGCATATAGTAGAAGCTTTGGATAAATATCTTGAAATAGATGCCGAAGTGTTAAAACTTGGTGCTACAACAGATTCCGAGATGTCAAGGAAAGCACAGGAGATCGCTTTCAATGACCTGACACCGGCATATCAGGCTGTGGATGAAGAATTCGAGGATCTGATGGCGGTCAATGTGAAAAAGGGTGACGCAACGCAGGCAAAATTATTTGTTGTCAGAATCGTTATGCTTGTGGCAATCGGTGTTATTATCGTAATATCATGCCTTATTGCGATCAGGATCGGCGGTAAGATTTCTAAGACGATCGCTAACCCGCTGGATCAGCTTGCTAAACGATTGGAGACTTTTTCAAAAGGCGATCTGAGTTCTCCGTTCCCGGAGTACCGGAATCATGATGAAGTGGGAGAGATGCTTCAGTCTACGGTGGATATGGCGGATAAGCTGACTCTTATCATTGCAGATCTGGAAGGCCTGTTAAATGAGATGAGCACAGGAAACTTTACTATCAGTTCCTCCTGTGAGAAAGAATACGTTGGAGAGTTCCGTAATCTTCTTGATGCGTTCAATGCTACGAAGAAGCAGATTGACGAGAGCTTAAAGGAGGTACGTGATTCCTCCAATATGGTATCTGCGGGCGCACAGAATCTGGCAGAGGCTTCGCAGGCACTGGCAGAGGGAGCAACCGATCAGGCGGCATCAGCGCAGGAGCTGCAGGTTACAATTGATGAGATCACAAACGGATTAAGTAGTACTGCAGAACAGACCAATAAGGCATGTGCGGAGGCGGAGCGTGTTGCCGGTGAAGCAGAGGAGAGCCGTAAGCAGATGGATGTCATGGTTGAGGCAATGAAGCGTATCAATGAGACATCCCAGATGATCGGTTCTGTCATTACAGAAATCGAAGATATTGCCAGTCAGACCAACCTCTTATCGCTGAATGCCTCCATTGAGGCTGCCAGAGCCGGGGATGCCGGAAGAGGCTTTGCGGTGGTAGCGGATCAGATCAGAACTCTTGCGGAGCAGAGTGCGAAGGCTGCGGTTAATACAAAAGAACTGATCGAATCATCTATTCATGAGATTGAGGTTGGTAATAAGGCAGCCGAGAGTACTGAGCATGTATTAGTACAGGTGGTGGATGCAATCCGTCTGTTAGCTGATAGTGCAAGAGGTATTGAAGAAGTGAGCCATCAGCAGGCTGAGTCTATGTCGCAGGCTGATGCAGGAATCTCACGTATTGCAGACATTATTCAGGCGAATTCAGCAACGGCACAGGAGACATCCGCGACCAGTGAGGAGTTGTCTGCACAGGCAACAAGTATGGATGACATCGTTGCAAGATTCAGTCTGAGTGAGTAAGCTTATCCTGATATAATCCGGGATCAGTGAACACTGTGAAAATATTTTATCAAAGTAAAAATAAAGGAACCATGATAGAGGAAGTTGTTTTGTTTGAATAGTATTTTTAGGGTTTTGAAAAGTATTCAACCGTGTTATAATTGATATAATGAAATTGAACCAGAAACAGTCTTGTGTACAAGGCTGTTTCTTATTGTACAGGAAATTCCATTGGAGTCCCTATACAGCGAAAGCAGGCGTACACTTTATTTTGCATATAACGGAATGCATGGATAAAGATATCTTAGGAAATCATAGTATATAATAGGCGTTTGCGAAACTCCTGTGGCGGCGTGCTCCGGCTGGGCTGACCCGGTGGCGGGCTTCTACGCTGAACACGATTTTAGAC
>CAKRDT010000031.1 GCA_934316545.1 uncultured Agathobacter sp. | reverse complement strand
GATTTTCGCAAATTCAATGATTTTGTCTAAAATCGTGTTCAGCGTAGAAGCCCGCCACCGGGTCAGCCCAGCCGGAAGCACGCCGCCACAGGAGTTTCGCAAACGCCTACCGTACATCAACATAAAAAGGAGACATAACACATGGCAGAACCATTTACGATTTATAAACTTACAATTTTATACATGCTGAGTAAGGCCGGATTTCCCCTGACCAATACACAGATCTCCAACTTTTTCTTAAATGAAGAATACACCGATTACTTTCGGGTACAGGAAGTGCTTGGAGATCTCGTCGATACCAATCTGATTCTCGCAGAATCCACACACTCAAACACACAGTACACTCTGACCGCTGCGGGAAAAGAGACTCTGGGGTTCTTTAAAGATAAGATCAATGATGGAATTGAAGCCGATGTAATCCGGTTTTTCGAAGAAAACCAATTAGAATTTCGTCAGGAGAATTCGATTCTTGCAGATTATTATAAAACGACAAACCAAAAATATGCCGTGCGCTGTCAGGTTCGTTCCGACAGCAACACGATCATTGATCTGACACTTTCTGTTTCCACCAAGGAACAGGCAGAAGCAATCTGTAACAACTGGAAAAATCAGAATGAAGATGTGTACGCATATCTGATGGATATGTTGCTCAAATAATAAATTTTCATTTCTTTTTTACGCTATATCCGAATTTGCCAAGTTTTTTACCAAGGGCGAAATATTCACCATGCGAATACATAACAAGTCCGGATTCATTGATATGAAATTTTCCGGTCTCATCCATATAGTCATCGTCAACCGTTACGCCGACGACTTCTGCGATAAACATCGTGTGGCTGCCAAGCTCGCGCTTCTCGGTAATCCGGCACTCCATGTTAACAGGACTTTCTTTGATTCCCCTCGCGCATACATGCTGCATAGGAATCGGAGTCAGTCCTGTTTTCTGAAATTTATCTACATCTTTTCCACTGACAACCCCACAATAATCACAAGCCTTTACCAACGACTCATTCGTCAGATTAATTACAAATTCACCGGTTTCTTCCAAAATCTGGTAGGAATAGCGTGATGGCCGCACGGAAATAGAGACCATCGGTGGATTCGTACATACCGTACCTGCCCATGCAACTGTAATAATATTTGATTTGCCCTCTTTATCCGTAACGGATACCATAACCACAGGTACCGGATTGAGCATATTCCCCGGCTTCCAATGTTGTTTTCCCATTGTTTCTCCTTTATACTCTGCATATCATCATTCGTATTCTTTCATCTCTCACAGAAGTGTATTCATAAAATCGGCAATCTTCCCATCGTCTGATCATCCGTAATCAGAGTAAATGATGTCGATCCATAACTTCCGTAAGTTCTTTATAATGCTCTTCCTCAAGTTCCGTAAGTGGAAGTCTGAGTCCTCCAACCGGATATCCCAACAGGCGCATCGCGGCCTTCACCGGAATTGGATTCACTTCTGAAAACAAAGCTTCTATCAGATCAAGATAGTTTAATTGGAGTTTTCTTGCAGTTATCAAATCTCCATTTAAGAAACTGTCGACCATTTCATGTGTTTCTTTCGGAACTACATTGGACAATACCGAGATAACTCCCACACCGCCCAATGACAGAACCGGAACAATCTGATCATCATTGCCCGAATAAATTGCCAAACGCCCCTGCGTCAATTTTGCGAGATGTGCGACCTGCGACAGATTGCCGCTTGCCTCTTTGATTCCCACAATATTCGGACAATCCTGTGCAATTCTTGCCGCCGTCTGCGGCAGAAGGTTACATCCCGTCCGTGACGGTACATTGTACATAATAACCGGCTGGTCGGTCTGCGTAGCAATCGCTCTGTAATGCTCATACAATCCGTTCTGTGTCGCCTTATTATAATAAGGCGTAACAACAAGCATTCCATCCGCCCCGAGTTCAGCTGCCTTGCGGGTAAAGGAAGCGGCTCCTTCCGTCGAGTTACTGCCGGTTCCTGCAATAACAGGCACCCGATGTTTGGCGCAGCTAATGACTCTGGAAATGACTGATAAACGTTCCTCCTCGCTCATCGTTGCCGGCTCACCGGTTGATCCGCACACAATGAGTGCATCCGTTCCGTTTGTAATCTGGCGTTCAACAAGCTGCTCCAGCATCTCATAATTTATGCTTTTGTCTTCATGAAACGGAGTAATTAATGCAACTCCAGCACCACGAAACAGTTCCATATATCCCCTCCAACTATAAATTCAAATCAGGATTTTCTTTTATGATATCAGCGATCAATTCGCGTTCATCCATATGATGCTTGACTCCGCAGATTTCCTGATAATCTTCGTGTCCCTTTCCTGCCAGCACCACAATATCTCCGTCCTGTGCATATTTCATGCAATATGCAATTGCCTCCTTACGATCCGGAATCGTAACATATTCTCCATCCGCCTTATGCACACCGACAAGAATATCGTTGATGATATCCATCGGTTCCTCATTTCTTGGATTATCGGACGTAACAACCGTAAGGTCTGCAAGCCGGGAAGATACTTCGCCCATTTCATATCGTCTGGACTTTGCACGGTTTCCTCCGCATCCGAACAGACATACCAGGCGCCCCGGTTCATACTCGCGAAGCGTTGTAAGCAGGCTCTCTAAAGACATTGCGTTATGCGCATAGTCGATCATAATCGTATAACGTTTGGTCACCGGAACGATCTCAATCCTTCCTTTAACACTGACATGAAGTAATGCGTGCTTAATTTTCTCTACATCCACGCCAAAATGGTGGCAGATTGCAATCGCGGTCAGAGAATTGTAAACAGAAAAACTTCCCGGCACATTCACTTCGACATCAAAGTTCATCAAACCGCTCACATGATAACGCACACCGAGTGCTCCATGCTCTTTCTTTAATTCTACGCCATCTGCAACGAGATCATTGCCCTTGCCATATCCAAAAGTTTCCACTTTGCAGGTATGTCCCTCAAGGATTCCCTGCAGATGTTCACTGTCACCATTAAAGATTCCAAGTTTACATTGCCGAAACAGCAGGCTCTTACAATGCATATAATCTGCAAAGTCTTTATGTTCATTTTCTCCGATGTGATCCGGTTCAAGATTTGTAAATACTCCAATATCAAACATGAATCCGGATACACGGTGAAGCATGAGCGCCTGCGAGGACACTTCCATCACGACCGCTTCCAATCCCGCTTCTACCATCTCATGGAACAATTCCTGTACACGATAAGACTCCGGTGTTGTGTTTGCAGACGGAATACGTTTTTCACCGACAATCGATTCAATCGTGCCAATCAAACCGGTCCGGATACCGGCAGATTCAAGAATGGATTTTACCATATATGTGGTTGTTGTCTTTCCCTTGGTACCGGTAATTCCAATCGTCTTTAATTTTCTTGCCGGGTGGCCAAAATACGCAGCAGACATGCACGCCAGTGCCAGACGCGAATCTTCTACTTTAAGATATGTCACTCCATCCTGTGGTTCTACATCTTTCTCGACAATGATCGCTGCAGCGCCTTTTGCAATAACATCCGGAATAAATTCATGCGCATCTCTGACGCTTCCGCTGATACATACAAACACCGATCCCTTTTCCACTTTTCTCGAATCATAGACAAGTGTTGTAACATCGGTATCGACGCTGCCTGCCAACACCTCGTATTTCATCTCTTCCACTAACTGTTTCAGTACCATTTTATTTTCCTCCTCTATCAAACCACTGTATATTTCAATCCGTTTACTGTAATCTGAAATGGCTCATATCATAAAGTACACTTATACCATTTCTTTATGCAGCCTACTTAATAAAAATTTCCCCTTCAAACACCTCCGTTGCCGGGCCTGTCATAAACAGGTGATTACTCTTCCGGTCATAATCAATACGCAGATTGCCGCCGCGCAGATGCACTAACACACTGTCATCGGTGCAGCCGTTCAAAATGCACGCCATAACGGTCGCACATGTACCGGTTCCGCACGCCCATGTTTCCGCCGAGCCACGCTCCCATACTCTCATGATTGCTTCGCTCCTCGATACAATCTGTACAAACTCTGTATTGGTCCGCTTCGGGAAACGCTCATGCCTTTCAAAAAGCGGTCCGTATTTTTCCAACTCAAAATGTTCTACATCATCTACAAACAACACCGCATGTGGATTTCCCATAGATACACAGGTCATTCTCCACTCTTTGCCGGCCACCACAATCGGCTCATCCACAACACGCTCGCCATCCGCCACAACCGGAATCAGAGAAGGTGTCAGGATCGGCTCTCCCATATCCACACGGACAAGTGTAACTTTATCATTTTCCACGGTAAGCTCCAACGTCTTGATTCCCGCCCCCGTCTCCACGCGAATCTGTGTCTGATCCGTCAGCTTATGGTCATACACATACTTTGCAACGCATCGAATACCATTTCCGCACATCTCCGCTTCCGATCCGTCCGCATTATAGATTCTCATACGAAAATCCGCCACATCGGAAGGTCCGATCGTAATAAGTCCATCCGATCCGATTCCAAAATGCCGGTCACTGACCGCGATCGAAACCTTTGCGGGATCCTTCATCTTTTCCTCAAACAAATTCACATATACATAATCATTCCCGCATCCATGCATCTTCGTAAATTTCATATCATTTCCTCCTGCTTCCTAAAGTCCTATCGATTCCGAAATCCATCCGCTTTCCGGCAAGCTGCTATATGCCAACCTTTTATCTATATTCTTTGTACTATACTATAGTATACTTCGCACTTTCTATCCTGAAAACATCCTAAGTGCTTTCTATATTGCAAATTGTGTGCCTTCATAGTAAACTTTATATATGATGAACGAATATGAAAAAACAGGATATCTGAATAGCGATTTTAAGATTTTTCACCTCAGGGATAAAGGCATGACTCCGATCGACTTTCACTTTCATGATTTCCATAAAATTCTGTTACTCATGAAAGGAAATGTCTCCTACTGCGTGGAAGGACGCACTTACGATTTGAAACCGGACGACATTGTATTCGTTCCGGCAGGCGAAGTCCATCGTCCCATCCTCCATGATACCGCAACGTACGAGCGCATTATCATCTATATTTCGAAGGATTATCTGAACACCTACCGGACCTCGGAATATGATCTGGCACAGTGTCTGATTGAGGCGCATCAGAAGCAGTCTCACGTCTTACGTGTACCTGCATTCGGCACGACCAAACTCGGACAGATCGTACGCGAATTGGAACAGTCGCTCGATTCCAATGAATATGCAAACGCGCTGTACCGTAATTTATTATTCCTTGAGTTTATGATCCAGCTCAACCGGGTAGCAATTCACAACGGTGTGGAGTATCTGACCAACTCCTCATCGAACAAGAAAATGATCGAGGTTATCGATTTCTTAAATGAGCATTTAACAGATGACATATCCATTGATTTTTTGGCTGAAACCTTCTATCTCAGCCGCTATCATCTGATGCATGCTTTCAAGGAGGAAACCGGATATACGATTGGAAATTATCTGTCCACCAAACGTCTTCTGCTTGCACGCGAACGAATCAGGCAGGGAGATCCGATCACAAATGTATGTTACGAATGTGGCTTTCGAAATTACTCAACCTTCTCCCGCGCTTACAAGAAAAATTTCGGCTGTTCACCGCGCGAACAGTTCCATCAGCAAAACACGCTTCCAAACGAATAAACCACCATGTGGCAGTCGCATTGCTCCGGCACAAACAAGAACGCTGCCATTGCCTTGCGCAAATAGAAAACGAGAAATGTCAATCCAAAAATGGACTTGCATTTCTCGTTTTCTTTATCCGTGATCATTCCTTACGCCTGACGCTCCGCCATCGTATTGATCAGCACCGGAATTAACTGCTTCTTGCGCGATACCACACCTTTGAGCATCACTCCGCTTTCCGAAGATTCACAATTGTATGCACTCTCAATAATCTGCGCCGCATCCGCACCACGATAGATCAAATTTGTCGATTCGTTCAATATATCCGTCAGCATCACAAATACCATTTGGATCTGTTTCTCTCCGAGAAGCTGATCCAGTTTCGGTGCAATACGTTCCTGTACTTTATCCAATTCCTGACGCCCCATCGCACTGATCTGCGCCACACCAAAATTGATGTTCCCGGAATGGAAGATTTTAAAATCCTGGTTTAATATTTCATCTTCTGTCTTATTATCAAAGTCGCTTCCAGCCTCAAACATTGCAGAAGCAAGTTCAGTCACTTCCACGCCTGCGATCTTGGCAAGCGCAAGTGCTGCACTTCGGTCAACTTCTGTACAGGTCGGCGAGCGAAACATCAGTGTATCCGACAGGATTGCGGCACACATGATCCCCGCCATCTGAGGGTTGATCTCTACGCCTTTTTCCAGATACATCTGATAGATGATCGTCGACGTACAACCAAGCGGCTGATTACGAAAATATACCGGAGCCATCGTCTCGAGACTTCCCAGACGATGATGATCGATAATTTCAAGGATTTCCGCCTCATCAATATTGGCAACCGCCTGCGATTTCTCATTATGATCCACCAGTATCAACTGCTTTTTCTGTGTGTTCATCAGGTTTCGTCTGGAAAACATTCCTACA
Source organism: uncultured Agathobacter sp. (assembly GCA_934316545.1). Lineage (GTDB taxonomy): Bacteria > Bacillota > Clostridia > Lachnospirales > Lachnospiraceae > Roseburia. Next base: position 15,497 of record CAKRDT010000031.1, on the reverse strand, counting down.
TAATTCTGATTTTCATCAAGGATCGGAAAGTCACGGTGACGAATCTTTGCTACCGCCTCGCGCACCTCATCAACATAATCGTCCACATCAAAGTGTACAATATCTTTCTTCGTCATAAAATGCTTGATCGGAATACTCTGATTGATCAGACGGGCAGCGGTAAAGGTATCATACGGCGTGGAGATCACAACGACCTCTTTCTCCTTCGCCGCCTCGATCACATCCCGGCTCACCTCATATCCGTTTGTCACGATCATGCAACTGCAATTCGATGCAATGCACAAAAGCTGCGACTCCTCGCGATCACCGATCATAACCAGATCATCCGTAGCTACTGCCGAAGAAAGGACTTCCGGCGTACCTACGCCGATCACTACATTGCCCTTGACAAAGTAGGCATGCTCATTGCCGGTCAGCAGCTGTCCTTCCAGAGTCTCTATAATATTCTTATACTGCGTGCGCGCGGTCGAAAGAATCGAATTGTCATATACATCCATATAGGATTTCGCGATATCGCCGGTCACGATCAATCCTTCCAATTTATTCTCCCGCACAACCGGAAGCGTAACAACGCCAAGGATTTTCATCATCTCCCATGCTTTCTTCATGGAGATGTGACTGCTGACGCCTTCCGTCTTACGCATGCGGATATCACGCAGCTGCGTTCCGACATCCGATACCAGTTTCGGTGCTTCTACCTTAAACCGCTCAAGCACATACATAGTCTCCGCATTAATGCTTCCCGCACGCTTCGGCACATACTCGATATTCTCGTTCGGATTCTCTGCCTCGCGAAGTGCATTCTTATAATTTGCATAAGCGATCGCTGCACAGATGGAATCCGTATCCGGATGCTTATGTCCTACGACCCATACTTTCTTCTTATCCATACTGATACTCTCATTTCTTTTATTTTTCCGCCCCAATCAATCATCATCCCTTAGGACAAAAATGCAATTCCCTGAAACAGAGAATTGCATATATGTTCAACTTATAACCCTAAAACGCCCAAATTCATCAGCAATAAGGCGATCAGTATACCAAAATTTAATATTCCAAACACAAGCGATACTGTAACCAGTCCCTGTGTACGTGTCATCTTCGACTCGATCAGTGTCAGACGATCTACTTTCTCATCCATGCTGCGGAAAAGATCCTGCACATTGCGGTAACACTTTACATTCTCGGAATGGACCTTCTCGGAGAGATCATTCTTGACAACCGTAAGCTGCTCCTGTACCTGCTCTAAAGATTCCTTTAATTCCTTAGCTTTCTCCTCGTTGAAACGCTTACCATCCGCCACATCATCCTTCATGGTAGCCTCAATCTCATCCATCTTGGCCGCAACCTTGGCAATAATGGAATCGATCTGCTTCTCAACCTCGATCGTGAGTCCATCGGCTTTCTCCTGACGCTCCTGTAAGATCTGATCCAAAGCATCGGCCTTCTCCTGGCGTTCATCCACCAATGTCTGCAGCTCCTGTGCCTCGGTCTCCTTCGTATCTAACAAGCTCTGCAACTGCTTTGCACGCTCTCTGAATTCATCAATCTGACTAAGTAAGAAATCTTCCTTGCTCACGACTCCTACGTTCCTTTCCTGAGTATTTCCATTCTTCGGTTCATCCAAAACCGCTTTCGGTAATTCCTGCGTCATCTCTTTCACCGATTCTGTTACATGGCACTCATTCCGTGGCTCTAATGTGTATACATTCGGCTTATGATATGTAGTTTGTCGTCGATTCCGCGCAAGCTGTCTGCGCAACTCCAGCAATAAGCCAGCCATCGTATTCCTCCCATGTAACAAATTCTCAGAATATTGTATCATTATCGACCTGTTTTGTAAATGGATACAACAAAAAAAGAAAAACCGCCAGCCCGCCTCACCGGCAGACTGACGGTATCATGATTACAGATTTCTATGCAGCAGCTTGTGCTCTTTGCCTTTTAATAAATCACCATATAATTGTCTCACGATCGGATTCTCATCCGGGAACCGGATGCTTGATGCGGCATCCACCTTGTAGATTCCCTCCATACGTCCCTTTCTCGTGCGGCTTCCGGCCTGTGGCGGCTGACCACCTCCCATGATGCAGCCACGTCTGCAGGCCATCACTTCGACAAAATCATATTCTTTTCTGCCGGCCTTAATGTCATCAAGAAGCCTTCCTGCATTGGCAAGCCCATGTACTACTGCGATCCTGACCTCTCGTCCGTCAAGATTCACGGAAGTCTCTTTCAATCCATCCTCTCCTCGTACCCCGGAAAAAGCAATCATATTTAATGACTTATAGTTCTTATCCTTCACAAGATGACGCAGCACAGCTTCCGTTACACCTCCGGTCGTACCGAAGATTGCACCACCGCCGGATGCAATGGAAAACGGCATATCCGCAGCCTCTCCCGCAAGTTTTTCAAACGAGATTCCTACTTCCTTGATCATGCGGATAATCTCAACGGTCGTAAGTACGCAGTCCGTATCCTGAGTGCCGTCCGTAAAATTGTCCTCACGAAGGATCTCGCCCTTCTTTGCGGTACACGGCATGATCGATACAACAAACGTCTTTTTGCCATCCTCGGCATCGCGTTCCTTAAAATATTCCTTTACTACCGCCGACATCATTCCCTGTGGCGAGCGGCAGGTGGAAATATTCAGTGCAAATTCCGGATACTTTTTCTCGCAGAATTTCACCCATCCCGGACAGCACGATGTAAAAAGCGGCAGTTTTTCGCCGGACTGTAATCGTTCCACAAACTCTGCCGACTCTTCCATAACGGTCAGATCCGCAGCCAGATTGGTATCGTACACTTCATCAAATCCCATAATGCGAAGTGCCTCCACAAGTCTTCCAAAAGAATTCTCTCCCTTCGGAATGCCGAAATGATCTCCAACCGCAAGACGTACCGCCGGAGCAATCTGCGCAACCACGCGGATATTGTCATCATCGATTGCATCCCAGACCTGTGTCACATTGGTACGGATCGATATTGCCGCCGTCGGGCATACCGATGCGCACTGTCCACATCCGACACAGTCCGTCTCCGCAAGTTTTTTATTAAATGCAGGCATAACTTCCGTCTTGGATCCCCTGTTTGCAAACTCAATCGCTCCGATTCCCTGAATCTCTTCACAGGTCCGCACGCAATCACCACATAGGATACACTTATTGGGATCACGCACAATACTCGGTGAACTCATATCAAGCGGCTGCTGCTTCTTCGTATTTAAAAATCTTACGGCATGCACACCAACGCGATACGCCAGACTCTGTAGCTCGCACATACCGTTCTTCTGACAAGTTGTACAATCCCTGCAATGCGAAGACAACAGCAGTTCAATGATCAGTCTCCGGTATTTCTGAATACGCTTCGTATTTGTATAAATGACCATTCCCGGTCTTGGCTGCTCCGAGCAGGATGCAAACACACGCCCTCTGTCATCCTCTACCACACACATACGGCACGCACCGTAGATGGACAATTCGGAGTGGTAGCAGAACGTCGGCAGATCAATTCCTGCTTTACGGATCAGCGACAATACATTTTTCTCGCCCTCAATCGGGACGCATTTTGAATCAATCGTAATATAATCCATTTATGAAACCCCTCCTTAATTTTCTGTACTAATTGCTGAAAATGGGCAATTATCCATGCATGCACCGCATTTGATACATACGCTTGCATCAATGGTAAACGTTTCCTTGATTTTGCCTGAGATGGCATTCACAGGACAATTTCTTGCACATTTTGAGCAACCCTTGCACTTGGACGGGTCGATCACATAACGGCGCATCGCCTGACAGTTTCCTGTCCTGCATCGCTTATCCACGACATGTTCTATGCATTCTTCTCTAAAGTTTTTCAATGTACTGAGTACCGGAAGTGCCGCACTCTTACCAAGTCCGCATAATGCGGTATTGGTGATGGCTTCGCCGAGTTCCTGCAGAATATCCAGATCCTCCAATGTACCTTTTCCTGCAACGATCTCCTCCAGGATCTCCAGCATCCGCTTCGTGCCTTCGCGGCATGGAACACATTTTCCGCAGCTTTCATTCTGCGTAAAATTCATAAAAAAGCGTGCCACTTCAACCATACAGGTATTCTCATCCATAACAACCAGACCACCGGATCCGATCATGGCTCCAAGCTTCTTTAAGGAATCGAAATCCAGATGAACATCCAGATTGCGTGTAACGAGACATCCACCGGACGGTCCTCCGATCTGCACTGCCTTAAACGGAACATCACCCTTAACGCCACCGCCGATATCGTATACGATCTCACGGAGTGTCGTCCCCATCGGCACTTCGATCAGCCCTGTATTTTTCACGCTTCCGGTCAATGCAAAAGCTTTTGTTCCCGGACTCGTCTCAGTTCCGAGACGGTGATACCACTCAGCACCATGTTCTATGATCAGCGGAACATTTGCATATGTTTCCACATTATTCAGCACGGTAGGCTTCGCAAACAGTCCCTGTTCCACCGTGCGCGGCGGCTTCGTACGAGGCATGCCGCGTTCTCCTTCGATGGATGCGGTAAGCGCACTTCCCTCTCCGCACACAAACGCTCCTGCGCCGCGATTAATATGAATGCGGAAGCTGTATCCGGATCCCATGATATGATCGCCGAGCAGCCCGCTCTCTTGGGCCTGAGCGATTGCTACTTGAAGACGCTTAATAGCAAGCGGATACTCCGCACGCACATAAATATAGCCTTCCTGCGCAGCTACTGCATACCCGGCAATGATCATACCCTCAATCATTTTATGCGGATCACCTTCCATCACACTTCGATCCATAAATGCGCCCGGATCACCCTCGTCACCGTTGCAGACAACGTAGCGGATCTTCTCCTGCTGTCTTGCAACCTGTTTCCACTTGTATCCGGTCTGGAATCCTCCACCGCCTCGGCCGCGCAGATTAGAATCTAAAACAACCTGCACAACCTCTTCCGGTGTCATCTCAAACAATGCTTTCTCCAAAGCATGATATCCGCCTACCGCTAAATACTCATTGATATTCTCCGCATCAATATGTCCGCAGTTCTTAAGCACCTGACGCGTCTGCTTCGCATAAAACGGAATGCTCTCCTGCTGAGGATAACGCACACCGTCCAGCTCGTAGAGAAGTCGTTCCACCGGACGGCCGTGGACGATCGTCTCCTCAAAGATTTCCTCGCAGTCCTCTTCCTTCACTTTGATATACAAATAATTTGCAGGCTCTATGCGCACCAACGGACCCATCTCGCAGAAACCGTGACAGCCACTCTGTTTCACACCGACATGTGCGATCTCCGGTCCAAATTCAACCTCTACATCGCTTCTTTGCTCGGCCAAAGCTTTTAACTTATGATATATATTCTCGGAACCACCGGCAAGACATCCTGTACCGGCACAGATCAAGATACGTTTTGTCTGGCTTTTCATCTCCTCTGCCGCCAGACGGGCAGCTTCATGTAAATCTTCTCTGGACGCTATCCTCATACATCTTCTCCATTTCGCAATTGCTGAATTAATTCGGTCACCTTATCCGGGGTCATAGCAGGGTGAACCTTATCATTGACCGTCAAAGCCGGTGCAAGTCCGCACGCACCGAGACACGACACAGTCTCCAACGTAAACATCATATCGTCCGTTGTATGTTTCTCTGCCGTAAGCCCCAGCTCCTGCCGCAACTTATTCAGAATTGCTGTTGATTTGCGCACATGACATGCTGTACCATCGCAAACCTTGATAATGTATGTTCCTTTTGCTTCAAAGGAAAAATTCTCGTAAAACGTGGCAACACTGTACGCTTTTGCCTCGCTGATTCCAAGCTTCTTCGCTGTATAGCTCAGCAGCTCGGGTGGCAGATACCGATACTCTGCCTGAATATCCTGTATCACAGGAATCAATGACTGCTTCACCGCGCCATGCGCCGCAATGATCTCGTCAGCCTTGTCATAATATGACTGCTCCAACATGTGTAAAAACCCTCCTGTATTTGTTGCTGCATCCTGATCCCATTCAATTTCCCCATGATTGAAAATCGCCAGAATTTGTTGCATGAACTTGTTTCCATTCTAGCATACTGTACATTTTTTCTCATCATTATTGAAATATTTTCTCATTTTTGTCAACATTGCACAATATCACAAATTGTTTTTTAACAAAAATAAAGAACAGGAAGCCGAAGCTTCCTGCTCAATATCATAGCTCTATATGACGTTCAATGAATTATTTACCAGCGTAAAGAGTTACTAACTTCTTTAAGTGCTCGTAACGATCCTTAGAGTTCTGCTCAGATGCTGCAAACAGCTCTGCTGCTCTCTCAGGATTGAACTTAGCAAGAGAAGCGTAACGGTTCTCACCCTTTAAGAATGCCTGGTAATCACCTGTAGGCTCCTTGCTGTCTAATGAGAATGCATCTTTGCCTTCTGCAGCAAGTGTTGGGTTGTAACGGAAGTTGAACCAGTATCCGGACTCAACTGCTAACTTCTCCTCTGTCTGAGCCTTGCTCATACCCTTCTTGATACCATGGTTGATACATGGAGCGTAAGCAATGATAAGTGATGGTCCCGGATAAGCCTCAGCCTCTGCAAGAGCCTTAACACACTGGTTCATATCAGCACCCATAGAAATGTGTGCTACATATACATAACCGTAGCTCATTGCAATACCTGCAAGATCCTTCTTCTTTGTCTCTTTTCCACCAGCTGCGAACTGTGCGATCGCACCTGTAGGAGTAGCCTTAGAAGACTGTCCACCTGTATTTGAATATACCTCAGTATCGAATACCATTACGTTGATATCCTTACCGGAAGCGAGTACATGGTCAACACCACCGAATCCGATGTCGTATGCCCATCCGTCACCACCGAATACCCACTGGGACTTCTTAGCGAGGTAATCCTTCTCTTTTAAGATGTTCTTAGAAGCATCGCATCCGCAAGCCTCTAATGCTGCTACTAACTTCTCAGTAGCCGGTCCGTTCTCAATGCCGGAAGCGAATGTATCATTCCACTCCTTGATCGCAGCCTTAACATCAGCATTATCTGTGTTCGCATCGATCTCATCAAGCTCGTTCTTTAATCTGTCACGGATTGCTCTCTGAGCAAGTAACATACCATATCCGAACTCTGCTGCATCCTCGAATAATGAGTTAGACCATGCAGGACCATGTCCCTTCTTGTTTGTTGTATAAGGTGTAGAAGGTGAAGAGTTCGCCCAAATTGAAGAACATCCTGTAGCATTTGCAATGTACATTCTGTCACCAAATAACTGGGTGATCAACTTAGCGTAAGGTGTCTCACCACATCCACCACAAGCTCCTGAGAACTCAAGTAATGGCTGACGGAACTGAGATCCCTTAACGGAATTGATCTTGAACTTCTCGATAACGTCTTCCTTATCCTCAAGTGTTACTGCGTAATCGAAGTACTTCTGCTCATCCTCATGTGCTTCGAAACCAGTCATTGTAATAGCCTGAACCTTATCCGGACATACGTTTACACAAGATCCACATCCTGTACAGTCGAATGCTGATACAACGATTGCGAACTTGTATCCAGGCATCTGGTTCAAGTCTTTCATCTGCATTCCTTCCGGAGCTGCAGCTGCTTCTGCCTCTGTCATAGCAACCGGACGGATTGCTGCATGAGGACATACATAAGAACACTGGTTACACTCGATACACTTTGTAGCATCCCATACAGGAACGTCTGTTGCTACACCACGCTTCTCGTATGCTGCTGTACCGGATGGAGTCCAGCCTGTCTCATATTTCTTAACAACAGATACAGGAACTGTATTACCCTGCTGTCCGTTAACCTTCTGCTGAATGTTCTTAACGAAGTCAACAACTTCCTTGTTATCTCCCTTAACTTCTACAGAGAAATCATCATCTGTGCAGTTCTTCCAGCTCTCCGGAACGTCAACCTTAACGTATGCTGTAGCACCGGCATCGATAGCGTCATGGTTCATCTTAACGACATCGTCACCCTTCTTAGCATAAGACTTTGTAGCTGCGTCCTTCATAAGCTTGATAACTTCCTCTTCCGGAATCAGCTTAGTAAGTGAGAAGAATGCTGACTGAAGAACAGTGTTGATACGGTTACCAAGACCGATCTCCTTACCAATCTTAACACCATCGATGATGTAGAAGTTGATGTTGTTCTCAGCGATATATCTCTTAACCTGTCCAGGTAACTTCTCGTCTAACTCATCGACTGACCACTGTGTATTGAACAGGAATGTACCACCAGGAACAAGATCCTGAACCATGTTGTACTTGTAGATGTATGCTGTACAGTGACATGCTACGAAGTTCGCCTGTGAAATCAGGTATGTTGAACGGATTGGAGAATGTCCAAAACGTAAGTGGGAAATTGTAACACCACCGGACTTCTTAGAGTCATAATCAAAGTATGCCTGAGCGTACATATCCGTGTTATCACCGATGATCTTGATAGAGTTCTTGTTGGCACCTACTGTACCGTCTGCACCAAGACCCCAGAACTTACAGTTTGTAGTTCCTTCCGGTGTAGTAACAGGATTCTCTTTCACATCAAGGGAAAGATTTGTAACATCATCGATAATACCGATTGTAAATCTTGGCTTCTCTGTATTGTTGTATACTGCAATGATCTGTCCAGGAGTAGTATCCTTAGATCCTAATCCGTAACGACCACTTGTAATTGTAACCTGATCGAACTTAGATCCCTTAAGTGCTGCAACAACGTCTAAGTATAAAGGCTCTCCAAGGGAACCCGGCTCCTTAGTTCTGTCTAATACAGCGATTCTCTTAACAGTATCCGGGATAGCATCGATTAATGCTTCCTTAACGAATGGTCTGTAAAGACGAACCTTAACAACGCCGACTTTCTCACCCTTAGCCATAAGGTAATCGATTGTCTCGTCGATGGTCTCACAAACAGATCCCATAGCGATGATTACGCGGTCAGCATCAGCTGCTCCGTAGTAGTTGAATAACTTGTAATCTGTGCCGATCTTCTCATTAACTTTGTCCATGTATTCCTGAACGATAGCTGGAAGTTCGTCATATGTAGAGTTGCAAGCCTCTCTTGACTGGAAGAACAGATCAGGGTTCTGAGCAGATCCCATCTCTACCGGATGATTTGGATTTAATGCATTCTTACGGAAAGCATCAACTGCATCCATATCTACCATATCCTTAAGGTCTTCGTAATCCCATGTCTCGATCTTCTGAATCTCGTGAGATGTACGGAATCCATCGAAGAAGTTGATGAATGGAATTCTTCCCTTGATTGCTGCACAATGAGCAACCGGAGTAAGGTCCATAACTTCCTGTACGGATGACTCACAAAGCATTGCAACACCTGTCTGACGACAAGCATATACATCTGAGTGATCACCGAAGATGTTCAGTGCGTGTGTAGCGACACAACGAGCGGATACGTTAAATACGCCCGGAAGTCTCTCACCAGCTACTTTGTACAGGTTAGGGATCATCAGTAACAGACCCTGTGATGCTGTATAAGTAGTTGTTAATGCACCGGCTGCAAGAGATCCGTGAACAGTACCTGCTGCACCAGCCTCAGACTGCATCTCTGTAACCTGAACGGTCTGTCCGAAAATATTCTTACGACCTGCGGTTGCCCACTCATCTGTAGCCTCAGCCATAACAGATGAAGGAGTAATAGGATAGATTGCTGCAACATCAGTAAATGCATAAGAAGCATGAGCTGCTGCATGGTTTCCATCCATGGTTTTCATTGAACGTTTCATGAATTAGTCCTCCTATTTTAATTTAATGTTCAAACGTATTAAAAATCAGACATTGAATCAGAATGTCTCTAATTTAATAATATAAAATGAATGCCGCCAAAAATCAAGTTTTAGCGACACCATTTTTGTATTTTTACAAATACAACCTTTCAAACTCTCCAAGAGGCACCGGACGATTGCACAAATAGCCTTGTCCGCACTCGAATCCCCCCTCGATCAGCTGCTGCTCCTGTTTCCTTGTTTCAACGCCTTCAATAATGATGTCTTTGTCCAGGATCTTAACCATGCGACCAATCTCGTACAACAGTTTCAGTTTCTGATCCGTCATTCCGACATTAATAAAGCTTTTGTCGATTTTGATCACATCCGATGGCATATCTGCCAGCATGGAAAGCGAAGAATAACCGGTTCCGAAATCATCGATCGCAATACGGAACCCCATATCACGCAAGCGGTTCAGGCAATGCCTGAGTACCTCCACATTCTTGACCAGAACCCCCTCCGTAACCTCAATCTCAATATTGCTTGGAAGCACCGTATATTTTGACATAACATGAGCGATACGATTTAAAAATTCTTCGCCGGTACCCTCAAAATGTCTTCCCGAAAAATTTGTTGAAATAATAATTTTTCTTTTCTTCTGGCGGTTCCATTTATCGAGTGTCTTAAGCACTTCCTCAAAAATATAAAAATCCAGTTCCGTAATATAGCCGATCTTTTCAAGAGAATCAATGAAATAGGCAGGTGGGACAATGGTTCCGTCCGGTTTCTTCCAGCGTGCCAGAGCTTCGGCACCATAAATAAACTCCTTGCCAAGGAAGAATTTCGGTTGCAGATACATCTGAAAATCATCACGGTACAAAGCTTCAAAAAACTCTCCGACTACTTTTTGCTCTTCCACACGCATGGACCGGAGTCCCTGCGTGTAAAACATAATCTGTTTCTTGCCGGATTGTTTTGCATTCTTCCATGCAAGATTCGCATTTTCCATAGCCTGATCAAAATCAATCTTGGTATTTTCGAAAATATACACACCCACTGTCACACCCATGCCGCTGTTCGGATACTGGTGGTTCTGCATATTTGTAAATCTCTGGTTACGTTTCTGCAAATGCATTTCAAGCATCTCACTGCTTTCATCCGCAGCAAGAATCAAAAAGAAATCCGAATATAAACGGCAGCCGGCCACAAAATACGGCTGGCTCGACACATCTGCTGCAAGCATCTTTAAGATGCTGTCACCAACCTTATAGCCATAATTTTCATTGACATAACCAAAATTATTGATATCGAGATACTCGATTGCATATACCTTATCCGGATCTGCCTGTGCCAGCACTTTGGCGACCTGTCGGCGGAAGGACTCCTGATTATACAGATTCGTCAACGGATCTCTCATCTGTATCTTCTGTATCTGTGCACGGCTCTCATCCATCCGAAATCGCAACGATACAAAGATTGCCATAGTACGGGTCAGTTCCTTAAAAAGTGCCATCTCGCTCGTCGACCATTGTTTCTGTTCATTTCTGGTCAGATACATAACTTCTCCGATACGGTCACCGATATACTCAAACTTACCGATTACCGCAGAAAAAGACACATTCGTTTTCACATCCAGACCATCTTCATCCGGATAAACATGTCCGGCATTTACCAATTGTTCATGCGTCAGAATCACACACTGTCCGGGTTCAATCCGCACATTCTTCATATGCATCTTGGCAAAAACCCGATTCTCCGTAATCAGCTTGCGTCTTGCAAAATAGTTGGTCATCGTCAGATGCTCATCCACTTCATCCTCTTCAAAGACAGCCACAAAATCCAGATCATATCGATCCGCAATCTTTTTCAACAGCATATTGAGTGAGCCTTCCAGATTCTTTGCGTGAGCCATCAGACTGACTGCAAAAGTCAGAAACTCCTGATCCTTTTGATCCATCAGTTCTCTTTTGTCTATGCGGATTGCTTCATTGCGCGTCTGTCCGACATCCGCTACGCCAGCCAGTTCAAAGCCATCTTTTCCGCTCTGTTTCGCGCGGTACATTGCATGATCAGCTTTTTCAAACAGACCGGCATAGGTATCCTGCGGCGAGCGGTACACAGCCAGACCAATACTTGAAGAAATGCGATAATTCACATTTTCACCACTGTATTCCCGCGACAGAACGTCACATAGTCTCTGTGCTTTCTCCTTTGCTTTCTCCACACTTGTGTTCTTCATGAAGACAAGGAACTCATCTCCTCCAACCCGTCCGACAAAATCATCCACACGGAACTGGCTTCTTATGAGATTGGCAACATCCATGATCACAGTGTCACCAAATGTATGCCCGAAATTATCATTGATTCCTTTGAAATTGTCAATATCAATCAAAAACATGACATTGGTGCTCGATGGATTCTCTTCAATATATGACGTAACTTCTCTTTGGATCTCCAACTTATTCAAAAGTTTTGTCAGTGGATCTCTGCGCACTTTTTCCTGCAAAGCCTTGTCCCTGTCAATATTAAAGCTTCGGCCGATAATGCGCACAATATTGCCCATATCATCCTTTACGCTCTGGTAGTATGTGCGGAACCATTGATAACACGGCACATCCTCTTCCGTGCTCACATTAAACCGGGTATCAATCGTTCCTGTCACCTCCGTCTGTGTAGCCTCATACATCGCTTTCAGAAACAGATCCTGATCCGCAAGGAAAAGCAGTTTCACTTCTTCATCGACAGGATAATACTGATCCTGTGCTTCAAATTCCCCTCTCAGTTCCATCAGACGCCGGGAGCGCAGCATCCTCCAGTTCGGCACATCCAGATCAAACGGATACTCTTGAGATAATTTTTCCATCATCTCATATTTCTGCGTCAAAAGCTGTTGTTTCAGTTCGCTGGACTTTTGCGCATGAATATCCCAGAACAGAAAAATCAGCTGCGGCAAGGCATTCTTATAGGTCAGCCGGCTGCACCTGACCTGTACCCAGAAAAAGTCATGCCCTTTCTGCCGGATCCGCACCTCCTGATCCGCCACCCTTTTTCCCTGCACGGCCTGAGCAACCGTCTCTTCCAGTAAGTAGATATCCTGTTTCGAGATCATGTTCTCGGCTCCCATCTGCGCAAGATCTCGCTCCGTATATCCAAAAAGACGTACGAACTCAGCATTAACCATCTCAATTTTAATGGAATTTCCGCATGTAGCAATCGCCGCTGCAATCGGAATATCCACCCCCATCAATTCATTATAATCCATTTGTCCACCCAATCCACCTGATAATTAATTCTATTATAGCAGTTTTCTTGACTTTTTCCAATAAGAATGCGTTTTTTCTTATAATAAAGTGTTTTTTGCTTGAAATAAAGGACTTTTCATGTTTAAATAGAACTCGTGACTAAATGAATTGAAGAAATAATGAGGTTTTCGTATGATTAGTGCAAATAATATCACCTTAAGATTGGGCAAAAAAGCCTTATTTGAAGATGTAAACATCAAATTTACCGAAGGGAACTGTTACGGACTGATTGGCGCAAATGGTGCCGGAAAATCAACATTCTTAAAAATTTTATCCGGGCAGCTCGAACCGACGAGCGGCGAGATTGTGATCACTCCTGGACAGCGTCTGTCATTCCTGCAGCAGGACCACTTCAAATACGATGAATTTACGGTATTAGATACCGTTATCATGGGTAACAAGAGACTTTATGATATCATGAAGGAAAAAGACGCCATCTATATGAAGGAAGATTTCTCCGACGAAGACGGTATCCGCGCAAGTGAACTCGAAGCCGAATTTGCAGATATGGACGGATGGAACGCAGAATCAGATGCTGCAACCCTCTTAAACGGACTTGGAATTCCAACCGAAGATCATTACACACAGATGGCAGACCTTCCGGGTGCTGTCAAAGTCAAAGTTCTTCTTGCACAGGCATTATTCGGCAACCCGGATATCCTGCTTCTTGATGAGCCGACCAACCATCTGGATCTCGATGCAATTGCATGGCTTGAAGAATTCCTGATCAACTTCGAGAACACGGTCATCGTGGTATCCCACGACCGTTACTTTTTAAATAAAGTATGTACCAACATTGCTGATATGGATTACGGCAAGATTCAGCTCTACGCCGGAAACTATGATTTCTGGTATGAATCGAGTCAGCTTCTTGTCCGCCAGATGAAGGAAGCCAATAAAAAGAAAGAAGAAAAAATCAAGGAATTACAGGAGTTCATCTCCCGTTTCTCCGCCAATGCTTCTAAGTCCAAGCAGGCAACGTCACGTAAGCGTGCTCTGGAAAAAATTCAGTTGGACGACATTCGCCCTTCCAGCCGTAAATACCCTTATATTGATTTCCGTCCGAACCGTGAGATTGGTAACGAAGTATTATCTGTTGACGGAATCAGCAAGACGATCGACGGAGTCAAAGTCCTCGACAACATTTCTTTCATCGTCGGACACGATGACAAGATTGCTTTCGTTGGTGGAAACGAGCTTGCCAAGACAACTCTCTTTAAGATTCTTGCCGGCGAAATGGAACCGGATGAAGGAACTTACAAATGGGGAGTAACCACAAGCCAGTCGTACTTCCCGAAGGACAATACCGCTATCTTCGACACGGACGAACTGATCGTCGACTGGCTCACACAGTTCTCCGAGATCAAGGATGCAACATATGTGCGTGGTTTCCTTGGACGTATGCTTTTTGCAGGAGAAGACGGTGTCAAAAAAATGCGTGTACTCTCCGGTGGTGAGAAGGTACGTGTACTGCTCTCCCGCATGATGATTATGGGAAGCAACGTTTTGATGTTCGACGAGCCGACCGACCATCTGGACATGGAATCCATTACCGCATTAAATAACGGTATGATTAAATTCCCTGGTGTCATCCTGTTTGCCTGTCGTGACCATCAGGTTGTGCAGACCACCGCAAACCGTATCATCGAGTTCCTTCCAGACGGAACCATGATCGATAAGGTATCTACTTATGACGAATACCTTGAAAGCGATGTTATGGCTAGAAAACGTCAGGTTTATAATACAACGGTCGATGAAGAAGCAGACGATTAAATCCGACAAATTCGGGTTTGCCGTGATCGGATAGCCTTTCGAAAACGGACGATACCGGATTCATAAGATAAGATTCGAAAATTAGCAGTACGTTTTTAAGCCGACGGACTTTGAACGATACCGACTTTCTCTCAGTTTTTCTGCGAATTAACTCCTGCAACAATTTTGGATAGTTTTTCCTCACATGAAACATGAATGCAATTATCCGAAACAATGGAACGCAGGAGCAGTCGCAGAAAAGAGCTTCGATAAAGTGTACCGTCCAAAATCCTGTTGGTTGAATACGTTTGCTGCTAATTTTCTTTTTTATTTTTGCATCCGGTATCTGCGTATTGGAAATAACATATTTGATGCACGACAAAAATTTGCTGCATAGTATTAGGAATCTGGTATCTATATATTAAAAAATGTTTATCTGAAATATTTGTCTTATAGTAAGAAAAAATGGTTAGATTAAATGGTTGACAAAATAGACGGAATTAGTTGCTATAGAAAATGATTGTCATATTTAATGAAACAGACTAACTTTATGAATAAAATAATTGACGCGCGGTGTTATGTTACAAGTAAATGTAAGATTTCACCGCGCGTGATTTGTTTCATACAAATTTTTTCTGCCGCAGTTGCATTTTGAACAAGGAGTGTAATTTGTTGTGATGTTTTAGTAATTTTTTTGACTGACACATCACGCTATAATG
>CAKRDT010000030.1 GCA_934316545.1 uncultured Agathobacter sp. | reverse complement strand
TTCAATGATTTTGTCTAAAATCGTGTTCAGCGTAGAAGCCCGCCACCGGGTCAGCCCAGCCGGAGCACGCCGCCACAAGAGCTTCGCAAACGCCTAAACTATACACGTTGAAAACCAACTTCATATATTTTATGCAGTGACCATACCTTCGTGTTGACCGGCGTCACCTTGGTGCCACAATATTCACAGCGCATTTCACCGAGCGTCTTGATCGGGGCTCCGCAATTCGGACAACTCATGCCGATCGCATGATCAAACTCTGCGACATCACAGTCCTGTATATAGATCAGTTCTGTATTATATTTGGTCTGCGTCTTGCGCTCCTTGGAACCGGCGATCACTTCTCCATCCTTGATCTTGCTGTAATAATACTCAACCGAACTTTGAATCGTGATCACACATGTACCTTTTTCCTTATGATAATTCGATATCTCCGTCTGATGAATGCGGATCTGTTCAAAATTTTCACAAACACCTGCCGAAGCATCATCCTCGATACGGTTACGAATCTGATCCCGCACCGCATCGGAAGCGTTTCGAATCGTCATCACATCCCCATTGGTAATTGCAAGAAGCGCAGAAGTCAGCATATTCTCTGCCCGATGTTTAAATTCTTCCCACGAGAAATCCGGAAAGTCCCGCATGATCTGCGGTTCCATCAACCTTGTCATGCCCGATACGGACTTTGGTGTCTCAGCCGCAAGATCCGCCTGCCGGTTGATTCCATCCACAAGACTTTCTGTGCCGAACAGATCACGCGAAAACTGTTTCACCTTTCTGTTGATTGCCCATATGCCAAGCCCGACGCCGATTGTGATGCACAAGACCACTGCCAATACGATCATGCCTGTTGTCACTGCGCTTCCTCCTCCATTGACTTCGGGCAGCCCAAGCTGAGCCACTTCAAATAACCGTTGATAAACGGATCAATACCGCCGTCCATGACCGCATCCACATTGCCGCTTTCCACACCGGTTCGGTGATCCTTAACCATCGTGTATGGCTGCATGACGTAAGAACGGATCTGATTTCCCCATCCGATTTCTGTCACTTCGCCACGAATTCCCGCTGCCTTGGCCGCATTCTCTTCCTGCTTCAACAGATACAGTTTGGCTTTGAGCATCTGCATCGCCTTGTCCTTGTTCATATGCTGCGAGCGTTCATTCTGGCACTGAACAACAATTCCGGTCGGAAAATGCGTGATTCGAATCGCCGAAGAAGTCTTGTTAATATGCTGTCCACCGGCTCCGCTCGAACGGAATGTATCAATGCGGATATCCTCATCCCGGACCTCCACATCCACATCCTCCTCAATGTCCGGCATCACATCACAGGATACAAACGATGTCTGCCGCTTTCCAGCCGCATTAAACGGAGAAATACGCACCAGACGATGCACACCTTTCTCCGACTTTAAGTATCCGTATGCATTCTCTCCGTTTACCTGAAACGTGATCGACTTAATGCCCGCTTCATCCCCATCGAGAGAGTCAAGTACTTCCAGCGAAAAGCCCTTTTTATCCGCCCATCTGGAATACATGCGGAAAAGCATCGCCGCCCAGTCGCACGACTCGGTTCCGCCGGCTCCCGCATGAAGCGAGAGGATGGCATTATTCTTATCGTACTCGCCCGACAGCAGCGTCTTCATGCGAATCGTTTCATAAGTGGAAACAAACGCATCCATCATCTGTGCAATCTCCGGGACAAGTTCGGGATCATTTTCCTCATATCCCATCTCGATCATTGTCTCAATGTCGTCATACTGTTCCGACAACTGCGCATATGTCTGCACATCATCCTTGAGACTTTTGAGTTCTTTCATCTTTTCCTGCGACACGACCGGATCATTCCAGAAATCCGGAGCCTCCATCTCCCGTTCAAGTTCCTGAATGCGCTGCTCTTTCCCCGCTAAGTCAAAGTGAATCCCTCACTTCCTGCAGCGGAGCCTTGTAGCTAAGCAGCTGGCTCTTAAAATTATCGAATTCTACCACAGAATCACCCCATTTCATTTTCTTATCTATCTGTTGTCTATTGTATCGGATTCCCAATCTTAAAGCAATTGCTTTATTGATTCCGAATCACTTTGTTTCCTTTTCCAGTATCTCAACCGCTTTCTGCAGCTGATTGTCATACTGCTTATCATACTTTTTGTCCTTCGGTCCGGAATAATCGTACTCTAATGTGATATCCGGTTCGATACCAACCTTATGAATATAATTTCCCTTCGGTGTGTAATACTTGGCCGTTGTAATCTTGATTGCATCACCGTCCTCAAGTGGATAAACCGACTGCACAATGCCTTTCCCAAACGTCTTTGTTCCGATCAGGGTTCCATAATCGTAATCCTTGATCGCACCGGCAAAAATCTCGGATGCGCTTGCGCTGTTCTCGTTGACCAGTACGGCAATCGGCAGCTTCATGCACTTGCTGTCCGAAGTATATTCTTCTCTTTTTCCATACTTATCTTCCGTATATACCACGATTCCTTCCGGCAGAATCTGGTCTAAGATATCAACAACCGAAGTAATCAGTCCTCCCGGATTACTGCGCACATCAACGATCATACTCTTCATATTCTGTCCCTGAAGATTCTCTACCGCCTCCTGAAACTGCTTCGCTGTGTTGCTTTGGAATTCGCTGATCTGTATGTAGCCGATTCCATCCTCCAACATCTCGCAGCTGACACTCGGCAGATCCACGTTGGCACGCTCCACGTCCAATTCCAACGTCTCTTCCGTAGATTCACGGTAGACCTGCAGATGCACGGTCGTTCCTTCCTCCCCACGGATATTCTTCACGAGCTCGGACAGTTCCATACTGGTCGCCTCAATGTCATCCACCTTCAAAATCTGATCCCCATCCTGAAGTCCCGCTTTCTCGGCCGGTGTTCCTTCATATACTTTGGACACCCTTACTTCCATCGTGTTGGCATTCTGTGCCAGCCCCGCTCCGATTCCATAATAATTACCGGATGTGGAAATCTGCAGATCCTTGTAATCGTCCGCTGTATAATAAACCGAATACGGATCGCCGAGCCCGCTCATCGTTCCCTTATAGATTGCATCACGAACATCCTCTGCATCATATTCATCATTATAATACAGATCAATATACGCCAGAAGCTCTTCGATCTTTTTAATCGCCTTACGGTTTAATACTTGATTGTCCGATGTCTGTGTCAGCCCCTTCGGACTGATGATCAGGTAATTTCCTGTCGAATTTGCATAAATACCAAGTCCCACAAATCCGCCGATCCCCAGAACCAGACATCCAATGACAATTCCGAGTATCATTCCCTGTCCGAAGCTTTTGCGTTTTTTGGGCTTTGGCTGCGGCGTTTCAGGTGTCTGATAAAGTTGTGTATTCTCTTCGTTATAATCCATTTCTACCTCCAGATACTACATTTATATGAGTTGTGGCTTCCGTTATGTATTTGATACACCGTTCATTATAAGGGAAAAGCCATGCTTTGATCAGCATGGCCGTATTCCTTATACTTTCAAATGTTTGCGGATCGTCAGGCAGCTTCCGATGAATCCGATTCCAACGCCAAGAATGACAGCGACCGGAATCAGTGTTTTGAACACCGTATGTACCGATACGAAATCAATCATCGATCCGATAAAATTAAACTTATCCGCAATATACACGATAATCTTCTGGTACATAAAATATAACAAAAGAAGCGGTATCGCCGCACCGATCAGTCCGATGAGCATACCTTCTACAATAAACGGTGCCCGCACAAGAAAATCCGTTGCTCCGATGAGCTTCATGATTCCAATCTCTTCCTTGCGGACCGCGATACCAACCGTGACCGTGTTGCTGATCAAAAAGATTGCTACACCCAGAAGAATCAGTATGATTCCCACCGACACATATCCGAGCAGACGGTTGAAATCGGTAAGTGTATTGGCAACCTTGGCCGATTCCTTAACATCCCGCACGCCGTCGATCGACTGCAGATAGGTTACCAAAGAATTTTGCATTGACACATCATTTAAGTAGATCTGGTAATGCGAGCTGTTCGCCAGAGGATTATCTCCGGAAAATCCCTGCGCCAGCTCCTCTCTTCCCTGAAAGTACACGCGCTTGTAATCTTCCCACGCTTCCTCTGCCGATACATATTCTATCCGGCTGACTTCTGCACGTTTTGTAATCTCGTCTCCGATACTCTTTATCTCATCTTGTGATAAGTCCTTGTCAAAGAAGACCGTTACCGATACGCCCTCTTCAATCGAATGTACCGTCGAAGTAAAGTTCGTAATAATAATATAGAATAATCCAAACATAAAGATGCATGCCGCCATAGTCGCAATCGACGCAAGCGAAAACATCTTATTGCGGAAAATATTTTTGATTCCCTGCCTAATCGAATAAAAAAAGGTATTAATCTTCATCGTCAAATCCTCCCTGCTTACTATCACTGACGATAGTACCTTTCTTTACTGTTATGACACGTTTCTTCATCACTTTCACAATCTCAAGGTTATGTGTTACAACAAGAACCGTTGTCCCTTTTTCATTGATATCCTCAAGAAGTTTCATGATCTCCCACGCATTATTGTTGTCCAGATTACCGGTAGGCTCATCCGCCAGCAGAATATCCGGTTTATTGATCAGTGCCCGGGCAATTGCGACTCTCTGCTGCTCGCCACCGGAAAGCTGCTTCGGAAAAGAGCGATACTTTGCAGCCAGTCCAACCATAGAAAGCATGATCGGCACTTTCTTTTTGATGCGGCTGTTCGGTTCTCCGATTACTTTCTGTGCAAAGGCAACATTATCGTATACATTCCGGTCTTTTAACAGGCGGAAGTCCTGAAATACGACTCCGACATTTCTTCGATACTTCGGAATCTGTTTTCTTCTTATCTTGTTTAGTACTTTTCCATCGACTGTGATAATTCCCTCAGTCGGTTCCAACTCCTTTAATAATAATTTGATCAGTGTTGACTTGCCGGATCCACTGTCTCCGACGATAAACACAAATTCTCCGTCTTCTATTTCCAGATTCACATCATTTAAGGCAGGAATTCCTGCAGAGTACGACTTACTGACATGTTCCAGTTTAATCATTTTCTCTCCTTAATTAGTAGTCCAGTGTCTCCATATATTTCATGTACTTGACTACCATGAGCGCGATCTTAAACGTAATCGCATCTTCAAAGACTCGTAAATCCAGACCCGTACTCTTCTGAAGCTTGTCCAGTCGATACACCAGTGTGTTGCGGTGAATATACAGTTGTCTGGAAGTTTCTGACACATTAAGGTTGTTTTCAAAAAACTTATTGATTGTTGTAAGAATTTCCTCATCAAACTCATCCGGAGATTTTCCATCGAAGATCTCCTTGATAAACATTTTACATAGAGGAATCGGAAGCTGATAGATCAATCGGCCGATTCCAAGCTGGGAATAAGCGATCACATCCTGATCCTCAAAGAAAATTTTACCGACATCCAGTGCCATCCTTGCTTCTTTATAAGAACGCGATACTTCTTTTAACTCATTGACAATCGTTCCATAGGCAATATGGACGTTACAGTTTGTATCCGAACGAAACAGGTTGATGATCACATCTGCTGTCTTCTTCAGATCGTCATATGTTTCATTTTCACCAAGCTCCTTGACAACAATGATATTCTTCTCATCCACTGCGGTAACAAAGTCTTTGGACTTGCCACCAAAGAGCCCGCGAATCTTCTCCAATTCATTTCCGTCCTTCTCACGGTTTGTCTCTACAAGAAAGACAACCCTGCGCATCTCCGTCTCAATATGGAGTTTCTTTGCGCGATTGTAGATATCTACCAAAAGCAAATTATCCAGGATCAGATTCTTGATAAAATTATCCTTATCAAATCTTTCCTTGTACGCAACAAGAAGATTCTGAATCTGGAAGCTGGCAATCTTTCCAATCATATACACATCCTCGCTATCCCCATACGCGAGCAGAATATATTCCAGCTGGTGATCATCAAACACTTTAAAAAACTGACACCCATTTACAACCTGACTGTCTGCCGGCGATCCGACAAAGGACTGTGCCGGTGTAATAAACTGTTCCGTATCCGGGAACGTCGCTGCAAGGATCTTGCCCTCCACATCAATCACGCAGAGATCTGTTCTGGTAATACTCTTGAGACCATCAATCGTATTCTGAAGTATCTGATTAGAAATCATAACCCATTCTCCTTATCCCCATATTTGCTTATGCATTAACATCTTTTTCTATTTTAATATATTAGTACAAAAAAATAAAGAGGAAATGCACATTTTTTATGCATTTCCTCTTTTTGGATGTTTCGCTATTAGTAAATTTGTACTAGGGAATATGCCCAAACCCCATATTTTAGAAGTCCTGTGAGGAATATTCCATAAAACCCTCTCCAAGGACTTCCCTCGCATCCGATACGATCACGAACGCATCCGGATCCACATCATTGACGATTTCTTTCAGCTGTACGATTTCTTTTCTCGATACGACACAATACAGCACGCATTTATAATTGTTTGTGTACATTCCCTTTGCTTCAAGTCCCGTCACGCCGCGATCCAGCTCGTCCATCAGCCTTTGTGCCACTTCCCTGTGATGATTCGTAATGATCAGTGCTGCCTTGGAATTCTTGAAGCCTTCCAGAAAAGCGTCCGACACTTTCGTCATCACAAAAATCGATACAACCGCATACAAAGTGGACCGGAGTCCAAATACATACAGACCGGTAATTACGACCGCAGCATCCATTACCTGCATAATCTGCACAACCGAATAGTGGCGCATCTTTGCCTGTATCAATGCTGCAACCATATCGGTTCCGCCCGTCGTCGCACCGGCGCGAAGTACCAGCCCCATTCCGACACCTGTAAACGCCCCTCCAAACAGTGCCGCCAGCAGATAATCATCCCCGGACAAATCAACTCCCGGAATAATATAAAGCCAGACCGACAGCATCAATGTGGCAAAAAGCGTTCTGCCTATATATTTTTTTCCAAACTTAAAGTACGAATAGAGAAAAATCGGAACATTTAATACAACATTGGTAAGCCAGAGCGGAATGCCTCCATCCACAAGATTTTCTGTCAGGCTGCGGATAACAATCGTAAGTCCCGTAAATCCTCCGGTTACCAGTCCCACTCTGTCATAGATACACTGGATTGCCAGCGCCATCACAGCGGTTCCTGCCAGTATCAGAACATAATTCCAGACTGTCTGCTTCGTCTTATTTGAGATATTATTCATTTTCCTGATTCCCGCTATAAGAATTTAAATGTTTTTCTAACTTATGGGTACGAAACATCTTACGGATCACGTGAGTAAATCCACTCTTCGGATCCTCCATTTCCATCGTTCCCATTCCATACCACAGACCGGCCGATAGCTTCTCCCTGTTTTCCATCAGAAAATGTTCCTGCACCGGACTTGGAATGACACTGATAATAACATCCGGTGTCTGCCCATTGATCTCATTGATGAGCGCGTCCAGATTTCCCGAACATTCTTCCAGCGCCTCCGCACCGATCACATTACATTTCGGATACAGCTGCAGGATACGCTCACACATCTGCTGCGTCTTCTGCATGGTCTGTCCGACAACGAAAATACTCTTATGGTTTCTTTCTATGCGCTTCATCATCTCATAAAAGAAATCATGATGATCAATCTCATGTTTTCTCTGATACGAATCTGCTCCGACCGCTTCCAGTATTCCACGCTCTGCAATCACCGTATGCTCCACGGACCGAAGAGCCTCACGTATCACATCGTCGTTTTCCGCCAGAAGCAGCATATCCATATTTACTTCTTCAATCGTATGGAACCCGCTGTCCCCCATATTTTTCTCCACATTCATGATCGTCTCACGAACGGTATAATTGTCCAGCTCGATTCCTGCAACATCAATCGTTTTTATCATAATGCCTCTAGTATAACAAAATTGGATTCTTTTGGCAACGCACACATTTTTGCTTAGTTTTCTATTTTGTCCGACAATTCATGACATTTTCATATGTTTTTTTGACATTTGAAATGTCAATATCTTTTGGAAAATTTGACACGTTTCGACGAAATTTATGATTTCTTAACAAAACAATCGTTTGTTCCAACAAAAAAAATGCGCAAAAAAATCGCTTTTATTTTGTGGATAACGTGTATAACTTCGTGTATAACTTCATTTTCGGGCATTTTCTGCGTTTGCTTTGTGGATAACTTTTTCATGCATTGATGACACGCTTTTCCAAAAATATTTATTCTGCAATTTTTTTGTGCATTTTGTATATTTATCGTTTTTTGTGTTCTCTCATGAGGAAGAAAATTCAAACAGAATATTTCATGTAACCAATCATTGCGGCAATTCTATCGAAACATTCTTCGAATAATCACTTTCCGCATAATAATCCTCATCCTCATAATATGAGCAGACACTGATCTCAATATTTCCGCCTAAATCCTGTGTATCAAGCGTATAGGATCCTGTCGATGCGTCAGAAATCTCTGCAATCTCCTCGTAGTCTTCCTCTCCCGCAGCCCGCAGCTCGATGCGGTATCCGCTCACGCCATTCGTGTCACTTACATCCCAGGTGATCGTCCAACTTCCGTTATCCCCCTGCTGCGCGCAGACATTCTGCGGCACCGGAAGCGTCCAAAGTACGGACTTCATATTGGTAAATGTCGTGTAGGTAGTGGCGTTCTTTGCCGCGTGATATCCACCGACACCATATTCATAGCTTACCCCGCGGACATTCGTATTATCCGTATAAGATGTAATTTTGGCTCCTTTGATTCTCTTAATGCACGTAAATGCCGCATCTCCCTCTTCTCTCCGGTAGACACAGTATCCGTCCACATTTGCAGCCGGCTTCCACGAAAGCTGCACATGATTGTCTGCCGTCAGCTTCGCAGCGGTTACGCTGACGGAAGTCTTCGGAATCAGACCGTAATAGGAAGCAATTCCCGCAGCATCGGCCTCACCCAGCCTTGCCAGCATACGGTTTGATCCAAGATACCGGGTACAGTCACTTGCATTGCTAATATACGCATGCTCCACGATCAGCCCCGGAAAACCGGACTTCTTGCTGTTTCGGATCACACTGTAATAATCCGCGAGCGACTTGTCCGAATATTTGGAATTATTTGCGGAATTGCGATAAAGGACTCCGTTATTCTTAAGGCCGAGTCCCACAAGGCGGCTCTGGATACTCTGCGCCACGTTTTTCCCCTTGATGCCGATCTTCGCATTGAGGTTTGTATTAGGATAGTAAACGCACGCGCCTTTGGTCTTACTTGTCATCGCGGCATTGTTATGCAGCGAAACAAACAGATCCGCACCGTTTTTCTTCGCATATGCAACACGGTTCTCAAGCGTAACATAATAATCGCTTGTGCGTGTCAGATACACCTTCACGCCCATATATTTTTCCAGTTTCTTCTTACAGGCCTTGGCAATCGCAAGGTTGGCATCCTTCTCACGATATGTCTTTGTGTACCATTTGCGTGTCGCGCCAGCATCTCCCCCTCCGTGTCCCGGATCCAGTACGATCACGATCGGCTTCACCGGAGTGATTTCCTGCACTGCCGCCTGTGTCTGCGGCACTCCCGAAATCAGGACTGCCGCTGCAGCAAGCACCGATAAAAATTTCTTCAGCTTATTTTTTCCCATTTGTTCCATCAATCTTTCTTACTCCTCTGTCACTTCCCGCTACTTTGCTTTTATCTTTGCAACTGCAGAGTAGCTTCCATAGTAATTGGTGCCTTCATGCGACTTATACGCGCGCACCTTGTAGCTATAGGTTACGCCTTTTTTCCGTTTCTTATCGGTATAGCTCACCTTACTCTCGCCTTTTACCGTAGCAATCTTTTCGTATTTCTTTGTCTTTGTATTCCGGCGATAAACCTCATATCCGGTCACATTTGCGGACTTGTTCCACTTGATCGTGATCGAGGAAGCTTTTGTGGTAAGCTTAACCTTCTGTACCTTCTGCGGCTTTGTCACCTGCACTTTGACTGCCGAAAATCTGCCGTAATAGCTGGTTCCATTGTAACTCTTATACGCACGGACTTTGTAGCTGTATGTCTTTGCTGCAACGAGACTGCTGTCCGTATAGGTTACGCTTGATCCGCCTTTGATCGTTGCGATTCGGACATATTTACCCGTCTCTTCGTTCAGGCGGTATAACTGATATCCGCTGGCACGCGCTACCTTCTTCCACGATAAGTCGATTGCGGTGGATTCATATGCATCCACATTTAACGCTGCCACCTTGTCCGGTTTCGTCATGCCGGCCGCTTCCTCGGAGTCTGCACCCCAATAGGTGTTCTCCCCGATCGTCTTGCTTGCGCATACCTCAAAACGATATTCACGCGCAGAAGCCAGTCCCGTCACCTCATAGTGCGTCACATCCGCTCCAACGACTGCCACTTCCTCGAACGCATCCGCATCGCTGTCATACCGGCTAATGCGGTATCCGTCGGCACCTTCCGCTTCATCCCATGCCAGGGAAATGCTCGTTGCACTCTGTCCGTCCACGTTGACATTCGTTACCTGTGCCGGAAGCGTAACCGCCTGCAGCACCGAAGAATAGGTTCCGAAATAATCGCTTCCACCGATTGTCCACATGCAGCGTACCTTATACGAATAAGCGGTTCCCGCGTTCCGATTCGTATCGGTGTAGGTTGTGTCATTCACGGTTGCGATATATGCATATTTCTTTGTATCTTCATTATAACGATACACGCGATACAGTTCTGCATCACCGGCATCATCCCAGGTCAGAGTAACCGAGTCCGCCGCATGCTTGCTCATCGCAAGATTTTCCGTCTTCACATTGGTATCTTTGTACCAGAAATTCTTATCCAGGTTTCCCGTATAACCGGTCGATGCAGACGGCTTCGAACTGGAATACTGCCAAAACTCATAGTCACACGATACATCCGCATACGGAACCGGTGTAACCATGACATAATTTCCGTTTGCATCCTTTACATATTTTCCTTTGCTGTCCTTCTTCTTGACCTGTGCCACATTCGACGTGGTCGTATTATTGTACCGCGCAAGCCAGATTGTACAATTCACAAGATCATCGGCATTCATCTTCGTGTTATACCATGAATAGCTCGCATAAACTCCCGCCTGATAGCCGGCGCCTGTAATCTCATCCGAAAATGCCTGAACGACCGCAGTCTCCTTTGCCTTGGATAATTTTGCATTTACTAAACGTTTTGTCTCACGTCCCGATTCACGGTCAATCACGATCGGCATATCAATGCTCCATCCGTATTTGTCGATCAGATTCAGCACATAGTCGGCTTCCTCAATGGCTTCCTTCTCATTGACTGCCTGCGAAAAAATGTACAATCCGACATTCATCTGATTGTCCTGTGCGCCCTTGATATGGGCACTTGCGGATGTATCCTCATAAATGGAAGCATCTGCCGTATCTCTCGATGCTGCACGCACAAATACAAAATCCGCTCCTGCCTCATGCATTTTCTTCCAATTAATTTTAGAGGTCTTACTGCCTCGTCCACCGCCTTGCCACCACGATACATCGATACCATTGATCAGTTCACAATCTTCGTAGGCAGCGTTATGATAATACGTTGCATTGTTCAGATCACTCACTGTCGTAAAGGATCCTTCCAAAAACAAATCCGTATAAGCCGTTGCCCGAAGCAGCGGAATTTTTTCCGGATCATATGCCGCCGGTGCCTCAAGACTGCCTGATAACCACGCATAATCTTCCGCCGGATCATACGCCATCTCATCCGCAACGCTCTGGCCCATGACTCCATCCGGCTCTATCACAACGTCTGCTTTCACACTCTGCGGAGCAGCCACACCTACGGTCACTGCTGCCAGAAAGCCAACGCACAAATATCTCTTATCTTTCCAAAACTTCAACTTATTTCCTCCTGTGTTACCTAAAATTACATACTACCTTTTATAGTACCTTCTGCCGGACTTGCGTGTCAACGCATATCGCCTAATCTTTACAATTTCTTAAAATTCGAATTCCCCATGGCGATAAAACAAATCATAGAAAGAAATTCCCTATGATGTAAAAAGGGTTTCGATTCTGTACACGCAAGTCCGTCAGAATCGAAACCCTTTGAAGTCACTCTGCTATATGGAATTTAAAAAATTCTTCTTACCGCAAGAATCGTTCTGTAGTTTGCCGGAGAAGTAAGTTTGATTCCGGTACTTGGATTACTTGCATGAACAATCGTATTGTTGCCAACATAGATACCAACATGTCCACTGTAGCATACGATGTCACCCGGCTGCATGTCCGATGTGCTCACACCATATCCGACACTTCTTAAAGCGCTGGAACTATGCGGAAGACTTACACCAAAGGCTGCATATACAGACATTACAAATCCGGAGCAATCCGTTCCGTTTGTCAAGCTTGAGCCGCCATAGACATATGGGTTGCCGATAAACTGGCATGCATAATTTGCGACCGAAGATCCGGAAGTTCCGCTCGGTGCGCTGTACGACTTACTGCTGGAGCTTGATGAGCTGCTGCTTGAAGAACTGCTGGATGATGAACTGCTTGAGCTTGTTGCTGCCTGCTGTCTCTCTTCTTCCTGGCGAGCTGCTTCTTCTGCAGCCTTACGTTCTTCCTCTTCCTTCTTCAGACGGGCCTTTTCTTCTGCACGGGACTCGGCATAAGTATATTCTGTAGATAACTCCACATAATCAGCAGATACATATCCATCTCCTTCCGAAACAGATACTCCAACCCATCCGTCAACCGACTCATCGATAACGGTCAGATCTTCTCCTCCCGGAACAAGTGTCATTACCTCATCCTTGCCGGATGCACCTTTACGTACTTTTAAAGTTTCCGTCGTCACAACTGCAACTCTGCGTCCCGCTTTCTTGGCAAGCTTCTCATTGTCAACTGCTACATAATCACTCTTAACATAACCTGTTACATTGCCGGATTTAATCTTATACCAGTCTCCCTTGGTTCCGATTACGGTTCCGACATTATTTTTATATAACTTACCAACCACCTTGCTTTTTGTTGATGGTTTCTTACGTACATTTACAAAATCATCCACGGTTGCAACTGCAAGATCTGCATATTCCGATGCAACAACCGGCGTTTCATTCTCGGTTACCTGCGGCTGAGCGCTTGCTACGGTAGCCTCATCCTCCACAGCTGCCACGCACTGTGACATTGCCAGTGAAAGTCCGGCAGTCGGTATAATCGAAGATGTAACAATGTTTGATGTATATGTGGAAAGTCCGGCGGTCGGTGTAGCATCTACACTACTTACAGCTACGCCTCCAACTGCAAGTGTTGCGGCCAGACTACATGCTGTCATCTTAATGAATACGTTACGTTTCATATTGCCCTCCAATACTGTTTCGTAAAGTTTATTACAGATTTATTACAAATGTTACGGTGCTATTATAACAAAGTGACCTATCTATGTCAACCCTTAATCACTCGTCGCAAACTTCTTTTCCTTGCTTTCCGGCGATTTTTGTGTCATAATACAAACAGGTACAGACTGTGATTTTTAATTAGGAGGTAACTCATTATGAATATTGCCAATGTAGGCTCTGCCCTTAGTGCCATCAACGTTTCCGAGCCAGCTTCCCTGATGGAATCCGTGGGAGTCCGAATGCTCGATAAGGCTTTGGACACAAATGCATCCATGAACGACAGTATGATCCGCATGATGGAGAACTCCGTAACACCATATCTTGGTGGAAATATTGATACATCCGTTTAAGCAGCACAAGAACTTGTTTCACAAATATTACATTCCATAAACAAATTCGGGTTAGCCTGTGAAAATGCACTGCCATTTCATCGGCTAACCCGAATTTTATTTTATCAGAAAATCACTTTCATCATCGTTCCCTTGCCCGGCTCACTTTCGACCGTGATCTGCGCATCGTGCAGTTCCACGATATGTTTGACGATCGCAAGGCCAAGCCCCGTGCCGCCGGTCTGCTTCGAACGGCTTTTATCCACACGATAGAAACGTTCAAAGATACGATCCTGCTGATCCTTTGGAATTCCGATTCCATTATCTGACACCATCAGCACCGGCTGCTGGTTCTCATGCGTTACCTTTACATGCACCTCTCCGCCTTCATTATTATAACGGATCGCGTTGGCCGCCAGATTATCCACAAGTTCTGTGAGCATGCCCCGGTCTGCGCGAAGCGTACAAGGCTCTCCCTCATAGTATAACTTTACGCCTCTCTTCTCGGCATTGACCGTCAGATTATTGACACTTTCCTGTGCTACAAGATCCAGATCCACCTGTTCATAACGAACCAGATTCTCACTATTGTCAAGCTCCGATAAACGAATGATATCATTGATAAGCGAAAGCAGACGATTCGCATTCTGCTGGATTTCCTGTGCAAAACGTGTCTCCTGCTCAGGACCGACCATATGATTTTCGATCAGCTCCGCGTATCCGGAGATGGCCGTCAAAGGGGTTTTTAACTCATGCGAAACATTCGCGGTAAAATCCTGCCGCACCTTCGCCGCCATCAGAATATTTTCATGCTGCGCACGGATCGTATTGACAAAAGGCACCAGCTCCTTGTAGACCGGAGTCTTTGAGGTATCTTCCATATTCTCCGCCATGACTTTGATCGGCTGAAGAAGCTGCCGGGTCAGAACATGCGCAAGGAATACACACACTACAATGATCAAAACCAGAATTCCGGCAATCATCGGTGCTGCCGTCAGAAATACGTTCCAGATGCTTCTCGCCTGTGTCGCAACGCGAAGAACCATACCATTCTCCAGACGAAGCGCATAATAAAACGTTGTCATATTCATAGTATTGGAGTTGCGGACACATTCTCCTTCACCGGTCTGCAGCGCACTCTTTACCTCCGGACGATTTGCATGATTTTCTAACATATTTGCATCCGCATCATTGTCATAGAGCACCGTTCCATCCGTATCAATCCATGTAATTCGCAAATCTTCCTTTGCGATATCAAAACTTTTTGCCCTTGTCTGTACGTTCTGAAACGCACCGGTCTCACCAAGCACCTGCGCCTGAACCTGTAAATCCTTGCGCACCTGCTTCTGAAAAAGACTGTAATATACACAGGTCATACAGATCAGTGTCGCAAGTACCGCAAGCACTGCGATGCCGATCAAACGCACATTGATTTTCTGCTTCATGTTCTGCCCCTTCCTGTCTGTTCATTTTCCAAGGCGATGCTTCCAGAAGCACCGCAGCATTCGCAAAAACGCACGAATCGTCAGGCTTTTTCTATCACATATCCGACGTTTCTCACGGTTCGGATCTTGCTTCCGGCCTCGCCGAGCTTCTGGCGGAGCGTCTTGATGTGCATATCCACGGTTCTTGACTCTCCCTCAAATTCCGTTCCCCAGACATGGCGCATAATCACTTCACGCGACAATACCACATTCTGGTTTGTCATCAAAAGGCGAAGCAGCTCGTATTCCTTAAACGTCAGCTCCACCTGCCGGTTATCAACAAAGACCATATGGCGCTCATGGTCAAGCACCAGATTGTCCACCTGCAGATACTTGATATCTTCCGTCACGGTTCTGCGCAGAAGCGCCTTCACCCGCGTGATCAGTTCCATAACGGAAAAAGGCTTCTTAATATAATCATCCGCGCCTCCATCAAGTCCCTTGATCATATCCATCTCCGCTGTCTTTGCCGTCACCATAATGATCGGAAGCTGGCGCGTCGTCGGCTCCTTTCTAAGTTTTCTTACAATATCATATCCGCTCTCATCCGGCAGCATCACATCTAAAAGTACAAGATCCGGCATAATATCCTCTAATTTTTTATAGAAATCTTTTGCTTTTTCAAATGCGCACACCATGTAATTACTGTTCTTGAGTGCGATTGTCTCGATTTCTCTAATATTCTCATCATCTTCCACTATATAGATCAAAGCCATATTACTCACCTGCTCCTTCTCTTTTCCTATCAGACCCAATTATACATTTTTTGATGACTTTTTCTCCGGGAGTGCATATTTTTTTGAAAGGTTGTAAAACTCTTCCTCAAACCACGGAGCTTTTTCCTCCTTTAACACATCCAGATATTCATGGGTATCAAAGCCATCTTCATTGACACGGATCATGCATACCGCGATATTCGAACAGTGATCCGAGATGCGCTCATAATTTGTGATCATATCCTCAAGGATCAGTCCAAGCTCGATCGTACACTTGCCTTTGCGCAGCCGACGAATGTGTCTTTGTTTCAACTCAATATTCAGACTGTCGATTACCTGCTCAAATGGCTCGATCTGTCTTGCCTTATCCAGATCCCCCAGCGCGAACGCTTCCATCGTCTGATCCACAATATCACGGAGTGCATCGGAAAACACCTGCAGTTCTTCTATCGCTTTCTTCGAAAACTCCAGTTTCTTCTCATGCATCTGCGTCGTAGAATCCGTGAGGTTGACCGCATGATCCGAGATGCGCTCAAAGTTACCGATACAGTGAAGCAGAATGGACAAGGTCCGGCTGTCTTTCTGCGACAGATCACAGTTGTTTAATTTGACGAGGTATGTGCCAAGCGCATCCTCATACCGGTCCACACTCTCTTCCATCTCGATAATCTTTTCTACTCTGCTTTCACTATACATGGTTACATTATCAAGTGCAAGATGCAAAGCATCCCGCGCCTCCTGCGCCATACGCACCGCTGCGTTGCGGCACAATTCCATCGCAAAGGCCGGCTTTTCCAAGAAACGCTCATCCAGAATTGCAAGTTCATTCGGCGCTTCCTCACTTTCGCCCGCATGATCCGGAATCGTAATCTGTGCCAGCTTAACCAGCTTATCACCAAACGGGTACAGTACCAATACCGCACCGATATTAAAAAGCGAATGTACGACAGCGATCCCCGCCGCATTGGCCGGATCGTTTAAGAAATCAAATCCACCGATTGCTGCATTGATACTATAGAATACGACCATGAACAGGATTGTTCCGATCAGGTTGAAGTACAGATGGATCATGGATGCACGCTTTGCATTTTTGCTTGCACCGATCGAAGAGATCAGTGCGGTCACGCAGGTTCCGATGTTTTGTCCCATGATGATCGGAATTGCGGTCTTATACCCTACTGCACCGGTTATACACAGCGCCTGCAGGATTCCGACCGATGCCGAAGAACTCTGGATGACAGCGGTCAGCACCAGGCCCGCGAGCATACCAAGAATCGGATTGGAAAACATCGTCAAAACACTGGTAAAATGCTCGTTCTCTGCAAGCGGAGCCACCGCAGAGCTCATCGTATCCATTCCGAACATCAAAATTGCAAAGCCAACTAAAATATTTCCGATGTCTTTCTTCTTATTATTATCTTTTGCCGTCATAATCATCACAATACCGATTGCTGCAAGCACCGGCGAGAATGATGACGGCTTCAAAAGCTGCACAAACAGGCTGGATCCCTGAATGCCCGACAGGGACAGAATCCATGAAGTTATGGTCGTTCCGATATTGGCACCCATAATGATTCCTACCGCCTGTGAAAGCTGCATGATACCGGAATTGACAAATCCTACGACCATTACGGTTGTCGCAGACGACGACTGGATGACTGCCGTAACCGCCACACCGAGAAGCACGGCCATAATACGTTTCGATGTAAGCTTCTCTAAAATCTGCTCAAGCTTACCTCCGGATAACTTTGCAAGGCCATCTCCCATCGCATCCATTCCATACAAAAACATGGCCAGGCCACCAATCATTGTCAGAACACTGAATATGTTCATACTCTCTCTCCTTTATACGTTGTGCCGACCGCTTGTCCATTCGGAGTATTTTATAATCTCCAGCAATGTATTCACATAAGTCACCCGAATGGGCAAGCGCCGTCTTCTTATCTAGGTTCGAGAGTATCATATCGTATGTATGTAAAATGTATATGTAATGTTATGTAAAGTTTATGTAAAATTAAAAAGGCAGACTTCTCCCGCTTTGTTTTGTCAAAAACAAATTCAGAAAAGTCTGCAAATTTTAAAAATCAGTTGGGGCAGTATTTTTCTTATCATCCAATGCGAAAATAATATTTTCCGCAAGATTTGTTGCATGATCACCGATTCGTTCGAAATATTTGGCTACCATAAGCATATCGGCTGCCTGCTCACTAACTGCCGGATTCTTTTGGATCAGTTCGATAAGATCCTGCTTGTTCTTATGAAAGAGGTTATCCACAATATCATCATGGTCAATGACGCATTGCGCCTTTAACATATCTTTTTCCACATACGCCTCGATGCTTCGGATCAGCATAAGTACCGTCTCGCTTGCCATCTTCTTGATATCTTCAAGGTCTGCGACGTATGGTGTATCGGACATCATAACGGTCATCTCCGAGATGTCTGCCGCGTGATCACCGATCCTCTCCATGTCCGTTACCATTTTCATCGCTGCGGAAATCACACGCAGATCACGCGCAACGGGCTGTTGCTGCATCAGAAGATTGAAACAGATATTCTCGATCTTCTTCTGTTCGCGGTCTACCTCGCAGTCGCCATCCATGATTTTCTTCGCCAAAGAACGGTTCTGTTCGATCAATGCTTCGATCGCTTTCTGAATTTTTTCCTCTATCATGCTGCCCATATGCATCATTTCCTGATTGAGCATATGGAGCTGCTCGTCGAATTTTGTGCGCATTAGCCAAACCTCCCTGTAATGTAATCTTCTGTACGCTTATCCTTCGGATAAGAAAAAATCGTCTTTGTATCGCCGTACTCTACCATCTCTCCCACAAGGAAGAAAGCGGTATCGTCCGACACGCGGAGTGCCTGCTGCATATTGTGGGTTACCACAACAACGGTGTACTTCTTCTTTAAATCTTCCATCAGTTCCTCAATCTTAGATGTGGAAATCGGATCCAGAGCCGAAGTCGGTTCATCCATCAGAAGCACCTCCGGCTGTACCGCCAGCGCACGTGCAATACAGATGCGTTGCTGCTGTCCTCCCGAAAGTCCTAATGCGGACTTCTTCAATCGATCCTTGACCTCCTCAAAGATGGCGGCTCCGCGGAGACTTTCCTCCACGATCTCATCCAGCTTTGCTTTGTCCTTAATTCCGTGAACACGCGGTCCATACGCAATATTGTCATAAATGCTCATTGGAAATGGATTCGGCTGCTGGAACACCATTCCGACTCGTTTTCTCAGAACCGTGGTATCCACACTCTCTCCATAGATGTCCTCATCGTCAAGCTTGAGCTCTCCGGTGATTCTAACATGATCAATCAGATCGTTCATGCGATTGATCGTTTTTAAAAATGTCGATTTACCGCAACCGGATGGTCCGATCAGGGCTGTCACGCTTTTTTCCCGGATATCCATATTGATATCCTTGAGTGCATGATTCTCGCCGTAATACAGATTCAGATCGCGGACCGTAAGTTTGATACGTTTCTCCATGTTACGCTCCTTATCTATCCTTTCCTGGGATTTAAAGAGATTATACAAAGCGAATGTAAAGTCTGCTTGCATAGAAATGTAAAATGTACGAAAAAAATGGGAACATACGATTTCTCGCATGTTCCCATAAACAAAAAGCTGCACGGTCTGCTCAGCTTCGATCCTTATCCAAAAACATGAGCAGGAAACTGATCAGAAGAAGTCCACAGCTAACCCAGATAATGTGATACCCGAACCACTCCGACATATTTCCACCGATTCCGGCTCCGATTGCAAACAGTGCAATAATTGCAAAATAATGAAATGCCTGACGGATCTTTTCCGGATTATGCGTACGCATATAATCCGAGAGTGCCGCTGTACCGCTTCGCAGATTTCCGATACACATTGTGCTGGCATAACCGTAACCATCCACTTTACGGAAGGTCTGTACCTGCAATGCACAGGCAAATGACACAAGAACCGTTGCTGTCATATTCGCCGCATGCGGAATAAAACCAACCGCAAAAAGAATCAGGATTTCAAGAAGCAGGATGCCCTGTCTCCAGTGAAGTTTCTTGGCATATTTGAACCTGGCCTGAAGGCGCTCCGCAAAGAATACTCCTGCAGCAAAAGCAAGTATTGGGAGCAGATATTTCAGTCCCGCTCTCCACTTTCCCATCATAAGATTCGTACTCATCAGCACAACGTTGCCGGTCTGGGCGTTTGAGAAAACTTCGTCTCTTGTAAAATATGTGTACGCATCCTGAAATCCTCCGGACAGTGCCAAAAAGATACTCGTAATAAAGGCTTCCGACATCTGCACATCGGAAGCCAATTTTTTAAATTCTTTATTCATACTCGTTCTTCCTATTTCTTTCATTTAATCGAAAGTATTATAAAACGAGAACTTTAAAATGTAAAGTTTTAAAAGCATATGTCTGATATATCCAAAACTTATGGCAAATGCCCCTACCTCGTAACATCAAAGCGTTTCGCAAGACCTTTGGCAAGGAAGTTAATTCCAAGAACAATAACCAGAAGCACGAAAGCGATACCGAAAGCTACGCCGAATTCCCCCTTGGTCGCACTTAAATAAAGCTGGATGGTAAGGGTTCCGCCCGGCTCGATAATCTTCTTCACGCATCCGAACAAATCCGGTGGCAGAATCTTCGCGCTTCCCGCGGTAAAAAGTAACGCTGCCGATTCGCCGACAATTCTTCCAACCGCAAGAATAACACCTGTAATAATTCCCGGCATCGCGGACGGAAGCAAAATCGTGCGGATCATATGCCATTTTCCGGCGCCAAGACCAAAGGCACCGCTTCTGTAGCTATCCGGAACCGTCTTAAGCGCTTCCTGCGTGTTTCGGGTAATGAGAGGAAGCACCATAAGCGCCATGGTGATCGATCCTGTCAATATCGTATAGCTGAGTCCTAATGCTTCCGCAAAAAAGGTCATACCGAACAGACCAAAGATAATGGAAGGAATGCCGGATAATGTCTCCGTTGCGAACTCGATCATATTGACAAATTTGCCCGGTTTTGCATATTCGTTCAAATAGATAGCTGCACCCACACCGATTGGTGTGGCAATCAGCATCGTAAGAACAATAATATAAAGGGTATTGACAATATTACCGGCAATACCGGTTGTACCTTTCAGTACGGATGTCACGCTCGTCAGGAACTCCCAGTTGATGTTCGGCACGCCTTTTATCGTGACAAATATGGCAATTCCAAGCAATAAAGCTACCGCAAGCCCTGCGCAGATGTAGATGACGGTCAGCATAACAACGTCCGCAGGATGTCTTCTTTTTGATGTGATACTAGTCATTGTTCGCTTCCCCCTTCTTCTTCATCTTTGCCAGAATCAGATTGATGATCATAATGAACACAAACAATACCAGTCCTACGGTAAACAATACCTGTCTGTGCAATCCGTCTGAATATGCCATCTCACTGACGATCTGTGTGGTAAGGAACCGGACCGAATTGAATGGAAGCGGAAGATTTACGGAGCCTCCGGCAACCATGTTGATGGCCATCGCCTCTCCGATTGCCCGTCCGATGCCAAGTACCACACCGGTCATAATTCCGGATTTTGCAGCCGGAATCAGTACCTTAAAAATGGTCTGTATATGGGTTGCTCCAAGCGCAAGGGACGCTGATTTCAAATGTGCCGGAACCGCCCGGAGGCTGGAGACGCTGATACTGATTACCGTTGGAAGAATCATGATTGCCAGCACGATGACAGCCGCCAAAAGGTTCGCTCCACCGGTAAACTGATGCGTCGTACGATTCGCGAATATGCTCTTCTCTATCTTATAAAGAAGCGGATTCAAAATCATCATACCAAGAAGTCCGTAGATGACCGAAGGAATCGCTGCCAGAAGTTCCACTGCCGGCTGTACAACTGCCGCAAGTTTTTTATTCGATATCTCTGTGATAAAGACGGCGGTCAAAAGTCCGATCGGCACACCGATTGCCACTGCTGCCGCAGTACCGATCACAGAGGTGAGAATAATATAAAGAATTCCGTATGAAGCCGGATTTGCTGTAGGTTTCCAGACTGTACCGAATAATAACTCAGTCACCCCGACACTGCCAAGCGCCGGGGCTCCTTTTAAGATCATGTAAACAGTGATGGAAAGAACAGCTGCTATGGCAACGACCGCACATACCAAAAATATCATTTTTGCGATCAGCTCCACAATTGATTTTTTGCTGCTTTTCATCTGATTTCCTCCTTAACCCGGAATGTCAGCCCATGAAAGGTTATCCGGACCGACATCACCTTTCCTACTGTGGAATAATAAGTCCTACAGTCTGGATTACCGACTGACCTTCCTCTGAGTGGATGAAGTCGAAGAATGCCTGCACCAGTTCATTCTGCTCTGAAATCTCACCCATGGTCGCCATAACGAATGGTCTCTGTAATACATAAGTTCCTGCAAGAATGTTCTCCTCTGTTGCATCGACGGAGTTCAGCTGTAATGCCTTAACCGTATCGTCAACCACATCCAGTGATACATAACCGATGGCTCCCGGTGTTGCGGCTACCTTTGCAAGTACTGCGCCTGTAGAATCAAGCTCCTGTGCATATTTGCAGGCATCCTTTACATCATTTAACTCTTCGAATGCATCTCTTGTACCGGAACCGGCCTCACGTCCAATGACTACGATGTTCTCATCGGCTCCGCCAAGTTCGCTCCAATTTGTAATTTCACCGGTATAAATCTGTGCAAGCTGGTCACTTGTAAGATCCGATACGGTATTCTCTTTATCTGTTACAACTGCAATCCCATCGATTGCTACGATGTTTTCTACTGCTCCGCTTGCTTTCTCTTCATCGGATAATGCACGGGATGCATCTCCGATATCAACCGTTCCCTTTGCCAGTGATTCCAGGCCTGCACCTGATCCTGTAAACTCCGGTGATACGGTAACGCTCGGATATTTCTCCATGAATGCTTCTGCCATCGCGTTGCAAAGCTTCTCCATGGAAGTACTTCCTGCAAGTGTGATCTTGCCGCTTAAGTCGCCGCCTGCCTCAGCATCTGCGGACTGGCTTGCGGGATCTGCCGGGCTCTGTGTATTTGCATCTGCATTACGATTGTCTGTTGTGCTGCCACAACCCATTACGCCTACAGCAAGAACTGCTGCAGATAACATTGCCATCATTTTTCTCATTTTGTTTTTCATTTCTCATATCCTCTTTTCTTCAATTTTCAGGAACATCAGCCCCTTCCAATTCCAGCAAAAGGCTGACAATCAACTTTTCCTTGAAAAGTCAACACCTTGATTACAAATGCTATCTTAAAGTTCTTCTGTAAAATACATAACCATCACGCAGTAAATTCTATGTAAAATGCATGTAATTCCAATTTTCCTTTTAAAGTTCGTTTAAGGAATCCATATCATTGCGGAAACTTACGGATACAATTGTCTGGAATCGTGTCCGTGGTCCATGTGATTGTCCGTGTCCACAAAGCAAAAATGACCGCCCAAAGCGGGACGGTCATTCTCTTAACATTACAATGATTCTGTAGTTTTCAAGCCTTCAAATACACTTATTTGATGGCGATTGCCTCGATCTCCAGCATGACATCCTTCGGCAGTCTTGCAACTTCCACACAGCTTCTGGATGGAAACGGAGCCGGGAAAAACTCGGCATACACTTCATTAATTGCACCAAAATCGTTCATCTCTTTGATGAATACGGTTGTCTTAACAACCTTGTCCATAGAAGTGCCTGCTGCCACAAGTAAGTTGGAGAGATTCTCAAACGCCTGCTTTGCCTGAGCAACAGAGCCTTCCGGGATCTCGCCGGTTGCAGGTACTACCGGAATAATTCCGGATGTATATACCATTCCGTTTACTTCGATTGCCTGTGAGTATGGTCCGATTGCTGCCGGAGCCTTGTCTGTACTGATTACATTCTTCATTATCTTTCTCCTGTCTTCCTTATTATTTTATTAGGCGTTTGCGAAACTCCTGTGGCGGCGTGCTCCGGCTGGGCTGACCCGGTGGCGGGCTTCTACGCTGACACTAGTTATCCCA
>CAKRDT010000029.1 GCA_934316545.1 uncultured Agathobacter sp. | reverse complement strand
TTAAAAACTTACTGCTAATTTTCTATTGTAAATCTATCATCCGGTATCGTCCGTTTTAGAAAGCCAATCTGATCACGACAAACCCGAATTTGAATTTCAATTTAGTGGAAAAATTCCACGATATACACTGCAATACATGATGCGATTGCAACGACGGTAAGGCTTTTGCCGCGAAGTGCGAAGAAGACGGCAACGACAAGACCTGCGGCGGCACTCAGCCACCAGTTTGTGGCGTAGAAAATAGCAGGAATTGTCATAGCGGTCAGCACTGCGTATGGAATATATGCAAGAAACGAACGCACGAAGCGATTGTTGATCTTTTCTTTTAATGCGACAAATGGAATGACGCGGATCAGATAAGTGGAACCTGCCAATACCAGTAAGTATGTAAAAAATTGCATGTTGGACATCTTATGTACCTCCGAATTTTGATGATCGGCTTATGGAAGCCAGCGCGAGATCATGCTGCCCGCTTCGGAAAATAAGCGTTATGCTTCGGCTTCTTCATCCGATGCGGGAAACAAAAGTGCAGCAACTGTTGCGGATACCACTGCGACCGCTGTGATCGTGATACCGCTTGAAATTTTTGAGAGAAGCGGAATGTAATAGAACATGCAGCTTAATATCATTGCAAGAATGACGACGAAAATGACAGGCCTGGATCGTTTCATCTCCGGCACAACAATTGCGGTAAACATTCCGTAGATGGCAAGGCTCAGTGCGCTCATCACACGCTCCGGCAGGACGCTTCCAAGGATGGCACCGAGGAGTGTACCGAGAGCCCATCCGATATAGGGAAGCGTGGAAAGTCCGGCAAAGAAGCTTCGTGTGACGGATTCTTCCTGACTTGCCACCGCAAAAATCTCGTCTGTCATCATAAAACCAAGCAGCCAGCGATAGATGCCGCTGAATTTGGAATCCGCTTTCTGTCCGATGGAGATGGACATAAATGAGTAGCGGATGTTGATTGTAATCTGAGAAATCAGCATCTGGAGATATTGTCCGGGATGCATCATTGTTCCGATGCCGGCAAACTGTCCGGCGGAAGTGACGGTCGTCATGGAAATCAGGACGGCCTGCCACCAGGCGAGTCCGTATGAGACTGCCATAATACCAAAAGTAAAAGAAACTGACAGATACCCCAAAGCAATCGGGATTCCGGCTGCCAGCCCACGTTTATAGTTCTTCATTTGTGTTCTCCAAGTATTTGTTTCTGTTTTGCAGGAACTGAGATATTATGAAATCGGGAATCATCTGCCGGATGGTTATCGGTGATTTCATAGCTCGTTCTTTATGCATGTTTCAGTATAACACATATTTTACAAAAAGCCTTGATGAAATTTGTCCTTGCTTTCTTTAAATCCACATGAAAAAACATCAAATCCGAAGCTCTTAAGTAGGAATACTGTCTGCTACGCACAGTGCACCCCAGCCGACGCGCGGATCGGGGTATTCTTTGACAAATGGAAGGCGTTTTGCGCCGCGTATCAGATAAGCCTTCATTTTTTCTCCGTACAGGAACGTGTCATTTCCTCTGATAATTCCCCATTCCATCATCAGGCAGCAACTGCCGGACACAAAAGGCGCAGCCATCGAAGTACCGCTGCGGCTTTCGTAGATGCCACCCGGTGCAGTACTTATAATATCGACGCCGGGAGCGACAAGATCCGGCTTCACTTGATTGGTGTTCCAGGTGTAGCCTCTCCCGGAAAAAGGTGCATAGGTGTTGCTTCGGCTGTCGTAAGCCCCAACCGTGATCACGCGGGAGGCCGTCGAAGGAATCGTCAGTGTGATCTCCGGGGTTGGTGCAAGAAACCGGGTGTCAGGTCCGCGGGCGGCAGAGGCCGGCATCCACAGATCATAGATGCCATTTGTGACATTCCCGGCAACTAAGGTCAGTGACCAGAGACCGGAAGTAAGGTAGGTATGATTCGGGAGAAAATCAATATAGATTTCCTGATACAAACGATAAGGAGAAGGCTGTCCGGTGTAAATAAGAAGATGGGTATCTTCGATTGTGTATTGCCGGCTGCCGGGTGCCGTGGGCACAGATATCGTGTAGGGGCGGCCGGGCGAGAGAAGTTCCAGGCGCATCTCGTCCCAATAATTTTTCCAGAGCTGGATGGAAAGCGTTTGTTCATAGTCCGCAATCGCAAATTCAATCGTGCGCCTTTCAAAGGCCTGTAAGAATCCTCCGGTATGTCCGGCACTGTTTCCTTCGTTTCCGCTTCCGGCGACGATACAGATGCGGGCGAGTCTGGCCACGGAATCCAGATAGGTTTCAAGCAGTGATGTGCCACTGTGGGAGCCATAGGTGTTGCCAAAGCTGAGATTGACCGTAAGCGGCAGATTACGGACTGTGGCGTAGCGCACAGCAAAATCGACCGCCTGCATCAACTGCGTGGTGCTGGGAAAGCCAAGCGGATCGGGAGACCCCAGCTTTACGATCAGTAGTGCAGCTTCATAGGCGACGCCGCGGTTCATTCCATTTGAAGACATTCCGTTTCCGGCGGCGATCCCGGTTACATGTGTTCCGTGCCCGCTGGAATCTATGCTCGGACAGAGCTGCATCCGCGCAGCCGGATCCGGCGCGGACAGTGCTGCGTTAATCTGTTCTTCGGTAAAAAGTGTGCCGAGCGAATACCCGGGAGGAGAAGAAAAACCACGGGAAGGATCGGGCGCAATCGTCTGATCCCACAGAGCAGCAATTCTGGTGGTGCCGTCTGCGTTACAGAAATCGGGGTGCGTGTAATCGATTCCCGAATCAATGACACAAAGAAAGGTGCCCTGTCCGCTCAGATCCGATGGAGTGCCCGATTCGTTTCGGGGAGGAAAGTCAGAATTTGAAGCGGTGGAAAAATTACGTTGAAGCTGCGTAATACACGATGCCCGTCTGGCAGAAAGTGTTTCGTAATAAATCCTGCGCGGATATTCTATGTAGATAATATTGGCAGAAGAAGCCAGGACGGAAATCTCGTCTGTGCCAAGCTGCACGATGGCGTAATTGGATAACAAAAACGTAAATTCGTAGTCCGGAAAGGCTGCCTGCAGCTGATCCGGACTGCCGGCATATAGCACAACGAGCTCCCATACAGGATCTTTTGGCGGCCATCCGCTGTCGGATAGACCGGACCGTGAAAGATTGGCGGAAACTGCATGGATGGATGCAAGGAGGAGCGGATCAAGTTTTTCATCGAAATCATAGTTATACATAAGGAAACCTTTGCCCTTTATAAAATCGGATTTGCCATACGGGATGAATTTTGTCATAAATATATGAGAAAATTCTGGAACATATCACTTTTTTGTTAATAGTAATAGAAAAAAACGGAAATAAAAACAACCATTTATGCAAAAGAGGCAACATATTAATAGACATCTAGTAAAAATATTGCTAAAATTTATAAGTGGGAAAGTCTGGAAGGATATAGGGCTTTCATAGGAGGAGGATAGGGTATGAAGAGTATTCGAGTTCGGTTAACATTGTTTTTTTCCCTGATATGCGTGGGATGCCTGATTATGGCAATGATTGTTGCGTCAACGATTTCAAAAGACGGCATGACGGAGGCAAATGAAAATCTTCATGAGCAGCAGGTTGAGCATTACGCTGCAATCATCGATAGCTGGCTGCAGGAAAATACACGCGATGTGGATGCGGCATGTGCCTTTGTTTCTGCACAGAAGGAAATCGATGATGACACGATTCGGCCGGTTATGGAATCTTTTACAAAGAATAATGACAATGCCGGTGATATCAATGTGGGATTTGCAAATAAGGAATTTATTGACGGTACCGGATGGTATCCGGATGAGGGCTGGGATTGCACGGGAAGACCGTGGTATACGGATGCAAAGTCCGCAGACGGTGAAAAATATTTTGGTGATCCGTATCTGGATGCTGTGTCCGGAGAAATGATCATCAGTGTATCTAAGATGTTTAAAATGTCTTCCGGAATGGAAGGCGTTGTCAATATGGATTTAAAGCTGAGCACTTTGTTTGATATGGTAAACAATGTGATCGCTGCGGATGATGGAAGCTATGGATTTCTTGCCAATGCATCCGGCGTTATCCTCATGCATCCGAACAGTGATTTTGTGGCGACAGAGGAAAATCTGGTTACGATCAGTGACCTGATCGATGGAGCGTATAATAAGGCGGCAGAATCCGGTCAGTCGTTTCGCGATTATGACGGAGAAATGAAATTTTTAAAGAAAGCGGATGTCGGAGCAGGAGGATGGACGGAATATTTAATCACTCCGGTGGCTTCTTACAATAAAGTTGTAGACCATATGCTGCGGGTCTTGATCATAGTAACGCTTTTGTCGGCTATCTTTGCAATGGTATTAGTAATCGTCTATACAGGTAGTATTACGAAACCAATTTCGCGGATTCAAAAACAAATTGACCATTTACAGACTTTGAATCTGAAAGAAATCGATATGAAGGAGAGCCGTCAGAAAGATGAGCTTGGAAGAATGAACCGTGATGTTCTGAAGCTGCAAAAGAGCCTCGGCACGATCATTCAGCAGATGGAGGATTCGACCCTGAATCTGGCAGATCAGTATCATAGCGTCAATGCGTCGGTGGATGCGTTACTTGATAACAATATGAATGCCAAAAGTATGATCGACCAGATCCTGTCTGCGATCGGCGAGGAAGCAGAGCAGATTCAGGTGGCAAATATGTCATTGAGTGATCTGGCACAAGAGATTGATCAGATTGTGCAGCATACAGCAACAATGAATGCTGGTGCATCAAAGACGATCGATCAGAGTCAGACCGGGGTCAGGGCAATGGAACTGCTCTCGGACCAGTTCGGCAAGACGAGAAAACTTCAGGACGAGGCATATCAGACCGTTGCAACGCTGGAGGACCGGTCACGTACCAT
This sequence comes from uncultured Agathobacter sp., assembly GCA_934316545.1. Lineage (GTDB taxonomy): Bacteria > Bacillota > Clostridia > Lachnospirales > Lachnospiraceae > Roseburia. Next base: position 19,304 of record CAKRDT010000029.1, on the reverse strand, counting down.
TGATGATATCTCACAGACGATCAACAATATTGCGGAGCAGACATCTCTGCTTGCACTGAATGCAAGTATTGAGGCTGCAAGAGCAGGTGAAGCCGGAAGGGGATTTGCTGTCGTTGCAGAGGAAATCGGAAAACTCGCACACGCAACAAGTGAGGCAACGACAAATATTACATCCATTATCACGGAAATCCAGCATGAGATTGAGGTGGTAAGTACTCAGATGTGCTCCATGAAAGACGAAACCGAAAAATGCATGGGAGCGATGGGTGAGACCCGTCAGGTATTCGAGCGGATCAATCAGGAAATTGATGAAGTCGGCAATGGTATCCGGGGACTGGAAAATGCGGTTGAGGTGCTGAATCAGAACAAAGAACAGATCGTCGACCGTTTCTCGGATATTTCTTCCGAAACAGAGGAATTGTCTGCCTCAAGCCAGGAGGTATTAGGCAGGGTGGACAATCAAAGCAAAGAGATGGAAAATATACATACTTCTGTCAGCGAACTGGACAAGGTTGTTGTACAGCTGAATGAGATCGTGAACCGTTTTACGGTTTAGAAAAATGTTTGTATTTTGGTAGATACATCTATAGCTTTTTATTGAAAATTTATGTACAATAATAATGATTTATGCGAACGAGTAAAAGAAATAAAAAGGAGAGAATATGTACGCTGACGAAAATGTAATTAAAATCAAACACCGTGTATTGCGCGAAGTTGCGAAACTTGCGTTTGAGGGCAACCTTGATTCAGAGAGAGATCATATTGCGGTCCGCCTGATTCCGGGACCGACACCACAGTTCCGCTGCTGTATTTACAAGGAGAGAGAGATTATCCGTCAACGTGTCCGTCTTGCCGAGGGTAAGGCTCCGGGCCCGGTAGACGATGGAAATGTGATTCAGGTAATCAGCGCAGCCTGTGAGGACTGCCCGATTTCAAGTTATACAGTAACCGAGAACTGCCAGAACTGTATGGGTAAGGCATGTATTAATGCTTGTAAGTTCGGCGCGATTGAGGCCGGACGCCACCGTTCCCACATTGATCCGCAGAAGTGTAAAGAGTGTGGAAAGTGTGCAGCTGCCTGCCCTTACAATGCAATCGCCCATCTGAAGAGACCATGTAAGTTTGCGTGTCCGGTGAACGCGATTACATACAATGAGTACGGAATTTCCGTAATCGATGATTCTAAGTGTATCCGTTGCGGTAAATGTATCCACAGCTGCCCATTCGGAGCAATCGGATCAAAGACCTATATCGTTGATGTCATTAATGCATTAAAGTCGGACAAGAAGGTCTACATTATGGCGGCCCCTGCGACCGAGGGACAGTTCGGACCAAACATCACGATGAACAGCTGGAAGAAAGCGATGCAGGAAGTCGGATTTAACGGATTTATCGAAGTTGGTTTAGGCGGAGATATGACCGCTGCTTCCGAGGCCGAAGAGTGGGTGGAAGCTTATAAGGCAGGCGAGAAGAAGGTAACTTCATGCTGTCCGGGATTTGTCAACATGGTGCGACGCCACTTCCCGGATATGGCAGATAAGATTTCTACAACGGTATCTCCAATGTGTGCGGTATCCCGTATGATCAAGGCCAAGGATCCGGATGCGATTACCGTATTCGTAGGACCTTGTGTTGCCAAGAAGTCCGAGGTCGTTGATCAGAAGATCGAGGGAAATGCAGATTATGTACTAACCTACAGTGAGATCCGTGCAATCATGAGCGCAAAAGATGTAGAACTTCAGCCGGATGATACTTCTTATCAGGAGTCATCCGTATACGGCAAGCGTTTCGGTAATTCCGGTGGTGTTACCGCTGCTGTTGTGGAGAGTATGAAGGAGATGGAGGCAGGAATCGAGCCTAAGGTATGTAAGGCAAACGGTGCAGCAGAGTGCCGCAAGTTCTTAATGCTGATGAAGGCAGGAAAGCTTCCGGATGATTTTATCGAAGGTATGGCTTGTGAAGGCGGCTGCGTAGGTGGCCCAAGCTCATTCAATGATATGCTCACAACCAAGAAATTCCGTGATGAACTTCTTGATAAGGCAGATGACAGAAAGATTTTAGACAATCTCAAGAATTATCATATGGAAACATTCTCTATGCACAGAGACTAATTATAAAGTTTGAGATATGAGCAGCGAGAATGTGAGGTCGTACACCGTACATTGACAATGAAACCGCCCAGTTTTTACTGAGCGGTTTTGTGTTACACGCTATTGCGTTAATGAGTCAGGATGATATGGTGATGATCGGATCAATGATCACTTGAGTATGAAAAAATGTAAGGGGATTTGGAATGAAAGATTACAAAGTAATTGAAGTAAAACGCAGCATCTTTGAAGACAACGATGCTGATGCAGGCAAGCTTCGCGAAGAGTTGAAGGCAGAGGGAACCTTTCTTTTAAACCTGATGTCTTCACCGGGAGCCGGTAAGACAACAACGTTAAAGAGAACGATCGCAATGCTGAAAGATGAGATGAAGATCGGTGTCATGGAAGCGGACATTGACTCGGAGGTGGATGCGCAGGCGATCACCGAAACGGGAGTCCGGGCAATCCAGATCCATACAGGTGGAATGTGCCATCTGGATGCGGATATGACCCGTCAGGGAATTCATGAATTCGGAACGAAAGATCTTGATTTTGTCGTTCTTGAGAATGTCGGCAATCTTGTGTGTCCGGCCGAGTTTGATACGGGAAGCACGAAGAATGCGATGATACTTTCGGTTCCGGAGGGAGACGATAAGCCGCTAAAGTACCCATTAATGTTTACCATCAGTGATGTGGTACTGATTAACAAATGCGACACATTACCGGTGTTTGACGATTTTGATACGGATGCCGTAAAGGAACGTATTTTGAAACTGAATCCGAACGCAAAGGTCATCTTTGTTTCCGCAAAGACAGGGGAAGGTTTTAACGAATGGGCTGATTGGATCCGTCAGGAAGTTCGGGAATATAAGAAAAGTTGACATGCAGCGTCAGCCCTTTGCAAAAGGCGAATTTGCATGGGCTGATGTTCCAAAAGAAAAGGGGGATAATTTATGAGTGATCCATTACCAAAGTTTACCAATCCAAACCCTGACGCGCCGTTCAGGGAGCCGGTTGCGCGTCTTGCCAAAGTGATCACGGACCGTATTCCGGTTGTGCTTGGCAAGGAGAAGATTACAAAAGAGTCGCCGGAGTATATCGGACTTGCTCCGATCTGCACCGATGAGCAGGCTGAGATTGCCATCAGGATGAAAAAGCGTGTGCCTCGCACCATGGACGACATGATCAGGCTGACCGGCAAGGACCGGGAGTATCTTGAGAAGCAGCTTGCCGAGATGTCCGATAACGGTCTTATCGAGTACAACTGGGAGAATCCGCAGCATGAGAAGCAATGGGTACTTCCGATGTTTGTTCCGGGAAGTGCTGAATTTACAAACATGAATAAGCAGCTGCTTGAGGAGCACCCGGAGATGGGACGGTTTTTTGAGCGCATGAGCCGTATTCCGCTTGAGAAGGTTACGCCGATGGTGCCACCGGGAGGAGCCGGAATCGGAATGCATGTCATCCCGGTGGAAAAGGCAATCGAGATGGAAAATAAGTCGGTTTCCGTGGAGCATATCTCGCACTGGCTGGATAAATACGAAGGAAAATATGCAGCAAGCCCATGTTCGTGCAGACAGTCCCGCAAAACCTACGAAGAGGGCTGCGGAGACGATCCGGAGGGCTGGTGCATTGCAGTCGGCGATATGGCAGATTATGTTGTTGAGACCAACAAGGGTGGGCGCTATATCAACAAGAATGAGGCACTTGAAATTCTAAAGAAGGCAGAGGAGAACGGCTTCGTTCACCAGATTACCAATATTGACGGTGAGGACAAGATCTTTGCAATCTGTAACTGCAATGTCAATGTATGTTACGCTCTTCGTACCTCTCAGCTTTTTAACACACCGAATCTGTCGAGATCTGCATATGTCGCACATGTGACCACCGAGAACTGTGTGGCATGCGGACGATGCGTGGAGTACTGCCCGGCAGGTGCGGTCAAGCTTGGCCAGAAACTTTGTAAGAAGGACGGTTCTTCTGTATCTTATCCGAAGATGCCGCTTCCATCGGACGTGAAGTGGGGACCACATATGTGGACTGAGGATTACCGCGACAAGAACCGTATCAATTGTTACGATACCGGTACAGCACCTTGTAAGACGGCCTGCCCGGCGCATATCGCCGTACAGGGATATCTCAAGATGGCCGCACAGGGACGCTATCAGGATGCGCTTGCTTTAATTAAGAAGAACAATCCTCTTCCTGCGGTGTGCGGGCATATCTGCAACCGTCGCTGCGAGGACGCATGTACGAGAGGTACGATCGATCAGGCAATCGCGATCGATGAAGTTAAGAAGTTTATCGCGATGCAGGATTTAAACAAAGAGACCCGATACATTCCGAAGAAAGTCATCCCGTCGCTGGATGAGAATTTCTTTGATGAAAAGATTGCCATCATCGGTGGCGGTCCGGCAGGACTTTCCTGTGCATTCTATCTTGCGGAGCGCGGATATCATCCGACGATTTTCGAGAAGAACGAGCGCGCAGGCGGAATGATTGTATATGGTATTCCATCGTTCAAGCTGGAGAAGTCCGTGGTACAGGCGGAAATCGACATCATCAAAGAGATGGGCGTGGAAATCAAGACCGGCGTGGAAGTCGGCAGGGATATTACGATCGAGGAGCTGCGCAAGCAGGGATATAAGGCCTTTTACGTGGCAATCGGATGTCAGGGCGGCCGCAAGGCGGGCATTCCTGGCGAGGACGCTGCGAACGTAATGACCGCTGTTGATTTCCTGCGTGAGGTTAATGCGAAGGAAAGCTTCCCGATCGAGGGAGATGTCGTTGTCATTGGTGGTGGTAATGTAGCCATCGATGTGGCAAGAGACAGTAAGCGCTGTGGCGATGCAAACGTATCGATGTACTGTCTGGAATCGAGAGAGACGATGCCGGCTTCGGTTGAGGAAATCGAAGAGGCAGAAAGTGAAGGTATCCGTATCAACTGTGGCTGGGGACCGAAGGAGATTCTGACCGAGGATGGCAAAGTGACGGGAATCATCCTGAAGAAATGCGTTTCCGTCAAGGATGCCGAGGGAAGATTCAATCCGACTTATGACGAGAATGAGACGGTTACGGTTGCCTGCAAGCATGTATTCCTGTCCGTTGGACAGAGCATTGTATGGGGCGACCTGTTAGACGGTCAGAAGGTAGAGCTCGGACGCGGCAACGGAGCCGTTGCAGATCCGCTTACCTACCAGACGGCGGAGCCGGATATTTTTGTGGGTGGAGATGTTTACACCGGACCGAAATTTGCGATCGATGCGATCGCAGCCGGCAAAGAGGCGGCAATCAGTATCCATCGCTTTGTACAGCCACACACAAGCCTGACGATCGGACGTAACCGTAACGATTTCATCGAGCTTGACAAAGAAGATATTTCTGTTGAGCATTACGATAACAGCAGCCGGCAGATCCCGGGACATGACAAGACGGTCGATCAGAAGTCTTTCCGTGATGCAACTTTGGTATTTACCGAGGAGCAGGTAAAGGCAGAGACGGCACGATGCCTCGGATGCGGAGCATCCGTTGTGGATGTGAACCAATGTCTTGGCTGTGGTGTATGTACCACGAAGTGTGAATTTGATGCCATTCATCTCTATCGCGAGAATCCATACTGCTCTACCATGCGAAAGAGTGAAGACAAGCTGAAATACATTCTTCCTTATGGTGCGAAGCAGGCAATCAGAATCAAGTTTTCGCGCAAAAAGAAGGATTAAGACGATGCATGAATTAGGAGTAGTATTTCATGTGATCCGCATGGTGGAGGATGTCGCCAGGGAAAATGATCTCACGGAGATCGCTTCGGTAACATTGGAGATCGGTGAAGTATCGGGAATCATCGAATCGTATCTGCAGAGCTGCTGGAAGTGGTCGGTCGAGAAAAAGTCCGAGATCATGCACGGCGCGAAGCTTTACGTGGAGACGATCCCGGCTGTCACCTACTGTGAGGATTGCAGACAGACTTACGAAACCGTGCAATATGGTAAGACGTGCCCACGCTGCGGAAGTGAGCATACTTATCTGTTGCGGGGGAACGAATTTAACATCAAGGAAATCGAGGGCTGCTAGAGTGCGGGCAGCCCAGAGGTTGTCGTGACCAGATTGGTTTTCTAAGACGGACGATACCGGATGATAGAGTTATAATAGAAAATTAGCAGTAAGTTTTTTCGTCGACGGACTTTGAACGATACCGACTTTCTCTTAGCTTTTTCTGCGAATTAACTCCTGCAACGATTTTGGATAGTTTTTCATCGTAAGGGGAAAACCGTCGGGCAAAAATACTTAAAAAATGAACCCTAAAAATGAATAATCATTAATTGACGCGCGGTGTTATTCTGCAAATAAATGTAAGATTTTACCGCGCGTGATTTTTTATGTAAAGTGTTAGCGGACAAGAGAAATAAGGAGAGGAGTGTCCCAGTATGCGAGCCATGACCAGCAGGAAAAAAATGAGATCCAGGTCATGGGGAAACAGGAGCGACCATGACCTAGAGGGAAAAAATGAGATCCAGGTCATGGGGAAACAGGAGCGACCATGACCTGCAGGAAAGAAATGAGATCCAGGTCATGGGGAAACAGGAGCGACCATGACCAGCAGGGAAAAAATGAGATCCGGGTCATGGGGAAACAGGAGCGACCATGACCTAGAGGGGAAAAATGAGATCCAGGTCATGGGGGAACAGGAGCGACCATGACCTAGAGGAAAAAAATGAGATCCAGGTCATGGAAAAGCAAGAAAGACCATGACCCAGAAGGAAAAAGTAGCAATTTGGTCAAGCGGAAGGCTGAAATCATATGACCAGCAGAAGAAAATTGGAAATAGGATCAATTTTTATTATCTACTATGCTGCAAATTCGGCCTTCGCACATTTTAGATGTAATCAGAGATATAAGGCGACTCATGCAACAGTACATCATCCAGTTTATCAATTGCTGATGCGCTGCCGGTGATGCGCCCCATGCGATGTAGTTTTGCGGCAGTTTTATAGCCGAGAAGCAGGGTGGTCAATGTCGCAATCGACATCTTCACACGGTATTCGCCGGGAGCATCAATGACGGTGCAATGCCCGCAATGAAAGCGGACATTGAATGCGCGTTCATTCCAAGGCAACAGTTCATCGCTGATCTTGAAGGTGATGGTTGTATCCTTTTCATCCGGATCACAGTGATATTGTTGAAAGAATTGTTCTACATCTACAATTCGTCCCATGATGTACGGACGGATCATTTCGCGGATGTCACCGTCATCCATCTCGAAGGCGATAGGTTCGTTAAAATAGGAATTACCATGGATTTCATGGATCATGGAGTCATGGGCATGAATGTATTCCCAAAGACCTTCCTGTGCTTCCCGGTTCAAATAGATCATTTCTTTAATATGCATAATATTATCTTTGATCAGATAAACCATATATCCCTGTGGTGCAGATTTTTGGTTGTAATAGACAGCAACCATTGTGTCATCTTCGTCCCAACGCCAGTATTCTTCCCATGCGAGACTGTTGCGGAAAAGGCAGCCGTGCGTCATGTTTGCAAAGCTTGTATGTAGATTTTTAAAGTCTGCATTCTCATAATCGACGCGGCGGACATAACCGGGAGCAGCAGCCTTTGATGGAAATTGTCGGGTCTTAACCGTGTAAGAAATTTTATTCGAAATAATCTCCCAGCCAAGTTTTCGATACAACGGAATCGAGTATGGATACAATAAGGCAAATGGCTGATGCTTTTCCTTCATGTGAGACAGGCTTTTAAACATCAGCTTCTTCATGATGCCGCGCCCTGTAAACTCAGGATAGGTACACACAGAGGTCACAAAGGCGACCGGATAGGATGTGCCGTAAATATTCATTTTCAGAGGGTATGCAGCAAACTGGGATACGAGATCATCTCCGGCAAAGCAGCCCATGACATCTGCTCGTTCCAGAACCGGGAACTTGGATTGCTTGATTTCGTCATCCTGCCAGCCTGTTTCAAGAAGTTCCTGCTCGGTAATCTGGAAAGCGTAGCGCAGCAGAGCGTTATATTGGTCCAGATCATTGGTCGTCAGATAGCGGATTGTGAAATTCGGATCGGGCAGAGAATGACTTACACTTGATTTCATACGATTTCTCCTTCGTAATTTATAATATTTCGGGCGTTTGCGAAACTCTTGTGGCGGTGCGTTTTGCAAACGTCTTTTTTATAACATTCGCATAGTTTCTGTATGAATTATAGCAGAAGTACGCAAAACTGGGAATCCAAATTTTATCGATAAGGCAGGTATTCAAGAAAACGTTTGACCGCAAGGGACGTACTCTTTTTGTCGCGTAAAGCGAGTGCAATGTTCCGGTAGGCCGGGACATCAAGTTCTTTTTGGACAATATGATATGGAGTTTTCTTTAAGATGAGCTCAGGCACGATGCTGACACCAAGCCCACTTTCTACCATAGACATAATGGCATAATCATCCCACGTTGTAAAATGCACGTTTGGGACAAGACCGTTACGCTCGAAGATTTCTGATACTTCGGCTTTGGCACCAACTTTTTCCAGAAGCATAAATGGTTCGTCGCAAAGGGCGGCAATCGGAACTTTCTCGTAAGAAGCGAGAGGATGTCCTTCCGGAAGGATTGCAAAAAGCCGGTCTTCCTCCAGTTCAATCGTTTCAAAATCAGGATTGGTAGGAAGGCGTAAAAATCCACAGTCAATACGTCCGGTGCTGATCCAGTCCTCAATCTCGGAATAGTCGCCGAGCAGGAGCTCATAGTCGATACCGGGATAATCCTTTTGGAATTCTTTGATGATATTTGGCAGCCAATGAGTAGCCACGCTTGAGAACGTGCCGATGCGGATAATGCCGGATTCCAATCCGACCAGTTCATCGACATGCATCTGAAGCTTTTCGAACTCTTTGCATACAGAGGAAGCATAGGGCAAAAGCGTCATCCCATCGCTGGTTAATTTTACGCCGGTCTTGCTTCGCTCAAGGAGCGTGATGTTCCACTCCTTTTCTAAGTCAATGATCATGCGGCTTATGCCGGACTGTGAGTAGTTTAGAAGTTTGGCAGCTTTGGTAAAGCTGCCGAGCTCTACGGTTTTTACGAAAGCCATATATTTTTGTAGATTCTTATCCATGTTTCAACCCTCTTTGTTCGGAAATGTATTGGTAGTCAGGAGATGATTGCGTACCAATGTACATCAGATGTCAAATTTATATATGCGAAAACCTCATAATACACATGAAAAATATTCGCTTTTTATATATATATGCATATGATATAATTTCCACTAGAATTTGGCAAGAAGATTCTTATGTATCATGTAAGAATCCTATTGCATTACACTAGGAGGAATTTTGTTATGTTAAACACATCAACCATTTGCATTCTGATTACGATTATTGCGTATCTTTTGATTGTGCTGCTGATCGGTTTTCATTATGCCAAGGTTAACGAGTCTGCTTCTGATTTCTATCTTGGAGGCCGCAAGCTTGGACCATTGGTTACTGCAATGAGTGCGGAAGCATCAGATATGTCAAGCTATCTGCTCATGGGACTTCCGGGACTTGCTTATTTGTCAGGGCTTGCCGATGTCGGTTGGACTGCAATCGGTCTGGCAATCGGAACATATTTAAACTGGCTTTTTACCGCAAAGCGTTTGCGCCGCTACACGCATGCGACAAAATCATTTACACTGCCGCAGTTTTTTTCAAACCGTTATCGCGATAAGAAGAATATCTTATCTTTGATCGCTGCAGTGATCATTATTATTTTCTTTGTGCCGTATACGGCCAGCGGATTTGCCGCCTGTGGAAAGCTTTTTGCTTCATTGTTCGGCGCAGATTATATTGTTGTAATGTTGATTTCTGCGGTTGTGATCGTTGCCTATACCACAGCCGGAGGATTTCTCGCGGCATCTACAACGGACTTTATTCAAAGTATTATTATGACCATCGCAATCTTTTTTGTGCTAATCTACTCGACGGTTGCGGTTGGAGGAATCGGTGTTGTTGTGGATAACGCCCGTCAGCTGCCCGGATACTTTTCTTTTACATCTTCTTATGTAGAAGCAAGCGGAACCTCACAGCCATACAGTTTACTTACCATTGTTTCGACGCTTGCATGGGGACTTGGATACTTCGGTATGCCACATATTCTGCTTCGTTTTATGGCAATTGAAGACGAACAGAAGCTTAAGATCTCAAGACGTGTGGCTTCCGTCTGGGTTACGATTGCCATGGCGGTTGCAGTCATGATCGGTGTGGTAGGACGTGAGATGAGCAGTCAGGGACTTGTTGAGTCTCTTTCCGGATCACAGACCGAGACCATTATTGTTAAAGTCGCAGATTTGCTTTCGAAGCACGGTATCTTTCCTGCGCTGATGGCGGGACTGATTCTTGCAGGCATTCTTGCAAGTACAATGTCTACTGCTGATTCGCAGCTTCTTGCAGCGTCCTCAAGTGTATCTCAGAATATTCTGCAGGAGACCTTCCATTTGAATCTTTCGAAGAAGGCAAGCATGATTGCAGCGAGACTTACCGTTGTCGTTGTCTCAATCTTGGGTGTGATTATCGCGCGGGATCCGAACAGTTCTGTGTTTGGAATCGTATCATTTGCATGGGCCGGTTTTGGTGCGGCATTCGGACCACTCGTGATCTGTTCCCTCTTTTGGAGAAGAACAACGTTTCAGGGAGCATTAGCAGGTATGGTTTCCGGCGGTGCCATGGTATTTATCTGGAAATATCTGGTTAAGCCGATCGGTGGTGTGTTTGGAATCTATGAGCTGCTTCCGGCCTTTCTGGTAGGCATGATTGTCATTGCCGTAGTAAGTCTGCTTACGCCGGCACCGAGTCAGGAAATCTTAGATGAGTTTGATCATGTGAAATCCGATAAGCAGATTGAGGCTTAATCAGGAAACGCAGACTTTGAGTGTTTTGAAAAATTTGGAAAATAGAAGATTGGTAAAAGATCCCGGATTCGTGAATACGAGCCGGGATCTTTTGCATCATAGGAGATTCTTCCTATGATGCAAAAACGATTGTGCATATTTCCTTGACATAGACTCTTGAAACAAGGTAATATGTATAAATAGTACAAATGGGGAGAGAAGGAGTTTTACTATGTTAGCAGCGCAGATCATTGCGGTACTGATCTTTGTTGTTATGTTTTTATTGATCATTACCGAAAAAATCGAACGACAATGGGTGACACTTGGATGCGCACTTGCCGTTCTTGTTCTTGTATTCGGGGTATGTATGCACAGCATGACAGCTGTGATCGATACGCTCAATGTAAAGAGTATCTTTTCACTGAAATTCTGGTATGAGGCAGGAGCGATTGAGGAGGAAAGTGCCGGCATCAACTGGGCAACGATTCTTTTTATCGCCGGAATGATGATAATGGTGGAGGGGATGGCAAAGTCGGGCTTTTTTCATTGGCTTTGCATTACAATCGCCAAATTGGTACATTTTCAGGTGATTCCGATTTTTATTACTTTTATGATCATGTCAGCACTTCTTGCAATGTTTATTGACAGCATCACGGTCATTTTGTTTCTGGCAGCGGTCACGGTGGAACTTGCGAAGCTGCTCGGATTTAATCCGGTACCAATGATCCTGACAGAAATATTTTGTGCGAACCTCGGTGGTTCGTCCACGATGTGTGGAGATCCGCCGAATATCATTATCGGAACCGCATTAAGGTATTCGTTTTTTGATTTCGTGACGAATACCGGAGTGATAGCTCTCCTTTCGCTGGTGGTTGTAGTCATCTTCTTTTACTTTTGTTTCCGCAAAGAATTAAAGAAAAAAGTGGAAGGATACGTGCAGCGGGATGTCAATATTGATCCGTGGGACGGAGTGCCGAGCAAGAAAGATTTCGTAGTCAGCTGCATTATTTTTGCATGTGCGGTGGTTCTTCTTGTAACGCATGCCAACACAGGACTTACAGTGGCTTTTATCGGGGTATTTATTGCGCTTCTTACGATCCTTACTGCAAGCGGTAAGCGCATGCATATTATCAAATGTGTGGATTATAAGACGTTATTGTTCTTTATCGGATTGTTTGTTGTGGTTGGGGGACTCGAACAGACGGAGATTTTAAATCTGATTGCACAGCTCATTGAAAAGTGGAGCAAAGGAAATCTTTATCTTATGGTTGCCATCATACTATGGATTTCTGCTGTGGCAAGTGCGTTCGTAGATAATATCCCGTTTGCGGCAACGATGGTGCCGATCATTAAGACCCTTGCAGCATCGAGTGGAGCCGATTTATCGATGCTTGCGTGGACGCTTTCCATGGGAACGGATATTGGTGGCAGCGCGACACCGATCGGAGCATCTGCCAACGTTGTCGGAATTTCTGTGGCAACAAAGGAAGGTCATCCGATCGGCTGGGGAACATATTGCAAGTCGGCAATTCCTGCCACAATCATTGTGCTTGTGATTTCAATGGTAACTATTTGGCTGCGTTATGTATAGGAGAGGGCGATATGGGAGAAAAGCAGAGAATCATTTCCGTAAGTCGTGAGTTCGGAAGCGGAGGGCATGAAATTGCCAAATGTATTGCGGAATATATGCAATTGGAATTTTTGGATCGTAATATCATTGAAATGATCGCGAAGGAGAAACTTGTAGATGCGAACAATCTGCATCCGTATGATGAAGCACCACGCTTTGTCCCGCGAAGAACGGTCAGAGGCCATAGCAGCTCTCCAGAGGAAACCATTGCGCAGATGCAGTTTGAGCTTCTCAGGAAAAAAGCGCAAAAGGGTGATTCGTTTGTTGTTGTAGGACGATGCTCCGAGACGGTGCTAAAGGAGTTTGAGTGTCTGACTTCGATCTTTATTCTCGGAGATTATGAGAAGAAGCTGCAGCGTACGATGGAGGTGTATGAATTGACCGAAAAAGACGCCAAAGCAAAGATGGCACGACATGACAGAAACCGTAAAGCGTATCACAACCGCCACAGCGAAGGCAAATGGGGCGATTCAAGAATGTATGATCTGTGTATGAACAGCTCGACACTCGGTATGGAAAAGACGGTGGAAGTATTGGAGCAGTATTTGCAGAAACGCTACGAGTAGTTCTTGATTTTTGATGGTATGTGCGGTATATTATACTAATGTACTAGGATATAACTTATAAGGTAAGAGAGTAGAAGCAGCAGTAGATGCTGCTTTTGCTATGAAATCAGATAAAGGGGAAAATATGCTGAATCAGTTTTCAAGAACACAATTACTTCTTGGCAAAGAAGCCATGGATAAATTAGCAAATTCGCGTGTCGCCGTGTTTGGTATCGGCGGCGTCGGTGGATATGTGTGCGAGGCACTGGTGCGAAGCGGTGTCGGTGAATTTGATCTGATTGATGACGATAAGGTCTGTCTGACGAATCTGAACCGTCAGATTATTGCGACAAGAAAAACGGTTGGCCGATACAAGACAGAGGTCATGAAGGAACGCATCTTAGATATCAATCCGGATGCAAAGGTAAACATTCATAATTGTTTCTTTCTGCCGGAGAACGCTGACGAATTTCCGTTTGAGGAATATGATTATATCGTTGATGCAGTGGATACGGTGACGGCCAAAATTGCTCTGGTCATGAAAGCCAAGGAAAAGAATGTGCCGATCATCAGCAGCATGGGCGCCGGCAACAAGCTTGACGGAAGCCAGTTTAAGGTGGCGGATATCTACAAGACCAAGGTGTGTCCGCTTGCGAAGGTTATGCGCCGCGAGCTTAAGAAGCGCGGTGTGCGCAAGCTGAAAGTTGTATACTCCGAGGAGATTCCGACACGCCCACTGGAAGATATGTCGATCAGCTGCAGAACCAACTGCATCTGCCCGCCGGGAGCTGAACACAAATGCACCGAGAGAAGAGATATTCCGGGAAGCGTGGCATTCGTGCCGTCGGTTGCGGGACTTATTATCGCGGGCGAGGTTGTGAGGGATCTGTGTAAAATGGTATAAAAAGAAATGACGAGAGGTTGTCCGAGAGGGCAACCTCTCTAACTGTAGATACTGTAAAACGGTTTTATATAAATTTTATTTGTATTTTTATATAAATTACATATAATGAAAGTAGGGAATACCCTACTTTCCCTATTTTGATTTTAGGAGGCAAATATTATGGTTGCAAATACATTTATTGATAATGCAAAAGTTATGTCTAAAGGACAAGTTACGATTCCTAAAGATGTTCGTGATGTTCTTGGTGTTTCTAATGGTGATAGAATAACATTTGTTGTGGAAAATGGATCAGTTCATATTTATAATTCTGCGGTGTATGCAATGAAAATGTTCCAAAAACAAATGAGCGGAGTCGCTGAAGAGGTGGGACTTACATCCGAAGATGATATTGAAAATCTAGTTAAGGATGTTCGTACAGAAAGTGAGGACGAATGAAGGTATTGATTGATACAAATATTCTTATTTCTGCGGCATTAAATCCGAAAGGAACACCAAGCCGAGCATTTTTTAAGGCGGTCACATATCCAAATAAGGGAATTATATGTGAACAAAACCTTGATGAGTTACGTAGAATATTTAATAGAAAATTCCCTCAAAAACTTGCTGCATTAGAGACCTTTTTAGCAATCGCACTTGCTACAATTTCAATTGTTAAGATACCAGAAACAGAATACGAATCTGAGAATGAGATTCGAGATGTCATGGATCGTCCTATTTTGCGTGCTGCCATCAGTGCGCAAGCGGATATTTTGTTAACTGGTGACAAAGATTTTTTAGATTCAATGGTTGATTATCCTAGAATTATGACAGCTGCTGATTTCTTAAATTTATAAGGTATTATCAAAGGAGGAAATATCATGCCAGTATTTGATTTTAATAATACGCCGGATGCAAACAAGGATCCGGTTTGCACCTATACAACGTTTCGTTCGAATGAATCGGTGCCGTGTGCCGAGCATCCGATCATGCTTCTTGACAACAGGGAGCATAAGTGGAACCACCATTCATCCGGTGTGTTCACAAATCCGATCAAGCGTACTTCGTTTGAGTTTCAGGAGAAAGAGAGCACGATCAGTGCAGATATCTTAGAGATGGATGCGCGTTTTGTCAGCCTTCTGCGCTGGCTCGGAGAGAATCACATCAATGTGCGTCTGTCCGGCGAGAATACGGACAGGGGCTATGCCGTATACAAAATTCGTGAGATCGCCTTCGGCGGAGGCACAAAACTTTCGGCTGAGGATGGTTTCTTACAGTTTATGATCGATCGTCTGCTCGCGAGCAGCGCACCTGCGGATGAAATTGAAGATGAGGATCAGGATGAAGACGGCGACGATATGAAACTGACCAGCTTACAGAGTATTACGGATTTCATGAACTGCGCGGGCAGAACTCTTCCGGACAACATCCGTCTGTGGGCAAGACGTAACCTTGCGGTTGCACGTTCCAACGAGGTATCGCCGGAGGAACGCCGCCACGCGCAGAGAGCACTATCTATTATGATGAATATTCAGTGGAAGAGCAATTATTTTGAGGCAATCGATCCGAACGAGGCGCGCCGTATCCTTGACGAAGAACTGTACGGCATGGAGCGCGTAAAGCAGAGAATTATCGAGACGATCATCCAGATCAACCGAACCCATACGCTTCCTGCATACGGACTTCTTCTGGTCGGACCGGCGGGAACCGGTAAGTCACAGATCGCTTATGCGGTAGCCCGAATCTTAAAGCTTCCGTGGACAACCCTTGATATGAGTTCGATCAACGATCCGGAGCAGTTGACGGGAAGCTCCCGTGTATACGCGAATGCGAAACCGGGAATCATTATGGATGCATTCTCCATGGCAGGAGAGTCAAGCCTGGTGTTTATCATTAACGAGCTTGATAAGGCTGCGGCGGGAAAAGGCAATGGAAATCCGGCAGATGTACTTTTGACGCTCCTTGATAATCTTGGATTTACGGACAATTATATGGAGTGTATGATCCCAACGGTTGGAGTCTATCCGATCGCTACCGCAAACGATAAGTCACAGATCAGCGCGCCGCTTATGTCACGTTTTGCAGTCATCGATATCCCTGACTATACGACGGAGGAGAAGAAGGTGATCTTCTCGAAGTTTGCGCTGCCAAAGGTGCTGAAAAGGATCAGCCTTCGCGAAGAAGAGTGTGTGATTACGGACGAGGCGCTCGATGCAATCGTGGATCAGTATAAGAACACGTCAGGAATCCGTGATCTTGAGCAGGCGGCGGAACACATTGCAGCGAATGCGTTATACCGCATCGAGGTGGATCATTTGGATAAAGTTGTATTTGATGCGGCAATGGTGCGCGAATTGCTGGCTTAACAGACAGAAGTGAATAAAATGATGGAGCGGCTTACATATTAATAAGAAATGCAGATCGCTATATGGAGGAATCAGATGTTAGACCAAGGATTATTTACAGAAACCATCCATGAGGTAGCGGAGATCATCCGCGTGTCACAGGGAAATATGACGCGTGAAGAAATCTTAGGGTACTTCAAGGATATGGATTTGAACGAAGAGCAACAGAACATGGTGCTGGAATTTCTTCTAAATCCGCATCCGGAAGATGAGCCGATTGCGGAAAATGCCCCATCGCAGGAGGAAACTTCGCAATCGGATGATAGCGAGACGGATGATGAGCGGGCGGGGGCCAATAAAAAGACCGGAAAGGCAGCAAAAGGATCGGACAGTACAGCGAGCGATGAAGTTGAGAGCACCGGCGTCTTTCAGATGTATCTTGACGAGTTGCGTGAACTTTCTACTTATTCCAAGGAAAAGCAGGAGAAAATGTATCAGGCACTTCTCGGCGGAGATGAGAGAGTGATTGCTGACATCACAAATTGCTGGCTTCCGGTTGTGCTGGAAAATGCAAAGAAACTGACAGAGTCGAATGATCCGGACAGCCTTCAGGATGTCGTGCAGGAGGGAAATATGGCGCTTTTCCTTTGTCTTACCGAACTTTGCGGCTCTCATGAGAAAATTGATGTTGAATCAGAACTTGCAACGGAAATCGAAAATGCTATGAAATCCTGCATATTGGAAGAAGAGGGAGACGTTGAAAGCGAGGATGCAATGGTAGGCAGGATCGCCCTGGTCAATGAAGCAGTCAAGTACCTTGAAAAAGAGAAAGGAATGAAGCCTGGCATCGCCGAACTTGCAGAATACACAAAAGTACCGGCTTCGGAACTTGACGAGATCCTACTATATATAGAGAAAGCAGAGCAGAAGAAAAAATGATAAATTTTTAACAAAATATTTTGCAAGCATATTGATTTTGAAAATCAATCATGTATAATATATGCGAAGAAGTTGGAAAAGTGACAAACAAAAGAAGCTTCTGTGAATAATTAGAGAAAAGGAGTCAGTGCAAGATGGCAACAATTGATTTAAGCAAGTATGGAATTACCGGAACTACAGAAATCGTTTACAATCCTTCTTATGACGTATTGTTTGAGGAAGAGACAAAGGCTGGTCTCGAGGGATACGAAGTTGGAAAGGAGACAGAGCTTGGCGCTGTCAATGTAATGACTGGTATTTATACCGGACGTTCACCAAAAGACAAATACATTGTTATGGATAAGAATTCTAAGGACACTGTATGGTGGACAACAGACGAGTACAAGAACGACAACCACCCAATGACAGAAGAGACATGGGCTGTTGTTAAGGATATCGCTAAGAAGGAACTTTGCAACAAGAGACTTTTCGTTGTAGATGCTTTCTGTGGAGCGAATAAAGATACACGTATGGCGATCCGTTTTATCGTAGAGGTAGCTTGGCAGGCTCATTTCGTAACAAACATGTTCATTAAGCCAACCGCTGAGGAACTTGAGAGCTTCGAGCCTGACTTTGTCGTATACAATGCTTCTAAGGCAAAAGTTGAGAACTACGCTGAGTTAGGATTAAACTCTGAGACATGTGTAGCTTTCAATATCACAAGCAAGGAACAGGTTATCATCAATACATGGTACGGCGGAGAGATGAAGAAGGGTATGTTCTCTATGATGAACTACTTCCTGCCTCTTAAGGGTATGGCTTCTATGCACTGCTCTGCAAACACAGACTTAAATGGCGAGAACACAGCTGTATTCTTCGGTCTTTCAGGAACAGGTAAGACAACATTATCTACAGATCCTAAGCGTCTTCTGATCGGTGATGACGAGCATGGCTGGGATGACAACGGCGTATTCAACTTCGAGGGTGGATGCTACGCTAAGGTTATCGACCTTGATAAGGATTCTGAGCCGGATATCTACAATGCAATCAGAAGAGATGCTCTTCTTGAGAACGTAACAGTAGATGCAAACGGAAAGATTGATTTCGCTGACAAGAGCGTTACAGAGAACACTCGTGTTTCTTACCCGATCGATCACATTAAGAACATCGTACGTCCAATTTCATCTGCTCCAGCAGCTAAGAACGTAATCTTCTTATCCGCAGATGCATTTGGAGTACTTCCTCCAGTATCAATCCTTACACCGGAGCAGACACAGTACTACTTCCTGTCAGGATTTACAGCTAAGCTTGCTGGTACTGAGCGTGGAATTACTGAGCCTACACCTACATTCTCTGCTTGCTTCGGACAGGCATTCCTTGAGTTACATCCTACAAAGTACGCTGAGGAGCTTGTTAAGAAGATGCAGAAGAGCGGAGCTAAGGCTTACCTCGTAAATACAGGATGGAACGGAACAGGAAAGCGTATCTCTATTAAGGATACTCGTGGAATCATCGATGCAATCCTTAGCGGAGCAATCAATGAAGTTCCTACCAAGAAGATCCCAATGTTCAACTTCGAAGTTCCTACAGAGCTTCCGGGTGTTGATACAGGAATCCTTGATCCTCGTGATACTTACGCTGATGCTTCTGAGTGGGAGACAAAGGCTAAGGATCTTGCAGCAAGATTCAACAAGAACTTTGCTAAGTACGAAGGCAACGCAGCTGGTAAGGCACTTGTTTCAGCTGGTCCTCAGTTATAATTCGAAAATTCGAACGTATATATGAGAGTTACAAAAATCCTCGTCCACGTTGTGGGCGGGGATTTTTGAGTTGGGAAAATCAGTTGATTTCGTATCGAGGCCTGTTTATAATGAAATAGGTAATTAAAATAAGCGATTGCGAAACTCCTGTGGCGGCGTGCCCCGGCTGGGCTGATCCGGTGGCGGGCTTCTACGCTGACACTAGTTATCCAAAATCAAGAATTTGCTGAAAATGTCCGCTGGGCTCTTTCTATGATTTTTGTCCGCTCAA
>CAKRDT010000028.1 GCA_934316545.1 uncultured Agathobacter sp. | reverse complement strand
TTGTCTAATACAAATTTTTCTGCCTCAGTTGTATTTTGAGCAAGGAGTAATTTGTTGTGATGTTTTAGTAATTTTTTTGACAGATACATCACGCTATAATGATAGGCAGATCCACTTGCTCCACATAAATGGGATTTTTTGCAGCATGTTAGCATATTTACTTCACACTACAACCATAGACGAAATCACTTTTTCTTTAAAAATGGTATGAATTTTGTCAAATGGGGTACTATGTAATATTTCTTTTCCCTGCGTCCTCGGCAAAATGACCCTGAGAGAAAATTCGATCTTTGAGTCATGGGAGAACCGGAAACTGCATGACCTACAGGAGAAAAATGAAATTCCGGTCATGGTGGAACTGGAAAGGCCATGACCTACAGGAGAAAAATGAAATCCAGGCCATGGGAAACCCGGAAAGGCCATGACCTACAGGAGAAAAATGAAATCCAGGTCATGGTGGAACTGGAAAGGCCATGACCTACAGGAGAAAAATGAAATCCAGGTCATGGGAAACCCGGAAAGGCCATGACCTACAGGAGAAAAATGAAATCCAGGTCATGGTGGAACTGGAAACTGCATGATCAGGAGATTCTGCTTGTTCAGAATGAATTTGTATAAAATAAATCACGCGCGGCGAAATCTTACGTTCACTTATAAAATAACACCGCGCGTCAATTTTTATTATCTACTATGAGGCAAATTTTGGGCGTGCATCAGATAGGTTATTTTCAATACACAGATAGTGGATAGAAAAAAGTAAAAAAGAAAATGAGCAGTAGTATTCTAAATGTTCAGGACTTTGGATGATTTTAATGACTATTTCCATCAACTTATCGACATCGGATCATACTTATTTTTCGAAACAAATAGGAAACTGCTTCGGAGTTCCATTGCGTCCGCTAATAGCGTAAATGAAACAACTTGTTGCTGTCTATCTGAAATCAAGTCCGAAGTTGATTTTCCTATTTTTCGATAAAATAACTGTATCGTCCGATGTCGTAACTCTGAAAAAACATCCGGTCATTGAAATCATTCCAAATCCGTCATTCTCAGAAAAATCTACTGCTAATTTTCTATCGTTATTCTATCATCCGGTATCGTCCGCTTTAGAAAGTCTATCTGATCACGGCAAACCCGGATTTTACAAATTTTAGAAAGGTCGGCAGCAACACGTACACAATGCCTGCATACAAAGAAGGCTCATACAGAAATTACTGTATCCACTGTACGGTCTGTCGTATCCGCTTCCCATATTGGTGTACCAGGTTCCGCCATACTCCAAATGCTGCTGAAACTGCCGGTATTCCATATTGCTTGGTTCAAGATCAAGTGCGCGTCGAATATGTTCCAACGCCGTAGCCGTGTTACCCTGTCCATCGTTTGCGACAGCACTGTAATAATACCAGCGTCCGGTTCTCTCTGAAAACGGAATCTCTCCCAAGACGTTGAGGGCTTCCGCATAACACTGATTTCGAATGTAATTGAGTGCCGCCTGCATCTTCGGCGAGGACTCTCTTCTCTGGGAGTTCGCATGGTTGCTTCCGTAATAGTAGGTTCCGCTAAAACCACCAAATGGTCCCTGCTGGCTATAGCCGCCACCGTTGCCGGAGGCACTCTGCCCACCACCATAGCCACTGAACCCGCCATAGTTACCGGATGGTCCCTGCTGCTTTTCTTTCATAATCTGATCGTAAGCCTGCTGCACCTGCTTAAAGCGCTCCTCTGCCTGATCTTTATTTGGATTGTTGACATTTGCATCCGGGTGATACTTACGGCTTAATGTCCGATATGCTTTCTTGATTTCTTCATCCGAAGCGCCTCTTGTAACGCCCAGCACCTGATATGGATCTGTCATTATTTTTTCCTCTTTTTCTTCTTTAACTGGATATACTCATACTTCGACCAGACACCGGAATAAAGAATGTTGCGCAAAATATCTGCATGCAGCAAAATCGGTAACCGTTCGAATGACTTTGCACATTCCGAGAGCATACTTGTCATCATCAGCCTGCAAAGCACCTCAAATTCCTTTTCATCCTCCGTCTCAAGATAGCGCAGCGGATTGTACGAATCGTGTTTCTCATCCTTCTTAAAATCCTCATAGGCATCCATCAGATAAACGAATTTACCAAGATAAAAACCGAGTGTTTTCAGTTCATCATACCACTCGTCCTGCTTCCACGCAAATATTTCTCCAAGCATTTCTCCCGTAAGTCCCGCTACAAGATCTATGTTTGTTTCCTTATTCTGTTCATAAACAGAGAGCTTCTCAATATAATTTTCCACTGCCTTTACCTGCCTTGGATACTGCCTGGCAACACGATGATAATCTTTTTGAAACATCGAAGCGATGGTCTTCTTTGTGTAACTTTTCTCATCTTTCCAATCATCCACCAGATTATAATAAGCAAGCAGCACATTCATCTGTGCTGCATACTTCTGAATTTCATTTGAACGTTCTTTGCGTTTTTTGATTGGATGAATCATACATGTAAAATCATTGCATTGGGTATCCGGCTCGTACAATCCAGTCAGCAGCACCACCAAAAATGTCATATCATAATTAAGAAGTGCCTGTCCCTTGGCTCCACAGAATTCCCGAAGACTTCTGCACAATCCACAATAATAGGACTGATAGATATCTTTATTTCCTTTTGATAATTCTTTGCCATTTACATTAATGTAGCCAAACATAAGTCCTCCGGTAGCTTACCTGTTTTCTAAATCCAGGCTTATCACGCACAAATTTCTAAGGCTTTCGCGATCCTTAAGATCTCCGAACAAATTCCTCTCTGCATTTCGGGCAGGTAATAGCGATCTTACCATGTCCCTTTGGAACTCTCACTTCCTGCTTGCACATCGGGCACTTATAAAAGCGATAGTCACGTCTCTGTGCCATACGCTTCTTAAAACGGTTCCAGGAAACAGTACGGTGATACTTAAAATTCAGATATTTCTGATTCTCCTCATAACGCTTGGATGTATTGCGGGAAAAAACGCGGAAATACATATAGATCATAAGTGCCAATGCCAATATGCTAAAAAGTCCGATTCTTGTAAAAATACCAAGGATCAACAGCACCAGCACAACCCATGAATGCATTCTTGCCAGATCATCGACACCATTTCTTCCCGACATAAATCGATAAAATTTTTCTCTCATAGCAACCGCCTCTTTCTTATATGCATTTCCCGAATGATTGGTACTGCGAAATGCAACTACTTTGCTTTAGCACTCATGCCTATCAAGTGCTACAATATGAATCTTACGCTCGTACTACGCCAGCGTCAAGCGATGCAGAGTCTTTTAAGAAACAATTTAGAATCTGTTTATTTTTAAAGAAACTTTGACCATTCATAGGAGAGAATTTCCTTTGAATTAGAAAAACCGATGCATTCACATCGGTTGAGAGATCTTTAACAAAGCATTACGCAGAACGATAAGCCGGGTTATGTCGTTGGGTGATCATCTATCTAGGACGACTGTCGCCAATCGCCTCAAGCGACCTACCTAAAGCTGGCGGGCCACGTCATCGCTTTGTTTCGGTCTTGCTTCGAATGGGGTTTACATATGCCCTCTCTGTTACCAGCGAGGCGGTAGTCTCTTACACTGCCATTCCACCCTTACTACTGAGGTATATCCGAAGGATATATCTCCTACGCACATGCCTTCCCCAAAGGGGAATTGCATGGCATGTGCTCCTTGTAGCGGTATATTTCTGTTGCACTTTCCTTAGAGTTTCCTCCACCGGCCGTTAACCGGCATCCTGCCCTGTGAAGCCCGGACTTTCCTCACCTGCGGTCTTTCGACACTTGCAGCTGCGATCACCTGTCCTGCATAATGCATCGTTTACTATATCACATATTTTCTGTATTTGTAAAGTATTCTCCCACAAACAAGACATCACAATTCGCTCATACAGACATGCGAATCAAGATGTCTGATTCATCGGAATCCTCAAATAAGCACTCTTGTTTTATACATGAAAACAGCTTCCTCCAACAAACTCCCTTACGAGAGAGCTCTGCATGATTCCTTCGGTCGGAAGCGGAAGAAAATAATCAAGAAGCTTAAGAAGCCTCTTTGCCTCAAAATATTCGTCGCTCTCGCGCGGAATCTGGAACAAAAGCGGCTCCGCATATACTTTAAGCACCGCCGGTTCATACAACAAAGCGGAATTGAACATCACATCCGCGCTGTCCTGATAAGGGAAAATATTCTTTTCCTCCCCGCGGCGCACGGAACTCCACATCGCAATCGTCTCCTGCGCAGTCGTGCCACGTGTTCTTGCATCCCGCACAATGCGGCGAAGAAGACGGCAGTCCGTTGTCGGAAGAGGATTGTGTTCATCGATATTCAGCTGTGTCAGCGCCGAAATATAAACTTTAAACTTACTTGCAGCCGGAAGCGTACGGGACAGTTTATCATTCAATCCATGAATTCCCTCGATGACAAGAATATCATCTTCGCCAAGCTGCAAAACATTACCACGGTATTCCCGTTGTCCTGTCTTGAAGTTAAACGAAGGCATATCGACCGCTTCCCCATTCAGAAGCCTTGTCATATCCTCGTTGAACTGTTCGACATCCAGAGCATCCAGACTCTCAAAGTCAAGGTTGCCGTCTTCATCCCTCGGACACAGACGACGATCCAGATAATAATCGTCAAGCCCGACCGGATGCGGCTTTAGGCCTTTTGCGAGAAGCTGTATGGATAATCGGTTCGAAAATGTTGTCTTGCCGGAGGATGACGGTCCCGCGATCATGACAAACTTCACATTGCCTCTCTCCGCGATCTGTGCCGCAAGTGCTCCGATCCGCTCCTCCATAAGCGCTTCCTGAAGCAGCACAATCTGTCCGCCTTTACCGGAAGCGATTGCATCATTCAATGCGCCGATTGTTCCCACACCAAGCATGCGGCTCCATTCCCGCGACTGCTTTAACGTATGATATAATTTGTTGGAAGTCTTAAGCGGCTCCACTTTACTTCCGTCCTTGTTTGGGAATAACAGTACAAAGCCCTCCTCATACAGCTGCAGATCAAAGATCCCAAGATAACCGGTAGACGGAACCATATAGCCGTAAAAATAATCTTCCAATCCATCCAGCACATACAGATTCACACGCGAACTGCGGCGAT
Organism: uncultured Agathobacter sp.; assembly: GCA_934316545.1. Taxonomy (GTDB): domain Bacteria; phylum Bacillota; class Clostridia; order Lachnospirales; family Lachnospiraceae; genus Roseburia. Next base: position 20,280 of record CAKRDT010000028.1, on the reverse strand, counting down.
AATGAAGCAGCCTCTCCTTGTCCTTCATGCCCCGGTCGCGAAAACGATGCTCCGCAGCTTCGGTCTTCACACTGTTCTTCTCGATGGGGATATCCGCATCGACAAGACGCTGCATCTCTGCTTTGATTGCCTTAAGCTTATCTTCGTTGATTGCATCATCCTGCAGCTCGCAGTAATACCCCTCTCCAAGCGAATAAAACACACGGACATGCTTGCCTTCTCCCCAGAGATTTTGTACCGCTTTCTGCAAAAGAAGCGTCACACTGCGGCGATAGGTTCTCTTTCCGTCACGTTCCGTCATGGTAAGGAAGGAAACGGTTGAGCCCTCTGCCACGTTCTTATTCAGTTCTCTCAGGCGTCCATTGACATTGGCCAGAACGATACGATCCTTATAATTGTCCTGACTCTCCTCCGCCAACTGCTGTAACGTCATATCATCTGTGACAAGCACCTCTTCGAATAACCCAGGCGTTGTCTCAACGACTACATTATATTCCTGCATTCTTAATTGCCCCCAATATGGTATATGCGGATTCATTGTATTGAAGTTCCTCCGACACTTCCGCAATACGTCTTTCAATCTTTTCGGACATGGTCTGCGCCTGAAGCCTTTGCAGAATCTGTGTAAGCTGACGGTGCTGCCTTACCAGGAAGCGCCGAAGCACCGGATTGCCATTGCGCAGAAGAAGAGGTCCGTAAATATCACAGGCCGCTTTCGTCTGCTCATTCATTTTCATCCATGCATCGTCAGATTCTACATGAACCACACGCATCATCGGATAATATTTACCATCCTCGCAGATCATGTCTTCATCCACAATCTTATAGTGATGTAATCTTAAATATTCTCTTACTTTACGAATGTCGGACTGCGGCTGCAGAATCAGCTCACTTGCTGCTTTACACACCTTTTCCCCTTCTGATAGGATGTGTATCACAAGTTCTCCACCCATACCCGCGATCAGGATGGAATCTGCCTCTCCTTCTCCCAACGCTGCCACACCATCGGACAGTCTGGTCTGTATGTAGTCTCCCAACCGGGCAGATGCAATGTTCTCCTGTGCGCGGGCAAGCGGTCCTTTATTGATGTCCATGGCAATCGCACCGGTAATCTTTTGTCTCTGAACCAAAGCAATCGGAATATATCCATGATCGGTTCCGATATCCGCGAGCACGCCTCCGGTTGTCACCATACCTGCCACAGCCTTCATTCGCTTGGATAGTTTTATCATCTTACTCTAAGTAATCCTTCAGCTTGCGGCTTCTGCTTGGATGACGAAGCTTGCGAAGGGCTTTGGCCTCGATCTGACGAATACGCTCACGCGTAACGTTAAATTCCTTTCCTACTTCCTCAAGAGTTCTCGCACGTCCATCCTCGAGTCCGAAACGAAGCGTCAGAACCTTCTGCTCACGTTCGGTCAGAGTTCCAAGCACTTCCTCCAGCTGCTCCTTTAACAGTGTAAAAGCTGCGGCATCGGCCGGAACCGGCACATTGTCATCCTTGATGAAATCTCCAAGGTGGGAATCTTCCTCCTCACCAATCGGAGTTTCAAGAGATACCGGTTCCTGAGAAATTTTAAGGATCTCACGCACACGTTCCACCGGCATATTCATCTCTGCTGCAATCTCCTCCGGAGACGGCTCTCTTCCAAGCTCCTGAAGAAGCTGTCGGCTGACGCGGATCAGCTTGTTGATGGTCTCAACCATATGCACCGGAATACGGATGGTTCTCGCCTGATCGGCAATCGCACGGGTGATAGCCTGACGGATCCACCAGGTTGCATAAGTCGAGAACTTATAGCCTTTGCGGTAGTCAAATTTTTCAACCGCCTTGATCAGACCAAGGTTTCCTTCCTGGATCAGGTCGAGGAAAAGCATTCCGCGTCCCACGTATCTTTTCGCAATACTTACAACCAGTCGTAAGTTTGCCTCTGCAAGACGTTTCTTTGCATCATCGCCCCAATCAACTTCCTTCTGTAACTCTTTGATCTCTGCCTTGATTTCATCCTTCTCGGCATCATCTTCGCTCTCTTCCATACGAGTCTTAAGAAGTGAGATTTTCTCCTCGGCAACCGCACCTGCCTCCATCTTCTTGGCGAGTTCAATTTCTTCTTCCGCACTAAGAAGCGGAACCTTACCGATTTCTTTTAAGTACATACGTACCGGATCCTCAACACTGACACCATCCGGAACTGACAAATCAATTTTCTCAACTTCTACTTCGTCATCGTCATCCAGAATGATTTCATCGTCATCGTCATCCTCACTGATACGCAGGACATCCACATTGTTGTGCTCTAAAAAATCCAGAACAGACTCTAACTGTTCCACATCCAGATTCATATCCTTGAAATGATCACTGATCTCCTGATACTCTAAGATATTACGCTTCTTTTTACCAAGTTCGAGAAGCTCCGCAAGTTTTTCGCGGAATTTTGCCTTCATCTCTTCTGTTTCTACTGCTGCTGCATTCTCTTCTTTTTTCTTTGCCATGTCGCTTCGTCCTCTCAGGTTACTTTCTATTTTGTCCTTAATCAATGGAAATATGCAATCTTTCAAGCTTCTCCAATGACCGTTTGTCCTCAACCACCTTCATGAGTGCATTCAGATCCGTCGGATCGGCATGCTTCGTCCGGTAGTCGATACTATTCTGCTTGATGCGGATGATCGTCTCTTTGAGCGCCTTCTCCATGTCATTTTTTGTCTCAACTTCATGGATTCTGGCATTAAACAATCCCGCGATTTCTTTTTGTTCCTCTTCCTCTGGGAAAAGGCTGATGATCTGCGCCGGGTTCACCTTCTTATCGCGGTCGTACTGCGCAAAAAGTTCCTTCGCCACACGATGATACAACTCTTCCGTAAAATCGTCCGCTGTAATCAGCTTCTCTACTTTGCCAAACAGACGCGGATCCTCAATGAGCCATGTCAGAAGCAGCTTCTGCGACTGCTTCATTCCATCTTCCTTCTTCTTGTTCTCATGGACTCCCGTCTTCAGTGGCTTATGCTCTCTTGCAAGACCATCCTTCATCGCCAATTGGTTCACAAGTTTTCTTAAGTTATCAAAACCAATCTGGTATTTATCAGCCACAGCTTCAATATAATTATTGCGCTCCAGCTCCTCCGTAAAACCAAGAAGTTTCTTGGCCACTTCATTATAAAATGCCGTCTTGGACTCCGGATCGTTCATATCATGCTGGTTTTCCATAATTCGGATCTCAAACAGGAAACTGTTCTCCGCTTCATCAATCCTTTTTTGGTATTCCCCGGCGCCGAGCGCCTTAATGAATTCATCCGGATCCTTGTAAGGCCGCATATTAATGACTTTCGTAACGATCCCCACTTCTTTGAGAATCGGGATTGCACGCAGCGCTGCTTTCACGCCCGCACCATCACTGTCATAGGTCAGATACACTTCCTTGGTGTATCGCTTGAGCAGATTTGCATGTCCGCTTGTAAGTGCCGTGCCCAGCGACGCAACCGCATTGTCAAAGCCTGCCTGATGCAGCGCAATCACATCCATGTATCCCTCACACAAAAGGAGCTGATTCTTTCTCGTACTCCTTGCGATATTCAGGCCGTAAAGATTACGGCTTTTGTCAAAAATCTTTGTTTCCGGGGAATTTAAGTACTTCGGCTCTCCCTCCCCCATGACACGCCCTCCGAAACCGATCACACGGTTGTGCACATCCATGATTGGAAACATTGCACGGTTCCAGAACTTGTCATGACCGCCCCGCACCTCATCGATGGTGACAAGTCCGGTCTCTTTTAATATCTGATCATCGTACCCCTTACTTCTTAGGTAACGATAGAGATCATCACTGTATTGGTCCGAATACCCGAGTCCGAATTTAACCATCGTCTCATCGGACAGTTCTCTCTTCTTAAAATACTGGTACGCTTTTGTGCCGCGCGGACTGCGAAGCAGCTTGTAAAAATACATAGCAGCTTCTTTGTTGATCTCCAACAGTCTTGCACGTTTGTCCGCCTCCCGCTTCTGCACAGAAGTCATCTCCTGCTGCGGAAGCTCAATTCCGACGCGGTCCGCAAGCTGCTGCATCGCCTCACCAAACGTAAAATTCTCATACTGCATCAGGAAGGTAAACACATTGCCTCCCGCGCCGCAGCCAAAACAATAATACATCTGCTTTCCCGGAGAAACAGAAAACGATCCCGTCTTCTCATTGTGAAACGGGCAGAGTCCAAAATACGTGCTTCCCTTCTTCTGGAGACGCACGTAACCACCGATAACATCCACAATGTCGTTGCGTGAGCGTACTTCCTCAATCAGTTCATCTGAATAATATGGCATATGATCACCTTAGTTCCATTTAATATCCATCCACCTGCCATGCTTGTGGCATGAAATTTTCCTTGAATTTCGTGATTGCATACTGATCCGTCATTCCGGAGATATAATCACAAACAATACGTCCGCGATCCTCACCCTCGTCAAGCATCTCAAGAAACTTTGCCGGGAGCTGCTCAATATGCTCCATATAAAAGTAAAACATCTGCTTAAGCATCGTCTTTGCCTTGACTTCCTCTCCCTTGGCAACCGGATTCTTATATACATTGTCAAACATGAAAAGGCGCAGATCCCGAAGTGCTTCTGCAATCTCATCCGACATAATGATGTCGTCCTTACCCATACTATGAATAATGATATCATGAATCAGATGATCCAGACGCGTTCTCGTATCAAAACCAAGCGTCTTACGAAGTTCAAGCGGTATGTCCTCCTCACTTAAAATCTGTGCACGGATTGCATCATCAATATCCGAGTTCACGTAGGCGATTTTATCCGACAGACGAACGATCTTTCCCTCTAACGTATGCGGGATCGTCTTGGTCTGGTGATTTAAGATACCGTCGCGCACCTCCCACGTCAGATTCAGTCCTGCTCCATCCTTTTCCAGCTTCTCCACGATACGGACACTCTGCTCATTGTGCTTGAATCCGCCCTCATAGATCTGGTCTAAAATAAACTCACCGGCATGGCCAAAAGGCGTATGCCCCAGATCATGTCCCAAAGCGATTGCCTCCACCAGATCCTCATTCATACGAAGAGCCTTCGCAATCGTCCGCGCATTCTGTGACACTTCCAATGTATGGGACATTCTTGTCCGGTAATGATCGCCCATCGGTGTCAGAAACACCTGCGTCTTATTTTTCAGTCTTCGAAAGGATTTACTATGTAAGATACGGTCACGGTCTCTTTGAAAAACCGGTCGGATATCGCATTGTGCTTCCTCCCTGTCCCTGCCTTTCGTGTTCACACTGTGACAGGCAAAGGGACTGAGCATCTCGTTTTCCATCTGCTCAATCTGTTCTCGAATTGTCATATTTGCCCCTTTATACTGCAAAAATTGTCGTAATACAAAAATAGCCTACGTTATTAATATTCCACGCCCAACCCATATTTCCTTTTTATTTTTGAAATAAAGTGCGCATCCCCGCGGAGCGTTTTGATTCATAGGAAGGAATTTCCTATGAATTAAAAAATTGTTGCAACAAATGAATCATTGCAACAATCTGGTAATAAACGCCTCAATATCCGCCAAGAATATCAAGTAGCTGCTGAAGACTGATTCCCGTAATCTGGTTTTCATAACTGTCGTAATAAAATTTATTGTTTTTTACCAGAATACATCCGACCCAGTTTCCCGGAACCATACCATCTTCAAGAACGGTATCCATATCCGGATAGGCACTGATCGTAAAATAAGCATCGTAATCCTCAAAATCCGATGCGATGTAATGCGCATCCGGAAACTGCATCTCAAGACCTTCGATAAAATCTCTGTTGCACGCCGTATATCCTGTCGGTTCATGCGAATACGCAGATTCCGATACCCAATCCTCGTCCCAAAGCAGAAACACCTCATCCTGCTTCCAGGCCTGTTTTTCCTCGATTTCGCTCATCGGGGCATAAACTCCGCTGCTTGCGCCCTGCATCTGAAGGCGATCCCCCCGTCCGCCCGGATCCGAATATAAGAGATTCGCCACAGCAAGCTGATAAAAACGCGTGCTGCAATCCTGATCACGTTCCGCAAGATATCCTTGTGCTGCGCCTTTTTCGTCAGGATCCAATTCCTCGTTAACCGGCACATATAGTTCATTTTTATATAACATCGGTCCGAGTGTTGAATCATTCGTCAGAAATTCCGCGACTTTATGATAACCACCAACGGAGTTCTCCGGCATAAACAAAATACTCACCGCAACGACAGCCACCGCCCCAATGACGGCACCTGCGGCAACCAGATTATGCTTTCTGCTTCCACGCGCCCTGCTGCTTTCAGACCGTTTTGCCTCCCGTTTTTCTTCCTCTTCCCGGCATTTTACCGCATACCACAGAGCAAATACCAGCAGCGCGATCGTCAGCAAAATTACCGCCGCAATAAACAAAAACTCTTGCGTACCATTCATCTCACAAAGTAAAAGATGATCGATCATACAGTACGTCCGCTTATGCTTCCGTCCGTCCGAAAACAGATCACAGATTCTGCTGATCCCGATACTAAGCCCCGCAAACACGATTCCATCTGCGAGCATATACAGGATCCATTTCACACGTTCTCTTATGATCACCAGCGGAAAAAGCGATACCACAAATGCAAACATCCACACTCCGGCAAGCAGATATGCCCACTTTTCCAGCATCGATATCCTATTTAAGCTCTGCAGATAGGCGATCACACCATTGCCGCTGATATTCCCCCAGCCGGTCACGCGGGAGATCAGATATCCCAGACGGAAGATTCCCCACAAAACAAGATATCCCAGAGAATACTCACACAGCATGCGTGCCACATATCTGCGTCCATCCGCCTTATCGCTATGTGTGATCCCATCCTTCTGCACACACCTCGTCCGAAGCCAGAAGAACATACTTACAAATGCAATAAAGGTGGGAAACCCACCCATACCGCCGATAAAACCATTTACAAAAACCATCACAGCAAACGCAAGTACGATCGATACGATAAGGTGTGATGGCTTACTCTGCGTATTTTCTGTCATTCGATAGAACTGTCTCATTTCAAGCCTCCGTTTTCTATTGAATCTTAGTATAGCAGCTAATCAGGATGATATCTAACGCCTTCTGCGTTCAATCCCGCTTTTTTTATAATATTCAGCTTTATCGATATACATCTGTTTCTCGGATTCCTGTAATAAAGTATTCAGTTCTGTTGTTGCCTGCTCCTGCCAGATCTGTCCTATCGCCATATTCACAGAGTCTTCTTGCATCTGCTCCTTAAGGCGGTCAATGCGCTCCTGCAGCTCATCCTTTGTAATTTCCGGACAAAGCACTAAAAACTCATCTCCGCCGATGCGGAATATGCCAAACTCTTCAAACACCTTCTCCAGACAATGACACGCTCTCATGATCAGCCGGTCTCCCGAATCATGTCCCTTCGTATCGTTTTCGTATTTCAATCCCGTAATATCACAGTAAATGACACCTATGCTCCGCTCCCTGTCCATCTGCTGCACATATCTATTTAAGGCAAAACGGTTGCCTGCCCCTGTAAGCTGATCCTTGTAGCTCATGTCCTCCAGCTTGCGCATCAGATTTCTCCGCTTGATACAGGATGCAAGAAACGATCCCATGATCTGTAACATATTGGAGGTATACTCCAGAGACGCCGGTGGCGGATTGTCCACTCCGTAGAATGCCGTAATTTCACCCTCTATATCCAGCGGGATAACAACGATCGAACGGATTCCCTGTCTGTACAGATTATCGTATTGTAAAGGATCACTCTCCTTTATCTTCTCAAGATCCTCAATGACAACATTCTTGCCTTCCTCAAAGATCCGGTACCAGTTCTCACAGATTTCCGGTGGAAGATTCTGCAGATTATCAATCTCCGGACTGACGCCCTTTGCCGTCCACTCATAGGTGTTATCGTCCCCGCCCATCACATTCTTTTCAAAAATATAGGTTCTCTCACCGTTTAGTGATTTCCCCAGATTCTCTAAAATAATGTTGATCGTTTCATCCGGCGTATCCGCAGACAATGCGATCTTGAGACTGTCATTCACAAGAGTTTCCATGTCCCGGTACTTCTGAATCACCTTGTCCTGTGTCCGTTCCTCGCTGATATCTACACAGATCTCAACACGGTACTTTTTCTTCGTTTCCGGATCCTCGATCAGAGTATCCTTCAACACCAGATACTTATCGATCACCGGATTATAATAGCGCCACTCCTCAAAAGCTCCGACACAAAGCTTATCATTCGTACACATCCCGCAGGGAACAGAGGACTGCTGTAATACTTCATAACACTTTTTGCCCCTGACTTCATCCAGCGACTCCAGTCCATAGTCATCCAGCGCCTTGCGGTTCATATACACCAGTTCATTCGTCTCTACATCTGCCACATATACATATTCCTTCAGATTCCAAAAGAATTTGCATATATTTTGTATCTCGTTCAAATTTTTCCTCCTAATCAGATTTTATATACGTTCAGATCATGCCATGAGACGAAAGCCCGATTCCTTTATTTTTCAAATTTTGCAACTTTAAACTTACGGATCATCGCACGCAGATTATCAGCCTCACTGCTCATCTGTTCACTTGCAGCTGCACATTCCTCCGAGGTTGCAGAGTTCGTCTGCACCACATCATTAATCTGTTCAATGCCCTCATTGATCTGCAGGATTTCCGTAGTCTGGGTCTCCAACGTATCTGCGATGCCATTCACCTCATCGGTAATGATCTTCGATCCTTCCGCAACATCTTCCAGCTGTGTTGCCGTCTCGCCTGCAACTACCATACCTTTTTCCACAGCCTTCACAGAACGCTCAATCAGTGCTGCGGATTCCTTAGCCGCTTCCGCGCTCTGATCCGCTAGGCTATTAACCTGATTTGCTACCACTGCAAAGCCCTTGCCTGCTTCTCCGGCTCTGGCCGCTTCGATCGAAGCATTTAAAGCAAGCAGATTGGTCTGTGACGCAATCTCATTGATTGTTGCAATAATCTTGTCAATTTCCTGTGATGCCTCGTTAATTTCGTGCATAGAATCAAGCATCTCTTTCATCTTGCCATTGCTCTCTATAATAGAGTTACCAAGATCATCTACTTTTCCGCTGATTTCCTTTGCCGACTGTGAATTCTGTTTTACCTGTTCCGAAACCCCTGCTACTGTTGCTGTCAGTTCCTCAACAACCGCAGCCTGGTTTGTTGCTCCGTCCGCCAGATCATTTGAGCTTGAAGCCACCTGTTCTGCGCCGCTGGATACTTCGTCGGATACATGCTGGATTCCCTTTACCGTATCTGCCATACTTTGCTCGAATGTCATAAAGGAATTCAGGATACCGATGAAATCACCCTTCCACTCAACCTCCGGCTGAACGTCAAAATTGCCCGCTGAAAAAAGCTTCATTGCACGGTCAATATCATCCACATAGGTTCCCAGAATGCGTATGGATTTTCGCATACTATGAGCCAGTTTTCCGATCTCATCCTCTGAACGGTATTCCAATGTGCTGTGCAGATTTCCTTCTGTCAGTTCCTTTGCAACATCCTCGATCGCATGCAGCGGCTCAAGAATCGTTTCTAGTACCATTTTCGCAACCTTCTTTGATATCAGCCACGCGCAAAGCAGAAAGACAACAATGATAGTAAACCCTGCAATCGCGCAGAGAATGGTACTTCTGACGGCCTGTGCACTCAGCTTATCTGTCACCACATCTAATTTTTTAGCGATCTCTACCAATTTGTTTAATGCCGGTGTACATTGATTCAAAATCTCATCAACGGCCTGATCGCTATCTCCTGCTCTTATTTCTTCCATAATAGTATAGCCGACAGTTCCCCAATCAGCAAGTGCATTTGCATATTCTGTGTATAGTTCATCAGAAACAACGCCGGTTCCCTTTAAGGTCTTCATCTGTTCATCTACGATCTGAAGAAGATTTTTCACGGTCTGTTCATAATTATCATAAGTAGAAATATCTTTATTTAACGCCATCTCGCGGATGTTTCTTGCTGCTGCATTGACATTGATTCTGCAGGTCTTTACCGCCTGGTCCGCTGCGTTGACATTCTTTACATAATTCATCATATTTGCAAATAATATACCAATAATGATGATCGACAGCATTCCCGAAGCCAGCATCATCCTAATGACTCTTTTATAGCCATAATTAATTCTTTCCTGCAAATGCAGACCTTCCAATTTCGTTTTCATGGTACCATTTTTTGACTTCATAATTGTTGTTCCTTTCTGTAATAATTTAATATCTCAAACTGTGATATATGATGTTTTTTGCATTGATGGTACTCCCTTAAGAATTCTTTCATCTCTGCGAACCTCTATCGGTGAGAACGCCATACTTCCGACACAGGTGCCGGAAACACGATCCGGATAAAATTTATGAATTTCACCCTATAGCAACTTTGAAAACCCCATCACTTACAAAACACACGGTCTTTGTCTCCGGATCATAATAAGAACCCGGTATCTTAACCGCAACACCATTTTTATTAATCTTATATGCAAAAATTTCATCTTCTTTTTCCTTTTTCGAAGCCCTGTATGAAATGGCAACTTTAATCTGTCCCTTTTTCTGTTTGAACGGCTGATTTTTCTTTCTATCTACGACAGAAAGATCATAAACAGGACGTTTTCCAACAACCTTTCTTTCTTTGGCGGAAAGCTTTTTATTGTCCACTTTTTGGATTTTGAAAACAACACCCGAATTCATTTCTTTCTTCCATTCTTTTATCGACTTCGAATCTATCGTAAGATTTACATTTCCACTATTTATGTTTAACTCTTTTACGTTCTTTTTGACAAGTAAATTCATCGTCGTCTTGTCTATTTCCAGATGCAGATTCTTACAGTTTTTACTTTTTCCTGTATCAAGGTTTATTTCAATAGGCAAATTTTTTATCTTGCTGCCTGATTCTTTTTCTGCCTTCGCAATTGCTTTTTTCAGACCTGCTGCAACATTCTTTACCTTCACGGTATCGTTTTTCACTACAGCCTTTGCTTTGACAGTAATATTCTCGATCTGCACAGGAGTCTCTGTTGCAGGCGGAGCTACAATATCAGGTTCTTCCTTTGAATGCTCCGGTGCCTGTGGTGCATCAGACTCCGACGGAGCATTACCCGTTGATCCGCCCGGATTTCCACCGGAAGCACCGTCCGAACCACCTCCTGAAACTCCACCGGAACTACCTCCTGCAACTCCTCCCGAACTACCTCCGGGAACTCCGCCGGAACTACCTCCTGATGATCCACCGGAACCTCCTCCCGAAACTCCACCGGTCTGGGAATCATCTGCGGTTACACTAACTTTACAATCCGCCTTACTTTCCGCATAGTTATCATCTCCATGATAGAATACCGTAAATGTATATGTTTTTGTTTCATTCGGAAGCGCTGCAATCCAATGATCCTTTTCCTTTTCCTGCAATGTGATCCCGGAAACATCACAGGTCATATGTAACTCGGCATCTGCCGGAATCCCCTGTCTGCCAAGCTCCAATTCCACTTTTCCCGCGCCTTTCAGCTTATCGGTTTTGGCTATCAGCTGCAGATTGGCAGGAGCCTTTGCTATTTCTAAAACAGCCTCCCCATATGATGAGATAAAAGAAGGCTTTTCTGCTTTAAAATAAATCTTATATGTACCTGCCTGTGTGTAATATGGCAGCTCCGTCAGTGTATACGGTCCGTTTCCCGTCAGGCTGTAACGAATCTGCACACCATCTTCCGTCCGAACATCAAAGGTATGAGGTTTTCCATCATAAGTCACAGAAACCGGCGCCGTCTGTATCTCTAGCCGTCCACCATTTTTCTGATAATAATAAATAATCTCCTGACGATCCTCTGTGATATTTATCTGTCCCTGATCCTCACTGTTTCCTACGCATGTGTAGCCATATAAATCCGGGTTTCTCAAGGTATATGCAGAATTTTTCGGTACATATACGGTCGCAGGTGCCACATCAGGCACTGCGCTTTTTGTCCCGTCTTCATTTTTTAGCATATAGCGGAGTGTTACGCTACTCCACTTCTGTTCTGCCGTCTTGTCGGTAGCCAGAATCTCCCCTGTCGCTTCATCAATGACCTGACCTTCCAGTCTGTCCCCATACGACAAACCGGTCACATTGGAAAGTATGACAGACAGAGACTCCCTTGCTGCATCCGGATCATACCAGTTACTGTGTGGCTGAACGGTATATTGTTTTTCTGCTTCATATTTAACCGTATGATCTGCTCCGATAATGCGGAAGGTCATCTTCAAATTCTGCTTTCCATCCACCATGTTCTGTACGACTGTACGAAACTCCAGATCATGTCCATTAGCCTTTATAATGTTTTTCTCATTGATCCGGTATGTTTCGCTATCTTTGTCAAGTGTTCCCGTTCTATTATGCGGAATTGTAATTTCAGGATCGCACACATAAACAGATTGTGGTCTGCTGACATAATCACGGTTGTTTAATCTGCGTGCCAGCTCCATCTTGCACACTTCGCAGAAAGGGTTTCCAAGATCTCTCATCATGCAGACACGCCCCGGTGCAAATACACTTTCTGTTCCAGCTGCCGTTATTCCCACTCCGCGAAAGCCTAACAGCTTCTTCCATTTAATCTTATCCGGATCCGATGTGTCGGAAATATTTTCTCCCATCAGCTTTTTGTCATATTCGTCGCCTAATCTTCCAATGCTATGCGCCATTTCGTGGGTCATAACATCTCCCCGTTCATTCTCCTCAGAATTGGCCGAAAAAGAAAAAAGTGAATTGGATGACGATCCAATATTGGCAGTCGTATTACAAATAATATGGATGGTTCCGACAGTTGCCCCTGTATCCAGATATTGATTCTCCAGCTCCGCCCTCAGTTCCTTGGCTTTCTCTTCACCGCCGTTTGAAAAAAAGCAGGATTTCCCGTATGCACGTACATGAAAACAGGTATCCAGATTCGTTTTTTCATTCATCACACCAGCTTCATTGGACACTGTCTGTATCGCATATATATTGATCCTGTCCGAATATTCTTTATAAGGAGACCACTCTAACATGCCTTGTACTTTTTCCGTTGCGTCCTGTAAAAATTGTTCCTGTTGCTCCTTCGTATAGCCCTCTCCCATAATAACGATCACAAAGTTTTCCCTGTCATCTCCCGTCTTATGGATGGCTTGAACCGGAAATGTTGTCGCCTGTTCTACTTCTCTTTCTGTATCGTACAGATTCTGTTCTTTCCTCGAATTCTCTCCCTGATCTGCCAGCGCAGTATTCGGAGAAAGCATAGAAAACAATAATGTCAGACTAAGCACTATAGATCCATATCGTTTTAAATTGTTCCGTCCTTTCATTCGTCACCTCCCCCTTCGTATTTTATATTCATTTTATAAAACAGCTATATAACATTCATTATAATATATGCCAATCGTTTGCACAATCTGTCGGTTTAAAGTAAAAAAAGAAACCTCTGCAATCAAAGGTTTCTCATCATTTCATATGATGCGGAAGATGGGACTTGAACCCACACGATCGCATTGATCACAAGATCCTTAGTCTTGCTCGTCTGCCAGTTCCGACACTTCCGCATGTCTTTGTTTGTCGCATGTCTGTCAGCGACTCTGTTATAATAGCAAACCAAACAACAATTGTCAACATTTATTTTCAATTTTTTAAATTTTTTAAAATTATTTTTTCTATTGACATATTTGCAAAAATTCGATAAAATATCATTTGTTCGCAGGAGTGGCGGAATTGGCAGACGCGCAGGCTTCAGGTGCCTGTGGTAGCAATATCGTGTGGGTTCAAGTCCCATCTCCTGCATTCATAAAAGAAAAAGGATCATCCGTTTGGATGGTCCTTTTTCTTTTAAAAGCGAAGCGCCCCTTGAACCCAGTTCAATCATATACTGTTAAGACCAAGCGGCTTTTCAATGCTTCAACGATTTTGCTGACCTCAGCAAAATCGTTGGAAACACTGTGTCCGCTGTTCTCACATAAATTCAATCATACGGATAATCTCTTTTCTTTTTCAAGCAATCACGGATTGCAATTTTTACACGGATCGTATCCGCTATTGATCAGATGCTTCCTCGTATCATGAACCTTCTTCTTATTTTTGGTGCTCATCCGTTTCACGGACGCACACCCCGGCTTGTGAAACTTCTTTGTGTTTATGTTCAACACATAATCCTGTTTGGAATCACTTTTTGAAGAACTGTCCTTATTCTTTGTGCTGCTGTCTGTAGAAAGTTTACTGTCACCGGTCTTGTAATGAATGGTAATTCCGGGCTGCACATTATAACAATACACGCAAAAAGAAATGCCTTTGCCCTCGTCCTCCACCGAATATGCTTCCATAAGCACGCCACTTGCAACCAGATTGTTCCCCTCAAACACCGGAGTCACACGATAGAGCACATGATTTGCAGTTTGTTCCACATACTGTGCAACTTTCGTTTCATAAGGCAGCATCCCTTCCGTATTCATGTATCTGGTTCCTGTGATCAGGTTTTTCTTATTCGCATTCTCCGCAGTCAGACAATATGCGATCAAGTGACACCGGTTGTAGAGATAATTTCCGTCCACAATACCGTTGTACTTGACGGTATGCCATCCCGTCGGTTTCACCGAACCGATCGCACCGCGCTCCTCGGTCGGCATCAATTCCGGACAGACATTGGCATAAGCGACACCACATCGTCCAAGTTTATCCAGCTTATGATAGGACTCGAACGCCTTTGTATTCTTCCTTTCCCTGTCGGTAAAATACGGTTTATTTCCATTGATAGAGACGGATGGATTTCCACTGTATTTCGGAACCTCTTTCAAAGAGAAGTCTTTCGTTGCAGCCTGTGTCTCAATAACATTTTCTGCCGGATCCATACAGGCGCTGCAAAATATAGCCGAACACGATACCATGACAGCCATGGCAAATGTTGCAAGGCGCTTTCTCATACCACAACCGCACCTTGTCTGATCATTCATAGTTCTGTTTTTCATCAAATCAAACATATTGTCCTCCGATTCATACCATACCCCGATATGATTTCGATCAAATTGGTCCCAATCATTTTTTTATTTCGTCTTATTTTATCATATAAACCGGAATATCCATATCATTTTGGACGGATTTCATCCAATCTTTACATATTCGACCGTTATCATCAAAAGGACCGCAGCCAACGCTGCGGTCCAATCAACTCATCCTGTTTTTATAAATACTTCTTCTCAAACTCTTCAATCTTCATTGGCTTCCCGAAGTAATAGCCCTGAATCATACCCACATTCATGTCACATGCAATATCCAGCTGCTTTTTCGTCTCCACGCCCTCAACACAAACCTTCACTCCGATTGTGTTGGCAAGCTCATTGACCATCTTAACAAACGCATCCGAGAAATCGTCTTCGCCAAGGTGCTCAATAAAGCATCGGTCAATCTTGATGACATCGATCGGCATCTCACGAATATGATTCAGCGAAGAATATCCTGTTCCGAAATCGTCCAATGCCACCTTGACACCCAGCGACTTAATCTCACTTAAAATACGCTTCATATGTTCCATATCATTGATTGCAAGGCTTTCCGTAACTTCCAGTGTAAGATTTCGCGGATTGATTCTTGTTTCCTCAAGAACTTTTTTTATTTTCTTGATAATATCATTCTGCAGAAGCTGCACAACCGATAAATTAACATTTACCTTGTAATTCGGATGCCCCATATCGTTCCAATACTTGCATCGTTTCGCAGCCTGTTCCAGAACAAATTCACCGATCGGATTGATAAGTCCAAGATACTCTGCCAGCGGAATGAAATCTTCCGGACTCACAAAGCCAAGAACGCTTGAATTCCAGCGCACCAATGCTTCTGCCCCGCAACAAGAAGTCGTGTCCTCCTGTGCGTTAACAATTGGCTGATAATATACCTCAAATTCCTTGCAGGCATTCATCGCAGCGGTACGCATGTTTTTCTCCATATCAAGTCTGCGATATGTGGAAGCCTGATCCTTATCGTTATAGTATTCAATACAATTTTTCCCACGGCGTTTTGCCGTCATGAGCGCCATATCTGCTTTGCGGATCAGGTCATCCACCGAATTTCCGTCCGATGGAAAACACGAAATGCCCATGCTCATCGTACAATAATAATCTTCGCCTTTTAAGAACCACGGCTTATTGAATATGGTATTAATATCCTGCAGGATTCGCTCTATCTGCGGATAAACAGCATCACTGACGATAACAATAAACTCATCGCCACCCATGCGGTAGCAGCTGCTCTCAATCCCTTCAATCCGCTGAAGACTGTGTGAGATTGCTTTCAGCAATACATCACCATACTGATGTCCCAATCCGTCATTGATATGCTTAAAATCATCCAGATCAATGTACAGAAGTGCACCTTCGCTATTCACAGCCTGAGCCTTGGCAACATAACGCCCCAGATCCTGTTCGCAACGCATACGATTATATAAGCCTGTCAGGAAATCACTATTTGCCTGATTTTCTATTTTCTTCTGATAAAGCTTCTTATCCGTTACATCATATAAGGTACACAGTCCAACCTTACGTCCATCCACCCAGTCGATTTCCGTCTTGTGCACGTCCATCCAGCGTTCTTCTTCCACATAATAGACTTCATCATAATAGTGGGTTTTCTTTGCTTCCTCTTCTGCAAATACAATCTCTTCAAGATTTCCGGATGCGATTGTTCTTGCAAACAGGTCTTTCAATTTCTGATTGGTGTACAAGATGGAACGTGTTTGATAATCTGCAACATAAATGCCGCATCCTGCATTCTCTAAAATCGCTTCCAGCGATGCATACGAACTTGCAAGCGAATTCTTTGCAATACGCTTAATCAGAATGCTTTGTACGACACGTTTTACGCCGCTCATAAATTTGATATCTTCCGATTCCCAGATGCGCTCCTTATCCTTTTGATAGAAGCCAATATACATCATAAATCTTTCATTGATCTCAAGTGGCTGAAATACAGCCGCTGATAACGAATTTTCTTTAAAAAAGCGTTCAAATGCTTCCGGCATCATCGAATCCGATGAAATCATGTATGGTTTACCATTAAAAAACGGCAGCTGATCCTTCGGCCGCTTCTTAAAACGCTCGATCAGCGAATCGTCTTTGTTCTTAACATACTCGCAGATCATGTCCGTCGTATCATGATCCACATTCTCACGAATCAAAAAGCCGCCCGACAGATTCAGACTCTGGCAGGTTTCTTTGATAATATCGACCGTCAGCTCCGAAAATCCCTCATCCGACTCCAGCATGCGAATCACTTCTGTCATAGCCTGTGTCCGGTGCAGCTGAACCTTCATTTTATTTTCAGATTCGATGCTTTTTTGCATAGCATCCTGCGCGATCATCTGATTGATTTTTACTTCAAAAAGCTGCGTTGACAGACTCGCTAAAAATTCGGTCGAGGCATAAAAACCTTTCTCTGTCGTCGTCATCATATAATCCGGCAGTTCGATGCTTTCCGGAATCTCGTCCCTTAAGATTCCGATTACCACCCATATGACCTCAACCTTCTGCTCCATACGTGTTGCAATACTGCACATTTTGATACAGGCCTGCCCTACCTGCTGCTCAAGCATCGTTTCCACCCAGTCATGTTCTGCACGCATGATCAGATTCATGTATGCCTGTTTATCCACCATGGAATGCAGAAACAATAATTCTTCCCTGCTTCCGTATGCCTTGGTGAGCACACCCTCTTCTTTTCCGAGGCAGACCAGATACAGATTGTTGGCACGACAAAACTGATCCTGCAGCTGTTGCAACATTACGGAATCAATCAAACCATTGTCATATTTTATAACTCCCCGTTTATAATCCTGTGCGGCTCTCGCACTTGCATTTGCCATTATCCTCTTACTCCTATAATCAATAAATAAAACCCTGTCTTCTCCTGCATACAGTATTCCTGCAAAAGTGTATACTCCCTGTGCAGTCTGAGCTGCTTTTTGACAAAGCCAACCTCCTGAGTATACATTACAATGACCGCATTCTTCCGAAGGATCTCAAGTGCCTTATCAAAGAACCGTTCATATAGCCGATCCAATTCTTCCTTGGTCATCCTGCCTCTTACCGGCATATTCGTAACGATTTCATCAAACAGATAATCATGATGAAAATCAAAGAAATCTCTGTGAATATAATGAATCTGTTCTCCTGCAAGGGATGCATTCTCACGCGCTTTTGCGATCGCTTCACCATACGTATCCGTTCCGTACATATCCCCCGCCGGAACCCGTATATCACGTTCGATCAGCATCGTTCCGACACCGCAAAAAGGATCCATCACCTGCGCCCCTTCTTTTAAGCAGGGTGATGCCAATTCCATCATCAAAGCGGCAAGCGACGGATGAATGGATGCTGAAATTGCATTCTTTCGATATGCAAATCGATGATCCTGCAGCGTGTAAAACTTCACACACGGGAAAAAAAGTCCCTCCCGGTTCGCAATCAGCCGCAGCTCTACTTCATAGTCGCCCGGCGAATTAATCAGTCTGCCTTCCGACAACCGCTCCAATTCAGATCCCATACGCTTCGTGAAACTGCTCTTCTGCTCCAATGTCATCGGAGACTTACATTCAATACGAAAATAATACGGCATATCTTCATGATGATACTTCTCGCAAAGTTTTATAAGATCCCGGCAGGTATCCTGTGCCGCCATCCTCGGATCAGAAGCGATCCGTCTGCCCTCTCCCAGTGTAAAAAGCATCTCTCTATAGGTGCGTACCTGCATCAGCCCAACCAGGTCATCCGTCTCAACCAGAACACCAAGCGGATGCACCCTGCCGCCGGTCATACGTCTTACCGTCTCCCGCCCGTTTCTGTTGCAGAATAAAAGCACCTGATTCTGTTTCTGTTTCCGGTCAAATTTGTGTTTTGCAATCCCTTCGTAGCGAATGACAATTCTGCGCAATGCGCGAAGTTCCTCTTCCACATGCTTACGATTCTCCTCGCTCACTTCCTGCTTGGATAGTTGATCCAAATGTGCTTTTATCTGTGGAAGTCTGTCGCTTGTATCAATCTGTGCCAGTGCATCCAGATATGCACTCCGGACAAAAAGCGTAGTTTCCTTCTCATAAGCATCGTACAATGCACTCTCCGCATTCTGATAGTTCAGATCCCCCAGAAGGAGCGCTGCATTCTTACGGGTCTTGGAATCCTCTGCGCGTAAAAGTTCCAGCATAAATGCTTCATTCTCCTTCACAAACGCATTCAGATGCTCCTTATCATATGCCTCATCTTCTCCGGTGCGAAGTGCAGCCCGAAGCCGGCTAAGATTACTTCGTATTTCTTTCTGTTCCAATAAATCAAGATAGATTGTATCCAAGAGTTGACTCCTTCATCCGTTTATATCCATATTTTACGTGATTTACTCTTCTTTTGCAATTCCATATTTTGCGATATAATCCACAAGATCCGTCTTAAACTGCTCCCATGCCTCCGGATGCTCAACAAAATATTTCGGACAGTTCTTGCCGGTCACATCATAATGGCGAATCACGTCATCCACGCCAAGATCATAACGTCCCATCAGCCACGTCACAAGTTTGATCAGCGACTGGTAGGTCTGGTCATTAAATTTTCCGGTATCATCATCAATGCAGCATTCGATCGAGATGGTATCCTTATTCCGTTCATTGGACGCATAAGAAATCTCACTGCATGGAATACACTGTACAATTTCTCCTTCCAGCCCAATTACAAAATGGCTGCTTGCGGAAGTCTCTTTGCTCTCTGCCAATCCTGCAAAATAGTCCCTGTTCTGTCGGGCAGTCGTTCCGGGATTTGCCGTATAATGAACAACAATACCTTTCACCTGCTCCAATGCGGTTCCCGGTCGGGAATATGGATTGATTGGAAGAAGCGCCACATCAAGATCGGGACGCTCCTCTATATAAAGTGACGATGTCACATCCTGCGCATTCACATCCGATGATGCCGTCAACCCTGTTTTCGCTTTCACATAATGCCAGATGCCGAATATACACATTGCGATTGCGGCAATCGCTGCCAGCGAAAAAAGAAAGTGCCGGCGCAATTGTTTTTTACGCCTCGCCCTGCTCATTGAAATTCTTCTGCGCGCTCTCCGCTCCTGATCCGTCACAGCGTTCTCCTTTGTGTCCTTCTATTTTTAAGCGATTGCACAACTCTTGTGGCGGCGTGCTCCGGCTGAGCTGACCCGGTGGCGGGCTTCTACGCTGAACACGATTTTAGACAAAATCATTGAATTTGCGAAAATCTCTGCTGGGC
>CAKRDT010000027.1 GCA_934316545.1 uncultured Agathobacter sp. | reverse complement strand
ACTAGTGTCAGCGTAGAAGCCCGCCACCGGGTCAGCCCAGCCGGAGCACGCCGCCACAGGAGTTTCGCAATCGCCTACTATTATTCAGAGCCTGCCGACAGTGGCGGCAGGCATGTTATCAGTCAAATTCAGCGATGGTTACACCGGCATCACCTTCGCCTGCGGCTCCGGCATGGAAGGATTTCACATATTTTTGCTTGCGCAGATGCGCCTGTACGGCGTTGCGGAGCGCACCGGTTCCTTTACCGTGAACAATGCGGACAGACGGTAAATGCGCAAGATAAGCATCATCGAGATATTTGTCGAGATGTGCAATCGCTTCGTCTACAGTCATACCGATGAGGTTGATCTCGGTTGATACCGATGCGGATTTGCTCATCTTAATCTTACCAGATCCGCTGCCACCGTATTTTTTTGCGATTGGAGATGCGGCATCGTCATCGATCAGTACAAGATCCTTGATATTGACAAGGGACCGGAGAATACCCATCTGTACATACAGATCACCCTTCGCATTCGGCAGCGTGTGAACGGTACCTTTCAGATTCATGGACAGAACCTTGACGGAATCACCGACGCGAAGCTTCTTCGGGACTTTGTGGTTGACCGCTTCTTTCTTTTTCATGGAAAGCTTCTTCTCGCGTTCACTCATCTTGTCGCGCACACGGCTTCTTTCCTGCTCCATTTTGCTCATCGGAGCCTGCCCCTGTCCGTATTTGTTGAAGTTGCGGATCGTTTCATCGGCCAGATCCTTCGCTTCTTTGAGAATCTGATAAGCCTCCTCGTTGGCCTTGCGCAGGATATCATCACGACTTGCATCGAGGCGTTCGTTTTTCGTGGTCAGTTTCTGCTTTAACTGCTCGATTTCCGATTTATATTTCTGGATCTCTAACTGCTCTTTTTCAATTGTGATGCGGCTGGCTTCCAGATTGGCAAGCATATCTTCGAAGTCCACATCTTTATCGCTTAACCGGCTTTTGGCATCTTCGATGATATTTTCTGCAAGACCGAGCTTGGAACTGATTGCAAAAGCGTTACTCTTGCCCGGAATTCCGATAAGAAGCCGGTAAGTCGGACTTAATGTTTCCACATCGAATTCGCAGCACGCATTTTCGACTCCTTCTGTGGAGAGCGCATAGACTTTTAACTCACTGTAATGAGTGGTTGCCATGGTAGTGGCACCGTACTGATGCAGCTTGTGCAGGATTGAGATGGCAAGTGCGGCACCTTCCGTCGGATCGGTTCCGGCACATAACTCATCAAAAAGGCATAAGCTTCGATCGTCAGCTTTCTTTAAGATGCGGACGATATTGGTCATATGCGAAGAAAACGTACTCAGACTTTGCTCAATACTCTGCTCGTCCCCGATATCTGCGAAGATTTCATGGAAGATCGCAAGCTCCGAGCGGTCGCCCGCCGGAATGTGAAGTCCGGCCTGACCCATCAGAGTCAGGAGACCGACGGTTTTCAGTGATACTGTTTTACCGCCGGTATTCGGTCCGGTTACGATCAGCTGACGGAATTCATCGCCGAGACGGACATCGATCGGAACCACTTTTTTTGAATCAAGCAGCGGATGCCGACCCTTTCTTATGTTGATGCGACCCTCTTCGTTGAAGACGGGGGCAACACCATTGTAGGATTTGGCGAGCTGCGCTTTGGCAAAGATGAAATCAAGTTCGGCGAGAACGGAGTAATCCTGGCGGATTCCGTTTGCGTTTTCGGCAACACGGTTTGATAATTCAGCGAGGATTGCATTGATTTCCTCCTGCTCTTTTAAGAAGAGTTCGCGGAGCTCGTTATTTAAATTGACCACAGCCATCGGCTCGATGAAAAGGGTGGAACCGCTGGAAGACTGGTCGTGTACCATTCCCGGAACCGATGTTTTTGCCTCTGCCTTAACCGGCAGGCAGTAACGTCCGTCACGCATCGTGATGACCGCATCCTGCAGGTAGCTTCGGGTTGTTGTATTGTTCATAAGACTGGTCAGTTGCGCATGAATGCGGTCATTCATGCCACGGATGGATTTACGCACCTTGGCAAGTGCCGGGCTTGCATCGTCCGCGATTTCATCCTCACCGATGATGCAGCGCCTGATCTCTTCGTTTAGAGGTGTCAGAGGCTCAATCTGTGAAAAAAGCGGCGAGAGAGAATCGGTCTTGTCGTCCGCGCGGTCGGAGCGGTCATAGGATTTGGCGCGTTTTGCCACTTCAAGAAGGGAGCGGATCATAAGAAGCTCCGAAGTATTCAGGGTGCCTCCGATATCCAGACGCTTTAATGGACCGCTCACATTATGGACACCGGAAAAACTGATGCTGCTTCCTTTGTATAAGCGGCTTAAGGCATCTGCGGTGGTTCTCTGAAGCTGATCAATCTCTGCGGCATCCGTCAGCGGTGTCAGAGTAAGGCAGCGCTCTTTTGTTTCCTCGCATGCGGCATATTCGGCGAGCATGTCAAGGATCTTGTAATATTCTAATGTATGGAAAACTTTCTTATTCATGGTGTGACCTCTATCATATAAGTGTATGTATAACTCGATTGCTTCATTGCTGCGCAATTCCCGCAATCGGCAACCACCTCGGGCTCCCATACCATGTCGTATGTATGACATGGTATTTCACCCTCGGTGTTTGGCGTGGCAAAAATCATATTCTGCTCATTTGTGCAAGCACAATCGCAGAAATATGATGTTGCCACTGTTGTTATCATTATATCCCATAATAACGTTTTGGAAAAGGCAAAAGTGGTTGCAAGAGTCGATAAATGCGAATATAATATTTGTTGATGTGTTAGTTTTTCGGATGAGGATGAGAAGGCGCATATGGAAGACAGACAATTACCAAAGAATGAATTTGTTCGAGAGAAAATTAAAGATAAACCGAAGAATTATAAGCGTCTTTGGACGAAGCTTTTGACAGCCGCAGGCTGTGGAATCGTGTTTGCTCTGGCTGCGGTTCTTGTCATGGTTTTGATGCTTCCGACGCTGCGTGAAAACACGCAGCCACAGGTGCCGGAGTCGCAGATTTATGAAACCCAGACGCAGCAGGTCGCGCAGGAAACCCAGACGCAGGAAGACACACAGGACGCCACGGAGAAGATTAAGGAATTCACGATCGAGGATTATCAGAAGGTTCAGACACAGTTGTACGCAATTGGCAATGTTGCCAATAAATCGATCGTAACAATCACAAGTGTGGTCAGCGATACCGACTGGTTTAACAATTCCTATGAGAGGGAAGGCCAGGGCTCGGGAACGATTGTTGGTGATCGGGGAAACAAGCTTATGATACTGACGGAGCGCAAGGTAATTAAAGATGCTTCGAAGATAAGGGTTACTTTTATTGACGATACGGTGGCACCGGCGGAGCTGGTAAAATATGATGCGAATACCGGGCTTGCGTTACTTTCCGTCGCAAAGGATAAGATGGAGGATGCAACGCTTTCGCTTATTCGGGTTATGTCCATGGGGAGCAGCAATCCGGTGCATAAAGGAAGCATTGTTATTGCTTTGGGAAGCCCACTCGGAACCAATTATTCGATTCTTACAGGAAGCATTACATCCACAAGCAATGAAAT
This sequence comes from uncultured Agathobacter sp., assembly GCA_934316545.1. Taxonomy (GTDB): domain Bacteria; phylum Bacillota; class Clostridia; order Lachnospirales; family Lachnospiraceae; genus Roseburia. The sequence continues at coordinate 24,504 of CAKRDT010000027.1, read as the reverse complement.
CTCGACGCAGGACAGTAATTATTCGGTATATACGACAGATATTGTTGCCAATAAGAATGCCAGCGGAATATTGATCAATACGGATGGCGAGATGATTGGTGTGGTAATGCAGAATTACAGCGCGGCCTCAACCGGTGCGCTTACAGCTGTTGATGTATCGGAGTTGGATGAAATGATTCAGCTTCTGTTCGCATCGAAAGATATTCCGTATCTCGGTGCACATATTTCGACTGTGACGGACAAAATTTCCAATACATACGGCATCCCGAAAGGTGTATACATCAAAGAAGTGGCAATGGATTCGCCGGCTATGAATGCAGGATTGCAGAGCGGCGATGTGGTAGTGCAGATTGGTGATCAGGATATTACGACGGATGATTCTTATACGCAAACCGTATTGGGACTGACACCGGGGGAAACGTATTTTGTGGTATTCATGCGTGAAGGCAGCAATGGATATAAAGAATTAACCTGTGAAATTGAAGCAGGAATTTTAAAATAAAGGAGTTATTATGAAGTTTATCGAAACTCTCCGCGAGGGAGAGAGAATCAATGAAATTTATTTATGCAAGTTTAAGCAGGCGGCACTGACCAAGTCAGGAAAGCCATATGATAATGTGATCTTACAGGATAAGACGGGAACACTTGATGCGAAGATCTGGGATCCGGGTTCCGTTGGCATCGATGAGTTTGATGCGATGGACTACATTGCAGTTACCGGAGATATTACCAGCTTTCAGGGAAATCTGCAGATGTCCATCAAGCGCGTGCGCAAAGTCGGTGAGGGTGAATATGAGCCGGAGAATTATCTTCCGGTGACCGACAAGGATATCGAAGAGATGTATGGGGAGATGATGGGGTATATCAATTCCATCAAGAATCCATACCTTTCCAAGCTGTTACATATGTTCTTTGATAATGCCGCTTTTGCAAAGGCATTTAAGTTTCATTCCGCTGCCAAAAGCGTGCATCACGGATTTGTGGGTGGACTTCTTGAACACACGGTCAGTGTGACGAGAAATTGTAATTATTTTGCAGAAAACTACCCGTTTTTGAACAGGGATCTGCTTTTGACGGCTGCGATGTTTCATGATATCGGTAAGTTAAAGGAACTCTCCACATTCCCGGAGAATGATTACACCGATGCGGGGCAGCTGCTTGGACATATTATGATCGGTGCGGAATGGGTCGGAGATAAGATGCGTGAAATTGACGGATTTCCGGTTGTGCTTGCCAACGAATTGAAGCATTGTATTCTTGCGCATCACGGAGAGCTTGAGTATGGTTCGCCGAAGAAGCCTGCTTTGGTTGAGGCGATGGCATTAAGCTTTGCGGACAATCTGGATGCAAAGATGGAGACCATGCGCGAGGTTCTTGCGGGAGTGCCGGAGAATAATTTACAGTGGCAGGGATTCAATCGTCTGTTAGATACGAATATTCGTAGAACAAGTACGATATAACGGTATTTATAGAAAAGGGTAACGCGAGTGAAAAAAAACGATTTATTCTCATTGACGATTACGGATATGGGAGTTGGTGGAGAGGGCATCGGCAAATATGAAGGAATGACCTTTTTTGTAAAGGATGCACTCATCGGTGACGTGATTGTCGCACGAGCTACCAAGGTAAAGAAAAATTATGGATATGCGAGGGTGGAGGAAATTACAACTCCTTCCCCTCATCGAGTAGAGCCGGAGTGCCCTCTGCACAGAAGCTGTGGAGGTTGTCAGATTCAGGCTCTTTCTTATGAAAAGCAGCTTGCATTCAAGGAGCAGAAGGTACGAAATAACCTTCTTCGTCTCGGTGGATTTACCGCGGAGGAAGTGGATGCGGTCATGCTGCCGATCGTGGGGATGGAGCAGCCTTACCGTTATCGCAATAAGGCCCAGTTTCCGGTCGGAACGGACAGGGATGGTCATGTGATCGTCGGCTTTTATGCGGCACGCACCCACAGTATTATTCCGGTTGCGGATTGTAAGCTGGGGGTTTCTGTAAATCAGCCGGTTCTTGAGACTGTCTGTGAATGGATGGAGAAGTATCATATCCGTCCGTACAATGAGGCGGACGGAAGAGGACTTGTGCGCCACGTGCTGATCCGGTATGGATTTACCACAAAGGAGATTATGGTATGCCTGATTGTCAACGGAACTGAGATCCCGCATGAGGAGGAACTGGTGCAGCAGTTGCAGAAGATTGACGGTATGACTTCGGTTTCGCTGAATACGAATACGGAGCATACGAATGTCATTCTCGGTGCCGCAACACGCTGCATCTGGGGGCAACCATACATCACGGATTACATTCATCTGCGCAACACGGATGATTTCTCGCTGACGGATACGGCGATCGCATACCATATCTCGCCACAGTCGTTTTATCAGGTAAATCCGGAACAGACGGAGAAGCTGTATAGTCTTGCTTTGGATTTTGCGGGACTTACAGGGAAAGAAGCTGTATGGGATCTGTATTGCGGTATCGGAACCATCTCGCTTTTTCTCTCGCAGAAAGCAAAACAGGTTTATGGTGTGGAGATCGTTCCGCAGGCGATCGAGGATGCAAAAAATAATGCAAAGTTAAACGGAATCACGAACGCGCAGTTCTTCGTCGGCAAGGCGGAGGAAGTGCTGCCGGAATTCTATGAGCAGAAAGATTCGGTTGTTCGTGCTTCCGAAGGTACAAAAACACCGAATGCAGAGAATGATACATTGCAACAGAGAAATCATGATTCGGACACTGCGATGCGGCACCCGGATGTGATCGTTGTTGATCCGCCGCGCAAGGGCTGCGACGAAGTCTGCTTAAATACTATGCTTGCGATGCAGCCGGAGCGCATCGTGTATGTCAGCTGTGATTCCGCAACACTCGCGCGAGATCTGCGTGTCCTTGTGGATGGCGGCTATCGGCTGGAGAAAGTGCGGGCAGTTGATCAATTCGCACATACTGTGCATGTGGAGACGGTAGTCTTACTTTCCAAGGGGCGCTAAAGGTCCGATTAGACATTTTGGAATCATATAGATTGTGGATAAGCAGCATCGTGTGTTAAAAATATAGTGAAATATGGGAAAAAGGACATTCCAGAACTGTAGAGTTTACAGGTCAGGGGATGTCCTTTTTGCAGATATGGAAGTGTTCAAGGGACAGGGTAATGATACGGAGGTATAAGACTGATATGAATGATATCTATCTTATCTGATCTGCGGATGAAGGTCGATGATTTCAATATAGTAATAGTCAAACAATGATTTAAGTGTTAGAATTTAATTATATATGTGTGGCATAATTACAGATTATAGTAAGAAATTTTGAGATAGATAAAAATGATATCGGATAATTAGAAAAACTTGGAACATGAAGATAAAGCAATGAGTGAGTTCGAAAAAAGCAGATAATTCAAAGAAAATAAATCATTCTTTGCCACATGGAAGACAAGGTATAGGTAGATTGACCTTTTTCTCATTTGCGCAAACTGCAAGATGGAATACTGTGTTTGTTAAAGATGGAAAAAGATATGAATACTATATAGATATGGAAAAGAGAATATTTTGAAATAGAGTATAATGAAAATTTAGGAGATATCCTTCATGAATTTATAGAAAGGCTAGGAACTTTTATTCCTACAAGTATTCCCAACAATGTATCTGAAATAGAAAAAATGCAATGATACAATCCTTGAGTAAGAGTGATTCGGAGGATCCAAGTAAAATATATTGTAATAAAGTTCGAAGAAATCCTAATAATGGGCATAGAAGCGAATTTAATGCTGATAAAACCAAACTATTAAGACCATCCTTATATACCTATTTTAGTAACGATGAGAGTATCAGTTTTTTTTATTATTCCGATGAAACAATGGAAAATGATGATGAAACAACGTATTGGTTTATTATGCTGTTTATCCTATTGATGTATATTGATTACAATACACAAAAGTTATGGGAAAGTTTTGCAGAAGAAGTAAAGACAAAAAACAGATTTTTTCCAGAAAGTGAATTGCTAAAAAAGATATCTGATATCGCAGAAAAAGCAACGTGTACTATATCAAAAGGTGATATTTTGTATCGTGCACGAGATTATACCGAACAAGATTTCTTTAAAAATGATATGGTAATAGCTCTTTCTGAGATAATGAAGGATGAGTTTTCTAATTTAGAATTTGATGCTACTGACATTTTTAATGAATCAGCAATGAATATTGCGTCCATTTACCTATGTGGTGATGAGGAAAAGAGGAGAAGAATTACAGAAAAAATAGATAATCTGTTGAATAATAAAAAGGACTTCTATGGTTTTGATAAAAGTAATTCTGATGCTCCGCCGAATGCTTATGCAAAAGAGGGGAGAGCTAATCCAAAAGGAATAAGCTATTTATATACTGCAAAAGATATTAAAACGGCAATATTGGAAATGCGGCCACAGATGCAGAAAATGTATAACATAGCCATTATAGAAATCATCAGAGATGCTAAGATATTTGATTTTACATATTCGCCCGAAAAAATAAAGGAGGATGAGTATTCTATAGTTGCGGACTTACATAGAATTTCTGAAGAGTTTTCTAAGCCTAATTTTGGAGATCAAATAGAGTATGCACCGACACAATTTCTCTGTGAATATATTAAAAGACTTGGTTTTGATGGAATTAAGTTTAAAAGTGCAGTATCAGCAACTGGTACAAATGTGTTGCTTTTTGATGTTGATGCGAAGACAAGAGTTTATGATATTACAGGTTCAAAAGTGTATACTGTTAATACACTAGATATAGATATTAGCCAAGTTATGCCAATGGAAAATGAAGATAAGGAGCAATCACAAATGTTATTTATATGTTACCCAAAATGTTCAACCTGTCAAAAGGCTAAAAAATGGCTGGATGAGCATAATATAAAATATACTGAGCGTCATATTGTAGAGGTGAATCCTACTTATGATGAATTAAAGGAATGGTATGGAAAGAGCGGACTTCCGCTTAAGAAGTTCTTTAATACTAGCGGACTTCTTTATAAAGAAATGCAGCTTAAGGACAAGCTTCCAACAATGAGTGAAGAGGAACAGCTTCAGTTACTTGCTACAAATGGAATGTTGGTAAAGCGACCTCTTGTTGTAAATGGTGGTACTGTGCTGGTTGGTTTTAAGGAAGCGGAATGGTCTGAAAAATTGAATTGATTATTATTAATAATTCGTTTATGTATATGGAGGAAAGGAGCTGAGAATCTCATATGTCAGATTTGTTTGATTTATCGAACTTTGATAAATATAAAGAAGATAACTGCCGAGAAGTGAAAAAGGCAGAAGGTGGATTGCCTATAGCATTATGGGAGTCGTATTCCTCATTTGCCAATTCTAATGGTGGTGTTATTATTCTTGGCGTTGGAGAGCGTCAGGATGGAACTTGGTATACTACTGGACTTAAGAATGCGGATAAACTTAAGAGAAACTTTTGGAACACAATTCATGATACTAAGAAGGTAAGCATTAATTTGCTATCGGATAAAAATGTGGAGTCCTACAAGGTTAATGGCGATACTATTCTGGTTATTTATGTACCAAGAGCTAAACGTGAGCAGAAGCCTGTTTATATTAATAACGATTTATTTGGTGGCTGCTATCGTAGAGATTGGGAAGGCGACTATCATTGCTCAAAGGCAGAAATTAAAGGTATGCTTCGTGATGCTGCGGATGAGACAGAGGATATGAAGATTGTAGAACAGTTTGATATTTCTGCAATTGATACAGAGTCCTTGAAGGGATTCAGAAATCATCATAAGAGCTATCGTCCAGAGCACGTATTTAATAATTTACCAGATGATGAGTATTTAGAGAGAATAGGTGCAGCAGGATTTGGTGAGGATGGTAAATTACATCCTACTACAGCTGGGTTGCTTATGTTCGGTGAAGAATATCATATCGTAAGAGAATTTCCAGAGTATTTCCTAGATTATAGAGAGATGCTGGACCCAACAATACGTTGGACAGATCGCTTGCAGTCTAGCTCCGGTGATTGGAGCGGTAATGTATTTGATTTCTTCTTTAGAGTAAATAGCAAAATTGCAAAGGATATTAAGAAGCCTTTTAAGCTTGAAGGTATTACGAGGGTGGATGATACTCCAGTTCATAAGGCAGTTCGGGAGGCTTTAGTTAATTGTTTGGTTAATACAGATTATTTCTTGCCTTGCGGTGTAGTGATTAAGAAGGAAGATGACAAGTTGGTTATCGAGAATCCTGGTAGCATTCGCACTGGTAAAAAGCAGATGCTTCGTGGTGGTATTTCAGATCCTAGAAATAAAACACTAATGAAGATGTTTAATATGATTGGTATTGGCGAAAGAGCCGGTAGTGGTATCCCAGATATTTATCAGGTTTGGGAGAATGAAGGCTGGCCAATGCCTGTTGTAGAGGAAAGTTATAATCCTGACAGGACTCGTTTATCGCTTGAATTTGCGAAAAAACAAACGATAAAAACAAGCGAAGAGGAAAAGGAGCCCAAAAGGAGCCAAAAAGGAGCCGAAAAGGAGCCAATAAAAGGAGCTGAAAGAAAAAAGGAAATTTTGAAGCTGATAAAGGTAAACTCAACTATTACACAAGTTGAAATTATGAAAGAATTAGGTTTGACTAGAAAGCAAGTGCAAAAGGATATGAAAGAGTTACAAGAGATGCACATAATTGCAAGAGAAGGCACAAACAGAAGAGGACGCTGGATTATCGTCAAAGAGAATAAATAGAATTTAAGTTTATTAGGGGGATAGTTTATATGCTTAATCTTTCGGAAGAACAACAAAAAGCACTGATGGAAACAGTAAATAAGCATATTCAGGAAGAAACAAAAAAGAGCCTAGATGCATTTGATAAAACCCTTGATAGAGTTACTGATAAATTGAAGGGTATTGGTTGGACGCTTCCGGCAGAACTGGGTATATATGCTATGTATTGAAAAAGAAAACAAAATGCTACATATATACTCGTGTATCAACAGCAATTCAGGTTGATGGTTACAGCTTGGATGCACAAAAGGACAAGTTTAGGAAGCCGACAAGATACCTATTTTTGATAGATTCATTCTTCTCCATTAAAATGATGTTTATATCAAGTTAATAACAATTTGTGGTCGCAAATTGCGACCGCAAATACCAATTCGATGTCTCGCAGTAATCCGTATGTGTTTACAGAACAAGGATTATATATGTTAATGACCGTGTTAAGTGGGAAGTTGGTCACAAATGGAAGTGTTCTGATCAGCTGGGATCAGATTGCCCCATGGAACAAAGTTCTTTATAATAAAGAAAAAATCGAAGCCCTATGAAGCGGAACAGTACTCGGCTTATTTAAATAAGAAATCGTCTGAGAATCTACGAAAAGGCGAAGGAGGGAGAACATGGAACGATTGAAAACAAAAGAAAACCGGATTTTAAAATGGTGCATGATTGCGCTGTGTGTTGTGATCGCGGTTGTTTCGAACGTGGTTCTTGCGAAGAACTTTTCGTCGCCAGATTATAAACTGAATAAGGAAACCATTACCTATCTGGATGAAAAGAAGACCACGGCTTTGGAACTGTGTGCGGGTGCGACCGCACTCTCGGCGGCCATCACGCTGGCACCGGGCGATACCGGAACGCCGATCGCTGAAAAATTGACGGATCTGAGCGGATATTTTCTGATCGTGGTATCAGCAATCTATCTTGAAAAATATCTGCTGACGATTCTGGGAGCGTTGACTTTCAGGTGGCTGATACCGGTGGCGATGGCTGCGATCGCTTTGTTCTTTGCAGTGAATAAGGAGCTTTTCTGGAAGCTTGGAGTAAAGATCCTGCTCCTCGCACTGGCACTGTATGCGGTCATTCCGGTGAGTGTGCACGTGTCACAATTGATCTATAGCACCTATCAGGAATCCATTGACATGACACTTGCGGAAACGGAGAATCTGGTCAGTCAGACGGAGGATGCGGCAAATGCGCAGGAGAAAGAAGCGCAGGATACACAGGATGAGGGATTCTTATCAGGACTGATCGACAAGGCGAAGGATACGATCGATCAGGCAAAAGACACGATCGGCGGAGCAACGGAGCAATTCAAGTATATGTTGAATAAGTTTGTCGACGGACTTGCGGTGCTGATCGTCACAACCTGTCTGATCCCGATCCTTGTTATGATCTTTTTTATATGGATCGTGAAGATCATCTTAAGTACGGCGGTCACGCAGCCGGGAGCGGTTGTTCCGAAAATCATAAAGACAGGTAAGGAGAACCGGGAATAATCATTCGTAAGACCAATATGAATAGAAGCGTGAAGAAAAACATTAGGGGAAACATTGCGAAGAATGATGTGTTGATCGACGAAAGAAACACGAAGAGGAGTTAATCATGTATCGCATTTTTATCGTGGAAGATGATGAAATCATTGCCAAGACCGTAAAAAGTCATTTGGAAAAGTGGAATTACACGGTGCACTGTGTGGAAAATTTTAATGATGTGATGGCGGAGTTTGCGGCGTTTGATCCGCAGCTTGTGTTGATGGATATTCATCTGCCTTTTTATAACGGGTATCACTGGTGTACGCAGATCCGTCAGGTATCGCAGCTGCCGATCATCTTTTTATCATCGATGTCGGATGATATGAATATTGTGATGGCAGTCAGTATGGGTGGGGATGATTTCATTCCGAAACCGTTTACACTCGAAGTATTGACGGCGAAGGTGCAGGCCCTGCTTCGAAGAAGCTATGATTTCGCGGGGAGTGCAAGTGTTTGTGAGCACAATGGCGCGATTCTTAATCTTACGGATGCGACACTGATGTATGAGGAGCAGAAAGTGGAACTGACGAAGAATGAGCTTCGTATTTTGCAGACCTTGTTTGAAAATAAGGAGAAGATCGTTTCCCGTGATGCGCTGATGACGAAGCTTTGGGAGAATGATGAGTACGTGGATGAGAACACGCTTTCTGTCAATGTGAATCGTCTACGCAAGAAGCTTGCAACGATTGGACTTGAGGACTTTATTGTGACAAAGAAAGGAATTGGTTACCGAATCGGATGAAACGGATAGCGTCTTATATGAAAAGAAATCGCCTTTGGATGGCATGTACGGTACTTATGATGGCGTTTGCGTTGTTTTATATGTTCCTGATGCATGTTTGTGCATGGGATATTATGTATTTTGCTGGATTGGAACTATTCTTGTTTGTCATGTTATTTGTGAGTGGTTTTGCCGCCTATGTGGGGAGAATCCGAAAGTTGGAGGAAGCCGGGAATCATCTTAAAAATGAGAGTACTCTGATTCGGGAGAGTGGGGATATGATCGAGAATCTTTATCAGGAAATGATTGAGGACGTCTCGATGAAGCGGAAGCTGGAAGCGGCAGCCTATGCAAGAAATCAGACGGAGATGCGCGAATACTATTCCATGTGGGTACATCAGATTAAGACACCGATCTCTGCATTGCAGCTTTTGCTTCAGGTGCAACGGAATCAGATGGAGAACGGAGAACTGTTACAACAGCAGTCGGAGATGGAAAAAGAATTGTTTGATATTGAACAGTATGTCAATATGGCACTGCAGTATCAGAGGGTGAATACACCGGGCAATGATTATGTACTTGAGAAACTTCATTTAGATGAACTTGTGCGCGAGGTGGTTCGCAAATATGCGAAGATTATGGTACGCAGACGCATTCCGCTTCAATATGCAGGCACGGATATCATGGTTACGACCGATGCAAAGTGGGTATCATTTGCAATCGAACAGATTCTTTCGAATGCGATCAAATATTCGCATGAGGGGCAGTTAATCAACATCGAGACCGTGCATGAGCCGGACTGGGACTATCTGAAGATTACGGATCACGGAATCGGAATTAAGGCGGAGGACTTAACGCGCGTGTTTGAGAACGGGTATACCGGTTACAATGGTCATTCCGACAAGAAATCGACGGGAATTGGGTTGCATTTAAGCAAGCTCGTATTAAATAAGCTGGGACACAGCATCCGGCTCGAATCGGAGTATGGAATCGGGACGACGGTGTGGATCGGATTTCAAAAGATAAAGAAGTGACAGGTTGTGTCTGAGAACGGAAAACGTGAATGGTGAAAATATGTGTAATCTTACAAACTTGTAAGATAGGAGGTCGAAATGTAAGTTGAATCGATGGCTGGCGTTTCGGCCTTTTGCTATACTTCCATTTGTAAGAACGAAACAAAATGAGAAGGAGCAATGGAAAAGATGGCAATCTTAGAAGTTAGTAATCTGAAAAAGATATATACGACACGGTTCGGAGGCAATCAGATACAGGCATTGTCCAATATCAATTTTTCTGTGGAACAGGGAGAGTATGTCGCGATCATGGGAGAGTCAGGATCGGGTAAGACAACGCTGCTTAATATTTTGGCAGCACTCGATAAGCCGACGGCCGGAGAAGTGCTGATCAACGGAAAGAATCTGGTATCGGTCAAGGAAAAGGAGCTGGCAACCTTTCGCCGGGAGCATCTCGGATTTGTATTTCAGGACTTTAATCTGCTGGATAATTTCTCACTGAAAGACAATATCTTTCTTCCACTTGTGTTATCGAGTGTTCCATACAAACAGATGCAGGAGTGGCTGATGCCGATCGCTATCAAGCTTGGAATCGATCAGATCCTTGACAAATATCCGTATGAGGTGTCTGGCGGACAAAAGCAGAGAGCGGCAGTTGCACGTGCACTGATCACAAAACCCGAACTGATCCTTGCGGATGAGCCGACAGGAGCACTTGACTCTAAGGCATCCGGTGAACTGCTGGAGTTGTTTAACCAGATTAATGAGGATGGGCAGACGATCCTTATGGTAACGCACAGTACCAAGGCGGCAAGTCACGCGAATCGTGTACTTTTTATCAAGGATGGAGAAGTGTTCCACCAGATTTATCGCGGCAATATGACGAACGAGCAGCTGTATGTTAAGATTTCTGACGCACTGACCGTTTTGACGACAGGTGGTGAGAAACATGAATAATCTGTATGTAAAGCTGGCGAAAACCAATATGAAAAACAATAAGCCGCTTTATCTTCCATATATACTCTCGGGTATTATGACGGTGGCGATGTTTTATCTGATCCTCTTTTTAAACGGGAACAAGGGACTCGACAAGATGCCGAGCGCGGGAAACCTTCGTATAATCTTTGCGCTGGGCGTTGGTGTAATGGGGATTTTTTCCTATATCTTTATTTTCTACACGAATAGTTTTATCATCAAGCGCAGAAAACGTGAGATCGGTGTGTATAACATTCTTGGCATGGAGAAACGCCATATTGCGAAAGTACTGGGGCTTGAGACCCTGTTTGTTGCTTTGCTCGCAATCGGCGGGGGACTGGCATTCGGAATTGTATTCTCAAAACTGATACTCATGCTTCTGTATCGCATTCTTCAGTATAAAGAAAGCATTATGTTCTCTGTGAACGGTTCCGGAATCGAACTGACTCTGGTTGCGTTCGGTGTTCTGTATTTTCTGACACTTGTGCATAATCTGATGCAGATCGGACTTGCAAACCCGATCGAACTGCTCCGTGGCAGCAATGTCGGGGAGAAGGAACCGAAGACCAAAGCGTTTAGCACCATCTTCGGGGTGGCATGTATTGCTGTCGCTTACTATATTGCGGTTACGACGCAAAATCCGCTCAAGGTTCTTGGAATGTTCTTTATTGCAGTCGTACTGGTTATGATCGGAACCTACCTGCTTTTTACCGCGGGGAGTATCGCTTTGTTAAAAGGTCTGCGCAGCAATAAGAAGTTCTATTATCATCCGAAGCATTTTGCCGCGGTATCGGGTATGATCTATCGTATGAAGCAGAATGCGGCGGGACTGGCAAGTATCTGTATCCTTTCCACCATGGTACTCGTCATGGTGTCCATGACAGTGAGTATGTATGCGGGCGTGGATGATGAACTTGCGGCGCGTTATCCGATGGAGACTACATTGTACACCGAGTATTCGGATGTGAATGCTTTGCAGGAAGATTTAAAGAATGATGTACCGGCAGAGAATGAGAAAAAAATCAGAAAGATTCTGGAAGATCAGAAGGTTTTCGCAGAAAATTTCCGGCATTATCAGTATGTGCATGTTTTGGCAGTCCGCGATAATGCGGACTTTACGCTGGCGAACCGGGGCAGTTTTGCTGGACAGATGTCGCTTGTTAATCTGATCACGAGAGACAGCCTGATCCAGATGGACGATGCATTTACGGAAACAGATGTTCCGAAGGTGCCGGAGGGAAAAGTCAACATTTACGCTTCAAAGGAATATGACGAAGACACGGTTACTTTGTTTGGTCATTTGTTTCCGGTTGCGGATTCGCATGTGTATGCCGCCGCACAGGATAATTATATGGCAAGCATGCTGGAGGACGATTATTACGTGGTTGTAGATTCCGAGGAGACACTGCAGAATCTGTTTGCCGATGCAGCGTCGATCCGAGGCAATCAGTACAACGATGTCATAGGGATTGATCCTGCGGGCACCGACGAGCAGAAAGCTGCATTCGGCGAAGCGGTCAGAAAGCAACTTGTGCCATCCAAGGAGGAACAGTCCGATGTGAAGGATTACTATGTGGAGAGCCGTCAGGCAAATAGGGCGGGATTCTTTGCAATCTACGGTGGATTCTTCTTTATCGGTATCTATCTTGGAATCATTTTCCTTATGGTAACGGTTATGATCATCTTCTACAAACAGGTTTCGGAAGGGTATGAGGATAAGCAACGCTACGAGATCATGGAGAAAGTCGGAATGAGCAACCGTGAGGTGAAGGCATCGATCCGGTCGCAGGTACGCATCGTCTTTTTCCTGCCGCTTGTGACTGCAGCCATCCATACGCTTGCAGCATTTCCGATGATGGCCAGACTGCTTGCAATGTTGAATCTGACGAACACATCATTGTTTGCAGGATGTCTGCTTGTTACATTTATCGTGTTTGTAATCATTTATTATATTGTGTTTAAAATCACTTCAAAATCATATTACAGGATCGTGGGAAACCAGATTTAAGCGAAAGCCTCTCTCTGCGCAAGCATGGAGAGGCTTTTTACCTCTTTGATATAGTGCAAAGCGACGAACGGGTGATTAAAATAATAAGAACGTTGGGCGTTGTGACGAAAAAATACAAAAATTTTTAATATCCATCGAAAAATTTTCTATAGAGTTAAAGCCCATAAATCGATATACTGTCAATATCAACAAACAACCAAGCAAAAGGGGGAAATACAATATGAAGAAAAAAATCGTGGTTTTAACTATGGCAGCAATCCTTGCTATGTCATCTATGGCATGTGGCTCAGGTGGAGATGCATCGAACTCAGGAACACAGGGCGGCGGAAATGCTTCTGCTACAAACTCCGGAGAAGTTGCCAACAAGGATAAGCCTTTAGTATGGTTCAATCGTCAGCCATCGAACAGTTCAACAGGCGAACTTGATATGACAGCGTTAAACTTTAATAAAGATACTTACTATGTAGGTTTCGACGCAAATCAGGGTGCTGAACTTCAGGGACAGATGATCGCAGATTACATTGAGAAAAATATTGATACCATCGACCGCAACGGTGATGGCGTGATCGGATACGTACTTGCAATCGGTGATATCGGACATAATGATTCCATCGCTCGTACAAGAGGTGTTCGTAAGGCTCTTGGAACAGCAGTTGACAATAATGGTGAAATCGTCAGTGACCCGGCAGGAACAAACACAGACGGATCTGCAAGCGTTGTACAGGATGGAAAGATTACTGTCAATGGTAAAGATTATGTAGTACGTGAGCTTGCTTCACAGGAAATGAAGAACTCAGCAGGAGCAACATGGGATGCTGCTACAGCAGGTAATGCAATCGGAACATGGTCATCTTCATTCGGCGATCAGATTGATATCGTTGCATCTAACAATGATGGAATGGGAATGTCAATGTTCAATGCATGGTCAAAAGATAACAAGGTAGCTACATTCGGATACGATGCAAACAGTGATGCTGTTGCAGCTATCGCAGAGGGATACGGCGGAACAATCAGCCAGCATGCTGACGTTCAGGCTTACTTAACACTTCGTGTTCTTCGTAACGCATTAGACGGCGTTGACATCGACACTGGTATCGGAACTGCTGATGATGCAGGAAACGTATTAACTGAGGATGTTTACAAATATGATGCTGATCAGCGTTCTTACTACGCATTAAACGTAGCAGTTACAGCTGACAACTATCAGGATTTCACAGATTCTACAGTTACATGGGCTCCGGTTTCAAACCAGCTTGATGAGTCTGCTCATGCAACAAAGAAGGTATGGCTGAACATTTATAATGCAGCTGATAACTTCTTAAGCTCTACTTACCAGCCACTTCTTCAGAAGTATGATGATCTGTTAAATCTTGATGTTGAGTACATCGGTGGTGACGGACAGACAGAGTCCAATATTACAAACCGTTTAGGAAACCCAAGCCAGTATGATGCATTTGCAATCAACATGGTTAAGACAGACAATGCAGCTTCATATACAGCAATCCTTAATCAGTAAAAACCGATAGGATTTAGACAGTTTAGGGAGAAGAAATTCTCCCTAAACTTTTTGTAGAAGACATATTAATCGATTATAGGACAGGAGTAAGAGCAATGGAAGATAAGAAAGATAACATCGTCTTATCCATACGCGGCATGTGTAAATCCTTCGGACGAAACCGGGTTCTTGACCACATCAATCTGGATGTGAAAGAGGGTACGGTCATGGGTCTTATGGGTGAGAATGGCGCCGGTAAGTCAACGATGATGAAGTGCCTCTTCGGCACCTATCAGAAAGATGAAGGTACGATCTATCTTGAAGGAAAAGAAGTAAACTTTTCCGGACCAAAAGATGCCCTTGAGAATGGAATTGCAATGGTGCATCAGGAATTAAATCAGTGTTTGGAAAGAAACGTAGTGGACAATTTGTTCCTCGGACGTTATCCGCGCAATGGATTGGGCATGGTTGATGAAAACAGAATGAAGTCTGAGGCGTCCGAACTGTTCCGAAAGCTGGGAATGACGGTCAATCTGGAGCAGCCGATGAAAAAGATGTCGGTTTCACAACGTCAGATGTGTGAGATCGCCAAGGCAATTTCTTATAATTCCAAGGTTATTGTTCTTGATGAGCCGACATCGTCCCTGACGGTTCAGGAAGTTGATAAGCTGTTTGAAATGATGAGAATGTTGAAGTCGCAAGGAATTTCACTGATCTATATTTCGCATAAGATGGATGAGATCTTTGAAATCTGTGATGAAATCTCCGTTCTTCGAGATGGTAATCTCGTTATGACCAAGCCGGCAAAAGAAACTGATATGAATGAACTGATCACAGCGATGGTTGGACGTGTGCTGGAAAACCGATTTCCACCGGTTGATAATACTCCGGGGGATGTTGTCTTATCCGTGCAGCATCTGTCAACAAAGTATGAGCCACATCTGCAGGACATTTCGTTTGATGTCCGCAAAGGTGAAATCTTTGGATTATACGGATTGGTTGGTGCAGGACGTACAGAACTTCTGGAAACGATTTTTGGTGTTCGTACCAGAGCAGCAGGCCGTGTTTACCTGAATGGACACCTTATGAATTTTAAGAGTGCAAAAGAAGCAATGGATTATGGCTTTGCGATGATTACAGAGGAACGTAAAGCGAATGGTTTATTCTTAAAAGGTGATCTTACTTTTAATACAACGATTGCCAATCTTGGATCTTATAAAGCGGGAATACCGTTGTCGGATACGAAGATGACAAACGCGACGGCCAATGAAATCAAGATCATGCATACCAAATGTATGGGACCGGAAGATATGATCACGAGTCTTTCCGGCGGTAATCAGCAGAAGGTTATCTTCGGAAAGTGGCTGGAAAGAGGACCACAGGTATTCATGATGGATGAACCGACACGAGGAATCGATGTAGGTGCGAAATATGAAATTTATGAGCTGATCATCCAGATGGCAAAAGAAGGTAAAACGATCATCGTAGTATCTTCCGAGATGCCGGAGATTCTTGGTATTACCAATCGAATTGGTGTTATGTCCAACGGACATCTTTCAGGAATCGTTAACACGAAAGAAACCAATCAGGAAGAGTTGTTAAGACTCAGTGCAAAATACCTATAATAAAGGGAGAAGACAGATATGGCTAATAACAGTAAAATTCTTACGGCAGAGCAGGAACTCGCCCTGCGCAAGCCGATCGATGAATATGTCGGTGGAATACAGAAAAAAATTGATGCTTTGCGAGAAGATGGTACGGCAAAGGTACTCTCATACAATAATACGATTGATGCGATCAAGAGAGACCGTACATTGTCAAAGACAGAGAAAAGCGAGCATATTGCCGAAATCAGTAAAGATCTTTCCAAAGCAAAAGCAGTGGAAGCAAAGAACAAGGCTGAAATCGACAAGCTGATCGCGGATGCGGAAGCATATTTAAAAGCACACTTTGAAGTGGATTATTTTAACCAGGTAAAAGAAAGCTGCGAAGCACAGAAGGTGCAGGCAAAAGAGAATTACGAGAGAAAGCTTGCAGAACTTGACAAGCAGCACAAAGATAATCTGGCATCACTCTCGGAGCAGCGGGAGATCAAAGACGAGAATTATGTACATAAGAACCGTCTTTCTAATGCAAAGCTGGAACTTGAAAAGGAATATCAGGAGATTAAGGACAGAAAGCATGAGGCATTCCGTCATAAATATCATCTGATCGATAATTTGAGACTTTCCAAATTTACATTTATGGAATCAAGAGCACAGAAGTGGGAGAATTACAAATATACGTTCAACCGTCGTTCGTTCCTCCTGCAGAATGGTCTGTATATTGCAATCCTTATCATTTTCATCGCTTTGTGTATTATCACACCGATTAAGAAGGGAACTCCTCTTCTTACCTATAATAATGTGCTGAACATTTTACAGCAGGCTTCGCCTAGAATGTTCCTTGCACTGGGTGTTGCAGGATTGATCCTCCTTGCCGGAACGGATCTTTCTGTAGGACGAATGGTTGGTATGGGTATGACCACTGCAACGATCGTGATGCATCAGGGAATCAACACCGGTGGTGTGTTCGGACATATCTTTGACTTTACAGGTATGCCGACAGGAGCACGCGTATTACTTGCTTTAGTACTGTGTATCGTGTTCTGTACGTTCTTTACGAGTATTGCCGGATTCTTTACTGCGAAGTTTAAGATGCATCCGTTTATTTCAACCATGGCAAATATGCTTGTAATATTCGGTCTGGTAACTTACGCAACAAAGGGTGTATCCTTCGGTGCAATCGAGCCTACGATTCCAAACATGATCATCCCTAAGATTAATGGTTTCCCGACAATTATTCTCTGGGCACTTGCAGCAATCATTATTGTATGGTTCATCTGGAATAAGACAACATTTGGAAAATATTTATATGCAGTAGGTGGAAACCCTGAGGCAGCAGCAGTGTCCGGTATTTCTGTATTTGCAATTACACTTTGCGCATTTGTTATGGCAGGTGTGTTATATGGATTCGGTTCATGGCTTGAGTGTATCCGAATGGTAGGTTCCGGATCCGCAGCTTATGGACAGGGCTGGGATATGGATGCCATTGCAGCCTGTGTAGTTGGTGGTGTATCCTTTACCGGTGGTATCGGTAAAATCTCCGGTGTTGTAACTGGTGTGTTCATCTTTACTGCATTGACATACTCTCTTACAATCCTTGGTATCGATACAAACCTTCAGTTCGTATTCTCCGGCATCATTATTCTTGTAGCCGTAACACTCGACTGCCTGAAATATGTTCAGAAGAAGTAATGACTGATTGATTTTAAAACAGGAGTGTCAGACGAAATATTGGTCTGACACTCTTTTTTTCATACGAAGAAATTGGTATAATTAGTCGTAGATGATAGAACAAAAATAAGTGGGGAAAAAGGATGAATCAATATACATTACTTCTTGTAGATGATGAAGAAGAAGTTATTCAGGTGATCATGCATAAGATTCCGTGGGAAGAGCTGGGATTTTCCGTTATCGGGCATGCGAACAACGGAATCAAGGCGTTGGAAATCATGGAAGAAAACCAGCCGGATGTGGTGATGACGGATATTCGTATGCCATACATGGATGGAATGGAGCTGTGCAGCAATATCAGGCAGAAATACCCGACGACACACGTGCTGCTTTTTACCGGATTCGATGAATTTGAGTATGCGAGAGAAGCGGTTCACTTAGAAATTGAGGAGTATGTGTTAAAGCCTTTGAATGCGGGTGAATTGACCAATGTATTCCGAAAACTCAAGGAGAAGATGGATCAGGAGATCGACGAAAAGAAAAACGTGGCGGTCCTGCAGGAATATTATATGCATTCCCTTCCGTTGTTTCAGGCAAATTTTTATTCGACTTTGATCGAGGGTAAAATCCATGAGGACGAGCTTGCCGGATATATGGAAAACTTCCAGATCTCGTTTGACGGTCCGCTTTTTTGCTGCCTGGTTGTGCATACTTCGGCATCCAAAGCCCCAAAAGATATGGACGTCCGGCTGCTCAGAGTGTCGGTCGACAAGCAGGTAAGGGAGCAGCTGGCAGAAAAATGGAATGCAAGCAGTTTTACCTACCTGGACAATACCCTGATGATCGTACAGATTCAGGAGGAGAGCGAGATTCCGGAACTCACGGATGAATGTGACCGGTTCTGCAAATATATGTATCGTATTATGGGGGCGGTTGTGACAATCGGAATCGGGCAGATATGTCAGAATATCATAGATCTGCCGCAGTCATACAACAGTGCAAAAGAGGCAGTATCCTACCGGGTGCTTTACGGTGGGGAACGCGCCATCAATATTCGGGAGATCATTCCGCAGAAAGCAGAAATCTCAGTGACCGACAGTGAATCGGAACTGGCGCAGGTGCTTAAGATGATACGTCTCGGAACAGCGGAAGATATTGGTGATGCAATTGAGAATTATCTGGATAAGATCTATGAACATTCCAGATCCATAAAGGAGCATCAGGTGACGGTAATGGAGCTGGTCAGTACACTTTATCGTTTTACCATCAATAATGATGCCGGTATGGGGGAGGAGGCCGGCGAAATGATCGCAGAGTACTCCAATCTGATCACGATGGAAAAGGATGTGTTAAAACAATGGCTGCTTGAAATCTGTATCAGGCTGCATGAGAAAATCCAGAGTGCACGAGACAGTTCTGCGCAGTCGATGATACGGCAGGCAAAGGAATATGTTCACAATAATTATCAGAAGGAGGATTTATCACTGGATGATATCTGTGATGCACTTGCGATATCCAATTCCTATTTTTCGAGTATGTTCAAAAAAGAGACAGGGGACTCGTTTGTTGCCTATCTGACACAATATCGTATGGGAAAGGCGGCCCGCCTTCTGATTGAGACAACGGAGAAAAGCTACGTGATTGCGCAGAGTGTAGGTTATACAGATCCTAACTATTTTAGCTATGTATTTAAGCGGCAATATGGGGTTTCACCATCGAAATACAGATCGGAGTATACAAAGGTTGAATAAAAAACGATTGAAGCATTTAAAAAAATGGAAACCGGGAGAAATTCAGACAACCATCATGATTGCTTTTTCACTGATTTCTATTTCTATTGTTTTATGCATGGGAAGTGTCATGTATATCCTGTTCGCTTCTGCTTCCCGACAGGAGAGCGTTAACAGCACAGCGAAGCTGATGGAACAGACGGAAGATAATATAGAAGAATACCTGGTCAATATGCGGCAGGTATCGGACGCAGCATATTACAATATTATCAAGGAAACCAATTTCGCTACGGATTTGGCACAGGTCAAGGAACAGATGCAGCTGCTTTATGAAGCCAATAAAGACAAGCTGCGAAGCATCGCTGTCTATACGAACAATGGGGAACTGCTTGCAGCAGAGCCGGTTGCGGCGCAGAAAGAGGAGATCGATGTTACGTCGCAGCAGTGGTTCGTTGAGGCAGAACGCGAGGTGGAAAATATCCATTTTTCAACACCTCATATCCAAAATATCTTTGATGATGGAACCAGACGTTATTACTGGGTTATTTCTTCCAGCCGCGCAGTGGATATGTCAAATGGAGAGATCGCAAAGCTTGGTGTGCTTCTTGTTGATATGGATTATTCAAGTATTTCCAGGATGATGCGGCAGCTTAATACTCTCGGTAACGGACAGTATTTTTATCTGTGCGACAGCAACGGTGAGATTATTTATCATCCGCAGCAGGTGCAGCTCTCCAGAAGAATCGTAAGCGAAAGCAATCTGGAGACTGCAAAGAAAAAGGATGGTGTGTACGATGAAAGGTTTCAGGGGGAGCATCGCAAGGTACTTGTAAACTCCATCGGGTATACCGGATGGAAATTGGTCGGAGTGGTTCCGTATTCTGCTTTTACGGATGAAATGATCGATGCCAGACAGTTTATCATCATGCTGAGTCTTCTGATGGTCATGATGCTTGTGGGCATAAACCGGATCGTATCGCTTCGCGTTTCAAGACCGATTCGCAAATTGAATGATTCGGTTACAAAGTACGAAGCCGACAGGGAACCCCAAATCTACATCGGAGGTTCTACGGAGATCCGCCATCTGGGAGAGTCTATCCAAAAATCGTATCAACAGAATGCAGAACTGATGAAAGAAGTGGTGTGGCAGCAGAATGAGCGGCGCAAAAGCGAATTGGATGCGCTCCAAAGCCAGATTAATCCGCATTTTTTGTATAATACGTTAGATTCCATCACATGGATGGTAGAAGGCGGCAAAAATGAGGAAGCCTCGTTTATGATCACGCAGCTTGCGAAGCTGTTTCGAATCAGTCTCTCGAAGGGGCATACGATCATTCGCGTGAGAGATGAGCTTCAGCATGCACAAAGTTATATGAATATTCAGATGACACGTTACAAAAACCAGTTTTCTGTCGTGTTCGATGTGGATCCGTCACTCTATGAATATTGTACCGTAAAATTATCGTTGCAGCCGCTCCTTGAGAATGCCATCAATTATGGAGTCCGTGGGATGGAAGATTGTGGAGAAATTAGAGTTTCCGGAAAAATGGACAATGGTATGCTGATTCTTTCTGTGACCGATAACGGAATAGGTATTCCACCGGATGAGATTGATGATCTTCTTACGGATACGGGGCGTGTGCACAAAAAGGGTTCGGGAGTCGGTCTTGTAAATGTGAATAATCGTATTCAGATTCTGTTTGGAAAAGAGTATGGATTAAAGATTGAAAGTGAACTGGATGAGGGCACAACGGTATCCATATGCATGCCGGCGGAACTCTTCAGTGAGGAACGTCAGAAGTATTTTGAAAAGGGGCGGCAGATCCATGAACACGAAACAGACAGGAGAGTTGAGGAATAAGGTATGAATATACACAGTGGAACAAAGAAATACATTATTCTGGAGATCGTGCTTGGAATACTTGTCGTTGTGTTTGCCGGTTCGATGCTTTTTCAGAACAAAGAAAAGGAAGTTTATAAAGTCGCGGTTGTACTTCCTGATTCGGACAGCCGTCAGTGGTCATCGCTGAAATACGGTCTTCGCATGGCTTCTGAGGATTGTGAGGCCAATATGGTAGTGATCAGTACGGATGATATTGCATCGATGGAAGATGAAGCATCGATCATTCAGTTTGCAATAAAAAAAGGTGCAGATGCGGTAATTGTCAAACCGATACCGGGAGCAGACTCCGAGGAACTTTTGCAAACGATATCTGCGAAGATACCGGTGATGCTGATCGGGTCATCGGCCGGTTATAATCGCAGCCAGTCTGCATATGCAACGACCGAGGCAGATGCGGCTGCGCTTGTGAAGCAGCTGGTGCAGGAAGTGCTCAATGACAATGGAGGAGATATCAGTGGGAAAACCTTCGGTATCTTTTCGTCCGATGTGGCGTCGGATGTCGCTTATGTGAAGAGGGAGGCTGTCTGCAGCGAGCTTGAACGTATGGGGGCGCAAATCGACTGGAAGTTGATCGGCAATCTGAATGAGGATGGTCTTACCATTCTGGAGAAGCAAAAACCGGTGGATGTCGTTTTGACGCTTGATGATCGGAGTGTGGTACAAGCCGGAACCTGTTCGAAAGAAAACCGGCTTCACGGAGCGGATGTATATGGAATCGGTAATTCTACGGAATCGGTCTATTATCTGGACAATGGCAGCGTCAAATGTCTGGTCGTCCCGGATGAATTCGGAGCCGGATATCAGTGTATGACACAGGTGGTCCGGAAACTGAACGGAGATATTCGGAAAATGAAGGATCAGACGGTGCAATATACCGTGATCCGCAGATCGGAATTGTTTTCGGAGTGTAATCAGGAATTGCTTTTTATCATGAGCCAGTAATTGCTTGAATGAGGGATAAACGATATGAGACAAAATAGAATCAGACTTTGTATTGCCGTTTTGACCGTTATCGGAATCGGCTGCCTGATCATGGGCTGTGGAGCTTCTGAGTCCGACAATCAAAACGAAATATATGTAGGGATTGCATGCTACGATCAGGGAGATCTTTTTATCAGCAATCTGATCCAATGTTTTAAGAATGAATTAAATAGTCAAAAAGGCGATTCGTATGATGTTATGGTGACGGTCCGTGATGCTGTTGGCTCACAGAAGACACAAAACGATCAGGTAAAAGAAATGATTGATGAGGGATGCAACATTTTGTGCATTAATCTGGTGGACCGCACAGACCCGTCTGAAATTATAGATAGTGCAAAAGAAAAAAATATTCCGATCATTTTCTTTAACCGGGAACCGGTCGCGGAAGATATGATGCAATGGGATAAGCTTTATTATGTTGGCGCGAAAGCGAGACAGTCGGGACAGATGCAGGGAGAAATTGCAGCGGATCTCATTTTAAATGACAAATCGATCGACAAAAATCATGATGGAAAGATCCAGTATGTGGTTTTGGAAGGCGAGATGGGGCATCAGGATGCAATTGTAAGAACGGACAGCTCGGTAGAGACGATTCTTGCCAAAGGAATAAAGATGGAAAAGCTTAGTTATGAGATTGCAAACTGGAAGCGTGCACAGGCTCAGAACCGAATGGAGCAGCTGATCAGGCAGTATGGAAATACGATTGAACTGGTGCTGTCCAATAATGATGATATGGCTTTGGGAGCATTGGACAGTTACCGGCTCATGGGATATACAAAGGATAATATGCCGATGATACTGGGGGTTGATGGTATGCAGGAAGCGTTAGAGGCTGTGAAGGATGGGCGTCTTACAGGAACGGTCTACAATGATAAAGAAGGCCAGGCGCAGGTGATGGCGGCCATCGTATTTGCATCGGTATCGGGAAAAGGATTGGACGGGATCAATTTTGAAAATCTAACCGAAGTCTATCTTCCGTATCAGAAGGTCACGATCGACAATGTGGATCATTATCTGGAAACAAATGAGGGTAACACAACTCCTTAAAAAAGTATAAAATGTACAACCGTCAGATGAAAAAAACGCAAGGTCTGTTATAATAGAAAACAAGTGAGATGAAAATAAGGAGGAGTTATCTATGGCAAGATATGGTTTGGAAAATGATAAGATCCGCATCGAGATTGATTCACACGGTGCGGAGCTGAAATCGTTGGTCAAAAAGGAAACCGGGACGGAATATATGTGGTGTGCAGATCCGAAATACTGGGGCAGAACTTCGCCTGTCCTGTTCCCGTTTGTAGGAAATGTAAGCGGTAAGCAGTACCGCACGAAGGGCAAGACGTATGATATGGGGCAGCATGGATTCGCGCGTGATATGGAGTTTGCATTGGATACACAGAGCGGGAATGAAATCTGGTTTGTGTTGCACTCCAACGAGGAAACGTTGGCAAAATATCCATACGAATTTGTATTAAAACTCGGATATCGCCTGAGCGATACGAAAGTGGAAGTCCTCTGGCATGTGGAAAATCCGTCTCAGGAAGAGCTGCCATTTGCAATCGGTGGGCATCCGGCATTCAACTGTCCGATCAATGAGGCGGAAAAGCAGAGTGAGTGTTATCTGAAATTTGATGTGGATGGAACCATAGTAAGTCAGACAATCGATGGCTATCTTGTCGGAGAGGCGACAAAAAGCTACGTCTTAGAGGATCGCAGACTTCGAATCGATGAGCATATGTTTGATAACGATGCGCTTATTTTAGCGGATCAGGGAATCCATCAGGCCTCTTTGTGCAATGCGTCAGGAGAAGCATACCTTACGATCGAGATGGATGCACCGCTTTTTGGTGTGTGGAGACCGGCAGATCCGAGTGCGCCGTTTGTATGTATCGAGCCTTGGTACGGAAGAAGCGACCGCATTGGTTATGAAGGAGAACTTCGTGACCGTGAATATGAGAATGTGATTGCAGCAGGCGCAACGTGGGAAGCAGGATATGCAATTCTTGTCTAGCCGCGTACGTAAAGATAGGCGTTTGCGAAATTCCTGTGGCGGCGTGCTCCGGCTGGGCTGACCCGATGGCGGGCTTCTACGCTGAACACGATTTTAGACAAAATCATT
>CAKRDT010000026.1 GCA_934316545.1 uncultured Agathobacter sp. | reverse complement strand
GCGATAGTGGCGTAGTTGGTAACGCGCGACCTTGCCAAGGTCGAGACCGCGGGTTCGAGCCCCGTCTATCGCTCTTACAACGAAAGGATATCCAGAAAGGATATCCTTTTTTCGTTGTAGGAGCGAAGAGGAGCCACTCACCCACGGAGCGGCTTCTTGTCTCCGCTTCGCTCCGGTCGGCGCAGAACAGACGTCCACCGGACGTCTTGCGCCCATCTATCGCTTCATTCAAAAATAAGACATCCGAATGGATGTCTTATTTTTTATAAGTTATGTATCGGTTTTGATCTACTCAAGATAATCCGGGATACCGTCCTGATCGAGATCTACGGAATGTGCTCCGATATCCATCGTGTTCATCGTTCTGCGCTTTAATCTTGCTGCCTCGGAAGCCTTTAGCAGATAAGACTTGATTTCTTTTGCGTGCTTTATGTGGATCAGCTTCAGTTCGGAGTCGGTGACGTCACCGGTATAGCAGGTAATCGTTGCGACGCCGACGATGCGTTCAAGCAGCGACGTTGTCAGCTTGACATCCTGAATTTTGTACATGTAGCAGTCATCCTCAGTCGTGTTTAAGAAACCGCGGTTCGTTGTCAGAAGATCGGCCGTAATCGTGTATTTCGTAAAAGTCCATGGCAGTCCCAGAAACAGAATGCGTTTGCGTTCCTGAAACATAACGGTATCTTCCGGGTTTATGGTTGTCTGTTCACTCATGGTAAAATCGCCTCCTAAAATAGTATACAAATATTGTATCGAAAAAAGTGTAAAAAGCAAAGCTTTTTATCTTGAAAACTGTTTTTGATTATTATATGATAGTAAAAATGCGTAACGAAGGAGGAACAAAATGCGACATTTAATGAGTCCTCTGGATCTTTCCGTCGAGGAGTTAGACCAGCTTTTAAATCTGGCTACCGACATCAAGAAAAATCCAGACAAATACGCCCATGCATGTGACGGTAAAAAACTTGCAACCTGTTTTTATGAGCCGAGTACAAGAACCCGCTTAAGTTTCGAGGCAGCAATGCTGAATTTGGGAGGTTCCGTTTTAGGTTTTGCCAGTGCTGATTCATCATCAGCTTCGAAGGGCGAAAGCATTTCTGATACAATTCGTGTTATTTCCTGCTATGCAGATATATGTGCCATGCGTCATCCAAAGGAAGGTGCAGCGCTTGTAGCGTCACAGAAGTCCCGTATTCCGGTGATCAATGCCGGTGATGGTGGACACCAGCATCCAACCCAGACATTAACCGATTTACTTACCATTCGTTCACTTAAGGGAAGATTGGGCAATCTGACGATCGGTCTGTGTGGAGACTTAAAGTTTGGACGTACGGTTCACTCGCTGATCAACGCTTTGATCCGCTACGACAATGTGAAGTTTGTACTGATCTCCCCGGAGGAATTAAAGATTCCGGATTACATCCGTGACGATGTGCTTAAGGTAAACCATGTGGAGTTTGAGGAAGTCGAACGTCTTGAGGATGCGATGGGACAGCTCGATGTGCTGTACATGACAAGAGTGCAGAGAGAGCGCTTTTTCAACGAAGAAGATTATGTGCGTCTGAAAGATTTCTATATTCTGACCAAGGAGAAGATGGATCTTGCCAAGGATGATATGATCGTGCTTCATCCGCTGCCGCGTGTCAATGAGATTTCGGTTGAGGTGGACGATGATCCGCGCGCTGCCTACTTTACGCAGGTGCAGAATGGTGTGTATGTGCGTATGGCATTGATCCTGACACTTTTGGGAATTACGGTATAGGAGGAGCAGCATGTTAAATATCAGTGGAATCCATGAGGGATTTGTTTTAGACCATATTCAGGCGGGAATGAGCCTGCAGATTTACCATGATCTCAAGCTGGACAAGCTTGACTGTACTGTGGCGATCATTAAGAATGCCAGAAGCAATAAGATGGGCAAGAAGGATATCATCAAGGTAGAGTGCCCGATTGAGTCGCTGGACTTAGATATTCTTGGATTTATCGATCACAATATTACGGTCAATGTCATCAAGGGTGACAAGATCGTTGATAAGAAGATATTGAAATTACCGAAGCAGGTGAAAAACGTGATCAAGTGTAAGAATCCACGTTGCGTGACTTCTATTGAGCAGGAACTCGACCAGATATTCCTGCTGACCGACGAGGAGAAGGAAGTATACCGCTGCAAATATTGTGAGGAGAAATATATTAATCCGAATCGTCGTAAATAGAATAGAAAATTGATAGATAAAGAGGAGCCGGTCATTTTTTTTGATCAGCTCCTTCTTTTATCTTTGTGCCTTGCCGACAAAGAAGCCGTTCGAAGGCAAGGCCTGCCAGCACCCAAAGAGGATAATAGTCTAGTCGCACGAGTCCTTTGACATTAAAAAAACTGTCGCTGTAATCCCATGGACATACGTGAAAAAAGCGTAAGATACTGCCACTGATAAATTCACCAATCATGATGGCTGCACCGTAGAGAAAGCCACGCAGCAGAATCGGCCAGTGTTTGATTTTTATATAGATCGGACTGATGAAAGCTGCCATCCCGTAAATGGGAAACATCCAGATGGAGGTTTTGCCGAGGAGTCTTGCATCTCCGCGAAGGAAGGCTTCGAAGGAGGTGAAGAGTATTTCCATGCACCAGCCGGTCAGTCCGCAGATTGCAAATTTCTTCCAGTTCATGTTAGCTCCTTTAAGGATATACAGTATGCTAGGCGTTTGCGAAACTCTTGTGGCGGCGTGCTCCGGCTAGTCTGCCTAAGAGGGGCACTTTATGAATTTTGATTGTGCCCACTCTCGGTTAATGTCTCCCTTCATAGAATTGTAGAGAGCCATTAAGTTATGAGGTCGCAAACACGACCCGTGGGCACTCGTTCACAAAGGTGCCCCACGTAAGGCAGACACGAAATCCATCGGACACATTCTGTGTTCAGACGAACATTCGGAGCGCCACTGTCTAAGCTTGAGCGGACAAAAATCATAGAAAGAGCCCAGCGGACATTTTCAGCAAATTCTTGATTTGGGATAACTAGTGTCAGCGTAGAATCCCGCCACCGGGTCAGCCCAGCCGGAGCACGCCGCCACAAGAGTTTCGCAATCGCTTATATACAGTATGCCCATGAATCTGTCAGATATACTTGCAAAATAAAGCGGAGAATTATATCATAATATGCGGAATGCCGATAAATATGATAGGAATTAAACTAGATGAAAAGGGGATTGAGAGATGGCATATTTTCCGATGTTTTTCGATATCAATAAGAAGTGGTGTCTGGTTGTCGGTGGAGGAAGTGTGGCACTCCGAAAAGTGAAAGTCCTGCTTGATTTCGGTGCATATGTGTCGGTTGTGGCATGGAAGGTTGATACCGGGATCAAGAAGCTTCCGGTGCGTGTGAGCGAGCGGCATTTTGTCACGGAAGATCTGGGGGACGTGGCACTCGTTGTGGCAGCAACGGATGATAAGGAATTCAACCATAAAGTCGCGGAAGCGGCAAGAAGCCGTAGTATTCCGGTAAATGCTGTGGATCAGCCCGAAGACTGTACATTTATCTTTCCGGCTTATGTGAAAAGGCAGAATGTGGTTGGAGCCTTTTCCAGCGCGGGAAACAGTCCGGTGCTGACACAGTACTTAAAAGCAGAGACTATGAAGGTACTGACGAATGAACTCGGCATGATCAACGAATATATGGGAAGTATCCGGGAGTGCGTCAAGGCATCTTTTGCTACGGAATGCGAACGAAAGAGAGTATATCGGATGGTTCTTGAAGAACTGTTGAAGCGCAATGATGCGGGACAGGAATTGCAGCTTTCCGAGAGTGAGCTGCAGGGGATGATTGGCAAAATACAAGATGAAAGTCTGTGCAATAGAGAAAGAAGGAAGTAAAATGGATCGAACAAGAAGATTAAGACAAACCGTTGCTCTGCGCAACATGGTAAGAGAAAATCACGTGAGAGTGGATGAGCTGATCTATCCGCTTTTTGTTATGGAAGGAGAGAATCTTGCGGAGCCGGTGGAGTCGATGCCGGGCATCTGCCAGTATTCGCTTGACCGCATGAATGAGGAGCTTGACCGCGTGAAAGAGGCCGGGATTCCTGCCATCTTAATCTTCGGCATTCCGGCACACAAGGATGAGGTCGGAAGCGGCGCTTATGATGAGCACGGAATCGTGCAGGAGGCAATCCGAAGAATCAAGAAGGATTATCCGGAACTGATCGTGATCGCGGATGTATGTCTGTGTGAGTACACATCACATGGTCATTGTGGACTGATCAAAGACGGCGTGATTTTAAATGATGAGACCCTTCCGCTGCTCGCAAAGTCTGCGGTCAGCTACGCAGAGGCAGGCGCGGATATTGTGGCACCGAGTGATATGATGGACAAGCGTGTCGGCGCAATCCGCAAGGCTTTGGATGAAGCCGGCTTTACCTATACTCCGATTATGGCATACTCGGCAAAATTTGCGTCCGGATACTACGGACCGTTCCGCGATGCGGCACATTCCGCACCGGGATTCGGAGACCGAAAGACTTATCAGATGGATCCGGCAAACGGACAGGAAGCGCTGCGTGAAGTGGAAGAAGACATAGCAGAGGGCGCGGATCTGATCATCGCAAAACCGGCGATGGCCTATATGGACATCATTCGTGCCATTCATGAGAAATACAATGTGCCGATTGTGGCTTATAATGTCAGCGGCGAATATGCAATGGTCAAGGCTGCCGCAGCCAACGGATGGATTGATGAAAAGAAGATTGTCATGGAAAATATGATCGGAATGAAGCGTGCGGGTGCGAAGATGATCATTACCTATCATGCGCTGGATGTGGCGCGCTGGCTGAAAGAGATGTAAGAACTATGCATAGAAACAATGTAATTGCAGAAAGACAATAGATATCGGATGATGTTTGATCAGGAGGTTTTTGTAATGTCAGACACAAATTCAAAAAACTTATACCATAGAGCCGTAAAACGCCTGCCGGGCGGTGTGAACAGTCCGGTCCGCGCGTATCAGGCGGTAGGACGTACGCCGCGTTTTATACAGAGTGCAAAAGGCGCACATATCACGGATGTGGACGGTAACGAGATGATTGATTATGTATGCTCCTGGGGACCGGGCATTTTAGGACATGCCGATCCGCGGGTGGTAGCGGATGTGAAAAAGGCGTGTGACCAGGGACTGACCTACGGTGCTCCGACGGAGCGCGAGGTGGAGATGGCGGAGCTTCTTGCAGAACTGGTACCGTCTATGGAAGTCAGCCGGCTTGTGAGCTCCGGAACCGAGGCGACCATGAGTGCCATCCGTGTGGCGAGAGGTTATACACGAAGAGATAAGATCATCAAATTCAGAGGCTGCTATCACGGACATTCCGACGGACTTTTGGTAAAGGCAGGATCGGCTGCTTTAACGACATCCGTTCCGGACAGTGCGGGTGTTCCGGCGGATTATACGAAGAATACACTGGTTGCGGAATACAATAACGAGGAGAGTGTGAGGGTGCTTTTTGAGGCAAATCCGGATTCGATCGCGGCAATCATCGTGGAGCCGGTGGCGGCCAATATGGGGGTGGTACTTCCGCAGGACGGTTTCCTTGCATTTTTGCGTGAAATCACAAAGGAGTATGGGGCACTGCTTATTTTTGATGAGGTAATCACCGGATTTCGTCTGGCACTAGGCGGAGCGCAGCAGTATTTTCATGTGACGCCGGACCTGACGACCTTTGGCAAGATCATCGGTGGAGGTATGCCGGTCGGCGCATACGGAGGACGTGAGGAGATCATGCGCATGGTTTCGCCGGATGGCCCGGTTTATCAGGCGGGCACACTTTCCGGCAATCCGATCGCCACAGCAGCGGGACTTGCAACCCTTTGCATTCTGCGTGAGGATACCGGAATTTATGACCGGCTCGCGGCACGCGCCAAGAGGCTTGCGGATGCGGTGCGTGCGGCTGCGGGAAACCGTGTGAGCGTCAATCAGATTGGCTCTCTGATGAGTATTTTCTTCACAGGCGACGCTGTCACGGACTATGAGACAGCGACACACGCCGATCCGAAGCAGTATGCGGACTACTTCGGATACCTGCTTGACCGCGGCATCTATGTGGCACCGTCACAGTTTGAGGCAATGTTTCTTTCGGATGCACATTCCAAGGAGGATTTAGAGCGCACGATCGATGTGATGCGGGCATATTTTGGCTCATAAGGAATTTGCATTATCGTATATGGTTGGGCATAATGTTATTTGGATAGTTGTGCGGAAGCCTTGGATGAAAAACAGACACATAAAGAGGAAAGATAAATCGTTATATTGGGAAAAATGGAATTTGGATACGTAGGAATCAATTACAAGAATGCGAATCAGGACGTCCGTGATAAAGTATCGTTTACGGATAATCAGAAGATTGATTTTATGCAAAAAGCCTCCGATCGCGGTGTGGAGCAGTGTATGGTGCTTTCCACCTGTAACCGCAGCGAGGTGTTTTTCTGGGCGGAGTCGGCGGATGTGATTCGCACATTATATCAAGAAACTTTTCCGGAGATGGAGACTTCTTCTTATCTGGACTGCCGAAGCGGAGAGGAGGCCTTATGTTACCTCTTTCGTGTGGCAGCGGGACTTGAATCCATGGTACTCGGTGAGGACCAGATTTTAGGACAGGTGAAGGATGCGTTTGAACTTGCGCAGACATTAGGACACACAGGCAAGGAACTTAACAAAGTGGTCCGGGAGGCCGTCACCTGTGCCAAGAAGATGAAGACGGAACTTAAGATCAGTGAGAAGCCGCTGTCGGTCAGTTATGTCGGAATCCAGCAGCTTAAGGATGTGTTTGGCATTGAAGGAAAGAGGGCACTCGTGATCGGAAGCGGCAAGACAGCGGTGCTCGCTTTGCGCTATCTCTATGAGTATGAGATCTCCGCGGTGACTGTGTGCAGCCGGACATTTGCACATGCTAGGGAGCTATTGGAAGAGTTTCCGGGGATTGAGATCGTGCCTTATGAGAAGCGATATGAAAAGATGAAGGATTGTGATATCGTTGTGTCGGCAACCGCATCCCCTCACCTTGTCATAAGAGCGGAATGTGTGGAAATCGATCGGCCCCTGGCTTTCCTGGATCTTGCTTCGCCTCGTGACGTGGATCCGGCGATTGCAGATGCGGCGCTTCTGTTGAATCTGGATTCTTTAGACCGTATCGTGGAGCACAATTATAAGGAACGCGAGACTTTGGTACAGCAGGGACAGTTGATGATCGATGAGGCGCTTGCCGAGATAAGAGAGTGGCTGAACGCGGCAGGGATGGACGCAACGATCGAATCGCTGCAGCAGAAGTGCGATGAGATCGTTTCGGACAGTTATGAGTATTTAAACCGAAAGCTTGATCTGTCGGCAAGGGAGCAGAAGATTGTCAAAAAGATACTGAAAGCATCGCTTCGCCGCCTGCTTCGTGAGCCGATTCTTGAAATGAAACAGATTGAATCGAAGGAGCAGCAGGAAGAGTATCAAAAGGTTGTTCGGCAGTTGTTCCAGATAGAGGAGAATTAGCCGGTTGTTGAAGCGGATGCTTTCAGCAACCCATTGTGAATGTTGATATAGGCGTTTTTGGGACGATAAAGGTGGAAAAGACATATGCAATTTGTGATTGGAACTCGTGGTTCTAAGCTTGCTTTAGTTCAGGCAGAATATGTGCAGCAAAAATTACAGGAACGTTATCCGGAACATGAATTTACACTTAAGATCATCAAGACGAAAGGCGATCAGATTCAGGACAAGTCGCTTGCGGCAATCGGTGATAAGGGTCTTTTTGTCAAGGAAATCGAGCGTGAATTATTGGACGGCGCGATTCAGCTTGCGGTACACAGCATGAAAGATATGCCGGGCGAGATACCGGAGGGCTTATGCTTTGCGGATGCGTGGGAGAGAGAAGATCCAAGAGATGTGCTGATCCTGCGCGAGGCAAAGTCTCTTTCGGATCTGCCGGAACATGCCGTTCTCGGAACGGGAAGCAAGCGCCGTGCCTGTCAGCTTCTTGCGCTTCGCCAGGATCTGACGATCGTTGATATCCGGGGCAATGTGGATACGCGCCTTAAGAAGATGCAGGAGCAGAAACTTGATGGAATCGTGCTTGCGGCTGCGGGACTTAAGCGGCTTCACATGGAATCGGTGATCACGCAGTATCTCTCTACGGAGGAGATGATTCCGGCAGCGGCGCAGGGAACGCTTGCAATCGAGCTTCGCAGCCGGGATGCGGAATTATTGTCGATGCTGAACGCTTTTTCCGATAAAAAGGCGCAGCGTATCGCACAGACGGAACGTGAATTCTTACAGCAAA
The DNA here is from genome assembly GCA_934316545.1 of uncultured Agathobacter sp. Classification (GTDB taxonomy): domain Bacteria; phylum Bacillota; class Clostridia; order Lachnospirales; family Lachnospiraceae; genus Roseburia. The sequence goes on along the minus strand of CAKRDT010000026.1, from coordinate 21,338 downwards.
TCGGCGGCGACTGTCATATGCCGATCGGTGCGCATGCTGCGATCCTTACGGATGGAAAAATCCGCCTGCATGCGCTCTACGGAGATGCAGACGGAAAGCATATTGTAACTTGTGAAAAATTTGGAGATGATCCGAAGAAACTTGCCGCGGCAGCAGTGCTGGAACTTCAAAATCTTATTGGAAGTGATCCTGAGGTTTTTGAATGATAGATCACGTACAATACCGGAATGTTTTGTCGGTCGCTATTCGTGCAAAGATCAGTCCGAGCGGTAACGCTAAGATGATCAGAAGTGCGGCTGCAAGCCACGAGGCGGCTGTCGCCAGTTCCATGATGCCGAGGTTGTAGAAACCTTTGTACAGATACAGTCCAGGGACCATGATGACAATGGACGGAACGGTCAGTGAAATACGTGGGTAGCCTGCGACGCCTTTAAGCGTGGAGGCAAGGATTCCCGCGAGAAAAGCACCGATGAAGGCTGCAGCGGCAGGCGGGATTGCATACAGATCGATCAGCTCCAGACGAAGCGTGTTGGAGACCGCACCGATGAGACCGGCAGCGGTGGCGAGACGGATCGGACTGTTAAACATGATCGAGAATCCGAATACACCGCAGAAACTGAACAGCATGCGAAGCAGGATCCACTGCCATAATGCGAGATCCAGCGGAAGGAATGCGATCGGTTTTAAGCCGAGCAGCATTGCGAGGATCCATGCGGTCATGGTTGCAACGGTAACGATGATCAATGCGTAGGCCAGACGCTCGGTTCCGGAACGCATATCCAGCTTGGCAAGGTCGATGCCGCTTGTGATAAATGGGAATCCCGGAATGATAAAAAGCATGGAACAGATATATCCGGCCTCATGCTGGAGATTGACTGCAAAGATGATCTCCAGTATTTTAAGCAACACGGTATAGCTTAGGCATGCTGCAGAGACGGAGGTCATAATGCATAAAAACAAGGTAAAGTGATGCTTTGACAGTTTGCATCGCACATAATTTCCGATGCCTGCACCAACGAAAGCACACAACATCTCTACAAAACCGCCGCCCAGCAGAAATGTGAAGGCTCCACAGGCCAGGGCTGCTGCAACGGCCAGTGTGGAAGGCGAGTATAATCCATGAATTTCTTCAATCTTATCAAGTGCAGAGTGAATCTTTTCACAGTTTAGAGTGATCTCATTTTCCGAAAAATGCATGACGAACTTCTCCAAACGGTTCAGCTGGGACGTGTTGACACCAGTGTTGGTCAGACACAGCGACTGGCTGAAGCTTTCTTCGCCGTCGAAGCAGGTGTAATTGATCGACATGAGACCAATGTCCACCGTGCAGGTGATATGCATCAGTTCCGACAGTTCATTCATGGAGCTGCGGACACGCCACGCTCCCGTGCCACAGGCGAGCATCATAATTCCGACTCTTCCTATAATGGACGCTTTTACGGAGAGGTTTGCCTCTGTGATCGGCGTCTTATCGTTCGGATCGGCATATTCATGCCAGAGAATATCCATATGATTTTTTTTGATAACAGGTTGAGGTTTTGCGGTTTTCATAGGACACCTCTGGTTTATAGGTCAAGGCTGTCGCTTCCGGCAACTTTGATCATATTTTCGCGGCAGGATAATACCAGACCGTCAATAACGGAAAGATGCTGAAGCATCTTGCTCTCAAACTGATGGATCGGGAGTAAGACACCGAGTTCGTCAAAGGATTTACCGGAGCGGCTTCCGGTCTCCTGGCCGTAATATACGATGGCGGAGTAGGCTTCCTGCTGAATCTCCTGGAAGGTGTTCCAGATGACATCATATGCCTGTGCTTCGGTCAGATTGAGTTTCTTTGTATCCGGCAAAGCATAGAGGACGAGGATACCGCGCTGTTTGTTTTCCTTTTTCTCGCAAATGTTCATATCATGTGTGTAGTAACGCACCAGATCATATCCGTCTGCAAGATACAGCTTCGAGCGCGGAGCCGCAGGATGCGCTTTGTAGATCTCCTGAAACTTCTTATATTCATGTTTCGGAACAAGTGTCGTCCGGTTCACTGCGAGATTGCCGTCGGCATCGGTTAGAAGAACCGGATTTTCGCCTGCTTTGCCGTGGAAACGCTTCGGAATCAGGTAAGCTTCCTTTAAGAGATCAAACATGCTTCGGTTACACAATTCCAGTAACAAGGCGCTTACATCGCCGTTTTTGTATGCATTAAGCAGGACTTCTGCAAAATGATGAGGATCCGGATCCATATAGCGATCCTCCTCACTCAAATGTCCGTAAAACGTTCCAATCAGTCGTTCGCAGGATTCTTTGGAAGAAAGAATTCTCGAAAACATATTTTCTACTTCTTTTTCACGTGGTAATACTAATGACATAAGAACATCTCCTTGTTGTTTTTCTTTTCTAAAGGGATTATAATTTGAGAATGGAAATAAGTAAACAGTATCATTGATATAACAGAGATAATTATTTGATATATTAGAAAGGTGTATATGAACGTCAATCTGGAATATTACAGAATCTTTTATTATGTAGCAAAATACGAAAACTTTACGAAGGCTGCGCGTGCGCTGAATAACAGTCAGCCGAATATTACCCGTGCGATGAATTGTCTGGAGCACGAAGTCAACTGTACGCTTTTTGTCAGAACTAACAGGGGGGTATATCTTACCCCGGAGGGTGAGAGGCTCTACACGAGAGTTTCTGCGGCGATGAAACAGTTTCAACTTGCGGAAGAAGAATTATCAGACAGTGCGGGACTGGAATATGGAAATGTTTCAATCGGAGCGACCGAGACGGCACTCAATATCTATTTGCTGGATCGACTGAAAAATTTTCATATGTCATATCCGGGGGTCAAACTTAAGATTACAAATCATTCAACCCCGCAGGCGATTCGATCGCTCAAAAGCGGTGAAATTGATTTTGCAGTTGTGACGACTCCGCTTGAAATGGACGGATCCATGAATGAGGTAGAGTTGAGCGAATTTCGTGAAATGCTTGTCGGTGGCAGATCATTTTCTGAGCTTGAGAACCGTAAGCTGTCACTAAAGGATCTGAAAGAATATCCTTTTATCAGTCTCGGCGCAGATACGGCAACGTATCATTTTTACGATCAGCTGTTTTTATCTTATGGAGCCGAGCTGGTTGCGGACACGGAAGCGGCAACGACGGATCAGATCTTATCTCTGGTCAAAAACGAACTTGGACTGGCATTCCTCCCGGAGAGTATGGCGGAGGAGGCAATTCGAAAGCAGGAGATTGTTCCGATTCGATTGCTGGAGCAGCTTCCGAAACGTTTTGTGAGTATGGTCTATGATTCGGGGCGTCCGATGAGTGCCGCCGCGCAGAAATTAAAGAAACTTCTTGTGGAAGAAATTTGACGATTGAGTCATGGAGAAACAAGAAAGGCCATGCCCTAGATTTATTATTTACTATGAGACAAATTTTTGTCGTGCATCAGATAGCATTTTTTAATACACAGATACCGGATTAAAAATGTAAAAAAGAAAATTAGCAGCAAACGTATTCAACCAACAGGATTTTGGATGATACACGTTATCGAAGCTCTTTTCTGCGACTGCTCCTGCGTTCCATTGTTTTGGATCATTGCATGATTGTTTCATGTGATGAAAAACTATCCAAAATCGTTGCAGGAGTTAATTCGCAGAAAAAGCTGAGAGAAAGTCGGTATCGTTCAAAGTCCGTCGGCTTAAAAAACTTACTGCTAATTTTCTATCATTACCTTATCATCCGGTATCGTCCGTATTTATCAAAATCTGATCACGGAAAACCCGAATTTGTTTTCCTCTTTAGCGGGCAATTGCTTCCACAATTTCACCGACATACATGGTGTGCATATCATGATCTCCATACCATTTTGACATGATTTCATTGTCTATAAAGGTATCCTCTGTGATTGGTACGGCTGCCATCTTGCGACATAAGAATACAAGATTGGCTTCGTCCGGGTATGGAATATCGTGACGGAAGGCTGCGTTAAGTCCGGAGCCTGCAAACTTGTCACCGTTTCGACCGCTTTCTTTGCCGCAGTAGCTTAAGGCTTCACGATATTGCTCGCCGAGAAATGAGAGTGAGAAGAAATCTCCGGAGTCAAGGAATTCCTTGGTATAACGTGAATCTCGGATAAAGATATATACGACATTTTTACCCCAGAGTACGCCTACGCCGCCCCAGCTGACGGTCATGGTATTGTATTTATTTTTGTTTCCGGCTGATACAAGCGCCCATTCCTTTCCGATTTTGGTAAATGGGTTCATTTCTAATAAGTCCATAGGATATGGCTGAAAAGAATGCATAAGAAAACCTCCAATTATTTCCATATTATTTATATGCAATATTATAACAAATAAATCTGTAGCTTTTCAAGAATGAGATCATAATGAATGAGAGCGTTACCAGGCAGATGTATGGGTATGTAAAAGCAGACCGGAATGGAATAACGAAAAATATGATAAAAGAGGGAACAAAGCGTGTTGTGCTGCATAAAATGAATAACGAGAGAATAGAAAGGATCTTGTATGGATCTTCAGTCAAACAGAAATGACAATGTGGATACAGGAACCTTGCGTATCCAATTGACGAACAGGTCTAATGGAATCCCTGTACAGGGAGCTAAAATTTCCGTTTCCTACACAGGAAATCCATCTCAGATTATTGAGGAGGTAAATTCGGATGATTCCGGTAATACCGAAGCGCTTATACTTGATGCTCCTCCGCTCGAATATTCGATGGAGCCGTCGGAGCAGCAGCCATATTCAGAATATACCATTCAGGTTACAGCCCCGGGATATAGGGATATTACGGTTTCGGCGATTGACATCCTTCCGGGGGAAACGGCTATCCAAATTGTGACGATGGACCGGCAGGATGCTCCGGGAAATCCTATCGATACAATTGTGATTCCCGCACATACACTTTATGGTGATTATCCTCCGAAAATTCCGGAAGATGAAATAAAAGCAATGGATGAAAGCGGGGAGATTGTTTTAAGTCGTGTGGTTATTCCGGAATATGTTGTTGTTCATGATGGGGCTCCATCTGACTCGACAGCTGCAAATTACTATGTGCGGTATCGTGATTATATCAAGAATGTCGCATCAAGTGAAATTTATGCTACATGGCCGGATGCAGCAATCAGGGCAAATGTGCTTGCGATCATGTCATTTACGCTCAATCGCGTGTACACAGAATGGTATCGTGGGAAGGGATATAATTTTACAATCACTTCATCCACAGCATATGATCACAAATTCATGTATGGAAGAAATATTTTTCAAAGCATTTCAACCATTGTGGATGAAATGTTTGAAAACTATCTGTCGCGTCCGAATGTTCGTCAGCCGATTTTAACACAGTATTGCGATGGACAGAAAGTGAGCTGCCCGAATTGGATGACCCAGTGGGGAAGCAAGTATCTGGGAGATCAGGGATATTCGGCGATTGAAATTCTTCGAAATTATTATGGAAGCGACATCTATATTAATCAGGCACAGGGAATTTCCGGAATTCCGGCTTCGTGGCCGGGATATGACCTGACGGTCGGATCAAGCGGGGATAAAGTGCGCCAGTTACAGGAACAGCTGCAGCGAATTGCAAGAGCATATCCGGCAATCCCATCCATTACACCGGACGGAATTTATGGTGAACGGACCAAAGAAGCGGTACAGAAATTTCAATCGGTCTTTGGACTTCCGGCAACCGGAGTCGTGGATTATCCAACCTGGTACAAGATCTCGGATATTTATGTGGCGGTTTCAAGAATTGCAGAACTGCAATAGAATATGAGAAAAATGATCCGGCGCGGATGGGGCACTTATTGAGGCCGAATAAAAAGGAAGCAGCGGCAAAAAGCCTCTGTGTGGACAATGTTCCTTGTTTGTGATTTAATAAATAACATATGGGAATATGGCAGACGGAGACAAAAATACATGAAAAATTATAAAATTACAGTTCAATATGATGGAACAAGATATAAGGGCTGGCAGGTGCAGAAGGCAACCGATGCGACCATACAGGGAAAGCTTCAGAATGTGCTGTCTAAACTTGCCGGCCATCCGGTGGAAGTGATCGGTTCGGGGAGGACCGATGCCGGGGTGCATGCCGTGGGGCAGGTAGCCAATTTTCATATGGACGAGCATTTTACAATGGAGGAAATATTTAGAAATTTAAGTGAATTTCTTCCGGAGGATATTGCAGTCACAGAGATTGCGGAAGTGGATGAGTGTTTTCACAGCCGGTATCATGCGGTAGCCAAAACCTACAGTTATCGAATCCGGACCAACCCGGTCCCGGATGTGTTTGCGCGGCGATTTGTGTATCATTACGGTAAGCCGCTGGATATAAGCCGGATGCAGAACGCGGCACAGGAGCTGATCGGAACGCATGATTTTGCTTCTTTTTGCGGTAATAAGAGAATGAAAAAATCGACGGTCAGGACGCTTATGGATGTTGCATTTTTTGAGAATGCAGGAGAAATTGAGATTCGCTATACCGGGGATGGATTTTTGCAAAACATGATCCGTATTCTGACGGGAACATTGATTGAAGTAGGCAGAGGAGAGCGGAAACCGGAGAGCATGAAGAACCTCCTTGCGGCGAAGGATCGGGCGCAGGCAGGGTATACCGCGCCTCCGCAGGGATTACGATTGGAGAAAGTAGTGTATGCAGCAGTGGCTGGTAACAAATAAGAGAGCAGATTTTAAAGAGATAGGCAGGCGTTTCGGAATTGATCAGGTCACCGCGCGCATTATCAGAAATCGTGATATTGTAGGCAATGAGGCGATCGCGCAGTATCTGAACGGAAATTTGGATGATCTTGCGGATGCGCATTGCATGAAGGATGCAAGTGTTGTGGCCGGCATTCTGTCTCAAAAAATTCAACACGAAAAGAAAATCCGGATCATCGGAGATTATGATATTGACGGAGTCATGTCTTCTTACCTGTTGTATCGGGCGTTAAAAAGGTGCGGTGCGGATGTCGATGTAGCAATCCCGAACCGGATCACGGATGGGTACGGACTGAATCTTCATTTGATCGAAGATGCGGTGGGTGCAGGTGTGGATACCATTCTTACTTGTGATAATGGTATTGCGGCGATTGAGGAGATTGCTTATGCTAAACATCATAATATGACCGTGCTTGTGACGGATCACCATGAGATTCCGTATGAAGAAGCAGATGGAAAAAGGCATTATCTTGCAAGTGATGCCGATGCAATCGTTAATCCGCATCAACAGGACTGTGGATACCCCTATAAGGATCTGTGCGGTGCAGGAGTGGCGTGGAATGTGGTCCGGGTTCTTTATGAGAGAATGCGGATTCAACCGGATGAGGCCATGGAACTTCTTGAGTTTGTTGCATTTGCAACCGTTGGCGATGTGATGCCGCTGACCGGTGAAAACCGCATTCTTGTCAAGGAAGGTTTAAAGAGGATCCATCATACATTCAATATTGGGATGAGGGCATTAATTGCACAATGCGGACTTTTGCCGGAGCAGATAGAGTGTTATCATTTTGGCTTTGTCTTAGGACCATGTATTAATGCTGCCGGAAGGCTTGACACTGCAAAGCGCGCACTTGCACTTTTTATGGCGGAGGATACAGAGGAGGCGGCAAAGCTCGCCGAGGAATTGGTTGTACTGAATGAAGAACGAAAGCTTATGACCGCAGAAGGGGTCGAAGCAGCAAAGCAATTGTGCGAGGATGCCGGCTATCAGCAGGATCCGGTACTTGTGATCTATCTGCCGGATGTGCATGAGAGCATAGCGGGAATCATAGCGGGAAGAATTCGCGAATATTACGGAAGACCGACGTTTGTTCTGACGAAAGGTGAGGATGGCGTAAAAGGAAGCGGCCGGTCGGTAGAAGGCTACTCCATGTATGAAGAGATGTGTCATTGCAAACATCTTTTTACGAAATTCGGCGGTCATCCTATGGCAGCGGGGCTTTCCCTTACAGAGAAGAACATTGAGCAATTTCGTAGAACCATCAATCAGAATTGTCCGCTCACTGTGCAGGAACTGCAACCGAAAGTGCATATTGATGTGCCGATGCCGGTCGATTATGTGACCAATGCATTGGTGTCGGAGTTTCAGGTGCTTGCACCTTTTGGCAGGGATAATCCCAAGCCTGTATTTGCAGACCGTAATCTTAGTGTCTGCCGGATGTGGACGGTAGGAAAGAATCAGAATGTGCTAAGGCTCAGCCTGATTTCGGAACATGCCAGACCGGTGTCCGGGATTTATTTCGGAGACATTGCGGCTTTTGAAAACTACATAGTAGAAAAATTCGGGGCGGCGGAGCTTGACAAAGCAAAGCATGGAAGAGAAAATAAAATTCGGCTTTCATTTGTCTATTATCCCAAAATCAATTATTACAGAGATACGGAAAGTCTGCAGTTTGAAATACAATATTATCGTTGAAAAAAGGCAGAGGGCATTGTAAAATAGAGTCAGTGACATAGGCTTTTTTTGGAGGAATAGGGATGTTTGGCAAGAATAAGGTCAGCCAGGAGGATATTGAAAAATTAAAGAGAACCGTACAGATTGATGACCAGTTCTTTGAGGAAACCGGAAGCAAGGGAGAGATGTTCCGCGCGACAATGGCAGAAATCAAAGAATCTCACAGACAGGTGCAGTCGGATGTTGCGCAGGTAAAGGAGAATGCACAGAGTGCTGCAACCTTAGCAGCAGGTAATGTGGAAATCGAAGCGGGACTTGGACATTCCATCGGGGAATGCAGGGATGCGATGCTGGCGCAGGAAGAAAACCAGGCAAAAATAGTGGATGATATGCACAGACTGCTTGAAGAGGCAACAAAGCTCGTGGATGACAATAAGCATTTTACAACGCCTTCCAAATATCTGAGTGAATTTCCGGGAACACTTAGAACGCAGAATCAGCAGCTTGGCGAAAAACTGGATCGGATGCAGGAATGTGGCAAGCAGATGGGTGTTCTTGCATTAAATGCCGCAATCGAGGCAGGACGCCTCGGAGAGAGCGGAATGCAGTTTGTGACAGCGGCAGAGGATATCCGCTCCTATGTGACGAATTATGATGGTGCCATCGAGGAGAGCCGTGTACAACTGGGGGAAGCGGAACAAAGGATCGCGGAATTAGAAGAACAGATCCATCATCTGATCGGCCTGCTCAAGGAGAATAATATTGCGACCGCACGTTTGATGAAGCACTGTGCGCAAGTTACGCGTCAGGCAGATGCGACAGGCGAAGAAAAACTGTCGGCTGCATTGTCAGATGTTTCCAACCGTCTGACAAGCCTTAGGAATGCAGATGAAGAGATCGTAAAATCTCAGGAACGCAATCGGATGCAGCTTGAGGATTTGACGGAAGAATTTCTGTCTCAGCAAAAGAATCAGGAGGAAATCAGCCAGATGGTCGATCCTCTTTATCGCCATGTGATCGAGCGCAAGGCCGGAGAATAAAATTTTAGAAATTGAAAAGTAGGGATCATTGAGTAGGCGGCTAATCAACGAAAGATTAGCCGCCTACTCGATTTCGATATAACATTTTTTGCAGATCATAACGGATGATCAGGAAGAAAATGTTTTCTTTCCCTGATGCGTGCGGCAAGAGATGATTTGGACCAGTTGTGCCGATAGACGATGCGGTACATGATATAGGCCAAAACCAAAGCGGTACTTACATCAAATACGGAATGCTGCTTGATAAACATGGTTGCAAGGACAATACTCGTCATCAGTATCAAGGAGATCATCTGAACCGTTTTGTTCTTTCTAAGCTGCTCATTGCGAGAAACTGCAAGATGAATTCCAATGGAATTGTACACATGAATACTTGGAAACAGATTGGTCGGAGTATCTGTTTCGTATAATTTCTCGCAGAGCTGCGTGAAAATATTATGGTGCGTAAAATAGTAAGGACGCAGATAGTGTCCGTTCGGATAGAACGTTGAAATCAATAGGAAAAGTGTCATACCCGTGAATAAAAATGTACAGAGTCTGTAATAATCAGCCTTATTATGTAAAGCCATGTAGGCGATTCCCCAGGCGACATAGCCAAACCAGAGAAGATAGGGGATCACAAAATACTCGCAAAACGGAATATAATCGTCGAGTGGTACGTGCACTACATGAAAATGTGTTTTGATGTTTTTTTCGACATAAGCAAACCATGCCATGTATACGAAAAAGTAGAGCAAGATCAGAAGATGCCTGTATTTCTGATAAAAGGAAACAAGCCTGATTTTGAACGACTTCTTTGGTAATGTCATAAATACCTCCCTGCATGATACAACGCAGACCTTATGAAAGAAGGAAGATCTGACTCAAATTATGGCTAGATTATAGCACTGCGGCAGGGGAGCGACAATAGCAAACAGGTATTGTTAATAAATATTTGTGAAAACTTCATAAATTGGTTATAATAGAATGGATTGATTGAGTGAGCGAGAGAGGAAAAGAAAGTGAGCGAACAGAAGAACGTGGCAGTCCGGATGCCGCAGAAGAGTCGAAGAAATAAAGGAAGGACACCGGGAAATCCGAAGCGTACCCGGATTGTGATTGCTTCCGTTTTCGGTGCTCTGGCTATGGTCTACATAGGTGTGAGCATTTATTTTATGCACCGGTTTTTGCCGGGAACAACAATAAATGATAAAAATGTTTCCGGATATACCGCAGAAAAGGTCAAAACCGGTATTGCAGATGAAATACATGCCTATTCATTAAAAATTGAAGAAAGAAATGATCAGGAAGAAACGATTTCAGGGGCGGATATTGAGCTTGAACCACAGTGGGGCAGCGAAATTGAAGATATGATAGCGGAGCAGAACAGCTTCCTGTGGCCTGCAAAAATTTTTGCACCGGATAAGCTTGAAAATGAAACCTTAGTAAGCTTTGCACCGGATAAATTGACGAAGGCGATAGAAACTTTGGACTGTATGCAGCCGGAGAATCAGGTGAAGCCGCAGAATGCATCGGTTGCGCCTTACGATAGGGACAATGGATTTGCGCTGCAGCCGTGCGTGATGGGAACAACGATCGACAGCGAAAAATTTGCGGAAGCCGTGGAAGAAGCGGTACAACAGTTGGACGAGTCGGTTTCTGTTGAAAAAGCAGATGCATATGTGAATCCTACGGTTTATGATGATGACGAGAAGCTGCAGACCGCGATTGAGACAATGAACGGTTATGCGGGAACAACGATTACATATCAGATCGGTGCAAGTACAGAGACGCTTGATGCAACGACGTTTGGGGCATGGATTACCTTGAATAAGAAGCAGAAACCGGTGGTCTCAAAGGATAAAGTGCAGGAGTATGTTGCCGGTCTTGCAAAAAAATACAATACCTGTTATACCGCAAAGAAACTGAAGACTTCCTATGGTAAAACCGTCACGATCGGTCTTAGCTGCTACGGCTGGAAAGTGGATAATGCTACGGAAGTGACGGAAATTATCAAAGAAATTAAGGCGGGAAAGCCGGTTACGAGAGATCTCAATTATCTGATGACGGCCAACAGTCATGAAGGTAACGATTACGGAGATTCCTATGTGGAAATCAATCTGACAGCGCAGCATCTGTTCTTATATAAAGAAGGAAAGCTTGTCATCGAATCGGATTTTGTCTCCGGAAATCATGCTCGTGGTTTCGATACGCCAACCGGTGCATATGGAATTACTTATACGCAGAAGGATGCGACACTTCGCGGAGATAATTATGAGACGCCGGTGTCTTATTGGATGCCGTTCGCCGGAAATGTCGGAATGCATGATGCATCCTGGCGCAGTCAGTTTGGAGGAAGTATTTATAAGACTGCCGGCTCGCATGGATGTATCAATCTTCCGCCGAGTGTTGCAAAGGTCATTTTTGAAAATGTGGGAAGGAATTATCCGGTTCTCGTATACGAACTGCCGGGAACAGAGAGCACTGCGGTTTCTGACAAGGAGGCTGCAGAGAAGGTTGTGAAACTGATTGATGCGATCGGAACTGTGACGGAGAAATCAAAAGAGACAATCAGTAAGGCGCAGAAGGCTTATGATAAGCTGAATTCGAATGCAAAGACCTATGTTACAAATTATGCGACATTGGAGAAAGCGCAGAAGGACTTTGCAAAGCTGAAAAAAGAAAAGAAAAAGTAAAACATATACTTTTGTTGTATGTGCTCTCGGGAATGTTGCAATTTGAAAAAAGCGTATTGCATTTGTTTGTTGACCGGATATAATGAATTTATCAGAGAAACAAACGAGAATGTAGTACGCTTAATTTTTGTTAAAAACGTTGCAGAAAATGTGTCGGTTTTTATAAAAAACTGACATGTGGCATCAGCCTTTCGACGCAGGCGATGGGGAATGGCTGAGGTTCAAAAGAAAGGAGAAGGAACATGGTAGAACAGTTAAAAAACAAATTTGCAGAGGTATTTGGACCGGAAGGTGAGAGTGCAGTCTATTTTGCACCGGGACGTGTCAATATGATCGGTGAACATACCGATTACAACGGAGGACACGTATTTCCGTGTGCACTTACGATCGGTACCTACGGAGTGGTAAGAAAGAGACAGGACCGTAAGTTACGTTTCTATTCTATGAATTTCGAGCAGCTTGGAGTCATGGAGTCTTCACTGGACGATCTTGTGCCAAGCAAAGATGCAGACTGGACGAATTATCCGAAGGGGGTTCTGTGGGCTTTTAAGGAGAGAGGAATGGAAGTGACAGAGGGATTTGATCTGTTACTGTTTGGAAACATTCCAAACGGATCCGGACTCTCTTCATCCGCTTCCGTAGAGGTATTGACTGGCTACATCTTAAAGGATCAGTACGGATTTGATGTGACCAATCAGGATCTGGCTTTGATCGGACAGTATTCGGAGAACCATTTCAACGGTGTTAACTGTGGAATCATGGACCAGTTTGCCATTGCCATGGGCAAGGCAGATCATGCAATCTTCCTTGATACCAACACATTGGATTATACATATGTTCCGCTTAAGCTGGACGGAGCAAAGATCGTGATCGCATGCAGCAACAAAAAGCGTGGACTTGGTGATTCAAAATACAACGAGAGAAGAAGCGAGTGTGAGACTGCATTGGCAGAATTACAGAAAGTTGTTGATATCAAATCTCTCGGAGAACTTACCGAGGAGCAGTTTGAGGCAAACAAGGATGCAATCAAAGATGAGGTTCGTGTTCGCAGAGCGCGTCATGCAGTCTATGAGAATCAGAGAACCATTCAGGCTGTCGATGCATTACAGAAGCAGGATTTAAAGAAGTTCGGAGAACTGATGAATGCATCCCATGTATCTCTCCGCGATGATTATGAAGTGACAGGAATCGAACTTGACACATTGGTTGAGGAAGCATGGAAGGTTGAAGGTGTGATCGGATCACGTATGACCGGTGCAGGATTCGGCGGATGTACCGTAAGTATCGTGGAAGACGCAGCGGTAGATCGTTTTATTGAGAGTGTAGGAACTGCATACAAAGACAAGATTGGATATGCAGCAGACTTTTATGTAGTGCAGGTTGGATCCGGCCCATGCAGACTGGATGCATAAGAATATTTTGAGATAAGAAGTAAGAGGAAATCGTGGCAGCTTGTGTAAATGAGTTGCCACATTCACAATATAACAGAGAGGGAGAAACACATGGTACAGGAACGAATTTTACAATTGGCAGATTATGGCGTGGCAACCGGGTTAGTGCCACAGAGCGATTATGTATATACGGTAAATCGATTACTTGAGACACTTGGGCTGGACGAGATCAGTGATGAAGTATGGAAGGAGCATAAAACGATCGCTGCGCAGGAGGATGCGGAGGCCGCTTTGGAAGACATCCTTGCAGAACTGTTGGATGATGCTTTTGAGAGAGGCATGTTTGAGCACAACAGCGTGGTATACCGTGATTTATTTGATACGAAGCTGATGGGATGCCTGGTTGCACGCCCGAGTGAGATACAGGGTAAGTTCAAGAGCCTTTATGAAAATGAGTCGGCGCAGGCTGCAACGGATTATTTCTACAAATTGAGCTGCGACAGCAATTATATCCGCCGTGCACGCATCAAGAAGGATCTTAAGTGGACAACCGACACGGAATTCGGAACACTTGATATCACGATCAATCTTTCAAAGCCGGAGAAGGATCCTAAGGCAATCGCAGCAGCAAAGAATGCAAAGGCAAGCAGCTATCCGAAGTGCCAGCTTTGTCGTGAAAATGAGGGATATGCAGGACGTGTGAATCATCCGGCAAGACAGAATCACCGTATCATTCCGGTAACGATCAACAACAGTGATTGGTTTTTCCAGTATTCACCGTATGTATATTACAATGAGCATTGTATCGTTTTTAACGGCCAGCATACACCGATGAAGATCGAGCGTGCAACATTCGGAAAGCTTCTTGATTTCGTAACACAGTTTCCGCACTATTTTGTAGGATCCAATGCGGATCTTCCGATTGTCGGCGGATCGATTTTAAGTCACGATCATTTCCAGGGCGGACATTATACCTTTGCAATGGAGAAGGCACCGATTGAGAGAGAGATTAGATTCACAGGATTCGAAGATGTGAAGGCCGGTATCGTAAAGTGGCCGATGTCTGTGATCCGTATCACAAGCAGCAACAGGGAGCGTCTGATCGAACTGGCAGATAAGATCCTTGTTGCATGGAGAGGCTATACCGATGAGGATGCAGTCATTTATGCTGAGACAAACGGTGAGCCACACAATACGATCACACCGATCGCACGAAGAAGAGGCAGCGACTATGAGCTTGATCTGGTACTCCGCAATAACCTTACGACAGAGGAGCATCCGCTTGGCGTATATCATCCACACGCAGAGCTTCATCACATTAAGAAGGAAAATATCGGACTGATCGAGGTTATGGGACTTGCCGTACTCCCGGCCCGCCTGAAGGATGAGATGAAGGAACTTGCGGAGGCGCTGGTGGCAAAATCAGATCTTCGCGCAACCGAGACGCTTGCATCCCACGCAGATTGGGCTGAAATGATCACAAAAAAATATGACCAACTTACTCAGGAGAATGTAATGGATATTCTCCATGAGGAAATTGGTCTTGTGTTTGAACAGGTATTGAAAGATGCCGGTGTATACAAATGCACCGAGGAAGGACGCGCGGCGTTCACAAGATTCGTAAACAAAGTTAACGAGTCATAGCATTTTGTAATTTCTTCCGACAGTGGAAGAATGCAGGGATTAAGAAGCAGTCTGCGAAGATCCATGCCAGAGGGCTGGCGAAGCAGGCTGCGGTAAACCCGAAAATCGGAACAAAGACAAGTCCGACAAGCGTTCTTGCAACCATTTCAAAGACTCCGGCAAATACAGCAAATCCGGAGAATCCCATTCCCTGAATAAGAAAACGTACAATATTGACCAAAGCCAGCATAAGATAAAAGGCTGCATTGGTAACAAGAAACTGTTTGGCCTGTGCAATAACGGTTACTTCTTTTGCGCTTACAAACAGCAGGATCAGATCACGTCCGAAGAAAATTAATACGACAAGGATCAGTGCGGAATAGACGGCACCGAGGATGACGGCAGAGCGAAGTCCTCTTCCGAGACGGTCGAGGCGTCCGGCACCGACATTTTGTCCGCCGAAAGTTGCCATGGTTGAACCAAGGGCATCAAACGGACATACGACAAACATGGAGATTTTGCTTCCGGCCGTCATGGATGCAACGGCAGTCGATCCCAGTGTATTGACGGAGGCCTGTAAGATGACGCTTCCGATCGCCGTAATGGAATATTGCAGTCCCATCGGAAGTCCCATGATCAGAAGATATCTGGAATAACCCCAGTCGAGTTTCCAGTCTTCGCGCTTCAGGTGAAGAAGGTCAAACTTCTTTATAATCAGAATCAGACAAAGAATACCGGATACTGCCTGTGAGAGTACGGTTGCGAAAGCAGCGCCGAATACACCCCAGTGGAAGGTAACGATAAAAAGCAGATCCAGTCCGATATTCAGTCCCGCAGACAGTACGAGGAAGATAACCGGTGTGATGGAATCTCCGAGTGAACGCAGGTAAGCGGACAGAATATTGTAAAGCATGATCGCCGGGATTCCTGCAAAAATAACTACAATATAATGATAGGACAGATCAATGATATCTGCAGGCGTCTGCATCAGCTCAAGGATCGGGCGGCAGGCGATCACCGTAATGAGGGTGATTGCACCACCGAAGATGATGGACAGCACGGCAGAGTTACCTACATATTTACGCAATCCGTCATAATCCTTTGCTCCGAAGCGCTGCGCGACAGGAAGGGCAAATCCGTTGCAGATTCCCTGACAGAACCCGATGATCAGGAAGTTGATACTTCCGGTTGCGCCCACTGCGGCGAGTGCTGATACGCCTAAGAAACGTCCTACAATGATCGTGTCAACCAGACTGTATACCTGCTGAAAAAGCATACCCATAAGAAGCGGCACGGCAAAGCCGAGGATCAGCTTCATGGTGGAGCCGCTGGTCATATCTTTTGTTGTGTTTGATGCCATACGATTACCTCATATTTTAAAAATTTATTTTTACGCAATGTGTATCTATCTTATCACGATTACAGAAATCTTCAAGAGGAAAAATATGATGAAATCACACTTTGGACAGGGGAGAATTCTTTACAATTTTGCCATAATGCGGTACAGTATTGGATATATGTTAGCGAGGAGGATCGACCATGAAGAAGTGGGAAGAAAATATACGCAAAGTTGTTCCGTATGTTCCGGGAGAGCAGCCGAAGAAACAGAATATTATTAAGTTAAATACAAACGAGAATCCGTATCCGCCGGCACCGGGTGTTGCCGAAGCGGTGAAAAGCGTGGATATCGACCGGCTTCGTATGTATCCGGATCCGCTTGTGGGTGATCTGGTACAGGCGATCGCTTCCAATTATAAGGTAGAGACGGATCAGGTTTTTGTCGGGGTAGGATCCGACGATGTACTGGCAATGATCTTTATGACATTTTTTAATTCCGCAAAGCCAATCTTTTTCCCGGATATAACCTACTCGTTTTATGATGTATGGGCCGAGATGCTTCGCATTCCGTACGAACAGATTCCGCTCGATGAGGATTTTAAAATCTGCCCGAAGGATTACATGCGCGACAACGGTGGTGTAATCTTCCCGAATCCGAATGCGCCGACAGGCGAGCTGATGGATCTGTCCCAGATTGAGGAGATCATAGAGGCAAATCAGGACGTCATTGTTGTTGTCGATGAAGCATATATTGATTTTGGTGGAATGAGTGCGCTTCCTCTTATTGACAAATATGACAATGTAATTGTTGTGCAGACATTCTCGAAGTCTCGTTCTATGGCGGGTTCACGGATCGGTTATGCGATCAGTAATCCGACATTGATCCAATATTTAAATGATGTGAAGTATTCTTTCAATTCTTATACGATGGATACGATCACGATCGCTGCGGGCACGGCAGCAATGAAGGATCAGGCATATTTTGAGATGACAAGGGATAAGATCATTAAGACGAGAGAGTGGACGAAGCAGGAGCTGAAGAGCCTTGGATTCGTGTTTGGAGATTCAAAGAGCAATTTTATTTTTGCCAGGCATCCGGAACTATCGGGGGAATCCTTGTTTGAGGCGCTCCGCGAGAATGACATCTTTGTGCGTCATTTCAGTAATCCACCGCGTATCAACGAATATCTGCGCATTAGCATCGGAACAGATGAACAGATGCAGACATTTATCGCGTTCCTCAAGGACTATTTAAAGAAGAATAAGTAAAGTGAGGATTTATTTTCATGATTGACTATCTGGTTGTATTTTTTGTATCCATGGTGCCGCTTATTGAACTTCGTGGTGCAATCCCGATTTCACAGATCCGGCACCTTCCGATTGTTCCGTCATATATGATCGCGATCATCGGCAATATGCTGCCGGTTCCGATCATCTATCTGTTTGCGCGCAAGGTGCTCGAATGGGGGGCTGATAAACCGGTAATCGGAGGTTTCTTTAGCTGGTGTCTGGAAAAAGGCGAAAAAGGAGGCAAAAAGCTGCAGCAGAAGGCGGGCCGCGGCCTGTTCCTTGCATTGCTTCTTTTTGTCGGAATTCCGCTTCCGGGTACCGGAGCATGGACCGGTACACTTGCAGCAAGTATTCTGGATATGGATTTTAAGTCGACGGTTGCCGCCGTCATGCTGGGAGTGCTGCTTGCAGGAATCATTATGATGGTGCTTAGTTTCGCCGGAGTCAGTATTTTTTAGCAACAGGGCTATTGTCTGAACATGAGTGCGCGAAAGTGTGCGGCAGGCGCCACTTTATTTTAATCGATGAAAGAAAAAGTAACTATGAGTAAAAAACAAAGTAAAATAAAGCCGGTCCCGCGCCAGATCCGCTGGGATAAGCTTGACAATACGGCGCATCTTTTCCCTTCGATCGCGGGGGAAAATATGACCAATGTTTACCGTATCAGTGTAGAATTGAAGGAAGCGGTTCAAAAGGAATATCTGCAGCAGGCACTGGATATTGTTCTGCCAAAATTTGACGGATTCAACGTGCGGCTTAGAACCGGGGTGTTCTGGTATTATTTTGAAGAGAACGGAAAGCGGGCGCCTAAGGTGTCGGAAGAAATTATGTTTCCGTGCCGTTATATCCGCCAGAATCGTAATCATAATTATCTGTTTCGTGTGACGTATTACGGATGCCGCATCAATCTGGAAGTGTTTCATGTGCTGACGGATGGTATGGGCGGTATCAATTTTCTAAGGGAGCTGACCTATCAGTATCTTCGTCTGGTGCACAAGGAATTGGCGGAAAAGACGGGGGACAAGCTGAGCGTGGATACTTCGCTCTGCCGCGAGGACAGTTTTGTCCGCAATTACAAAAATGGTAAGCCGAGTGGATTCAATAAGGAGAAGGCTTATCTGATCAAGGAGGAGCATCTTCCGGCGGGGGAGTTTGGCGTCATGCATGGTTGTATGCCGGTTTCCCAGCTTAAGCAGGTTGCACACAAGTATGGAGCATCCTTAAATGAATATCTGATTGCGGTGTTTGTATGGAGTGTTTATAAAGAAATGATGCATGGGATGCCGGGAGGTCGTCCGATCCGTGTGGCGGTACCGGTCAATCTGCGCCCTTATTTTGATTCGAATACAACGAAGAATTTTTTTGTGATGGTATCTGCAGAGTTTCGTGCCAGTAAGCAACAGTACACCTTTGAGGAAGTGATACAGACCATCAGGGAAAGTCTGCATTCCCAGATTAATAAAGAGCATCTCGAAGATCTGTTTTCATACAGTGTGTCAAATCAGATGAATAAGCTGATGCGGCCGGTTCCGCTTTTTATCAAGAATATTGCGATGCGCCTGGTCTACACAAAGTCGGCGGTCGCCAATACAACGACGATCACGAATATCGGCAACATCAAAATTGATGCACTCTATGAACCGTATGTGAAAGGCTTTAAGGCTTTTATTGCGATGTCAAAGGGACAGGAAATCAAGGGCACGATTTGTTCGTATCAGGATACTTTGGTATTTACATTCAGCTCGGTTTTTGCGGAGGCAATGGTGCAGAAGGCGTTTTTCCGTAAGATTGCTTCGGATGGAGTTGAGGTAGAGATTCAGACGAACGGAGTATATTATGAGTAGATGTCAAAAATGTAATGTGATTATTTTAGATGATACGGATCGTTGCCCGCTTTGTAAGAATGTGCTGGAGAGCACCGAGGCACCGGGGGTGAATGTGTATCCGAACGCGATCGGCGTCAACCGGAGATTTCGTCTGTTGGAGAATATCCTCCTGTTTTTATCGATTGTGGCGGGATGCCTTATGGTGGCCATCAATCATATTACGAATCCGGAGGTCGCATGGAGCCTTGTGGCATGCTTAATTCTTGTATACGTAAACGCGGTTGTCCGCATGGCGATCCTCGGTAAATCCGGTTATATGTTCAAGACGCTGACGCTTGTGATCCTTGCGGTACTGATGCTTCTTGGAATTGATTATCTGACCGGGTACCAAGGCTGGTCGCTTGATTATGTGCTGCCGCTTGGCATTCTTCTCATCGATCTGACGCTTTTGATCCTGACGCTGGTAAACCGGAGAAACTGGCAGAGCTATATGATGGCGCAGATCCTGGCGATCCTGCTTAGCCTGATTCCGGTCGGGCTCCGGCTGGGTGGAATCATCAGGTTTCCATATCTGGTATGGATCGCTTTTGCAACATCGGTATTTTTGTTCTTAGGTACGTTGATCATTGGTGACCGACGGGCAAGAACAGAACTAAAACGGAGATTTCATGTATGATTGAAACAGAAGCAAGTGTGAAAGGCCGCGTGATTGCGGATCTGTTGTCACATCTGACAAACGATCTGCAGATCGGTAAAAAAATCAAAAGTGGAGAGCTTCGAAAGCGGCTCAAGGAACCACCGTGGATCGTGCCGGACTGCTTTAATATGACACATATCGAGTTGAAGAATTTTTCGATGAAATTACTGTCATTAAAGGAGAATCCAAGTCAGGATCATGTGATATTGCAGCTGCACGGAGGCGGTTATATGGGCGCGGTGCGCAATGCATACTATGTGTTTGCCGGACTCTACAATGAGGTGAGTCACGGATGCAATGTATTGACACCGGATTATCGTGTGGCGCCGGAGCATCCGTATCCGGCAGCGTTGGAAGATGCGGTGGCTTCCTATCAGTGGCTTCTCGACAAGGGATATTACGGGGAGCAGATTATTGTTGCAGGAGATTCGGCAGGCGGCGGTCTTGCGATGGCATTGTGCATGTATTTAAAGGATCACCATATGCCGATGCCGGGCGGTGTGGTTGCGATGTCGCCCTGGACGGATCTGACCGCAAGCGGCGAGTCGTATGAGACAAACTATGAGAGGGATCCTTTGTTTGGAAATACAAAGGACAGCCTGATCTATGTCAATGATTACGCCGGGGATCATGATAAGATGGATTGCTATATTTCTCCGCTTTTCGGTGATTTCCGAGGATTTCCGCCGATGCTTATACAGGTGGGATCGCTTGAGATGCTTCTCAGCGATTCGGTATCGGTCGCTGCCAAGGCGAGAGAGCAGGGAATCCGTGTGCGCTTAAGTATCTATGAGGGAATGTTTCATGTATTCCAGATGGCGTATTTAAATATTCCGGAGTCGAAGAAAGCGTGGGCGGAAGTCGGTAAGTTTATCGATGTGATACGAAAGGACGAGCGCGTATCGTCATAAGAATCTGCTATTCAAGCGGGGCAGAAGCGATTTTGTCCTGCGTTGATACGAATATACAAAATAAGCGATTGCGAAACTCCTGTGGCGGCGTGCTCCGGCTGGGCTGACCCGGTGGCGGGCTTCTACGCTGACACT
>CAKRDT010000025.1 GCA_934316545.1 uncultured Agathobacter sp. | reverse complement strand
AGCTTACTAAGCTCTCTCAACTTTACCAGATCTAAGGCAGGAAGCACAAACATATAATTTCTGTGGTACTCCGTTTACTTTACAGCTCACACGTTTGATGTTTGATTTCCATACACGATTGGATCTTCTATGAGAATGGCTGACATTATTTCCATAATGTACACCTTTTTCACAAATTGCACACTTTGCCATGATATTGCACCTCCTTGCATTTCACTAAGTTTGCCTTATATACAAACTCACAACAAAAGTATTCTATCAGATTCATTTTTTAAATGCAAGGAAAATTTATAAAAAATTGAAATATATTTACAAGTTTAAGAAAAATGGTTATAATACGAATAGTTATAAAATGCGTGTAAGTATGTCAACTCGCTTATTAACAGATAAAAATTGGAGGTTCTGAGTATGAAGGGACAGATGGATACCCAATATGGAAAGATTTTAATCGATGAAGATGTTATTGCTACTTATGCAGGTTCTGTTGCAGTAGAGTGCTTCGGAATCGTCGGTATGGCTGCCGTTAATATGAAGGATGGTCTTGTTAAACTTTTGAAAAGAGATTATCTGACACACGGAATCAGTGTTGCAGTAGGAGAGGATAATCAGATCACGATCGATTTTCATGTGATTATTGCGTATGGTGTAAGCATCGCTACGGTATCGGATAATCTTATTGAGACAGTCAAATATAAGGTAGAATCATTTACCGGAATGAAGATTAATAAAATTAACATCTACGTCGAAGGCGTACGTGTCATTGACTAGGGAGGATTAAGAAATTGGAAATCACAAGTATTAATACAGAAGTACTGTCTAAGATGTTTCTCGCCGGTGCGAAGAATCTGGACGCGAAAAAAGAGTGGATTAATGAACTGAACGTATTTCCGGTTCCTGATGGAGATACCGGTACAAATATGTCGATGACGATCATGTCTGCGGCAAGAGAGGTATCTGCATTGGAAAATCCTACGATGGAACAGCTTTCTAAGGCTATCTCATCCGGTTCCCTGCGTGGTGCGCGCGGTAACTCCGGTGTTATTTTATCGCAGTTATTCCGTGGATTCTGCAAAGTGATCGCTTCTTATGATGAAGTGACGGTTTCCGTATTGTCCGATGCATTCCAGAAAGCGGTAGAGACTGCTTATAAAGCTGTTATGAAGCCGAAGGAAGGAACAATCCTTACCGTTGCCAAGGGTGCGGCAGATAAGGCTTTGGAGATGGCAGAGGAGACAGAGGATCTTGTTGTATTCTGCGATGAAGTGATCAAGCATGCGGATTATGTGTTGAGTCAGACTCCGGAGATGCTTCCGGTATTAAAACAGGCCGGTGTGGTTGATTCCGGCGGACAGGGACTTATGCAGGTCTTAAAGGGGGCTTATGATTGTCTTCTCGGCAAGGAGATTGACTACGAGATCGAGGATTCTGTCAAGGGATCCGGTGTCGTAAAGATTTCGGCAGAGACAGAGAAAGAGATTAAATTTGGTTATTGTACCGAGTTTATTATTGTACTCAACAAGCCACTGACAGAGGCAGAGGAACATGAGTATAAGGCGTTTTTAGAGTCCATCGGTGACTCAATCGTAGTGGTAGCGGACGATGAGATCGTTAAGACTCACGTACATACCAACGATCCGGGTCTTGCTATCCAAAAGGCACTGACACATGGTTCTTTGAGCAGGATCAAGATTGACAATATGCGTGAGGAGCATCAGGAGAAGCTGATCAAGGATGCCGAGAAACTTGCTGCCCAGCAGAAGAAGGAAGAAGAGGAAGCGAAAGCCGATGAACCGAGAAAAGAGATGGGATTTATCTCTGTATCGATCGGTGACGGTATGAATGAAATCTTTAAGGGACTTGGTGTTGACTATATTATCGAGGGCGGCCAGACTATGAACCCGAGTACGGAGGATATGCTTTCAGCGATTGATCATGTGAATGCGGATCATATTTTCATTCTTCCGAATAATAAGAATATTATTATGGCAGCCAATCAGGCTGCAACGCTTGTAGAAGATAAGGATATTATCGTTCTTCCGACAAAGACAATTCCACAGGGAATCGTTGCGATGGTCAACTATATTCCGGATTATTCGGCGGAAGAGAACAAAGAAACCATGCTCTCTGAAATCGGCAATGTCAAGACCGGTCAGGTGACTTATGCTGTTCGTGATACAGAGATAGACGGTAAGACGATCAAGCAGGATGACTATATGGGAATCGGAGATTCATCCATCCTTTCGGTTGGCCAGGATCTTAAGGCTACTACACTTGAGATGGTTGATGCAATGGTGGACGAGGACTCTGCAATTGTAAGCATCTATTACGGAACCGATGCAACGGAGGAAGCGGCAGAGGAGCTCGGCGCAGTCATTGAAGAAAAGTATCCGGACGTTGAAGTTGAAATCAATTCCGGTGGACAGCCGATTTATTATTATGTGATTTCTGTTGAATAAATCATATTCAGGCAGTAGGAACAAATTATGAACGAAACATCTTCAATTACAAATTTAAAAGGAATTGGGGAGAAAACAAAAGATTTGTTTGCAAAAATGGGAGTATACACCGTTGGTGATATACTCCTTCATTTTCCCCGCACATATGTGAAATATCCTAAGATGGAACCAATCGATGAGATTACATCTCTGACGGAAGAGATGCACGCGATCGTGGCACAGGTGCGCACATCACCGGTTGTCAAAAATACAAGACGGATGCAGCTGACCCTTCTTACAATCGGTTCAACCGGACATAAGATGCAGCTCATCTGGTATCGCATGCCCTATATCAAAAATTCGCTGAAACTGAATCAATACTGTGTTTTTTACGGGAAAGTCGTGATCAAAGACGGAAAATATGTGATGGAGCAGCCGACTGTTTATGAACCGGAAAGCTATCGGCAGATGGAGGATGTGCTTTTTCCGGTGTATTCTCTGACAACCGGTGTATCGAATCATCTGATCACCAGAACTGTGCGTCAGGCATTGGCAGAAAAGGATCTGTTGCAGGATTATTTACCGGTGGATATACGGAAACGGTATACTTTGTGCGAATATAATTATGCGGTTAAACAGATACATTTTCCGGATTCGTTTGACACATTGATTGATGCAAGAAAACGCCTTGTTTTTGACGAATTTTTCCTGTTTATTCTAGGAATGCAGTATCAAAGAGAACAAAAGAAACGTGAGAGTAACGAATTCTCTTTTCGGAAGCCGGATATCATATCCGATTGTATCAAAAAGCTGCCTTATGAGCTGACCGGCGCACAGACACGTGCTTTGGACGATGTGATTTATGACATGCTAAGCCCGTATGTGATGCAGCGACTGATTCAGGGAGATGTCGGTTCCGGTAAGACGATCGTTGCATTTCTGGCGATGGCATGGACAGCCGCAAGCGGCTATCAGTCTGCAATTATGGCGCCGACGGAAGTGCTTGCCAGACAGCACTATGAATCGTACTGTCAGATGAGCAGACAGTTTGGACTGACGTTTCCGATTGTTCTGCTGACCGGTTCTATGACGGCAAAAGAGAAAAGACTTGCCTATCAAACGCTCGAACAGGAGCCGGATGCGATGGTCATTGGCACCCATGCACTCATTCAGGAGAAAGCAATCTACTCGAATCTGGCTCTGGTCATCACGGATGAACAGCACCGTTTCGGTGTGCGACAGAGAGAGACGTTTGCGGAAAAAGGGAAAAGACCTCATATCCTTGTTATGAGTGCAACACCGATTCCGCGAACTCTGGCCATCATTTTATACGGTGATCTGGATATCTCTGTCATTGATGAGGTTCCTGCAAGACGACTCCCGATCAAGAACTGTGTGGTCAATACCGGATATCGTCCGAAGGCATACGCTTTTATTGAGGAACAGGTGCGTGCAGGGCATCAGGCTTATATCATCTGTCCGCTTGTGGAGGGCAGTGAAAATATGGAAGGGGAGAACGTGACGGATTATGCTCTAAGTGTCCGACAGGGATTACCTTCCGATATCGAAGTCGGCATCCTGCATGGAAAAATGAGAAATGACAAAAAAAATGAGATTATGAATCTGTTTGCACAAAACAAGGTACAGGTACTTGTCTCAACAACGGTTGTCGAGGTTGGCGTAAACGTGCCGAATGCTACGGTTATGATGATCGAGAATGCGGACCGGTTCGGACTGGCACAGCTTCATCAGCTGCGTGGACGTGTCGGACGAGGCGACGCACAGTCATACTGTATCATGATCAATACTTCGCAATCCAAGACGGCAAAGAAGCGTCTTGAAATCCTAAATCAATCGAACGATGGCTTTAAGATTGCCAGCGAGGACTTACGGCTTCGCGGTCCGGGTGATTTTTTCGGCATCCGCCAGAGCGGTGACTTTGCTTTTCGGCTTGCGGATATCTATCAGGATGCGCCGGTGCTTCAGCAGGCGTCCGAAGCGGTCTCTTTCATTCTTGAGGAGGATCCGGATCTTGAGATGGAAAGACATGTTGTGTTGCAACATAAAATGGAGCAGTTTATGGACGAGAAGATTGACCATATGAATTTATAGTATTGTTTCACAACATTGGCGTATTTTGATATAAAAATATGAAAATCCTGCCATGGAATGAATGCGCTTTGGAACAAGAAATTGCCAGCATATGCTTTTTCCCCCTGCATATACTATGAGTGTACCCAAGGTGCAAAGCTTAAATGCGTCAGCCGGGCGATACATTCAATATGTACCGCAGATGCAGAAGGCATCTTTGACCGGGCTGATGTTCGCGTTCAAAGGAGGAAAACATCATGGCAAACAAAAGTACTAAGAAATCATTAGAACGTTTCAAGTATGAGGTCGCAGACGAGCTTGGTGTTCCGCTCAGCGATGGTTACAACGGAAACATTACCGCAAAACAGAATGGATCTGTCGGTGGTTATATGGTTAAAAAGATGATTGAGGCACAGGAAAGACAGATGGCCGGTCGTACACCGGATCGGCAGTAGGAACAAGAGATCATTTCATAATTTGCAAAAGAAAAACAGGTTTCTCAATTATGAGGGACCTGTTTTTATATAAAGGGATGAACCATACCGATTCGATCATTTGTTTCTTACTCGACAAGCGTAAGTGCAGAGATGTCCGGGTGGATCGTCATGGAAAAATTCGTATAATAGACCACAAATCCGGGAGCACTTCCGGCAGGCTTTTTGACATTTTTCTTTTGGAGATAATCAATCTCAATCTTGTCGGATTCACGTCCTTTGGAGTAGTAGCCGGCAAGCATCGCAGCTTCTTCGTACACACGATCCGGCATTTCTTCGCCTTTATTTTTTACGACAACGTGGGAACCCGGCATTCCTTTTGCGTGGAACCACCAGTCGTTACCGGTTGCGAACTTGAAGGTCAGTTCGTCATTCTGGTAATTGTTTTTGCCGACATACATATCATATCCATCGGAAGAGAGGTAATGGAAGGGTTTACTTTTTACTTTTTCTTTCTTTCCGGTTCTGTGCTTTTTGATAAAACCGTATTCCATCAATTCCTGCTTGATCTGGACAAGATCATCGGCTGAGAGTGCGATATCAAGAGAATTCTGAATGGATTCTAAGTGATCGATCTCTGCCTTCGTCTCAGAGAGAAGCGTATCGAGTGCTTCCGCAGTACGCTTTAATTTGCCGTAGCGGTCAAAATATTTCTGTGAATTCTCGCGTGCGGTCTTTGTTGAATCAAGAGGGATTCTGATCTCTTTATTATTATCATAGAAGTTCGGCGCGATCAGTTCCCTGGCACCTTCCTCAAGATTGTAACCATATACATTGATCAGTTCGCCGTATAACTTGTATTTTTCACGTTTCTGGGCATCTTTCTGCTGCTTAAGCTGTATCTGGTATTTCTTCTGGTTACGCTCTAATGCGGTGTTTACAATACGGCGAAGATCCGCTGACTTCTGTCGGATCCGGCTATATACATTTTTTTCTGCATAGTAGACTTCGAGTACACGGGAAATGCTTTCGTAGGATTCCACCTCGTAATCGTGGTACATAGTCAGATCAACCGCTGCAAATTCCAGCGGTTCACGACCTTTTCGCACGATCACCGGATGATAATTGTTCGCCCTGACATCGTCAAAAAACCATGCAATATGATTGCACAGATGCAAAAGCTGCTCCTCGGAATAGGAAGCGAGCGGCTGATCCGCATCGAGTCCGGCACGATAAGCGATCTCGGATGCAATCAGCGGGCTTACGCCGGTAAACGTCGTATAGATCGCTTTAGCAACTGTCAGCGGCTTGCCGCAGAGAATCTCATGGATCCGGTCTGCAGGTGTGGTGAGAGGGTTAAATTTGTCTTCCTGTGTTGCCGGAATAAAGTATTCTTTGCCCGGAAGTACCTCACGAAGCGAACTTACCGCAGATGAAACATGCTTGATGCTGTCGATGATCATGCCTTTGTCATCGCAGAAGATGATATTGGAGTGCTTTCCCATCAACTCAATGATCAATGTCTTGTGGCAGAGATCGCCCATCTCGTTGAGGTGTTCGATTTCCATATTGATGATACGCTCCATATGGGGCTGATAAATGCGTGTGATGCGTCCGTTGGCGATGTGCTTGCGCAGTACCATACAGAATGTCGGCGCTGTCAGCGGACTTGGTTTGTTCTCATCCGTCAGATATAGAAACGGAAGAGAGGCACTCGCGGAGATGGACACGCGAAACTGCCCATTTGTTCCTTTACAGGTAAGTAACAGTTCGTCGTTTTCCGGCTGTGCGATCTTACTGATTTTACTATTTAAAACAGTCTGGTTTAATTCGTGGACCAGACCTGCAATTACGATTCCGTCAAAAGCCATAGCTGCCTCCTAAATTTGTTGATCATTTACTATTATAATATGGATTGCTCAAAAAACCAAGAACGGATATCGCACTTCGTATTGAAATAAAATCAGGCAAAATGCTATAATTGTTTCAAAGAAGGGTAGGCGTTTGCGGCACGTTTTCGGAGGTGCGTCCGGACTCGGCTGGCTTTTCGCAAACAATTAGTGAAAGAAGGAAAAAGAAGGGAAAGATGGTTATGAAAAAGAAATTGCGCGTATTTGCGGTAGTATTAACTTTTATGATGTTGGTATCTGGTGTTTTCGCAGATACTCAGGCGAAAACAAATAAAAAAGATATTGAAAAATCTGATACAAATACGGAATGTGCATATAAAAATAAGGAGAAGATTTACCTGGATAAAAAGTGGAAATATGCGGATCATGCGAAGATCACTTCCGGTTATGCCGTCTTTTACAAGGCAAAAAAGAACCGCAAAGGCATTATCGTCGGAATCAATGCCGGACACGGAACCAGTAATGTGGGATCAACAAAAACGCTCTGTCATCCGGATGGTTCTCCAAAAGTGACCGGCGGAACAACCAGTGCAGGCTCGACAAGTGCAATCGCAGTCTCCGGAGGAATGACGTTTCGCGATGGAACAAAGGAGAGTACCGTCACACTTAAGATGGCAAAGATTCTGAAGAAAAAGCTTCTTGCAGAAGGTTACGATGTCCTGATGATCCGGAACAGTAAGGATGTTCAGCTTGACAACATTGCAAGAACCGTTATCTGTAACAATGTTGCGGATTGTCATATTGCACTGCATTGGGACGGAGATGGTCTCAAATATGATAAAGGCTGTTTTTATATCGGAGTCCCGGAAAAATTAAAAAGTATGAAGCCAGTTAAGAATCATTGGGAAGAACACGAAGCTTTAGGTAAGGCTTTGATCAAGGGACTCGAAAAAGAAAAAGTAAAAATCAACGGAAAAGGCCGTATGGCGATCGACCTGACACAGACTTCTTACAGCACGATTCCTTCGGTTGATATCGAACTTGGAAACCAGTCATCGGATCACAGTGATAAAACATTGGAAACGCTGGCGGACGGACTGACGCGCGGTGTGAAAAAATTCGCAAAAAAGAATTTGTAAATCATGCACTTTTTGAAAAGCAATATTTGACGAATCAGGAAAATAGCATTATAATACACCTATCTATGCATAGACTATGCATTTTGACAGGAGATATGTGGCATGATTAAAAGTATGACAGGATTCGGACGTTGTGAAGTTGCGGATGAAAAACGAAAATTCACTGTCGAACTCAAGTCCGTGAATCATCGTTACCTTGATGTGAATATAAAGATGCCGAAGAAACTGAATTTCTTTGAGAGTGCGATCCGTAATCTGCTCAAGGAATACATTGAGCGAGGCAAGGTGGATGTCTATATCACATACGAAGACTACACAGAAGACAATTATACGCTCCGTTATAATTCGACACTTGCAGCCGAATATCTTGGATATCTGAAGTCGATGGCACAGGAGTTTCAGCTTGAGAATGATATACGCGTCAGCACACTTTCCCGTTATCCTGATGTCCTTGTGATGGAAGAACAGGATATTGACGAAAAAGAATTATGGAGCGGACTGGAACAGGCTCTGCGCGGCGCATGCGAACAGTTTGTTGAAAGTCGTGTCAAAGAGGGAGAGGCGTTAAGGTGCGATCTCCTTGATAAGCTTGATGCGATGCTTACAGATGTGGATTTCATAGAGGAACGTTCCCCGCAGATTATGAAGGAATACCGGACGCGTCTGGAGGATAAAATACAGGAGATTCTTGGAGACCGGCAGATGGATGACAGCCGCATCGCAACGGAGGTGACCATCTATGCCGACAAAGTCTGTGTGGATGAGGAGACAGTTCGGCTCAGAAGCCATATTATGTCAACAAAAGATACGCTGATCGCCGGTGGATCCATCGGCCGTAAGCTTGATTTTATTGCACAGGAGATGAACCGTGAAGCAAATACGATTCTTTCCAAGGCAAATAATATTGAGATTTCAGATGTCGGAATCAATCTTAAGACCTGCATCGAGAAAGTTCGTGAGCAGATCCAGAATATTGAATAAGAGGAAAATAAAATGAGCAACAAAGGTAAGCTGGTAGTTATATCCGGTTTTTCAGGAGCCGGCAAGGGTACCTTGATGAAGGCACTGATGAAACAGTATGGCGATCATTATGCGTTGTCGATATCTGCAACAACGAGAAAACCAAGACCCGGCGAGAAAGACGGTGTCGATTATTTTTATGTGACAACAGAAAAATTTGAGCATATGATTGCGGCGGATGAACTGATTGAGTACGCACAGTATGTGAAAAATTATTACGGCACACCGAAGGCCTATGTACAGCAGCAATTGGAACTCGGGAAAAATGTGATCCTTGAAATTGAGATTCAGGGCGCACTTAAAATTAAGGAACAGTTCCCGGATACGATCCTGATGTTTGTTACTGCCCCGGATGCCAAAACGCTTCGCGATCGTCTGATCGGTCGTGGAACAGAGACGCAGGATATCATTCATGCCCGCCTTGCGCGTGCCTGCGAGGAATCGGAAGGCATTGAAAACTATGATTATTTAGTGGTAAACGATACGGTAGAACATGGTGTGGACGTCATTCACCGGCTGATTGGTGATGAGAGAAGCGGTCATACCAAACAGAATGCCGCGTACCGTGTATCATCTAATATAGATTTTATCAATAATATGAAAGAAGAGCTTGCAAGCTTTTCGAAAGGAGAATAATACTATGATACATCCATCCTATGTAGAATTAATGAAAGTTGTCAACGATGGCGTGGAAATCGGTGAGGAACCGGTCGTTAACAGCCGTTATTCCATTGTTTTAGCCACAGCAAAGCGTGCAAGACAGATTATTGCAGGTGCTGAACCAATGATCGAAAATCCGAAATGCAATAAGCCTCTTTCGATTGCAGTAGAAGAGTTATATCGCGGCGATGTCAAAATCGTATCGGAAGAGGAAGACAATAATTAATAGAGAAAGGGGAGTGGCGGCTGTCATTCCTTTTTTTAAGCGAGAGGAATTATGAAATTATTATTTATTTCACTTGGGTGTGACAAGAATCTTGTCGACTCGGAGTATATGATCGGTATGCTGACCGGTCACGGGATTATGCTGACGGATGATGAAACAGAGGCGGATATCATTATTATCAACAGCTGCTGCTTTATCGGCGACGCCAAAGAGGAAAGCATCAATACAATTCTTGAGATGGCAGAGCAGAAGAAAACCGGTAAGTGTAAATCTTTGATTGTAACCGGATGTCTGACGCAGCGCTATCAGGAGGAAGTAAAAAAAGAGATTCCCGAGGTGGATGCCATTCTTGGAACCAATTCCTACGATGCCATATGGGAAGCGGTGCAAAGTACGCTGGAACATAAATTTTATGAGAATTTCCATACTTTGACCGGACTTCCGAGGCACACGACCAAACGTACCATCACAACCGGCGGACATTTTGCGTATTTAAAGATTGCGGAAGGATGCAATAAGAACTGCACATACTGTGTGATTCCTTCCGTGCGCGGTCGTTACCGGAGTGTTCCGTTGGAAGAATTGGTCGCATCGGCAAAAGAACTTGTAGAGGGCGGTGTCAAGGAACTGATTCTTGTTGCGCAGGAGACGACACTGTATGGAGTGGATCTGTATGGAGAGAAGAGTCTGCATAAGCTTTTGGATGCGTTGAATGAAATCCCGGGATTATTCTGGATCCGTATTATGTACTGTTATCCGGAAGAAATCTACGAGGAACTCATCGATGCAATGCTCCGGGACAAGAAGGTCTGTCATTATCTGGACATGCCGATTCAGCACTGTAATGATGAAATTTTACGTCGTATGGGCCGCAAAACAAACAAGGCGGAACTGATCGAGAGGATTGCGCATCTTCGTGAGCGTGTTCCGGATATCACGCTTCGCACAACGTTGATCTGCGGTTTCCCGGGTGAGACACAGGCAATGCACGAAGAATTAATGCAGTTTGTCAACGATATGGAATTTGACCGGCTCGGTGCATTCACGTATTCTGCGGAAGAAGGAACTCCGGCAGCTGAAATGCCGGATCAGATTGACGAGGAGGTCAAAAAAGACTGGCAGGCAGATGTCATGGAACTTCAGGAAGAGGTCATCTTTGATAAAAACGATGCAATGAAAGGTACTGAATTATATGCCTTCATAGAAGGAAAAGTCGCAGATGAGAATGCATATGTCGGAAGGACTTACCGTGATGCACCAAACGTAGATGGCTACATTTTTATCAACACAGACGAGGATCTGATGACGGGCGATATCGCAAGGGTTTGCGTCACAGGTGCTTATGAATATGATCTGATAGGAGAATTACGATGAATTTACCAAACAAACTTACTCTTTTCCGTGTGATATTGATTCCGTTTTTTGTTTTCTTTTTATTAGCTCCGTATTTTACAGGGTATGGGAATTATATTGCGGTTGCCATTTTTATTATTGCGAGCATTACGGATTTTTTGGATGGCAGGATTGCAAGAAAATATAATCTGGTAACGAATTTTGGGAAATTTATGGATCCGCTTGCGGATAAGCTTCTTGTAAGTTCGGCTTTGATCGGTCTGATCGCATTGGATAGAATTCCGGCGTGGATTGTAATTATCATTATTGCAAGAGAATTTATCATTAGCGGATTCCGTCTGGTTGCAGCGGATAACGGAGTTGTGATTGCAGCGAGTTATTGGGGAAAGTTTAAGACAGCGTTTCAGATGATAACGGTGATTGTGCTGATCCTCAATATTCCGGGCAAAGCATTTGCTGTCATTGGCACAGTGCTGATCTATATTTCATTGGCGCTTACCGTGATTTCGCTGATCGATTATCTCGCAAAGAACAAAGATGTTTTAAAGGAACAGAAATAATCATTCCATGCGGAGGTAGAACAATGAGAATTATCGCTGGAACAGCGCGAAGTCTCCCATTGAAAACCATTGAGGGGACAGACACAAGACCAACGACAGATAAAACAAAAGAAACACTTTTTAATGTGCTGCAAATGGACGTACCGGGTTCCTATTTTCTGGATCTGTTTGCCGGAAGCGGCCAAATCGGTCTGGAGGCATTAAGCCGCGGCGGTGCATATGCCGTGTTTGTTGAAAATAATAGAAAAGCAGCCCGGTGTATCGAGGAAAACATCGCATTTACCAGATTTGATAAGCAGTCAAGACTTCTTACAATGGATGTAATCAGCGGACTTCATTCTTTGGAGGGTAAGTATACCTTTGATCTTATTTTTATGGATCCGCCATACCGGCACGGACTCGAAGAAGAAGTATTGCGTTTTCTGTCCTGCTCATCGATTGTCAAACCGGATTCGCGTATCGTTGTGGAAGCTTCTCTTGATACACCGTTTGATTATCTGGACGAACTTGGTTTTGAAATCGAAAAATTTAAAAAGTACAAAACCAATATGCATGTATTTATACGAAAGAAATAGGAGACAGATAAATTATGAAGAAAGCGATCTATCCTGGCAGCTTTGATCCGGTTACTTTTGGACATATGGATATCATTACCAGATCTGCGAAGATCGTTGATGAACTCGTTGTCGGAGTGTTAAACAACAGTGCAAAAAATTCGTTGTTTTCTTTAGAAGAACGTGTTAGTATGATTAAAGAGATGACAAAGGATATGCCGAATGTTTCGGTTGCGTCTTTTGATGGTCTGCTGGTTGATTTTATGAATGAAATTGATGCAACCATTATCGTGCGCGGTCTTCGTGCCGTTACGGATTTCGAATACGAGCTGCAGATTGCACAGGCAAATCATGTGCAGGATTCGCAGATTGAGACGATCTTTTTGACAACCGATTTAAGATATTCCTATCTTAGTTCGACAATTGTAAAAGAATTTGCTTCTTATGGAGGCGATATTTCTAATTTTGTACCAGAATGTTTTATTGATCGAATTTGTGACAAATATAAAAATAGGTAATTAGTTACTTTTTGCTTTTCAGCAGAACAGGTAAGGAGAATCAGTATTATGAGCAGTAAGATGGAACAAATTATTGAAGAAATTGAGGAGTATATCGACGGTTGTAAATTTCAGCCGCTTTCAAGCACAAAAATTATTGTAAATAAAGAAGAATTAGAGGAACTGATTGCTGAACTCCGCTCCAAGACACCGGAAGAAATCAAGCGCTATCAAAAAATTATCAGCAACAAGGAGGCAATCCTTGCCGATGCGCAGGCGAAAGCGGATCAGATTATTGCGCAGGCGCAGGTTCAGACATCCGAACTTGTCAGTGAGCATCAGATTATGCAACAGGCATATGCGCAGGCAAACGAAGTTGTTATGATTGCTACGAAGCAGGCACAGGACATTCTTGATAATGCAACAAGCGAGGCAAACAGTATCCGTATGGGGGCTGTTGGTTATGTGGATGATCAGCTTCGGGGTATCGAAGATATTCTTTCGAATTCCATTGAAACTTCCCGCGCAAGGTCTGAGAATCTTGTTCAGTCGCTGCAGGGATTCTTAGATGTTGTTTCACAGAATCGTGCGCAGTTATTCCCGGCTGAACCGGAAGAAGAAGCTCAGGCAGAAAGCAGCCAGAAATTTACGCAGGCAGAAAGCGGCCAGCCGGAGGTCACCAATATTTCTATTTCGACCGAATCAGCAGAGGAAGAACAATAGAACCGTACCTGTTATCTCAAACAGGATGATCCGCAACTTGTGTTTGCAGTAGTTTCGCATGGATAATCCGGTATCACTTAGAATGGAGGCGGTCTGGAATAACCCGCAAATTCCGTTTAAGGAAAGAAAAAGAAGCGACAGCAGGTATTTTAAGCGAATGGGAACGTCGGATTCTCCAAGTAACGAAATTCCATTTGTGACTTCCATGCAGCCGGTCAATAGAAGCGGAAAAAGTGAATGTTTCCATGGGACAGACCGCAACATTTGTGTCAGAATCGAGAACATCATAATATAACCACATATTTTCAGTAATGTTTCGAATCCGTTTATAATACCGGCATCAACGATTTGCATATTCATTTGAAATCTTGATGCCGTGTTTTTTTGTTTATAAAGCAAGGGACTGTTTGTTTTGGCAAGACCAATTATTCCATAAATAAACGGAATACCATATAAGAGAATATAAAAGGAAGCATATGCTTTCAGGTGCAGAATCTCCTGCAAAACAGCAATCACAAACAGCGGGCTTAAATTATTGGTAAAGACGCAAAGAATCTGTGCATGCTCTTTGGTAATATGGTTTTGACGATAGAGATCCGCGGTAAGCTTGCTTCCAATCGGAAATCCAAACAGAAAACCACAAAGAATCACATACCATTCTTCAGCGGAGATTCTGTTGCGTGAGCTGTTTTTACACATGGCAAATATATTGGATTTCAGTACAATATATGAGAGGATGGAAAATGGAAGCAGCGTTGGCAGAATTTGTTCAAACCAAAGAATCAGCCCCTGCCTTGATGCGTCCAATGCATCCTTAGGAAAGAAAATAAAATATAAAAGCATTAGAATAACGATACAAAGACAAACAATTTTTTTCATATCATAATTTATGTAAATAAGGAGGAATCTATGATGTTATACGAAAAATTATATCCACAGAGAGTGTTTTACTATTTTGAACAGATTGCAGCGATCCCGCATGGATCCAGAAATACGAAAGCAATCAGTGATTATCTGGTACAATTTGCAAAAGAGCATAACCTTATCTGGCATCAGGATGCGTGCAACAATATTGTTATGATAAAGGAGGCTTCCGAAGGTTATGAGTCCGCGGAGCCGATCATCATCCAGGGGCATATGGATATGGTTTGTGAAAAGGAAAAGGACGTAGAGATTGATTTTGAGAAAGATGGCTTAAAGCTTTATGTAGATGGTGATTTCCTGATGGCAGAAGGTACCACGCTCGGAGGAGATGACGGCATCGCAGTTGCATACGCTTTGGCATTGCTTGAATCGGATCAGCTTGCGCATCCGAAGCTTGAGGT
This sequence comes from uncultured Agathobacter sp., assembly GCA_934316545.1. Lineage (GTDB taxonomy): Bacteria > Bacillota > Clostridia > Lachnospirales > Lachnospiraceae > Roseburia. The sequence continues at coordinate 15,156 of CAKRDT010000025.1, read as the reverse complement.
CGTGATTACAGTAGATGAAGAAATCGGAATGCTTGGTGCGGATGCCATCGATTTGTCTATGCTGACCGGACATACAATGTTAAACATTGATAGTGATGTAGAAGGAAGCTTTCTGACCGGATGTGCCGGCGGTATGAGCGTCAATGTGACTTTGCCTGTGAAAAGAGTCAAACAGACCGGACAAAAAATATTGATTACAATGACCGGACTAGAGGGTGGACATTCCGGAAGCGAGATTGACAAAGAACACGGCAATGCCAATATATTGATGGGACGTGTGCTGCGCACATTATTTGAAGCGACACCGTTTGGCATCATCACACTTGCCGGGGGGCTCAAAGATAACGCTATTCCAAGAGAATGTGCGGCAGAACTTCTTGTTCCGTGTGAAAATGTTAACCTTGCGAAAGAAATCGTTGACAGTCTGAGCGCGGAACTAAAAAAGGAATTTATTGTGGCAGATCCCGCTGTAAGGATTGAATTTGAGGATTTGGGTAAGGCGGAGATGGATATTCTTGATTTTGCATCGGTCAGCCGCGTGATTTTTTATCTTAGAAGTGTACCAAACGGTGTACAGAATATGAGTCAGGTGATGCACGGTCTTGTTGAGACTTCTTTAAATCTGGGCATTATGGAATTAAAAGAAGACGCACTTTATACGGTTACTTCCATTCGAAGCAGCGTCGGTACACGCAAAGCCGATCTGTTGGACCGTGTAACTGGAGTGGTAGAACTTTTAGGTGGAGAAGCTGAAGTCGAGGGAGATTATCCGGCATGGGAATATAAGCAGGATTCTGCGCTTCGTCCACAAATTGCTAAAGTATATGAGAAACTTTACGGCAAAGAGCCGGTATTTGAGACCATCCATGCAGGGCTGGAATGTGGCCTGTTATCGGATAAGATCAAGGATCTGGACTGTGTATCGTTCGGACCGGATAATTTTGATATTCATACCCCGAAGGAGAGACTGAGCATTTCTTCGACGGGACGTGTATGGGATTTTATTGTAGAATTCCTGCGTCAGGCAAAATAGCGGAGTGACCATGATTCGATTAGACAAATTTCTTGCGGATGCAGGCTACGGCACCCGCTCGGAAGTAAAAAAGAAATTAAAAAGCGGTATTGTTTCTGTAAACGGATCCATCTGCAGGAAACCGGAAGAAAAGATTCATCCATCAAAGGATCGGATTACCGTCGACGGGAATGTGGTGGAATATGAAACGACTTCTTATTACCTGTTTTATAAGCCGGCAGGTTGTGTGACCGCCAAAACGGATGCTGTACACCGGACGGTTATGGATTATTTCCCGGAACAGGTAAAAAAAGACTGTTCCCCTGTCGGCAGACTTGACAAAGATACAGAGGGACTTCTCATCATTACCAATGATGGCTCATTGAATCATCATCTGATGAGTCCGGCACACCATGTGAAAAAAACTTATTATGCCGTATTGGATCAAAAGGTTCCGGCCGAAGCCGTTACGCTTTTTGCAAAAGGAGTGGACATCGGTGACGAAAAATTGACTTTGCCGGCCGAACTTGAAATCCTGCCGGAACAAAAAGGTGCATCGGACGCGCCGGTTTATCCTGCGAACCTTACCATTTCAGAGGGACGTTTTCATCAGATAAAACGGATGTTTGAGACGGTCGGTTGCAGGGTTGTTTATCTGAAAAGAATTTCACTCGGCGATTTGGCACTCGGTGATTTAAAACCCGGCGAATACCGTAAATTGACAGAATATGAAATAGAGGCTTTGCGCAGGTAAGGCTTTGTAAACACATCAGGTACTCCCTGATATTCGATGTAAGGAGAAACAATGTACGAAGGCTATCTTCCAATTTCAAAACAGGACATGATCGATCGCGGAATCGAGCAGCTTGACTTTGTCTATGTCTGCGGAGACGCATATGTGGATCATCCGTCGTTCGGGCATGCGATTATTGCACGCATTTTAGAATCACACGGTTATACAGTCGGAATTATTTCGCAGCCGGATTGGAAAGAGGATGATTCTATTTCGATTCTTGGAACTCCGCGCCTTGCGTTTCTTGTAACGTCAGGTAATATGGATTCGATGGTTAACCATTATTCTGTTTCTAAGAAACGCAGGGCGATGGATTCCTACACGCCGGGAGGCGTGATGGGAAAACGCCCGGATTATGCTACGGTTGTGTATTGCAATCTGATCCGGCATACTTACAAGAATACACCGATTATTATAGGTGGAATCGAGGCAAGCCTCAGACGTATGGCACATTACGATTATTGGTCTAATAAAGTGAAACGCTCGATTCTTCTTGATTCGGGTGCGGATCTTATTTCATACGGAATGGGAGAGCGCAGTATTATTGAGATCGCAGATGCGCTAAACGCCGGCATTGCAGTGAGGGATATTACCTTTATTGAGGGAACGGTTTTTAAAACGAAGAATCGTGATATGATCTACGACGCGATTGAACTCGCGGATTATGACGAGATTAAGGAAGATAAGCGCAAATTTGCTTCCAGTTTTTATACCCAATATTGTAATACCGATCCGTTTTCTGGTAAGAGATTGTTCGAACCCTATGGAGGAACAACATTTGTTGTGCAAAATCCGCCTGCAAAACCTTTGAATCAGGAGGAGATGGATGCAGTCTATGCGCTTCCGTATATGCGTAATTATCATCCGTCTTATGAGGCAGCCGGCGGTGTTCCTGCGATTCGGGAAATTAAATTTTCTTTGATCAGCAATCGTGGATGTTTTGGTGGCTGCAGCTTTTGTGCGCTGACATTCCATCAGGGAAGAATTATCCAGACAAGAAGCCACGAATCCATTATTGAGGAAGCAAAAATGATCACGCAGGATCCGGACTTTAAAGGATATATTCATGATGTCGGTGGGCCGACCGCAAACTTTCGTGCACCGGCATGCAGCAAACAGATGACAAAGGGGGCCTGTCCGAAGAAGCAGTGCCTTTTTCCAACGCCTTGCAAGAATCTGGAGGTAGACCATAAGGATTATATTGCATTGCTTCGAAAGTTACGTGAACTGCCTAAGGTTAAGAAAGTTTTTATCCGTTCGGGAATCCGGTTTGATTACCTGATGTATGACAGGGACCGCACGTTTCTTCGCGAGCTTTGTGAGCATCATGTCAGCGGACAGCTTAAGGTTGCGCCGGAACATATCAGCAATGCTGTGTTACAGAAACTTGGCAAGCCTAGTGTTGAAGTATACAATAGCTTCGTGAAGGCTTACAAGGAGATGAACAAAAAAATCGGCAAAGAACAGTATTTAGTTCCGTACCTGATGTCTTCACATCCGGGTTCAACCTTAAAAGAAGCCATTGAACTAGCGGAATATCTGAGGGATCTTGGTTATATGCCGGAGCAGGTGCAGGATTTCTATCCAACGCCGTCGACGATTTCAACCTGTATGTACTATACCGGGCTTGATCCGCGGACGATGGAGCCGGTCTATGTGGCAACGAATCCGCATGAAAAGGCGATGCAGCGTGCTTTGATTCAGTATCGAAATCCGAAGAACTATGATCTTGTGCATGAAGCGCTCGTGAAAGCCGGACGTGAGGATCTGATCGGTTTTGATAAGCATTGCCTGATTCGCCCGCGTAAGTTTCATTCTTCAAACGGATATGGATCGGAAACGGGTAAAAATAGATCAGGGAAGAATTCCGGCAGCAAGAAATACGCGGCTTCCTCGAAAGCTATGCCAAAGAACGGATCGACAAAGAACAATTCAGCGAAGGCTAAGAAAAAGACGATACGGAATATTCATAAAAAGAAGTAATTACGGTATAAACCGGGTTTAAAAAGAAGTGGATTATGAGAGAATTTATCATCGGAGCGAATGAGGCGGGGCAGCGTCTTGACAAATATTTAAAGAAAATCCTGCCGAATGCATCCACAGGTTTCCTTTATAAGATGCTTAGAAAAAAGAATATTACCTGCAACAAGGCAAAAATGACAGGTAAGGAGCAATTAAAAAAAGGCGATAAGGTTCAGGTGTTTTTCAGCGAAGAGACGATTATGAAGTTCATGCAGGATCCTGAAGTACAGAAGGCGGAATATGAACAGCTTAAATCACTTCCGATGAAGGGGATTCGTGTCGTTTACGAGGATGAAGATATTCTGATTGCAGACAAGCCTTATAATATGCTTTCGCAAAAGGCAAAGGATACGGATCTGTCTGCAAACGAATATCTGCTTGGTTACTTAATCCGTTCCGGAAGCCTTCAACTTGAAGGCTTTACAAGCTTTCGCCCATCCGTGTGCAACCGTCTTGACCGCAACACGACAGGATTGCTTCTCATGGGCAAAAGCTTACATGGTTCCCAGATGTTATCCCGGATGCTAAAGGATCGAACGATCCGAAAATTCTATCGGGCGCTTGTTGACGGTGAGGTGAAGGAACCGGCATATTTATCCGGTTATCTGAAAAAGGATGAAAAGACAAACCGGGTGATGATCTTAAAGGAAGAAACGGAAGGCGCCTGCTATATTGAAACCGCATATAAGCCGGTTACAGTGAAGAAGCATGTGACGGAACTTGAAATTCATCTGATTACCGGACGCACGCATCAGATCCGTGCACATCTTGCCTCCATTGGTCATCCGATTATCGGAGATATGAAATACGGAGATGCAGGTGTCAATCAAGCATATTATGAGGCGGATCATGTAACGCATCAGCTGCTTCATGCTTATCGGCTGGAATTTCCGGATGGGCGCACGTTTACGGCACCGACACCGGATATTTTTGCCCAGATCATAAATTAGGCGTTTGTGAACACCAATCTAAGATGATTAGATGTTTGCGAAACTCCTGTGGCGGCGTGCTCCGGCTGGGCTGACCCGGTGGCGGGCTTCTATGCTGAACACTAGTTATCCCAAATCAAGAATTTGCTGAAAATGTCCGCTGGGCTCTTTCTATGATTTTTGTCCGCTCAAGCTTAGACAGTGGCGCTCCGAATGTTCGTCTGAACACAGAATGTGTCCGATGGATTTCGTGTCTGCCTTACGTGGGGCACCTTTGTGAACGAGTGCCCACGGGTCGTGTTTGCGACCTCATAACTTAATGGCTCTCCACAATTCTATGAGGGGAGACATTAACCGAGAGTGGGCACAATCAAAATTCACAAAGTGCCCCTCTTAGGCAGACTAGAAATTTTGAGCACATCTGTGTCAGACGGACACTTGGAGTGCCACAGTCGAAGCGTTGCTCGGACATAAAAATTGAGCCCAGCAGAGATTTTCGCAAATTCAATGATTTTGTCTAAACTAGTGTTCAGCATAGAAGCCCGCCACCGGGTCAGCCCAGCCGGAGCACGCCGCCACAGGAGTTTCGCAAACGCTTATCTAAGATGATAAATAAAGGGAGACATTATGCCAACATGGAATTCGAGAGGTCTTCGAGGTTCTACTTTAGAAGATATGCTCAACCGGACAAATGAAAAATATTTGGAGAATGGACTTGCTCTCATCCAAAAGATTCCAACTCCGATTACACCGATTGATATTGATAAACAGTCGCGTCACATTACGCTCGCATACTTTGATCAAAAGAGTACCGTTGACTATATTGGAGCTGTACAGGGAATTCCGGTCTGTTTCGATGCAAAGGAATGCAATACCGATACATTTCCGCTTGCAAATATCCATGAGCATCAGGTTGCTTTCATGGAAGCCTTCGAAAAGCAGGACGGTATCTCTTTTATTTTAATTTCTTACACGCATTGTGATCGGTTTTATTATTTAAGATTTTCGGAATTGAAACGCTTCTGGAAGCGGGCTATGGAGGGAGGCCGCAAAAGTTTTCGAATGGAAGAACTCGATCCGGAATACTTTTTACCGGAAATCTCCGGCGTATTGGTGCCGTATCTGCATACATTGCAAAAGGATCTTGCATCAAGGGATTGACAATTGGTTCAATTTCCCATATAATAGCGTTGTTTTTATATGCTACCAAATTATCACGGTATCACTTTACCACAATGAAGTGCTTGCAGGGATGACAAATACTCATAAAATGCATTCCCGGTAGCTGCTTTTTGAAATTTTTAAAAGAACGGACATTCATAAGTAAGAGAGGTTTATCGTATGAAAGATCAAATGTTACATACGCCAGACGGTGTGCGGGATATTTATAATGGAGAATGCAAGCAGAAACTTTTGTTACAGGATCGGCTTCATGAAGTACTTGAGCGCTACGGATACCGGGATATTCAGACGCCGACCTTTGAATTTTTTAATATTTTTGGAAAAGAGATTGGTACAACACCTTCGCGTGATTTGTACAAATTTTTTGATAAAGATGGTGAAACACTGGTACTTCGGCCCGATTTTACGCCTTCTGTTGCAAGAAGTGCGGTAAAATATTTCAGTGAGGATGATATTCCGGTAAAACTTTGTTATATGGGAAACACCTTTATTAACTCATCTTCCTATCAGGGACGATTAAAAGAGACAACGCAATGTGGCGTAGAGCTGATCGGTGATGGAACGGTTGCCGCAGATGCCGAAATCCTTGCAATGGTTGTGGATTCCCTGAAAGCAAGCGGCCTTAAGGAATTCCAGATTTCGGTCGGACATGCAAGCTTTTTCGCCGGATTGGTACAGTCTGCCGGATTAAACGAGGATGAAATTTTTCAGCTTCGCGAACTGCTGAATAATAAGAACTTCTTCGGCGTAGAAGAATTCCTTGAGACATTGGACATAGAGAAAAATTTAAAAGGATTATTTGAACTTCTCGGAAGCTTTGAAACAAAGAAAGAGGAACTGGGCAGGGCGAAAAAACTTGCAGCTGCATATCCGGTTATTTTATCTGCCCTCACAGACCTTGAGACTTTAAGTGAATACTTAAAGTTATACGGAATCGAGAAATATATTTCGTTTGAACTGGGAATTATCAGTAATTATCAGTATTATACCGGCATCATTTTTTTTGGTTACACATTCAAAACAGGAGAGCCGATTGTAAAAGGCGGGCGTTATGACAGTCTTTTGGCTTCGTTCGGTAAAGATGCACCTGCAATCGGTTTTGCAATCGTTGTAGACCAGTTGCTTGCGGCCATCCAGCGGCAAAAAATTGCACTGACTTCGCCGGATTACAATGTTCTTCTTGTATTTTCAGAGGAGAAGATTGCCGCTGCAGTCAAAAACGCAGAAGAATTGCGTGGGCAGGGACTCAATGTTGCTTTGATTCCAATGAATCCAGTGCATGATAAGGCTTATTATCAGGAATATGCCCGGCAGAACCGGTATGCAAAAGTAGAATGGATGGATGGTGAAAAATAATGGAAGAGAAGAGATATCTGACCTTTGCACTCGGCAAGGGGCGTCTTGCGAAAAAGACATTGGAGTTATTTGAACAGATTGGAATTACCTGTGAAGAGATCAAGGATCCCGATACAAGAAAACTGATTTTTGTGAATGAGGAATTAAAACTTCGCTTTTTCCTTGCAAAGGGACCGGATGTACCGACTTATGTCGAGTATGGTGCCGCTGATATCGGCATCGTTGGCAAAGATACGATTCTTGAGGAAGCACGAAATATTTACGAAGTGCTGGATCTTGGCTTTGGAAAATGCAGAATGTGCATCTGCGGACCGGAAAGCGCGAGGAATCTTTTGCAACACCATGAACAGATCCGTGTTGCTACAAAGTATCCGCGCATCGCAAGAGATTACTTTTATAACAAAAAACATCAGACCGTAGAGATTATAAAACTGAACGGATCGATAGAACTTGCTCCGATTGTTGGACTTTCTGAGGTGATTTGTGATATTGTAGAGACAGGAACAACCTTAAAAGAGAATGGATTGACCGTTCTTGAGGAAGTGTGTCCGCTGTCTGCCCGTGTAGTTGTCAACCAGGTCAGCATGAAGATGGAAAATGAGCGTATTACGAAACTGATCCGCGATCTAAAGACTGTGATTCAGTAGAAGAGATGCGCTTTACATATTGATGGACGCAAAGCGTTAAGGAGGAAGATCATGAGAATTCTGAAACTTACGGAAGAAACACAAAAAGATATATTAGAGAATCTTTTAAAGAGAAGTCCCAACAATTACGGTGAATTTGAGGGCCGTGTGAATGCAATCATAGAGGAAGTCCGCGTCAAGCGTGATGAAGCTGTTTTTGCTTATACGAAGCAGTTTGACGGGGCAGAAATCAGTGCTGATAATATATTGGTAACAGAGGATGAGATTCAGGAAGCTTACGGACTTGTGGATGAGACATTGCTTTCTGTTATCCGCAAATCTTTCGTTAACATTAAAAAGTACCACGAAAAACAGCTTCCGAATTCGTGGTTTACCACAGAGGATGGCGTCATTCTCGGTCAGAAAGTGACGGCACTTGAGACCGCCGGTGTGTATGTTCCGGGCGGCAAGGCAGTGTATCCGTCTTCTGTATTAATGAATGTGCTTCCGGCTAAAGTTGCAGGAGTTGACCGCATTGTTATGTGCACCCCTCCCGGTAAAGATGGTAAGGTTTATCCTTCTACACTCGTTGCCGCAAAAGAGGCAGGTGTTGATGAAATCTACAAAGTAGGCGGGGCGCAGGCAATCGCTGCGATGGCTTTCGGAACAGAGAGTATTCCCAAGGTGGATAAGATTGTCGGACCGGGTAACATTTATGTTGCCTTGGCCAAAAAAGCGGTATTCGGTTATGTCAGCATCGATTCCATCGCCGGACCGAGTGAGATTCTTGTTCTTGCTGACGAGACAGCGAATCCGCGCTATGTGGCAGCGGATCTTCTGTCACAGGCAGAGCATGACGAGATGGCTTCCGCAATCCTGATCACCACAAGCCAGAAGCTTGCAGATGAAGTTTCCAAAGAAGTCGATGGCTTTGTCGCAGAACTATCCAGAAAAGAAATCATCCAGAAATCATTGGATAACTATGGATATATTCTGGTTGCCGATACCATGGAGGAAGCAATCGCTACCGTCAATGAGATCGCATCCGAGCATATGGAGATCGTGACCAAAGATCCGTTCCATGTAATGACAAAGATCCGCAATGCCGGAGCTATCTTTATCGGAGAATATTCATCCGAGCCGCTCGGCGATTATTTTGCCGGCCCGAACCATGTGCTTCCTACCAATGGTACCGCGAAGTTCTTTTCCGCATTATCGGTTGATGATTTCATCAAGAAATCAAGTATTATTTCTTATTCACGTGAAGCTCTTCAGAAAGTACATAAAGATATTGAACAGTTTGCAGAATGTGAAAAACTGACCGCACATGCCAATTCCATCCGCGTTCGGTTTGATAACGACAAATAAAGAAAGAGGGGGCTTTTATGCCAGAGAGAATTGCTCAGATACAACGTAAAACAAACGAGACGGATATTCAGGTAAAGTTGAATTTAGATGGTTCCGGTAATTCTGCAATTCATACAGGAATCGGATTTTTTGACCATATGCTGGAGGGATTTTCCAAACACGGTTTTTTTGACCTGAATTTAAATTGCGAAGGCGACCTTGCCGTGGATTGTCACCATACGATCGAGGACTGCGGAATTGTTCTTGGCAACGCAATCCGAGAGGCACTCGGTGATAAGAGCGGCATAAAACGCTTTGGAAGCTGCATCCTGCCGATGGATGAGTCACTTGTACTTTGTGCAATTGATTTATCGGGACGTCCTTATTTGGTGTTTGATGGGGAATTTACAACGGAAAAGATCGGGTATATGGATACTGAGATGGTAAAAGAGTTCTTCTATGCAATCTCTTATTCTGCCGGAATGAATCTGCATATCAAAGTGTTGACTCCGGGAAATAACCATCATATGGCAGAAGCAATGTTTAAGGCTTTTGCGCGAGCACTCGATGAGGCAGTGTCGCACGATCCCAAAGTTCAGGGAATCCTATCGACGAAAGGAAGTCTGTAATGGAACATAAAAATATAGTTGCAACCATTTACTTAAAAGATGGTAAAGCTGTTGCTTCCATGGAGGATTTTACTCCGATGGAAGATGTCTATCGCCTTTGCCAGTTATATAACGACAGCGGTATTGACAAGATCATTATCTTTGATCTGTCAACCAGTGATGAAGAACATGAAAAAAATATTCATACAATTGAAAATATCAACCGCAATATTGAGATAAAAGTCTGTGCCGGCGGTAATATTAACCGTCTTGAGGATGTTAAGAAATTACTTTATGCCGGGTGTCTTCAGGTTATTTTTAATGCCTCAAAGCCTTCCAGTGTCGGATTGGCCGGTGAAGCGAGTGCCCGTTTTGGCAAAGACCGTATTCTTGTTTCGATAAACAATGTCGATTTTTTATTTAAGAATCAGAAGATTATCGAGGACACATTCCATGAAGTTTTAGTATTAAATCCTTCTATTCTTGACGCGCTCGAAAATCTTACCAATATTCCGTATGTAGTAAATGTGCCACAATACAATTATGAAGAGATTGTCGGACTTTTGAAAAGAGAGAAGATCCGCGGCATTGCAGGTCCGTTTATCAATATGATCGACACGGATATCATGAAGCTGAAATCGGAATTGTCTCGGGAAGGCATCAGGATGGATAATTTTGCGCCGGATCTCCATTGGTCGGATCTCAAATTAAATTCCGATGGTATGGTTCCGGTTATTGTACAGGATTATCGTACGGATGAGGTACTTATGCTTGCCTATATGAACGAAGAGGCATTTAACACCACGATCAATATCGGTAAAATGACTTATTACAGCCGGAGCAGACAGGAGCTTTGGACGAAGGGGCTGACCTCCGGACATATTCAATATGTAAAGTCCTTGACGGCAGACTGTGATTTTGATACGATTCTTGCGAAAGTTTCTCAGGTAGGGGCTGCATGTCACACCGGAAACCGTTCCTGCTTCTTTAACAAAATTGTACGCAAGGAATATGTGGAGAAAAATCCCCTTAAGGTTTTGGAAAGCGTTTATGATGTGATCAAGGAGCGTAAGGAGCATCCGAAGGACGGTTCTTATACGAACGATCTGTTTGACAAGGGCATTGACAACATCCTTAAGAAATTAGGGGAAGAGTGCATGGAAATCATAATTGCTTCAAAGAATCCCCAACAGGAACAGATTAAGTACGAGATTTCGGATTTCTTATATCACTGTATGATTCTAATGGTGGAAAAAGGAGTTACCTGGGAAGAAATCGCCAATGAACTTGCGCAGCGCTAAGTGCGCTTTGCAACAAAAATTACGAGGTATATCATGAAAAAACTAGCTTTAAGTGATGAAATTTTAATGCAGATCGAGAAGCCGGCACGATATATCGGTAATGAATTGAATTCTGTAGTAAAAGAAAACACATCGCAGATTCGTTTTGCGATGTGTTTTCCTGACGTTTACGAGATTGGTATGTCCCATCTTGGAATTCAGATTCTTTACGATATGTTCAACCGCCGCAGCGACACCTGGTGTGAGCGTGTCTATTCGCCGTGGCCGGATCTTCATAAAGTGATGAAAGAACAGAATATTCCGCTTTTCGGGCTTGAATCGCAGGAACCGATTAAGAATTTTGACTTTATCGGTATCACACTTCAATATGAGATGTGTTATACCAATATTTTACAACTCCTTGATCTGGCACAGATTCCGCTTCGTGCCGGAAATCGTTCGGATGAGGATCCGATCGTATTAGGAGGCGGTCCCTGCACCTACAATCCGGAACCGATTGCAGATTTTTTTGACTGCTTTTATATTGGAGAAGGCGAAACGCAGTATGATGCGTTTTTGGATTTGTACAAGCAAATGCAGGAAGATGGAAGTTATACAAGAACGGCTTTTCTTCATGAGGCTGCCAAAATTGAGGGAATTTATGTTCCACAGCTTTATGAAACAGCTTATAACGCAGACGGTACGATTGCGTCTTTTACACCAATTTATGAAGATATACCTGCGAAGGTCAAAAAACAGGTAGACATGGATCTGACCGGTTCGGTTTATCCGGAAAAACCGGTTGTACCGTTTATTAAGGCTACACAGGATCGTGTTGTGCTTGAGATTCAGAGAGGCTGTATCCGTGGATGCCGTTTCTGTCAGGCCGGTATGATCTATCGCCCGAATCGTGAGAAAGACGTTGAGCGTCTCAAAGATCTCGCACGGAAAATGATCGCAGCGACCGGACACGAGGAGATTTCTTTAAGTTCCTTGAGTTCATCGGATTATTCGCAGCTGGAAGAATTGATCACGTTTTTGATTGATGAGTGCGGCAAAAAGAAGATCAATATCTCGCTGCCGTCTCTTCGCATTGACGCTTTTTCCCTTGATATCATGCAGAAAGTACAGGATATCAAGAAAAGCAGCCTGACATTTGCACCGGAAGCCGGTTCCCAGAGACTCCGCAATGTCATCAACAAAGGACTTACGATCGATCATATCTTAGATGGCTCGAAACAGGCATTTGAGGGTGGATGGAATAAGGTAAAACTCTACTTTATGCTCGGACTTCCAACTGAAACAGAGGAAGATATGCGGGCAATTCCCGAACTTGCCAATGAAATTGCCGCCTTATATTATGATACGGTGCCAAAGGAGAAGCGTAACGGAAAGTGCCAGATTACAATCAGTACGTCCTTCTTTGTCCCGAAACCGTTTACCCCGTTCCAATGGGCAACCATGCTTGATCCGGGGGATTATCTGGGACGTGCTAAGATTGTCAATGATCACGTGAAGGAACAGCTCAATCACAAGAGTATCCGTTACAATTGGCATGAAGCAGATGTCACGGTGCTTGAGGGCGTGCTGGCACGAGGTGACCGCAAGCTTTCCGATGCGATTGAATATGTGTACAACCATGGCGGAATTTTTGATGCCTGGTCGGATTTCTTTCACTACGATCTGTGGCTTGAGGCATTTGCTGCCTGCGGCATTGATATTGATTTTTATACCAAGCGTGTGCGAAGTGACGATGAAATCTTCCCATGGGATTTCATTGATGTCGGAGTATCCCGCGACTTCCTGCTCCGGGAGTGGAAGACGGCTTTGACCGAGAGCGTTACGCCAAACTGCCGCATGCGTTGTTCGGGATGTGGTGCCAGACAGTACGGAGGAGGTGTCTGCTTTGAAGATAAGAATTAAATTCCGTAAATGGGGTGTCATGAAGTTTATCGGGCATCTTGATATGATGCGCTATTTTCAGAAAGCCGTCCGTCGTGCGAATATTGATATTCGTTATTCGGAAGGCTATTCGCCGCATCAGATCATGTCATTTGCCGCACCGCTTGGCGTTGGAATTACAAGTGATGGTGAATATTTTGACATTGAAGTCGATTCCACACGTTCTTCCAAGGAGACGATTGCTGCATTGAATGAGACTATGGTGGATGGCGTGGAAGTCGTTTCTTACGTGAAGCTGCCGGATCGTGCCAAGACAGCGATGTCGATTGTTGCAGCTGCCGATTACCGTCTGACTTACAAAGAAGGTTATGAAATTCCTTATACTACCACAGAGTGGCAGAAAGTGATCGACCGTGAATTTACGCAGGCCGAGAGTTTTAACATCATAAAAAAGACGAAGAAGAGTGAGCGGGAAGTGGACTTAAAGCCGCTTGTATATGAGCTTCGTGTTGAAGAACATGACGGTGCACCGACATTCTTTCTTAAAGTAACAACCGGAAGTGTCGACAATATCAAGCCGGAACTTGTGCTGGCATCGTTATATGAGCGATGCGGACTTACTTACAATGAGAACGCGATCCAGATCCACCGCTGCGAGGTTTATGCCCGTAACGAGCAGGAACAGTTGATTCCGCTGGATGCGATGGGAGAGGAAATCAGTTAACGATGAATCGTCTGGTTATTACTGTATTTGAGCATAATCGAAAAGAATATACTGCCTATCTTATGATGGATGAACAGCGTGAGCTTGTTGATGTGCAGCTGTTTGAACCGGAGGATCAGATGCTTCTCGACCATATTTATGTCGGCTTTGTTGAGAGGATCGTTCCGAATATTCAGGCCGCGTTTGTTCGTATCGCAAACGGACAAAAATGTTATCTGCCACTGAATGATCTGCAGGCACCGGTTTACGCCAAAAAGCAATCTGATACAAAGCGCCTTTGCGAAGGCGATGAAATCCTTGTGCAGGTGACAAGAGACGCTGTTAAGACAAAAGACCCTGTTGTCAGTACCAAACTAACGCTTCACGGTCATTACTGTTTTCTTACAACGGCAAACACAACACTTGGCATATCCAAAAAAATTACCGGTACGCGTGCAGAGGAACTCCTGACACTTGCAAATACATGTTGTGTCGGACATGAGACAGAAGGATATGGACTTGTTTTTCGCACAAATGCTTCTTCGGTCGATGAAAATCTGCTTCGTGAAGATATTGCCAACGTACAGGAAGATTATCGGAAATTAATGCAGACAGGTGTACACGAGACTGTGGGGGCATTGCTTTACCGAAATATTCCGGGCTATCTTGCCAGGTTAAAGGCACAGGATCTCTCGCAGATCGAACGCATCGACACGGACAGTGCTGCCTTGTATAAAGAGATTTCGGACTATCTGCCGCACCTTTGTGAGAACGGGCTTTTGAAATTGTATCAGGATGACGCCGTCAGTTTGTCCACACTGTATCACATTCGCGGTAATATGGAGGAATTATTAAGTGCAAAGGTATGGCTTGCCTCCGGTGCGAATATTATCATCGAATCGCTTGAAACGATGACGGTGATTGATGTCAACAGCGGCAAGAATCAGTCTCGAAAAGAAGATACATTTTTTGCAATCAATCTTGAAGCTGCAAGAGAAATTGCAAGACAGCTTAGGTTACGCAATATTTCCGGCATGATCATCGTAGACTTTATCAACTTAAAGTCGCAGGAACAAAAAGACCAATTAGTCCAATGCATCAGACAGGAACTAAAAAAGGATACGGTTCCCGCTAATTTTATTGATATTACGAAGCTTGGACTTGTTGAGCTGACACGTAAAAAAGTGTATAAATCGTTACGCGAAATTTTACAATAAAATTGGACAAAAGTATTGACGATAAGAAACGAGTATGCTAATATATTCTAGTATGCCGCACAGTGAGGTAGAAGTTTTGCTTTTTTTATAGGAAAACACCGTAACTGGCGAGTAATGATAAATAGGAGGTGCCATATGTACGCAATTATAGCAACAGGTGGTAAACAGTACAAAGTATC
>CAKRDT010000024.1 GCA_934316545.1 uncultured Agathobacter sp. | reverse complement strand
AGAGATTTTCGCAAATTCAATGATTTTGTCTAAAATCGTGTTCAGCGTAGAAGCCCGCCACCGGGTCAGCCCAGCCGGAGCACGCTGCCACAGGAGTTTTGCAAACGCCTAAATAACTGCAAAAAGAAAAGGAGGCCAATAAGATGGCGAACAAAGGGAAATATTATATGACAACAGCGATTGCCTACACATCAGGCAAGCCGCATATCGGAAATACTTACGAGATCATTCTTGCAGATGCGATCGCAAGATATAAGCGCGCGGAAGGATACGATGTCTATTTCCAGACCGGAACCGACGAGCACGGTCAGAAGATTCAGGAAAAGGCAGAGGCAGCAGGCATCTCCCCGAAGGAGTATGTTGATCAGGTATCCGGCGAGGTTAAGAGAATCTGGGATCTCGTAAACTCTTCTTATGATAATTTCGTTCGTACAACCGACGAGGACCATGAGAAATGCGTTAAGAAGATTTTTAAGAAATTATACGATCAGGGCGATATCTACAAGGGCTCTTACGAGGGAATGTACTGTACACCTTGTGAGTCTTTCTGGACCGAGTCACAGCTTGTGGACGGCAAGTGCCCGGACTGCGGACGTGAGGTAAAGCCAGCGAAGGAGGAGGCTTACTTCTTCAAGATGAGCAAGTACGCAGATCGTCTGATCGATTACATCAACACACATCCGGAGTTTATCCAGCCGGTATCCAGAAAGAACGAGATGATGAACAACTTCCTGCTTCCGGGACTTCAGGATCTGTGTGTATCGAGGACTTCTTTCAGCTGGGGAATTCCGGTCGATTTCGATCCAAAGCATGTTGTGTATGTATGGCTTGATGCTTTGACAAACTATATCACGAAGATTGGCTACGATCCGGACGGATCAAGCGAGCTGTTCAATAAGAACTGGCCTGCAGATCTGCATCTGATCGGTAAAGATATCGTTCGTTTCCATACCATTTACTGGCCGATTTTCCTGATGGCACTCGATCTGCCGCTGCCGAAGCAGGTATTCGGACATCCGTGGCTGCTCCAGGGCGGAGACAAGATGAGTAAGTCCAAAGGAAACGTGATCTATGCGGACGATATGGTAGATCTGTTCGGCGTGGATGCAACACGTTACTTCGTATTGCATGAGATGCCTTACGAGAACGACGGTGTGATCACATGGGATCTCGTGATCGAGCGTTTCAATTCGGATCTTGCTAACATTCTCGGAAACCTCGTAAACCGTACGGTTTCCATGAGCAACAAATATTTTGGCGGAATCGTGAAGTCCACCGGCGTGACGGCAGAGGTCGATGAGGATCTCAAGGCAGTCGTTACCGGAACCTGTGACCGTGTGGCACAGAAGATGGAGAAGCTTCGTGTGGCAGATGCCATCTCCGAAGTGTTTGCTTTGTTCCGCCGTTGCAACAAATATATCGATGAGACAACACCTTGGGTACTTGCCAAGGATGAGGCGCAGCAGGATCGCCTTGCAGAGGTTCTCTACAACCTGACCGAGTCCATCACGATCGGTGCAAGCCTGTTACATTCCTTCTTACCGGAGACCGCAGAGAAGATCGTTGCACAGCTGTCAACTTCTCTTCGTGACTTCGATGACCTTGATAAGTTCGGTCTGTATCCAAACGGAACCAAGGTAACCGAGACACCAGAGATCCTTTTCGCAAGACTTGACCCGAAGGAGATCATGCCAAAGGTTGAGGAACTTCAGGCAAAGCAGAAGGCTGAGTATGAGGCTGAGCAGAAGAAGTTAAACGGCGAGGAAGCAGCAGAGGAAGAGGCTTCTATCGATATCGAGCCGAAGGAAGAGATTACATTCGATGACTTTATGAAGATGCAGTTCCAGGTAGGAGAGATCCTTTCCTGCGAGGCGGTTGCAAAGTCCAAGAAGCTGCTCTGCTCCCAGGTTAAGATCGGAAGTCAGGTAAAGCAGATCGTATCCGGAATCCGCAAGGATTACTCACCGGAAGAGATGGTTGGCAAGAAAGTTATGGTTCTTGTGAACTTAAAGCCGGCGAAGCTTGCAGGCATTTTATCAGAGGGAATGCTTCTGTGCGCAGAGGATGCGGACGGAAATCTTTCGCTCATGACACCGGAGAAAAAGATGCCGAGCGGCGCAGAGATTTGTTAAACAACGAACTTGAAAGTAATTTACTTCAAAGTTCATTATTTTCTAGAACAAATTTGAGAAAATTGGCGATGTTTCATGACCTGGATGAGAAAAAATACAATCAGATCAAGAAACCTCAAGAAGCTTATTGACCTGAAGAGGGAAAATGTATATTGGGTCAAGAGACTTGGTGAAGCTTATTGACCTGAAAACGAAAAAACAAAATCAGGTCAAGGGATTTAGAGAAGTCATTTGACCTAAAAATAAAAAAAGCGCAACTAAGTCAAGAGCGTTGATGAAATTTCTTGACTTGGAAATAAAAAAGCAAAATCAGGTCAAGAGAATAAGTGAAATTGCTTGACCTAGAAGTGAAAAGAGTGAAACTAGGTCAAGAGATTAGCCATAACGCCATGACCTAAAATGACAAAAGCCAGATTTGGGTCATGGGAATTGATAAGTACGAGGGATAACAGACAAAACAGGAGGGGAGTATGGAAATCCTGGATATTGTAGATGACAATGGAATACCGACTGGCAAGACGGTGGATCGTGTGACTGCGCATCGCGAGGGCATCCAGCACCGGACGGCACATCTGTGGATCGCGCGCAGACGGGACGGACAGATTGAGTTGCTCCTGCAAAAGCGTTGCATGGAAAAGGATTCGTTCCCGGGATGTTACGACATCTCAAGTGCCGGACACATTCCGGCGGGCATGGATTATGTTCCGTCGGCACTCAGGGAGCTTCGCGAGGAGCTTGGTGTGATAGCACAGGCAGAGGATCTGATTCCATGCGGATTAAAGCGTGTAACTGTGAAGAATGAATTTCACGAGCATCCGTATGTAGATCGTCAGGTGTGCAATGTCTATCTGATGTGGATGGATCGTCCGGCGGAGGAATTCGTTGTGCAGAGGGAAGAGATTGAAAGCGTTATGTGGATGGAGTATCAGGCTGTTCGCAAAGCGGTAACAGAGAATACGATTCCGAATTGCATTGATATTGAAGAACTTGATATGATCGAAACGCATTTCGAAGATTGAAACAGATTATGAGAAAGAATTCAGAATTGGCGTACAAACAGAGACATTTGATTCTGAACAATGAAGGAGCGTTCATGATATTTGAAACCCATGCACATTATGACGATGAAAAATTCGCAGAGGACAGGGAAGAGGTTCTTGCTGATCTGCCGAAGAGGGGCATCCGCCCGGTCATCAATGTCGGAGCATCCATAGAATCAACTAAGACCACCTTAGAGATCGCCGAGAGTCATGATTTCGTCTATGCAGCAGTCGGTGTGCATCCGAGTGATATTGACGGATTGAATGAGGAGACCTTCGCATGGCTTGCGGAGCAGACGAAGCACCAAAAGACGGTTGCGGTCGGTGAGATCGGACTGGATTATTATTGGGACAAGGAAGAGGATGTGCAGAAGCAGCAACGCTACTGGTTTAGGCGCCAGCTGGAGCTTGCCCGCGAGAAAGAGCTTCCGGTTATTATCCATTCGAGGGATGCGGCGGAAGATACGATGGATATTTTGCAGGAACTGCATAAGCAAGGTCTGAATAATCCGGGAGTGATCCACTGTTATTCCTACTCGCCGGAGATGGCGCATGAATTCATCAAGATGGGCTATTACATCGGTGTCGGCGGCGTTGTGACGTTTAAAAATGCAAAGAAGCTTGTCCGCACGGTCGAAGAAATCCCGATGGAGCGGATTCTGCTGGAAACCGACTGCCCGTATATGGCGCCGGAACCGCACCGCGGAACACGTAACGATTCGCGTAACATTCCGTATGTGATCGAGAAGATTGCACAGATTAAGGGCATTGATCCGAAGGTTGTGGAAGAGACTGCGCGTGAAAATGCATTTCGGCTTTTTACGAAGGCTGTATAATGAAAAGCTGCGATTTCATAAGGAAGAACTTATGGAGTTGCAGCTTTTTCAATTCATAGGAAATTCCTTCCTATGAATCAAAACGCTCCGCGGGGATGCGCAGCTCGCGGAAATGAAGTTTATGCTGAGCATACCGCTCGCGCGCGAAAGTGTGCGGCAAGCGCACACTTTATTTAGTATTTCCAGGCGTTTGCAACTGCTGGTTGACAATATATACGGATTTCCTGGTGGTAATGCAACCGCCAATTTTGGTAGAATCGGCTTAACAAATAAAGAAAGGCGGGAACTGTAATGAGTATAGCGGACAGAATTCAGACGTTAAGAAAAAGTAAAGGGATTTCACAGGAGGAATTGGCGGACAAGATTGGCGTTTCGCGCCAGGCTGTTTCCAAGTGGGAGAGCGGGCAAAGCGCACCGGATATTGAAAAAATTATTTTACTCAGTGAGTTCTTTGGAGTTACGACCGATTTCTTATTAAAAGGAATCAAACCGGTAGCGGAGGAAGCGAAGTCGAAGCCCGATGCGAGAATCTTTGCTTTGGCAGGAACAGCAATCAATTTTATTGGTCTGGTTGTTGCGATTATGATTTGGGTGGAGGAACAGACTTTGGGATCTGTTGCGGTCGGACTCATTATCATGGCGGTGGGGTGCCTGAGTTTTGGAGTCGGACAGTACATAGGTACGAATAGGAGAGCTTCCTCTCGGATTTTTGGAACAATCAATGTATGGCTGCTGAGTCCTATTCCGTGCGTGTGCATATACCTGTTGCTGTATCGTATCATCGACCGATTGTGGTGGAGTCCTAGGTTTTCGCAAAATGGGAGTGCTGCTTTAGGAATCGGACCTTGTTTGCTCATTTACGTTGTGTTCTGTGTTGTTTTTGATGTTGTGTGGCTAAAGTGCAAAAAGAGATAAACGCGTCTGGGTGTTTGCATACAAATAATTTGACTTGTTATGTGGGTTAGATTAGAATTTTGTATGGAAGAAATTGGATTTTATGGAGGGTAATATCATGAAGAAATTGATTGCAAAAATCGAGGATATGAATTTTAGCGGACGCGAGTATTTTCTGCTCGGCGTGTGTCTGCTGCTTGGCGGAACACTGCTTGGAATGTTGCTTTCACCGAAGGGGGAAAGAGTGATTGGAAGCCATAATGGGAACAATAATACCGGTTATTACAATGAAAACGACGCGGATGAAGAAGACGAATAAATATCTGGGGAGAATTTTATGAACATTACGGTATATCTTGGTGCGTTTGAGGGAAATGATCCGGCGTTGAAAAAGGCGGTATGGGAACTCGGCACATGGATCGGACAAAGCGGAAATGCGTTGGTTTACGGCGGTTCAAAGTCCGGATTGATGGGTGAGATCGCGGAAAGTGTCCTGCAGACGGGCGGCAAAGTGACCGGTGTCGAGCCGCAGTTTTTTGTGGAGCAGGTACTTCAGCATGAGGGGCTGACGGAGCTGATTGTCACAAAGGATATGACGGAGCGCAAAGCGAAGATGATCGAGTTGGGTGACGCGTTTATCGCATTTCCGGGAGGAACCGGAACGCTCGAGGAGATCTCGGAGATCATGTCGAAGGTTTCGCTGAATCAAATTTCGGCGCCGTGTATTCTTTACAACTTAAATGGGTATTATGATAGTTTGAAGGAACTGTTGCATCACATGATTGAGATGGGACTGTCCACGCCGGAACGACAGGCGGGAATCTATTTCGTGGATAATTTGGATGAGATTAAGCGGATTTTAGAAAAATAATGTTAGAGAAAGTGAAAATATGAAATTGCCAATTAGGAAAAAAGCATTGATTCAGACAGAGAGGCTTACACTAAAACCATATGAGGTCAAGGATGTGGAGGCTCTGGCGGATTTGCTTATGAATCAGGAAATAGGAAAAACATTTATGGTGCCGGACTTTCAGACTAGGGATCAGGCGATTGCTTTGGGTGAAAAACTGGTAGCATTCAGTTGTATAGAAGATACCACACATTTGGAATACGGTATTTATTTAGGAGATCAGTTCATCGGATTTGTGAACGATTGCGATATTGAGGGAACGGAAATTGAAATTGGTTATGTTGTGCATCCGGATTATCAGGGGCATGGCTATGCAACGGAAGCGGTGAACGCAGTCATTGAAGATTTGAGAGAAATGGGATTTCAAAAAGTGGTGGCAGGTTTTTTTGAAGAGAATAAACCAAGCTGCAGGGTAATGGAAAAATGCGGAATGAGACCAAATGGAGTTGTGGATGAAGAGGAATACCGTGGAATTCGGCACAAGTGTTTATATTACGAGCTTGTTCTGTAGCGGTAAGAAAATGGGAAAGTTGTCAGAAAGGAACCGGATAGTGGAAATACGTAAAGCACAAGCAGGCGAGCTGGTGGCTTTCATGGAAGTTAAATTTGCTATTTACCCCGCTATTTGCCTTATGGTTAGATTCGCTCATAAAAATGTGCCAATCACAATATAATTCCCTCATAAAAATGTTAAATCAAAGAAAAAATAGCTCATAAAAATGTGATTTTGATAAAATATACACCCCAAAAAGGTGCCAATTAGGTGTATAATGGGTATACTTAAAATTTGGAGGTGCATGATATGGGGTATCTAGTTCGAAAAGCAGATGCTTTCTTGAGGGAATGGAAACAGAATCCGGATCGAAATCCACTGATTATTAAGGGTGCGCGGCAAGTGGGAAAAACAGAGACAATTCGAACCTTTGCCCGGGAAAACTACAAAAATGTAGTCGAGATTAATTTTATTACGGAACCAGCGTATAAATCAATTATTGATGAAGGGTTTTCAACGGATCACATTATCAAGTTGATTAGCAGAATTGATCCTACAAAACATTTTGTGGAAAATGAGACATTGATTTTTTTTGATGAGATTCAGGATTTTCCGGAAATTGCGACGGCACTCAAATTTTTCAAGGAAAATGCCAAGTATGATGTTATATGTTCAGGCTCATTACTTGGTGTGCAGTATCAACGGATTGCGAGCATCAGTGTAGGGTACAAGACCGATTATCAGATGTACTCTATGGATTTTGAAGAGTTTTTGTGGGCAAAAGGATATTCGGAAGAGATGGTATTGGATATGCTTCAACATATGTTGGAAGGGATTGCTTTTTCCGAAGCGGAGCATACGATTTTATCAAATCTTTTTCTGGAGTATTGCATTTTAGGGGGAATGCCGGCAATTGTATCAAGTTATATTGAAAGAGGCACGTTTGAGGGATCATTGGCTTTGCAGCATCAATTATTGCTGGATTATGAAAATGATATTGTTAAATATGCACAAGGACTGGATAAGGCAAAAATTCTGAGTGTATATCGATCAATTCCTGCACAGCTTGCGAAAGAAAACAAGAAATTTCAATATTCAAAAGTTTCTAAAGGCGGAAGATCCAAGGATTATATGGGGTGTGTAGAATGGCTGAAAGATGCCGGCCTTATTAATGTATGCGAATGTTTGCAATTCCCGGAGTTGCCATTAAAAGGGAATGTGGATGAAAGTAAATATAAAGTCTATATTTCTGATACAGGGTTGCTGGTAGCGAGTTTGGATGATGAATCACAAATGGATTTGCGAGCAAATAAAAATCTTGGCATTTACAAAGGTGCACTCTATGAAAATTTCGCAGCGGAGGCATTGGTAAAACAAGGGTATGGGTTATACTATTACTCAAAAGACAATTCTACATTGGAGGAGGATTTTTTTATTCGGAGTGCAAATGAACTTGTTCCGGTAGAAGTGAAAGCAAATGCTAATCGTGCGAAGTCTTTACGGCAATTAATAAAAAGCGATGCGTATGCAGATATCAGGCATGGAATAAAACTAATGGTGGGGAATGTGGGAATCAATGATGATATTGTTACATTTCCGTATTTTTGTGCATTTTTGTTAAAGAGATATATGCGGGAGCAAAATATCTTTCAGTAAACGAAGGAAATAAAGAGAAAGGGAGATCAGAGATAACATGACAGAAAAAGAGAAAATGCTTGCCGGAAAGATTTATGATCCGAGCGATAAAACATTAGATGAATTACGAGTAAAGGCGCATAGATTATCCCAGATGTACAACGATACTTATGATACCGATGCGGAGAAACGCAAGGAAATCATGGCGGAACTGGTTCCAAACTGTGGGCAAGACACGTATTTGCAGGGACCGATTTGTTTTGATTACGGTGTGTTTACAACGATAGGGAGTAAGTGCTTCGCAAACTTTAATTTTACCGTGCTTGATACCTGCCCGGTGACCATCGGCGATAATGTATTTTTCGGGCCGAATTGTACGATCGCAACACCGATGCACCCGTTCCGTTGGCAGGAGCGCAATATGAAACATAAAGAAGACGGTACGGTGTATGATGACGAATACGGGAAGCCGGTCGAGATCGGTTCCAACTGCTGGATTGCCAGCAACGTTGTTATTACCGGAGGAGTCACGATCGGTGAAGGCTGCGTGATCGGAGCGGGAAGCGTCGTAACGAGAGATATTCCGGCAAACTCACTGGCTGCCGGCAATCCGTGCAAAGTCATCCGCGAGATTACAGAGAAAGATTCCATTCAGAATATGCCGGAATTGTGGTAGGCTATCTGTAATTGCGGGAAATAAAGGAGCACAACATGAAGATGCAAAGCGTTGCAGTCCTTGGCGCGTGCAGGCAATCGAGGCGCTTTTTGCAGATACGGGAATCCATTATCGTTCCACGGAATTCGCACAGGAGGAGATGTGGAGCAAGTTCCGCCTGAATGTGTGTAACAATCTGCCGCAGGCAATCCTTGGTGTAGGGGTCGGATGCTATACGGACAGCGAGCATATGAAGGCGATCAGTGACGGACTTCGTAATGAACTTGAGACGATCGCTGCCGCAAAAGGCATCGATATGAGCAAGATGGAAGCATCTTCGAAGCACGGAAGTCCGGTGCGCGCATCGGCGAAGTTCTCGACTTTGCAGGACATTGAAGCGGGGCGTCACACGGAGATCGATATGTTTTCCGGCGCTTTGATGCGCATGGGCAAGGAACTTGGAATTCCGACACCGTATAACGAATACACCTACCATATGATCAAGGCTATGGAAGAGAAGAATGACGGAAAGTTTGATTACAGGGGGAAGAACGATAAGATGACCTGGTCAAGGTAAACTTACTTGGCGAAAAGCGAAAAGTAACCGATAATGGCAGAAAAGGAGGAAAACCGGATGCTTGAAAATAAGATAGGGTTGACAAGTTCTGCGGATCTTGCGCGTGAAGAGGAACGTATCAGCAAGAAGAAGGCTATACTACATTTAAGACAGAAGAATTATAAATGAATGATGGAAAATTATAGTAGATGGAACTTTGTTCCATCTATTTTTGATTAGAAAAACGAATGATGGTTTCACAAAAAATTATGTATAAAAGATAGGAAGCTATGGTTTTCATTGGAAACATTTGTGATATGATAAATTTAAATCGTTAAAAAGCGGTAATCATTACATTACGGGCATCTGAGTGTGAGAGAGGTGTGGGAGAATAAGCGCAAATATACATTAGGAGGGGTGATTTTATGTGGTTTGTATTTGCATTATTATCTGCAGTGTTTGCTGCATTGACATCTATTTTGGCAAAAGTGGGTATTGAAGGAGTGAATTCCAACCTTGCGACAGCAATTCGAACCGTCGTCGTTGTTGTGATGGCTTGGGGCATGGTTTTTTTGACTAATGCACAGAATGAAATTTCACAGATCGGTAAGAAGAGTTGGATATTTTTAATTCTATCCGGACTTGCAACCGGAGCATCCTGGTTATGCTATTATCGCGCGTTGCAGATGGGACAGGCATCAAAGGTTGTGCCAATTGATAAATTAAGCGTTGTGATTACGTTGATTCTTGCGTTTGTTTTTTTGCATGAGGGGTTTACGATGAAATCCCTCATTGGTTGTGTGTTGATTGGCGCAGGAACATTGATTATGGTTCTTTGATTCGGGAATTCACATTTCCCACATACTTTGTTAGCATTTGAGTTATCACGGATGCTTGCGCAGACCATAAAATTAGTATAGGATAATTAATATACAGCGTCAGCCGGGCGATACCTCAAAGAGGTACCGCAATATGCCGAAGGCAATTCCAAATGGGCTGATGTTCCAGATACGGAGGAAACAATTATGGAAGAATTTAAAAATAAAGAAGCGTTTGACGCATACTGGAACGAAAATTACGTTCCGCTTACTTACGAGGATGTCAAAGAGGCTTATGAGGATTTTGTGAAGTCTGCGGACAAGCATATTTTTATCCCGGACTATGAGGAAGCCGGCTGCATCAGCAGAGATGATTTTATGGAGAATCTGTCGCAGGCTGCGCAGTTTACGTTTCAGGACAGCCTGACCGAGGCTTTTTATGACAAGAATCCGGATTTGTACGAGACGGCATTTGCAATTTTTGAGGAAGCGCAGATGAACGGAACGAAGGACGGCAATATTGCAGCAACTTTTCACGAGGAATACCAGCGATTGTATAACGAATTCCTGCTCGCAATGTTTGACGCGGCATTTTAAAGAGGTAGATGGCATATTAATTTTGGTATCTGCAGATACTGGTTCAGAAGGGAGATTTTACCTTGGCAACACTTGGCAATCCGAAGAATACCATCGAGGTATTACAAAAATACAATTTTAATTTTCAGAAGAAATTCGGACAGAATTTCCTGATCGATACGCGGGTGCTTGAGGAAATCATCGACGCGGCAGACATTACAAAGGATGATTTCGTGCTGGAGATCGGACCGGGAATCGGAACGATGACGCAGTATCTGTGCGAGGCGGCGCGGGAAGTAGTCGCTGTGGAAATTGATACCAACCTGATTCCGATTCTAAAGGACACACTTTCTGCATATGATAATGTAGAAGTTCTAAATCAGGATATTTTAAAAGTCGATATCGCGTCTCTCGCAAAGGAGCGCAACAACGACCGACCAATCAAGGTTGTGGCAAATTTACCGTATTACATCACAACCCCGATCATTATGGGGCTTTTTGAAAGCCATGTTCCGATTGACAGCATCACGATCATGGTGCAGAAGGAAGTCGCGGACCGCATGCAGGAAGGACCGGGAAGTAAAGAGTACGGTGCGCTGTCACTTGCCGTGCAGTATTATGCAAAGCCGGAGATCGTCGTCAATGTGCCGCCGAGCTGCTTCATGCCGCAGCCGAAAGTCGGCAGCGCAGTCATTCGCCTGACACGCCACGAGCAGCCACCCGTACAGGCCGATAACGAAAAACTGATGTTTCAGGTCATCCGCGCATCGTTTAATCAGCGCAGAAAAACACTCGTGAACGGACTCAACAATTTCGGAAGTTTTGGTTTAAGCAAAGAAGAAATTCAATCCTGTATTGAAGAACTCGGGGTGCCGGTCAACATCCGGGGCGAGGCACTCTCCTTGGAGCAGTTTGCCGAGCTTTCTAATATAATATACGCACATAAAGGGAAGCGAGCGAATTCTACAGAAGCTTGAATTCTCAATATGCCGTTGTCAGGTGAATATTTTTGGAACAACAGGATTCGGGGCAATTCAACCATTTGATTTTGCCAATCCACAGTTGCCGGAGTTATACTTATTTACGAAGAATAAATCGGCGACTGTTCCGCCGTACCATTGTTATTGATAATTGCGTGTATCTCAGCCAATGATCCAAAATCGCTGGCGGAATTAATTCGCTGATTTTTCTGAGAAAATAACTGTATACTTCGGCAACGTCGAATAAAGATCATTTATGGTTGACTTGCCCCGGACCCGTCAGGCAAAAATAGAACTTCGACAGCGTCAAATTGAGAAAGGATGCATCTGTATAAAATTCGCGGGGCTGGAAATACTGTCATCAAAGAGAAAATGATGATGGAGGAAAGCCCTATGAAAAAACAACAGTATGTAGCCGCTGTCGCCTGTCTTGCGGCGGGAGTGATCGGATTTGTCAGTGTATATGCAACGGAAAAAGCGCAGGAACGTAAAAATGAGATTGCACAGGAACAGATGATTGAAGCAACGGAGCAGGTTTCTGCGGCATCCAACGAGCTGGAAGCACAGAGCAGCAAAGACGCTAAGGATGCAATCAGGGAAGCGCAGATCGCTAAGGCGGCACAGGATGAGAAGAAAGACGAGGAAAAGTCAGAGGAGCCGAAGAAGGAGCCGGAGGCGAAGGCAACCATAGCAGCCGAAACGTTGCATTTTGATGTGAACAAAGGTATAACATGGCCGATAGAAGGAGAGATTCTTCTTGATTACAGCATGGATCAGACCATCTATTTTCCGACACTGGAACAGTATCGCTGCAATCCGGCCTTAGTGATCGACAGTGCGGTCAATGATAAAGTCTTTTCCGCTGCAAAAGGTAAGATCACAGAGATTACAGAGAATGAAGTGACAGGATGTACGGTCAAGCAGGATCTGGGAGATGGATATACCGCAATCTACGGACAGTTGAAGGAGTTGAATTTCAACACCGGAGATATTGTGCAAGAGGGACAGGTGATCGGTTATATCAGTGAGCCGACCAAATACTATTCCGCCGAGGGCAGTAATTTGTATTTTGAATTGCAAAAAGACGGTAAAGCAGTAAACCCGAAAGACTATTTACCGGAGCTTCCAATGGAAACGATGGATTAAGCGTTGCGATTCCTGAATTTCTATATTCATAGAAGCTTTTTGTTTGACTTTGTAGAATTTTTTGATACAATAGTGGTGCTTCTCCTTGCGTAGGAGAAGCACTTTTCGGTGTATTTGAAAGGAGAACGCAATGGATTTTACAGAATATAATGATGTTGTTCAGCAATGGATCCAACAGATTATGGAAAATCGTGAAAAGAATGCGCAACTCACTTTGAAATATGCAAATGATATCATTGAGTACGGACAGAAGACCGATGATTGTAAACTGATGGGAATTGGCTATTATTATAGCGGGGAAACGTATTATGGTCTCAATGACGGAGAGCTTTTTTTTGAAACCATGAATCGGGCGTTATCGTATCTGAATCAGGCGGAAGAGTGGGAACTGATGATCCGCTGCTATAATTATATGGGAATTGCGGCGTTGAATCGTGGAAATATTCCGATTGCTTTGGATTATTATCTGAATGGACTCAATCATTGTGAAATCTATCATTTTGCTAATCTGAGCATTATTATCAACATTAACCTTGGTGTTCTCTATTATGAATGCGGACGCTATGCAGATGCGCAGCAGGCATTGGAGGAAGCATATGATCGGATCATGAAATCCCCGATGCAGGAGCAGTGTGATACATATATGGTGTGTATATATGGTAATCTTGCGCGTGCGCTTATTCAGCAGGGACAGTATGATCGGGTGAAAGAAATCCTTGATCGTGTGCATGCGGATCATTGGGAAGGTTCTCATACGGTTGATAAGCTGGCAATCTGTTGTGTGGAAGTATTGTATTATCAGCGCCTGGAAATGAAGAAAGAGCGGGATGAGAAGATACAGATGATCATGGACATGATGCCACAGAACCTCAGCGTTTTAGATTTCTTCTTTGATTTTTACCATTGCTGCAGTGCGCTGATTGATGCGGATAAAGACGAGGCTTTTTGGCATATTATTGATATTCTTGAACCTTTAGTCCGTAATTTTAATATTACCAATTTACAGATGAAGATTCTTTCTCTCAAGATGAAATATTACAGGAAAAATGGTCAGAATGCAGAGTTTTTACAGGCGGCAGGGCTCTATTATGAGTTGGGTGAGCTGATGGAGGCTGAGACGAACAGAATGGTCAGCAATGTGATCGCATTGCGTAGAAATCTTGAGTCCGCGCGTAAGGCCCGTTGGATAATGGAGCAGGAGAATGTGGTCCTGCAGAGAAAGTCGGAACTTGATCCACTTACCGGTATGGCAAACCGCTTCCGGATGAACGATTATTCGGATCATGTTTTTGCGGAAGCTATGGCAGATTCCATACCGCTTGCAGTGGAAATTCTTGATATCGATTATTTTAAGGAATACAACGATAATTACGGTCATCAACAAGGCGATCGCTGTCTGGAGCAGATTGCGGAAACGATTCGCCAGCTTGTTGCGGAGAATCAAGCATTTTGTGCACGATATGGCGGAGATGAGTTTGCCATCATTTATGAGAATGTGACACGCGAACAGATTGTAGCATTTGCAAACGAATTGAAAAAAAGAGTGATGAATCTGCAGATGGAACATCGTTATTCCAAGGCGTTGCCGATTGTAACCGTTTCACAGGGAATCTGTTGGGATGTACCACGGAAAGGAAATAAAATGTGGGATTTCTTTCATTCAGCAGATAATATGCTTTACCGTGTAAAGAAGTTCAGCAGAAATAATTACTGTGTTGGAGATGTTAAAGAATCCGATGATATGATATTTGGAACGCTGCAGTAACGCAGCAGGAGGCATAGAAACGAGCAAAGAAAAGGAACAGAATGGAAACAGTAAGATTTGAAGAATTAAATTTATACCCGCAGCTTTTGCGGGCAATCAAGGAGATGGGATTTGAGGAGGCAACACCGATTCAGGCACAGGCAATTCCTGTTGTTATGAGTGGCGTTGATGTGATCGGTCAGGCACAGACAGGAACCGGTAAGACAGCTTCTTTCGGAATCCCTCTTTTAATGAAGGTTGATCCGAACAATAAGAAGACACAGGCAATTGTGCTTTCGCCGACGAGAGAGCTTGCAATCCAGAGCGCGGAAGAAATCCGCAAACTTGCAAAATATATGCACGGCATCAAGGTTCTCCCGGTATATGGAGGACAGGATATTTCCCGCCAGATTAAAGCATTAAAAGGCGGAGCGACGATCATTATCGGAACTCCGGGACGAATCATGGATCATCTCAGACGCAAAACCATCCGTTGTGACTACGTGAATACATTTGTATTGGATGAAGCAGATGAGATGCTCAATATGGGGTTCCGTGAGGATATTGAAACGATTCTTTCTTATGTTGAGAATGAGGATCGCCAGACGGTGCTTTTTTCGGCAACCATGCCAAAACCAATTTTAGAGATTACAAAGAAGTATCAGAAGAATGCCCAAACGATCAAAGTAACAAAGAAGGAACTGACAGTTCCGAGTATTGACCAATACTATTACGATGTACGGCGCAACGATAAGGTAGATGTGCTTACCCGCCTGCTTGATTACTATAATCCAAAGCTTTCCCTTGTATTCTGTAATACGAAGCGTATGGTCGATGAACTGGCTTCCGAATTGCAGGGACGCGGATACGCAGCGGAGGGAATCCATGGAGATATGAAGCAGCAGCAGAGGGATCGTGTGATGAAAAGCTTCCGCAACGGTCGGTGTGATATTCTGATTGCAACGGATGTGGCTGCGCGCGGAATTGATGTGGATGATGTAGAAGCGGTATTTAATTTTGACCTGCCACAGGATAATGAGTACTATGTGCATCGAATCGGTCGTACCGGCCGTGCGGGCAGAAACGGCCGCGCCTTCAGCTTTGTCAAAGGAAAAGAAGTGTATAAGCTGAAAGAAATCCAGCGTTATTGTAAGACAAAGATCAAGGCACAACCGATTCCGTCTTCGGATGATGTGGCTGAAATCAAGGCAGAAAAGATTTTAGGCGAAATCGGTCAGATCATCGAGGATGGCCAGCTGAAAGACATGATCGATCTGATCGAACGTCAGGTAAATAACAGCGATTACACAGCGATGGATATTGCTGCCGCTTTCTTAAAGCAGGCAATCGGGGGCGTGGAACTTTCCAAAGAGGATCGTGACATGGAAGATGCATTATCCGGAGACACCGGTGCGGAAGAGGGAATGGTACGCCTTTTCATCAACATTGGTAAGAGTCAGCGTATCCGTCCGGGAGATATTTTAGGTGCTGTTGCCGGAGAGGCAAAGATTCCGGGTAAACTGGTTGGTGCAATCGATATGTACGACAATTATACCTTTGTCGAAGTCCCGCAGGAATATGGAAAAGATGTTCTGCGTGCAATGAAGAATGTTAAGATTAAGGGAAAAGCGGTTAATGTAGAACCGGCAAATGCCCGATAATAATGTTTGTATGGAAATTTGCACAAAAATTTTACATGAAATTTATTGATTTTTACCAAAGAGGGTGCTATACTTACGCCGAAAAGAGTTAAAGGAGGTGTTGAGTATGCGTACCATCGATCCAACCATGTCCTTTGTACAGGTGATTCAGTATTATAAAGATTATGTACAGCGGACTAGAAGCTGCGGGCGCAAACCGGTTTCGTTTATGCGTTTTGTGACTGGCAGATACTAAAGTCGGGTGACAGAAAAGGTAGCAATGAAGCTACCGGATGTCAGCCGGCTTTTGCTTTTTTATATCTATTTTCAAATTGTATTTTAATGAAAACGCTTTGATTTTATTCTTTTTGTTCTTTCTTGTTCTTTTTATACTTAATTGTGCACAAAAACATCCCCGCAAATTTAGAATAGTCTACAAAAACGAAATTGCCTACTTGTCAAACCACGTCGTTGGGTATATAGTTACCTTACTGAAAACGTTACCGAGAACATTTTCGGAAACGTTTCCAAAGATGATTACTCAATTCATAATTTTAGGGAGGGAAAACGAGTATGAAGAAGAAATTAGTATCAGTATTGTTAGTATCAGCAATGGCAGCAACAATGTTGGCTGGCTGTGGCGGAAACGGTGGAAGCAGTGACAGCAACGGTGGCACACAGGCTGCCGGAGATAAGACAACAGCTACAGGTTCTGTTTATTTATTAAACTTCAAGCCTGAGACAGATGAGGCTTGGCAGAACTTAGCTAAGACTTACACCGATCAGACAGGTGTTGATGTAACAGTACTTACTGCAGCAGACGGACAGTACAATACAACATTACAGGCCGAGATGGCTAAGGCAGAGGCTCCTACAATCTTTACAGTAGGTAACTCAGCAGCAGCTAAGACCTGGGAAGACTACACAATGGATCTTTCTGACACAGCACTCTACGATCACTTAACAGATAAGTCCCTTGCACTCAAGAACGGCGACAAGGTTGTCAGTGTGGCAAACTGTTATGAGTGCTATGGACTTATTTACAACAAGACCATTCTGGAAGGCTACTGCGGAATGGATGGAGCAGTTGTTAAGTCTGTTGACGAGATTAACAATTTTGATACTTTAAAGGCAGTTGCAGATGATATCAATTCAAGAGTTGATGAGATCAACGATGCACTTGGAACCAATCTTACAGAGGCATTTGCTTCCGCTGGTCTTGATGATGGATCTTCATGGAGATTCTCAGGACATCTTGCAAATATGCCACTGTACTATGAGTTCAAGGATGACGGTGCAGATCTTACCGCTGGTGAAGAGAAGATTACAGGTAAGTATCTTGACAACTTTAAGGCTGTTTGGGATATGTACACAAGCGATTCAGCAGCAGATCCTAAGACATTGAACTCTGGTGCATTAAATGCAGAGGCAGAGCTTGGTATGGGTGAGGCAGTCTTCTATCAGAATGGTGATTGGGAGTTCGCACCACTTACAAATCCTGATAACGGTTATACAGTTACAGCCGAAGACTTATCAATGATGCCAATCTACTTTGGTGTTGATGATGAAAATCAGGGTCTTTGCGTAGGTACAGAGAACTATTGGGCAATCAACCAGAAGGCTGATCAGGAAGATATTGATGCTTCATTAGACTTCCTTGAGTGGTGCATTACTTCTGACGAAGGCCGTGACGCTATCACAAACGCTATGGGACTTACAGCTCCATTTGACACATTCACTGGTGATTATGAGACAAAGAACGCTTTCGCACAGGCTTCTAACGCTTTAATGTCAGCTGGAAAGACTTCTGTAGCATGGAGCTTCAATGCTACTCCAAACGTAGATACATGGAGAGCTGATGTTGTAGCTGCTCTTACTGCTTACACAGCAGGTGAGGGAAGCTGGGATGATGTTGTTACAGCATTCGTTGACGGTTGGGCTAATCAGTGGGCTCTTGCTAACGAGCAGTAATTTTCAAAATTTCATCAAAAACTCATGAATGAAAAGGGGGGTAAGTGGCGAGCCGCTTACACCCCATTTTTAAAAAGCGAAAGGAAACTATTATGGAAAAAGCGATTAAGAGATATTTCCCAATATTTTTGATCCCGACAATGATCGCATTTACAATTGGATTTATTGTACCATTTGTGTATGGAATTTTCCTTTCCTTCTGTAAGTTTACGACAGTAACGGACTGGAAATGGAAAGGCTTAGAAAATTATACAAAAATCCTGTTTGTAAACGGCAAACTCGATACGACATTTTTGCATTCGCTGTGGTACACGGCATTGTTTACCATTGTATCGGTACTTATCATCAACGTGGTAGCATTTGCAATCGGTATGCTTCTTACAAAAGGAATCAAGGGAACAAACCTGTTCCGTACCGTATTTTTTATGCCGAACCTGATCGGTGGTATTGTATTAAGTTACATTTGGTTAATGATTTTCAATAGCTGTCTGGCTCATTTTTCCAAGACGATCGTATCTACACAGTGGTACGCATTCTGGGGACTGATTATTGTAGTCTGCTGGCAGCAGATCGGATATATGATGATTATCTATATTGCAGGTATTCAGAATATTCCGGGTGAACTGATTGAGGCAGCCAAGATTGACGGAGCAAATGCATGGCAGCTTCTGAAGAACGTAACACTTCCTATGTTGATGCCGACGATTACCATTTGTTCATTCCTGACTCTGACCAATGGTTTCAAACTGTTTGATCAGAACCTGGCTTTGACCGGTGGTAATCCGGGCAAGATGTCCGAGTTACTTGCACTGAATATCTATAACACCATGTATGGTACGACAGGCTGGCAGGGTGTAGGTCAGGCAAAGGCGGTAATTTTCTTTATTCTGGTTGCAATCATTTCATTGGTACAGAATAAGCTGACAACGAGCAAGGAGGTGGCAGAATAATGGCTAAAGAAAAGAAGCAGTCAGAGATTAGTGCTGTTCGTCGCGCAAAACACGGTGGAATCTTAACCGTAATTTTTGCCATCGTCAGTTTCCTGTGGATTTCACCGATACTGATCGTATTTTTGAACTCGTTCAAGCGTAAAGCTTACATCTTTACTCATCCATTCAGCCCGAGTGCGAACCCGCTTTCAGAGGGCTGGGATAAATTTGTCAGCGGTATTGAAAGAGCAATGTGTGGATGGCTCAACTATTCCAACGGTATTCGTAAAACGAATCTCTGGGGATGTTTCGGGAATTCACTTTTTATTACTGTTGGATCGGTTGCACTCATTATTCTGTGTTGTTCCATGACTGCATGGTACATTACAAGAGTACATACCAAAGCGACAAAAGCGATTTATGTAATGTGTCTGTTTTCTATGATCGTACCATTCCAGATGGTAATGTTTACACTGTCGAAATTTGCAAATATTTTGCACTTGTCGAATCCGGTTGGTATTATTGTTGTGTACCTTGGTTTTGGAGCAGGACTTGCGGTATTTATGTTTACCGGTTTCGTAAAAAGTATCTCGCTGGAAATCGAGGAAGCAGCGATGATTGATGGATGCAGTCCGCTGCAGACATTCTTCAAAGTTGTTTTCCCAATTTTGAAACCAACAACCGTAACCGTTGCCATTCTTGAAGCAATGTGGGTATGGAATGATTACCTTCTGCCGAGTCTGGTACTTAACATTAACAAATACAAGACCATCCCGATCGCTGTACAGTTCTTGAAACAGAGTCATGGACAGATCGACTGGGGTGCAATGATGGCAGTCCTGGTTCTTGCTATCCTTCCGATTATTCTTTTCTATATTGCGTGTCAGAAGTATATTATCGAAGGTGTTCTTGCAGGAGCTGTCAAGGGTTAAAAGAGGAGTCTTTGAGAGGTTTACAGCATGACGATAGTTGATATAGCAAAAGAGTCTGGCTATTCAGTCAGTACCGTTTCAAGAGTGTTAAACGGACGCCGGGATGTCAGCCCGGCAGCCCGAGAGAAAATCATGGAGATTGTTGAGGCACATCAGTTTGTGCCGAACAATAATGCCAAACATTTGAAACAGACGGTTAGTAAAAGCATATTAATTTTAGTAAGAGGTACGTCAAATATGCTGTTTACCAGTGTAATTGAAGCGTTGCAGTCAACATTGGAGCATTCGGATTATGCGCTTCGTATCCATTATCTGGATGAGGAAGCGAACGAAGTGGCAGAGGCCGTTCGGCTTTGCCGCGAGCATAAGCCGCGAGGAATTTTCTTCCTAGGCAGTAATGCACAGTATTTTAAGCAGCAGTTCTCACAAGTAGATGTTCCGTGTGTTCTTGTAACTGACCGGGCAGATAAACTCGGTTTTGATAACTTATC
This sequence comes from uncultured Agathobacter sp., assembly GCA_934316545.1. Classification (GTDB taxonomy): domain Bacteria; phylum Bacillota; class Clostridia; order Lachnospirales; family Lachnospiraceae; genus Roseburia. Next base: position 11,469 of record CAKRDT010000024.1, on the reverse strand, counting down.
CTCCGTCTCAACCGATGATACGGCGGCTTCCGAAGTGGCGATGGATTATCTGTTTGACCATGGTCATCGCAATATTGCGTTGATCGGTGGTGATCCGGATGCATCCTCCCCGAGTGAGCACCGTTATCAGGGATGCTGCAAGAGTTATGAGAAACATGGAATGGAGTTTCAGGAGAACTATTTTGCCAAGGCACGTTATTCCTTTGAAAGTGCTTACCATGCAATGAACGAGCTTCTGTGTCGAAGGATTCCGATTACAGCTGTCTTCGCAATGGGAGATGTGATGGCAGTTGGCGCGATGCGCGCAATCTTTGACGCAGGACTTCGGGTTCCGGATGATATCTCGATCGTTGGATTCGACGGAACGCAGCTGGCGGATTATTACAATCCGAAAATTGTAACGATTCGTCAGAAATATGAGGAGATTGCACAACGAAGTGTGGAGATCCTCCTGCAAATGATCGAACTTAAGAAATCAGCTGTTCATGAGTTAGTTCCATTCGTTTTAAAAAATACTGAGAGTGTGAGGGCGCTCGATTCAGTATAAGGTATAACATTGATATAAATAAGAGGGGAGGCCCGGGTATCTGTTGCAGATACCCGGGTTTCATATTGTGCATTTTTATGAAACCTGGGGACAAAAACCATTGGAAGTCTTATCTTATGGGAAGGGGTAAGTGAAATCAAAGCTTGAAATATCGAGTGAAGATGGATAATATAAAAGAAAACGTAAGAGACTCAAAGTACGGGATGTGCCTGTTGGATAGAGAGATGGTGTCAAGTTGAAATGGGCAGGTTCGAGCGGAAAGGAGGGAACATACATGAGAAAAGGATTAATCATGGAGGGCGGAGCAATGCGTGGCATGTTTACCGCCGGAGTTATTGATATTATGATGGAACAGGGAATGGAATTTGACGGTGCGATCGGGGTATCGGCAGGCGCGGTATTTGGCTGTAATTATAAATCAAGGCAGCCGGGACGTGTCATCCGATATAATGCAGCGTATTGCAATAATCCGCATTATGCGGGGGTCGGTTCGCTCCTTAAGACAGGGGATATTTTTGGTGAGCAGTTCTGCTACCACGACATTCCGGATCATCTGGACCCGTTTGATTATGAAACATACAGCAAAAATCCGATGCCTTTTTATGTGGTTGCAACGGATCTGAACACCGGGGAGGCCGTCTATAAGCAAGTGGATCGATGCGATAAAGAAGGCATGATGTGGCTGCGCGCGTCGGCATCTATGCCACTTGTATCAAGGGTTGTGAGTGTGGATGGCTATGAGCTGCTGGACGGCGGGATCGCAGACTCGATTCCTGTGCGCTATATGGAAGAAATTGGCTATGACCGCAATGTTGTAATCCTGACGCAGCCGCTTGATTATGCGAAGACCAAAAATCAGTTCATGCCACTGATCCGGATGCGGCTTCGCAAATACCCAAAGCTGATTGAGGCAATGGAGCACCGCCATGAGATATACAATGAAACTTTAGAGTATATTCGAAAGAAGGAAGAGGAAGGCTCTTTGTATGTGATCCGGCCGCCGAAGAAGATTGATGTAAGCAAAGTCGAGCGCGACCGTCAGAAGCTGCTTGCTGCTTATAAGCTGGGACGCGAGACAATGAAGAAGCAGATGTGGAAACTTCAGCAATGGTTAAAAGAAGCATAGAAATTGTATTATGGTGAATCATAAAGGCGGTATAGGGTTTCCGGTTTGCAGGGAAACTTTATACCGCCTTTGAGGTGCTTTACAATAATCGATAAATGAGAATTGCAAGTAAAATTCCGATGATGCCTGCGATGGTAATTTTGATCGTCAGTCCGAACGTAAGCACCAGAATGCCGAGGTCGAGAACCAGCGGCTTCTGAAGACCAAAGGATTGTCCGTAAGAAAGCCAATGCAGAAACGATACATTCGAAGTCAGTTCTCCGATAAAACCGCCTAATACAACTCCGGCTAATACGAGCAGTAATAATACCCAATAGTTTTTATTTGCAACGCCTCTTGCCATAAATACATACCTCTTTTCGTCTGTAAGAATAAGGTGTCGAAACACTCTTGCATTTTAGCATAAAAAGATGATGGAGGCAATCATTGACAAGGCAGAACGACAAATTGTGAAAAATGTATAGAATAAGATACATAAATTGGATTGACAAAACCATAATATGAATATATAGTATTTTAGTAGGAATTAAAACGCAACTAGGAATTAATAGAATGAAACCATGAGGGTGTGCGTTTGGCAAGCATATAATATAGGAAAGAGATGAAAACATGAAGATATCAACAAAAGGAAGATATGCATTGCGTTTGATGCTCGATCTTGCAATGAATGATACAGGGAGTCCGGTCAGCCTCAAAGATGTTGCGAAGCGGCAGGGGATTTCTGATAAATATTTGGAGCAGATTATTTCGGTATTGAATCGTGCGGGATATGTCAAGAGTGTGCGTGGTGCGCAGGGTGGCTATATGCTGCGGAAGGAACCGGAAGATTATACGGTCGGCATGATTCTTCGGTTGACAGAAGGATCGCTTGCACCGGTATCCTGTATTGAGGAGGATGAGGTAAACTGCGAAAGACAGGAGAGCTGTGTGACACTGATTCTGTGGAAGAAGATCAATGATGCGGTCAGTGAGGTGGTTGACCATACAACATTACAGGATCTTGTGGACTGGCAGCGGGAGAAAAACGGAGATTATGTCATCTAACAGTGATGATTAGAAGAACAAGCATAAAAATTAGAGAGGATACGATTATGAGTAAATTAATTTATATGGATAATGCAGCAACTACGCAGGTTTATCCGGAAGTAGTAAACGAAATGTTACCATATTTTACCGAGCATTACGGTAATCCATCTGCAATCTACAGCTTTGCGGGAGAGGCAAAGCGTGGTGTGGATCATGCACGCGAGACGGTCGCAAAAGCGATCGGTGCAAAAACGGATGAAATTTACTTTACCGGCGGCGGAAGCGAGTCCGATAACTGGGCATTAAAAGCGACTGCTGAAGCTTATGCCAACAAAGGCAAACACATTATCACGACGGCGATCGAGCATCATGCGATCCTTCATACGGCACAGTGGCTCGAAAAACACGGGTATGAAGTGACGTATGTGGGTGTAGACGAGGATGGTAAAGTAAAGCTGGACGAGCTGGAAGCTGCAATCCGACCGGATACGATACTGATTTCTGTTATGGCTGCAAACAATGAGATTGGAACCATTCAGCCACTGAAAGAGATCGGTGCGATCGCCAAGAAGCATGGCGTTTTGTTCCACACGGATGCAGTACAGGCTTTTGCACATATTCCAATCAACGTCGATGAGATGAACATTGATATGCTTTCCGCCAGCGGTCACAAGATTAACGGACCAAAGGGCATCGGAATCATGTATATCCGTAAAGGCGTTAAGATTCTTTCTTTCATTCATGGTGGCGCACAGGAACGCCAGCGCCGTGCCGGAACACACAATGTACCGGGTATCGTCGGCATCGGTAAGGCAACGGAAATATCTGTTGCCAATATGGAAAAGAATAACGAATATGAGATAAAGCTTCGTGATCATCTGATCGAGCGCGTTTTAAATGAAATTCCGTATTCGCGATTGAATGGACACCGTACGGATCGGCTTCCGAATAATGCAAACTTCTGCTTCCGGTTCATCGAGGGTGAGTCGATGCTGATCCTTTTGGATCAGGCAGGTATCTGCGGCAGCAGCGGATCGGCTTGTACATCCGGCTCATTGGATCCGTCACATGTACTTCTTGCAATCGGTCTGCCGCATGAGATCGCACACGGAAGTCTGCGTCTGACCATCTCCGAGAAGACGACCATGGAAGATATTGATTATACCGTTGATACCTTAAAGAAGATTATTGAGCGTCTGCGCAGCATGTCGCCACTGTACGAAGATTTTGTACGCAAGAACAAGTAAGCCGAAAGGAAGGCTTATGTTTGACAAGTTATAAAATATCATCAGAGCGGACACAGGTTTAGAAATTTGGAGGAAAAATTATGTATAGCGAGAAAGTAATGGATCATTTTAATAACCCGCGTAATGTAGGTGAGATTGAGAACCCAAGCGGGGTCGGAACGGTTGGTAACGCAAAGTGCGGAGACATCATGCGTATGTACCTTGATATCGATGACAATGGCGTTATTCAGGAAGCAAAATTTAAGACCTTCGGTTGCGGCGCCGCTGTCGCAACCAGCAGTATGGCGACCGAGCTGGTAAAAGGCAAGACGATTCAGGAAGCCTTAGAAGTAACCAACAAAGCTGTTATGGAGGCTCTGGATGGACTTCCGCCTGTAAAGGTTCACTGCTCTTTGCTTGCTGAGGAAGCAATCCACGCAGCACTGTGGGATTATGCGGAGAAGCATCATATCAAGATCGAAGGCCTTGAGCGCCCGGTTAATGATATCAGCGAGAAGGAAGAGGCTCCGGAAGAGGAGTACTAAAGACTGGTTTGGGATTTGAGTTGAATCGCAAATTGTAAAATGGATACACAATATCATCAACCTGTGCTAGAATTAGTGCAGGTTGATTCTTTCTCGGGGCATAGCCCCATATGAGATAAATGAGGTAAGCAAGGATGAAAGAAAAGGTAGTTGTAGGAATGTCGGGAGGCGTGGACTCTTCGGTTGCGGCGTATCTCCTCAAGGAGCAGGGCTACGATGTGATCGGTGTTACGATGCAGATCTGGCAGGAGGAAGATGTATTCACGCAGTCGCGGGAAGGCGGATGCTGCGGATTGTCTGCGGTCGATGATGCGCGTCGCGTGGCAGACCGGTTGGAAATCCCATATTATGTTATGAATTTTAAGGCGGATTTTCAAAAGTCGGTCATTGATTATTTTATTGATGAATACGAGAAGGGGCGTACACCCAATCCGTGTATTGCCTGCAACCGTTATGTAAAATGGGAGTCGCTTCTGCAGCGTTCGTTAGAGATTGGTGCTGATTATATTGCGACCGGTCATTATGCACGTATTACGAAGCTGGCAAACGGAAGGTACAGCATTCGAAATTCGGTGACAGCGGCAAAGGATCAGACATATGCTTTATACAATCTGACGCAGCGGCAGCTTGCACATACCCTGATGCCGGTCGGTGATTACGAGAAGCCACAGATCCGCAAGATTGCGGAAGAAATCGGGCTTCCGGTCGCAACGAAGCGCGATAGCCAGGATATCTGCTTTGTGCCGGATCACGATTACGCCGGATTTATTGCAAGGGAAACCGGACGGGAAAGCCTTCCGGGCAACTTTGTGGACGAGGACGGCAACATCATGGGGGAGCATAGGGGGTTGATTCATTACACGATCGGTCAGCGAAAGGGACTCGGTATTCCAAGTGCTACTCCGATTTTTGTGAAGGAACTTCGACCGGAAACCAATGAGGTTGTGCTTTGTAAGTCGGAGAGTCTTTTCCGCAGAGAATGCACGGTAGCAAATGTTAATTATATGGCGGAAGAAAGTTTAGCAGAACCGGTACATGCAATCGGAAAAGTCCGTTATTCGCATGCGGGCGCGCCATGTACACTTTATCCGCAGGGAGACGGAACGCTGCGAGCCGTGTTCGATGAGCCGCAGCGCGCGATGACACCGGGACAGGCAGCCGTATTCTATCGCGATGATTATGTGCTTTGCGGCGGAACGATTGAGCGGGAAAAATGATTATTTTCAGTGGAATGGACCGGGATATTGCGAAGGATAAGCCTGCAAAAGGTATCAAGAAAGCGGAATTTCTTAAAAAGATAGAATAATCAGTGAAAAGGGGTTGCAAATACGGGGCTGTATGATGTAAAGTGTTATTACAGTATGGAATTGTATGCGAAGAAAGGAGGCAACAGGACGTGAAAACGATCAGAAATCGAATATTGAGCGGAATGATGGCAATCATGCTTGTTGTTTCGCTTCTGGCTACAACAACCGTAGACACATACGCAGCAACGAAATATGTGAAGTCTTATACAGAGACTTATACATTCAACAAATCTACAACGTATAAGATTCCATTGAAGATGAAGCAGGATGCGGAACTGACAATCCAGATTACAATTCTTGACGGAACTGCCGGAAAGGACATGTACGTAGTCCCATGGTTATGGGAAGATTATGATGAAGGGCTGGGAGCCAGTTGCAACAATGATGAGTATTTAGGATTAGGATATGACGCCAAAGGAAAGAAGCGCGTGGACGAAGTGACGTTCAAGGGAATCGCTGCCAAGGGTAGCAAATCTTACATTACAATTGGAATTGGTCATACCGACGACATAAAATTGAAAGTAAAGATAACTAGTAAGGATAAAACATTCTGTCCGCAGGACATTGAGATAGTTCGTATGAGAAAGAAAAATAAGTGATAGAGCATCGGAGAAATCCGATGCTTTTTCACATGTGAGAATAATAAGATGTATGGTGTTTGAAATATGTTTATGATATACTTCAAATAGGTATACTTATATTAAGTAAGGACAAGAAAACAGAAAAAAGGGGGAAACTTTATGAGCATATTAGAAGCAACGGTATCGATGTTAGAAACTTTACCGGAAGATGATGTTAATACGATTTATGAAGTGACCAAGAGATTTTTTGTTAATCGAGGAAACGATAATCCATACAAATTGAAGTCGGAAGATGAAATAATAAATGAGCTTGATGCTGCAAGAGAGAATGCTAAGAATGGTAAGTTTTCAGATGCAGGAGAGGTTTCAAGAGAGTTGAGAGCAAAATATGGATTATAGAGTTTTGGTGACAGATGATGCAAAGGCGGATTTAGACAGTTATGTATGGTATTTAGTTACTCAAAAGAGGAATACGCAGGCGGCTGCAAATTTGCTCGGGGATTATGATGTGACAATTGATGAGCTTTCTGTTGTTGCCGGCAGTTTGAAATACTGCGAAAATGAAAAACTGAAGACAAGAGGTTATAAGCGAATCAATTTTAAAAAGCATAGTTATTTTATGTTGTACCGACTGGAGAATGATGTGGTGTATGTAGATCATATATATCATTTTTTGCAGGATTATGAGAACAAGATTATGTAGTGTAGAGATAGCGATAAGCAGAGCATCGGAGAAATCCGGTGCTTTTTCTTTTATCGGCAATTCGCAAAAAGTTGTTGACACTCTGCCGGAATAGGTGTATATTCAATACAACAAATCAATTCCCACTAATACAGTGGGAAAATAAGGAATTAAAAATCCGGACGAAAAATAAAAGGTTGGAGGAATAAGATTATGGCAAACATTTACCAGGGAACATTAGGACTTATTGGAAATACACCACTCGTAGAATTGACACACATTGAGAAGAAGTACGGTTTAGAGGCAAGACTTCTTGCGAAGCTTGAGTATTTTAACCCGGCAGGATCCGTTAAGGATCGTATCGCGAAGGAAATGATCGAGCAGGCAGAGAGAGACGGAAAATTAAAGGAAGGTTCCACGATCATCGAGCCGACATCCGGTAATACCGGAATCGGACTTGCAGCAATCGCAGCGGCCAAGGGATACCGTCTTATCATTGTTCTTCCTGAGACAATGAGTATCGAGCGTCGTAACATCATCAAGGCATACGGTGCAGAACTTGTTCTCTCCGATGGAAGCAAGGGAATGAAGGGTGCGATCGCCAAGGCGGAGGAACTCCACAAAGAGATCCCGGACAGCTTCATCCCGGAGCAGTTTGAGAATCCTGCAAACCCTGCAGCACACAGAAAGACAACCGGTCCGGAGATCTGGGCAGATACTGACGGAGAGGTTGATGCATTTGTAGCCGGTGTCGGAACAGGCGGAACCATCACCGGTGTCGGCGAATTCTTAAAGAGTAAGAAAACCGATGTGAAGATCGTAGCAGTTGAGCCTGCAACATCTGCCGTACTTTCTACCGGTCAGGCAGGAGCACACAAGATTCAAGGTATCGGAGCAGGATTCGTTCCGAATACATTGAACACAGAAATCTATGATGAAATTATTCCGGTATCCAACGAAGATTCCTTTGCATTAGGCAAAGAAATTGCAAAGGAGGAAGGCGTGTTGGTAGGTATCTCATCCGGTGCCGCATTATATGCAGCAATCGAGGTCGCAAAGCGTCCTGAGTTCAAGGGTAAGACGGTTGTAGCTTTGCTTCCGGATAGTGGAGATCGCTACTATTCAACGGATTTATTCAAGGATTGATTTTAAGAGAATCAGAAATCCCTGGGAAGTGGGTGTATGTCGAGTGCATCCCAGTTCCGGGGATTTTTTGCATGACCGTAATTCGCCAATTGCGGGGGAGTCTTTTGGCGAATCTTAAGTAAAAGTTTATGCTTTGTTCATTCTGTTTTCACACCCTATCGTTTATAATAGGACTATGATAACAACTGCTGATGAAAATACAGAGAAGTCTTTGTAGCTCAAAAAGCTTTATCAATATGAGGCTGCAAAGACTACATATCAAGAGATAAAGGGGTGACAGCCATGCGAAAGATAGATGCTTATATGAATGATTATATTGAACAGGCGATGACGGATCTGGTGCGCAACAGCCTGATGTCCGATGAATTCTTGGATTTTGTGCAGGAGAACACGAAGCCGATGGATGCTATGATGGCATATTACCGATGCGCGATCATGGAGATTGAGACGAAATTTAAGGTACTCAACGAACAGTTCTCGTTAGAGTATGACAGAAATCCGATTGAGTCGATCAAGACAAGAGTGAAATCGCTGGATGGTATCATCAAGAAAGTGCGGCGCAAAAATATTCCGCTGACATTGGAATCGATCGAGGCGAATATCAACGATATTGCGGGGGTGCGCGTTGTGTGCTCGTTTCCGGAGGATATTTACCTTCTGGCAAAATGCCTGTTGCAGCAGGATGATATCCGTCTGATCGAGATGAAGGATTATATCAAAAACCCAAAGCCGAGCGGCTACCGGAGCCTTCATCTGATTGTGTCTGTACCGATCTTTTTACAGAGTGAAAAGCGCGAGATGAAGGTAGAAGTGCAGCTTCGGACGATTGCGATGGATTTCTGGGCAAGTCTGGAGCATAAAGTCCGGTATAAGAAAAATGTCCCGCCAACGGAGGCGGAACAATTAGCGGCAGAACTTACCGAGTGTGCTGAAATCAGTGCACAGTTGGATAACCGGATGCAGAACATCCGTAACCGGCTGGCACAGGCAGCGGAAGAAAACAAGCCGTCCAACCGCAAGGGACTTCCGATCTTAAGCCCCCTGGGAAAACTTACGAACCTTTAAATGTACGCCCCGCTCATCGGCGATCTTCTGACAGGCGGCAATGTCTTCTGCCGGAAGAACGTCTACGATAGAGAGCTGCGTATGTTTCATCAGGCGTCCGCATTCCTCTGCGAAATCCAGCATTGCCGTGTAAGCGTTTGGGAATGATGGGCGCGTTACTTTTTCATATTCCTCTGCGTTTGGCGCATTCAGACTGATCGAGACACTGTCAACGACTTCGGCAAGTTCCGGAATGATATCCCGTTTGTGGTAGAGATTGCCGAGTCCGTTGGAATTGACACGGATCGGAAGCCCGGTCTTGTCTTTGACGTAGCGTGCGCTTGCAAGAAGATTGTCCAATGCGCAGGTCGGTTCACCGTATCCGCAGAAAACGAATTCGCGGTATCCTGTGAAATCAAACGCATCGATCGCAACATAGATGTCCTCAAGCGTCGGATCCACCTTGTGCCAGAGCGTTTCGGCGTCACCGATGCCATCTTTCTGCGAACGGATGCAGAAGGTACATGCACAGTCGCATTTATTGGTAATATTGGCGTATACCTGATCGTTGTATACATATAAAATCTTAGCCATAATGAAAGCCTCCCGGTTGAATCAAAAATTATTTTAAGAATCTCTTTTTGAAACCGATCTTGTCGAGAAAGATTCCCAAAATTATAAATACAATAGCACTTCCGCCGCTCTGAATCAAGCTTCCGGAAAGCGACATCAGGAAAGCGGTCTTGGTTCCGAAGAGAATTGCCTCGGCGATGTAGTAGCCGGTTCCACTCAACAGGAAAGCAATCACAGTTGCGGCGATGTTACGGATGTTAATGATCGTTTCGGCCTTGTTTGTGAAAGGGATGGTGATAATCATCTTGATGATAATGGTTGCCGGTGCCCACATCGGAGCGGTCAGAAGGTCGGCCATACCGCCGCCGATTGCTGCGGCAGCCAAAGCGTATGGTGTCGGCAAAAGCGTGGTCGCCAGATAGATCAGACTGTCGCCAAAATGAATATAACCTCCGTTTGTTCCGACCGGGACGTGGCAGATGTAGGCGGTCATAACGGTGATCATGGCTGCAAAAATCGCGGTGGAAGTCAGAAGGCGGACGTTTTGATTTGTCAGTGCGTGGTTGGTAGATGCTGCTTCATTATTCATGGTTCACTACTCCTTTTTGTTCATTTTCAGTGGATTTGGTTTCAGGTCGCCTTTTTCTGTAGGGCAGTTGCGTTTATCAAATCAATCAGGTATTTTTCAAAATTGATACCGTCATTTGGCGATACATTATCATTCATTGTGTCTGCAATGCTGTGGTACAGAAATTGTCCCGCCAGATCGACGGCTGCTTCGGTTGTCATACCATTTACCCGACAGCCGCACAGGACGGATGCAAACAAATCACCTGTGCCGGAAAAGCTGCGATTGAACAGATGCGAGCGGCTCGTGTGTACGCCGCGTTCCGTGACTGCAATATTATAGATAAAAGGCGTTTCTTCTTTCTTACACTTGACTCCGGTAATGACCACATCCTGCGGATTTTCCGCAAGATCGCGCAGCTTTGCGGCAGTTTCGGCGGCAAAAGCGAGAAAACTGTCGGTATCGGTGTAATCGGTTGCCTTTGCGATATCCGTATCGGAAAGCAGGCATGCTTCGGTCAGGTTTGGTGTGATGACATCCGCTTTCCGCGATAATTCTTTCATTCCTGCAAGAAGGTCTTCGGAATAGATGCCGTACACGCGCCCGTCATCACCCATTACGGGATCAACCAGCAGAAGGGTGTCATCGCATCGAAAGCGCGCGATCAGATCAAGAAGATGTTCAATTTGTCTGCGCCCGGTCATGTATCCACTGTAGATCGCATCGAAATGCACCTGATTCTGCATCCATGCGTCCGTATATTGCGGCATCATTTCGGTTAGATCCGTGCAGTGGAAATACGGATAGCCGGTCTGTCCGGTCAGCACGGCGGTGGCGAGCGGACAACACTGTACGCCCAAAGCCGACAATACCGGGATCGCCGCAGTCAGAGAGCATTTGCCGAAACCGGATAAGTCGTTGATAACGGCGGCCTTTTTCATAAGAATTCTCCTTCGTTTTTCATATCTTTTAGGCGATTGCGAAACTCCTGTGGCGGCGTGCTCCGGCTGGGCTGACCCGATGGCGGGCTTCTACGCTGAACACGATTTTAGACAAAATCATTGAATTTGCGAAAATCTCTGCTGGGCTCAATTTTTA
>CAKRDT010000023.1 GCA_934316545.1 uncultured Agathobacter sp. | reverse complement strand
ATTCTTGATTTGGGATAACTAGTGTCAGCGTAGAAGCCCGCCACCGGGTCAGCCCAGCCGGAGCACGCCGCCACAGGGGTTGCGCAATCGCCTACTTCTATTTTAGGCATTTATAGTTTATTATAACATAAATTTCTATATAGAAAAAGGGCGGCACCGAAGCGCCACCCATTTTTTCAATCTTTACATAATTTTATGAACCCATCCCTCCGGGCCTTCGATCTCACCCATCTGGATTCCGGTAAGAGTCTCACGAAGCTTCTTGGTATATGGTCCCATCTCTTCCATTCCGCTTGGGAAGCAGATCTCTTTGCCGTGATCTACAATTTTTCCGATCGGAGAGATAACCGCTGCTGTACCACAAAGTCCACACTCTGCGAAATCAGGTACCTCAGAGAACTTAACCGGTCTGTGCTCTACCGGCATATGCAGATACTTCTCTGCAACAACCATCAGAGATCTTCTTGTAATCGACGGTAAGATGCTATCTGACTTCGGCGTTACAAACGTTCCATCCTTTGTAATGAAAAGGAAGTTTGCTCCACCTGTCTCCTCAACATAAGTTCTAGTTGCAGGATCAAGATACAAATTCTCGGCATATCCCTGATTGTGTGCATCCACAATCGCATGTAAACTCATCGCATAGTTAAGACCTGCCTTAATATGACCGGTTCCGTGAGGTGCTGCACGATCGAAGTCCGATACACGGATTGTAATCGGCTTAGCGCCGCCCTTGAAGTAAGGTCCAACAGGCGTAACCAGAATACGGAACTGGTACTCATCGGCCGGCTTAACACCGATAACCGCGTTTGTTGCGATCATATATGGACGGATATAAAGAGTGGCTCCTGATCCGAATGGCGGAACCCATGCTGCATTTGCCTTAACAACCTGCTCTACAGCCTCTACAAAACGATCCTCTGGAAATACCGGCATCTCAAGTCTCTCACAGGAGTCTTTCATTCTTGCTGCGTTTAAATCAGGGCGGAAACATACAATATGTCCATCCTCTGTCGTGTACGCTTTCAGTCCTTCGAAGCAGGACTGTGAGTACTGGAATACTCCGGCACACTCGTTCAATGTGACGTTGGCATCGGTAACAATTGCTCCATCATCCCATTTGCCGTCTTTGTAATTGGATACGTAACGGTAATCTGTTGTCATGTAGGCAAATCCTAAATTGCCCCAGTCAAGATTTTTCTTTTCCATCTTAATTTTCCTCCGTTTCTTAGAACATCAGCCACTGCAATGCCTCTTTGCCGCATCGCCTGTATTGTGTCCGGCTAACGTTCCGATGCTACGAATCCAGCAATCTATAACTTAGTGTTATGAAACACTGGGTTGACTATTAATTGCAATCATTTTAGTACAATAAAAAACATTTGTCTATAGTTCGGAAATAATTTTACTATTGAAATAATTTATAGTATTTATAACCTTTAAAGCATAACCTTCGATTTTTCCTTGCTCCGCTCTATGACTTTGTTGAGCCTGCGGAGTGGAATTGCCAAAAGCAGACCAATGCAAAGCGATATGCCGACGCAGACACCCAGCGCACGTAAATCCATCCAATAATCGTTCTTATAAAAACCTCCGACACATTCGCGAAGAGCGTTCATACAATAGGTAAAAGGTAAATACCTGTACACCATCTGGTATACCTGCGGCAAGACTTCAACCGGAAAGGTTCCGCCGGCTCCCGCCACCTGAATGACCATGATAATGACTGCTATTGCTTCTCCGACATTGCCCATCGCAACGGTCAGCGAATAAATAAGAAGTGTAAACACAAAGCTGCTCACTGCCGCTGCCAGCCAGAACAAAAACGGATGCAGACACTGGATACCAACAAAAAACAGATCTCCAAGCACTATGATTGCCGTCTGCGCCTGCCCGATCAAAAAGAAGGTTATGTATCGTCCGAAGAAAGCCTGCCACGGACAAATCTTCATTCCCTCGACCCGGGCAACCTTTACATGAATTAAAGCGACAAGAATCAGTGCTCCCACCCAGATTGCAAGCACGGTATAAAAAGGAGCCATGGCCGAACCGTAGGTAGCGATCGGATAGATTTTCTCCGTCTCCATTGATACCGGCGATGACACAAAAGAAGCCATCTTTTCCGGATCATTTTTCAAAAGTTCCATCATCTCATTGTATTGTTCATCCCCGGACAGTGCCTTAAGACACTTGCTCAGTCTGCGCAGATCCGACTGCACCGAAACAATGTAGTCTTTGGTTGCCGTAATATCATCCGTCCCGGAATCAAGTGTTGTCTGATAAACCTCCAGTGCCCGATCGATCGTTCCGAAACTGCTTTCGATATTGTTTAGCATCTTTCCGGTCTGGATCAGTGTCTGCTCCATACGAAGCACCGATTTACTTACATCCGGCTGTATCTGATACTGATAGGTATTGCGGATCTTCCTGATACTGTTCTTACATGCTTTGATATCCGCCTTAATCGTTCTCTTAAGATGCTTTAAGGACTGTGCCGTCACGTTTGCATCCTTCTTCAATGTCATCAGATCCGTATTCAGCTGCTTGAAGCTTTTGTCGACCGCCGTTACATATTTGTCCGTTTCCCCAAAGATGTCTTTGAGCACCGAAATCGTGGATTTACTCATTGTCTTAGCCGTATCTGCCTGATTTCTGATGGAGTCAAAAGAACCTCCTACCGTCAGTGTATCCATCTGATCCGACAGGAGTGTCAGATCCTGTTCCACCGAATCCAGGCTGATTCCGATCAGCGAAGAAACTGCATCCGCCGTCTGTGCACCGGAAAGCACACTCGATTGCATATTTGACACCGAATCCTGGCTGCTGTCAAAAAGTCCCTGTGTATTCAGCAGAAGCGACTGTGCAGATTCTGCCAGATCCGATGCGGAAGCAGTAACCAGTGAAAATGTATTCAGAATATTCACATACGTCTGAAGGCTGCTGTCCATCTCATCGAGCTGTTCCGCAGTCGACACTACCATATCAACTCCGTTCTCATCATTTTCGGCAAGGATCTTTCCCGACTCAGTCAGCACCTCCGTCAAGGTACGGATAACTTTCTGGTTTACCTGCTCCTGTACAGCGGTCTTTGCTTTCCCTGTTATCTTCGTTGCGATTGCATTTTTCTTGCTGTTTTCATAATAAACGATCGTCGGATTTTTCGGATCTCCTCCGAGAAAACTGATAAAATCCGTCGTAAAAGTATCCGGCACGATCAGCGCCGCATAATAATCACCGCTATTCACACCCTCCAATGCCTCGTCCTTCGATTGGGTAAATACCCAGCCGATCGTTGTATTTTCTTTTAATCCGGCAATCACCTCATCCCCCACATTCAAAGAGAGGTTCCCAATTTCCACTCCGGTATCCTGCGAGCAGACCGCAATCTTCATCTGTGACGTCGCTGATGAGCCGTACGGATCCCAGTTGGACATAATGTTAAACCACGCATACAGTGCCGGAATGATCGACAATCCCATGATAATAACGATTGCCACCACGTTCGAGCGAAGCCGCTTTACATCGGAAAGAAAAACTCTAAATATTGTGATCATCCGTTTTTCCTCCTTCCGGGTGAAACAGTTCCTTTGCGGAATTTGTCACCTTATCTACCGTTGATTCCAGTTTGTCCACTTTCGTTTCAAACCGGTCAACCGATTCATTAAAACGCTCCATATCGATCAGGCTGTCCACCGGGGCATGCTTTCTGCCTTCCAATTGATTCATCTGTTTCTGCAGATTATAATCCATGTATTCCACCGTGATCAGATAGATGGCAAGTGCAAAGAGACTTACGATCCAAAGCACCAGAAAGATCATCTTCGAGCTGTCTGTCACAAATAACAGAAATAAAAAGACTGCCGGTATGATATACAGACACTTCAAACCAATCTTGATGCGTTTCTGATTCTTTTCATGATTTTTCTGTTGAAAACGGATCACCATATGATAGAGGTTTTCCATCTTCTCTAACTGTTCTTTTTCTGTTTCCATATTACATCATCCTCGTATCTTCCATTCGCTTCTCGATAAAGTGATTCAGCCCCATAAACGGGATGCGGATCCACAGTCCGATTACCAGGGATGCCGCACAGAAAATCATCAGCCTGAGAAGATCAAGCGTCAGATCCTGATGATACATTCCTCCGATGCATTCACGCATCGCATTGATTGCATATGGGAATGGGAAAAACATATATACATTCCGGAAAAAGGAAGGCAGTGCCTCAATCGGATAGGTTCCGCCGGAGCCCGCAATCTGAATGACCATGACAACGACTGCCAGAGCCTTACCGATATCCCCAAATGAAATCGTGAGGGAATAAATCAGAAGCGAGAACGTCAGGCTTGTCACGGCAGCCGTCAGAAACAGCTCTGCCGGATGCTTACACTGCACTCCGAATATATACAGATCCCCGATCACAATGACCATCGCCTGAATTTCGGACAAAAGCAGGAACAGGAGATATCTTCCGAAGTAATACTCGTGCGGTCTGGCATGCGGGAAATCATTTTTATCCACATGAACCTTTAAGATCGAAACAAGGATCGTCATTCCTACCCATATTGCCAGCACCGAGTAAAAAGGTGCTACACCGGAACCGTAATTTGCGATTTCATAGACATAATGTTCTTCTACCTTAACCGGTTGCGAAAAGAAATCGGCATACAGATCCGGATTCCCGGCGAGCAGATTCATGATAATCGCAAGCTGCTCGCTGCCTGAAGCGGACTGAATCTGTTCCAGCACATTGGTAATCTTATCATTTGCCTTCTGTAAAACACTCTGAAGCTGCGTCAGACTGATATTTACCGTTCCAAGCGTTGTGTCCACACCGTCAAAAATATCTTTCATTCCGTCAAGTGTCCCACTCAGATTATCAAGAATCTTCTCCGTAGAATCGAGCACCGATTCCATATTCGTAAGCAGTTCTTTCACCTGCGGCGTAATCTGGCCGGTAAACATGGAACTGATATTACCGATCGTTGTCGAATAATTTTCCAGCGTCTGCTGCATGGAATCGATCGCCTGCTTTGTATCCGAGGCATCCTGTTCCACATTTCCGGACTGCGCGACCGTATCTGCAAGTGCCTCGATCTTCTGCACTGCCGTAATCGTATGGCTTAACGCTTTTGTATTCCCCTGCACCTTCTTCAGATAGTTCTCCAGATCGGCCAGTTTTCCCGACAGATCCGTTGCATCTTTTTGAATTGTCTGCACATCTTTCGTCAAGGTATCAATCTGATCCTCCAGCTTTGCTTCTGTGATGTCGGTAGAAATAGAATCAATCGATTTTTGGATCTCTCCAAGTGTCAATTCCACCTTTTGTGAGAATGTTGCAAACGAAGTCTCTGTTGTCGCAAGACTTGCCTTACCATCTTGCATGCTCTCCTTGCCGGATGCGATCATATCCTGACTTGCGGCAAGATTCTCATTCGTCTCACCGGCCGCCTCCGTAAGCAGATCATTTCCTTTCATAAAAGATGTGATCATTTTATCATAATCACTCAGATATCCCTGTACGGTTGTCAGCTTCTCCACAAAAGCATCCACAGCATCTTCTTTACTCAGCTCTTCCTGCAGATTGTTCGTCTCCGTAAATATCTTTTCTGTCACAACCTTGACAAAGGACTGATTGATCGTTGACTGCAGCGTGGATACTGCCGTATCCGTAATCTTTGTCGCTACGGCGTTCTTCTTTTCATTTTCATAATAGGTAATCTTTGGATTTTCAATATTATCGGCCAAAGCCTGATACATGCTATAAGAAAAATCGGAGCCAATCACGACTGCCGCGTAACAGTCTCCGGACTTCACACGGTCCACGGCATTTTTCTTTGAATCGGTAAACACCCAGCCAATATTGTCTCTTTGTTTGAGTTGTTCGACGATCCCTGCTCCCATATTCACCGGATTTCCATCCGGATCCATGCATCCCTCATCCAGATTGCTGACAGCGATACGAATGTTACCGGTATTTGCGTATGGATCCCAGTTTGCATAGATATTAAACCATGCGTAGAACGCCGGCAGGAGGCATAAGCCCACGGCAATCACCAGCGCGAAAAAGTTTCGGAGCAGACCACGCAGATCCGCAGCAAAGATTCGTCGAATATTTTTCATAACGTTTTCTCCAAAGTTTGTTTTTCATTTCTATTGATCTATGATTTCCTAGTCATCTAAAGCAAGAATCTGCATCACTTCCTGTGTAAGTTCTGCCCCACGGTCTTTCAGCAAAAGCAGACGATTGTACTTATAATAATCCTCGTTCCCGCACTCGCTGACAAACTGCAGACTGTAATAGCCCGCGGAAAGCTCCGACAGAAAAATGACAAGCTCCTGTCCCTCACCGAACACGCGGCTTAAGAAAGCAAACGCGTTCGACAGATGCCTTCCCGTGTCCGCGATCTGTGTCTGCCGCAAATTCTCCTGCTCATCAAAATACTGTTTTACCAATCCGAAATCCGTTCGTGCGTCTCCGCTTCCCGCCTCTGTCACGAGACGGATGCAGGCATCAAACGCTTTTTGCAGGTCATGTGCGGTACGGAGTTCCTCGCGTGATAAGAGGTTGGCTTTCTTCCTATGTGCAGTCATTGTCTCGTGCGACTCACTCTGGCGCTCCAGCAATTCTTTGGCACTGCCTTTGCCTTCCTTTAAGTCAATACGCAGATAACCAAGCTGCGCAAGAAATTCTTTTTGCGCATTTTCCCATCTTGCATAAGTCACAAACTCCTGGCTTAAAGCATCAAGAAGCAGTCCGATCAGGCTCAATTTCTCGTCAAACGGCGCATTCTGGATTGCAAGAACATCCTCCGGGAACTCTCCCTCAAGAAGCTCCGGGATACGATAAATCTGATTATACTTTTGATACAGTTCATAGTAGACCGCGAAATCACGTGCGATCTCGGGATCCTGCAGATATTGTACCACAAACTCATAGTCAATGGACAGTCCCTGCTGTTCATAAACCTTCATCACAACAGACAGATCCTCCCAGCCTCGCGCCGTCACGAAACGCTTTCCGTCCACATCCGATACAATCGAGTAAAAATTCTTTTTCTTGATCTCCAGGTAAGAAAGGATGGCACCGTGAATCTGCGCATGATATGCATACTCTTTCCACGCCGCGAAATCCTCCTCTATGTAAATGCGCTTCACACGATCATAGGTTACGATATCAAAATCCCTCACCGACTTATTGTATTCCGGCGGATTGCCTGCCGTCACAATGATAAAGCCGTCCGGCACACGGTGATTTCCGAATGTTTTATATTGAAGAAACTGCAGCATGGTCGGAGCAAGCGTCTCCGACACACAGTTAATCTCATCGAGAAACAGAATTCCCTCGCTGATGCCACTCTCCTCAATCCTGTCGTAGATGGATGCGATAATCTCGCTCATTGTATATTCCGTTACCGATACTTCCTCGTCCCCATACTTCTTATGGGAGATAAAAGGCAGACCGATCGCACTCTGTCTTGTATGATGTGTGATCGTGTATGATACAAGATTGATGCCACACTCACGCGCAGCCTGTTCCATAATCGCTGTCTTGCCGATTCCCGGCGGTCCGATCAGTAAAAGAGGTCTCTGCCTCTCAACCGGGATCACATATTCCCCTGCATCGTCCTTTGCCAGATATGCATGGACTGTGTTCACGATCTCCTGTTTCGCCTGTTTGATGTTCATGATTGTACTCCTTGTTCGATTCTAAATCTATCTTTTTCCTGCGCTCCTGTTTTTCACCGTTCGGTTGATGCTTCAAGATACAGCTTTACCGCCCAGTCCGGCACCTTGCTCTCCTCCCGCTCCTCGTCTCCGTAGAAGACGAACACCGTCTCGTAGTCTGTTGGTTTCTTCGGATACTCGCCAAAACCGTCCGTAAAATACATCAGTCCCTTGAGCTGCTTTAACTCGCCCCGCTTACGCAGCGTTTCCACATAATCAAAGACCGGCCGGAAGTCCGTTCCGTATCCGCCCTCCACATGAAAGCCCTCCGCATACGCGTTCATCTCATCCATATTTGTAATGCGCACATCGCGCTGGATCTGATCATCGCATTCAATGATCCGGATATTTACTTTATGGAAGAAGGATTCCTGCTGCTTAAGGATTGCTCCCGTCTCATTGATAAACTGCTGCACAAGCCTGTCCTTGCACGATGCGGACGTGTCGATCGCGATCACAAGTTCCTCGACCTTCTTCGCCTCGCGGTACTCGTTCTCCTCAATGAGCGGCATGTTTCCATACATCTGTAATCCGTACATATAAAATCCGTAATCAAATGAATCCATATCCACCGATACTTCCTCACGCACGACGGCAAACTTCTTTAGATATTCCTTGTAGCTTTTGCGCTCCCGGTTCTGCATCTGGAGCATCCATGCCAGCTTTCCGGCATCTTGCGACGCATCCTTTGCATACGTCTCCATATCGCTTTCGATGCGCTTCGCATTCTCCTTCCACTCCTCTTCCTTCGGATCCATCGATCCCATCGGGGTAGCGTCCTTCTGCTTCTCACCGGCAGGCTGCTGCTCGCTGTCTGACTCGCTGCTCTCATTTTCCATCGGTGCCTTCGGATTCTTGTCATCCTCATCCTCCGGCGGCTGCATGCGCTCCCAGAAGCTGTGATCACACATCGCAAATTCCTGCCGGAGCGATTCTTCCAGATACGGATCACGTTTTCTTAATATAAAATAATGGTATAGTTTCTCCGCTGTCAGCACCTTCAGCTCCGCCGTCAGTTTCTCGTACCACTGCTGGCGGAAATCCGATGTCACACGTAGAATGCTCGGATACTCCATCGAATCCACGACCGACTCCACTGCAATATCACAGCACAGATCCCACAGTTCACTATCCTCATGATTCTTCGCAGAAAACATATGGCGGAACAGACAGTGCATCAGCATATGCATGTATGCACGGTTCAGCAGCTCCGGCCTCTCAATGTATGTGTGCAGCAGATAGGTCGGATTGAACCGGATAAATGCCGCATCCGTACCGACCGTGCGCGTCGAGAGATCCATCTTAAATCCCAGACTGCCCAAAGCCGGCCCCATAAAGCGCATCGACAGATATAACTCGGTTCGAACGCTGTTCAATATTTTATTTCCTGTATTTTCCAGTTCTATTCTCGTCTTCATAGTTTCATGTACGATCCGTTCTCTCTGTAATCCTCAATTTCAATTTCAATTTCATCCTTGCCTTTTTGATTCTTCCAAACGATTCTACCACTCATCCAACGTCAGTTTTGCGACCTGCCGGTGCGCCGTAAAATGCTGCCGCTGATACTCCATCAGTATCGCCGCGATCGCACTTAATTTCTTATCTGCTGCCTCATACAGGCCATCCTCCAATGCATCCTTTGTAATGAGACACTCCTCGCACAGATAACGAATTTCCTCCTCACGCTCCTGCCCGATCAGTTTCAGCAGTACTACGCGGGCGTTCTGCTCCAGATACTGCGCATACTGTTCCTTTGCAGCATCTTCCAGCTCGATCGGATAGCGCAGCCGGTTAAGCGCAACCATGACCGCGGCCTCATAATCATCACTGATCACATGGGAAAAAAGCTTGTCATACGCCAGCAGATCCACGCCTTTTCGTGTGACACACTCACGGTACGGATAGCCGCTGCCCTCGATCTTATGGTGCAGCACGCGTGCCTCCACATCCTCCACGAAGTCGTACACATATGCCGGAAACGTCAGCCGCAGATTCATCGGTTTTACCGTAAAGGTCAGCCGCCTGTCATTGTCCGCGAGCAGTTCCTTCATAACCGAGAACCTATCACGCTCCTGCTGCAGCGTGATTTCGGACAGACTCTGGCACTGCTTGATCACGCCATCATAATAATCCTCCACCTGATCATACAAGCTCAGACTGCGCAGATTCTTACAGTTGTAGAATGCATAGCGGCCAAGTGTATCAATGGTTGCCGGAAGCTCCACGCTTAAGAGATCCTCCCTCCCCGAAAAAGCGCTCTTGCCGATGCTTCGCACCGGAAGATCTTCTATGATTGCCGGAACGGATAAGTGGCGTATCGTGCCTTCGTATCCAATCATTTCTATATATTCCTGACCTTTGCGGTTCTTTTTATGTTCATATAAATAGGACATTTGTATCTTTCTTACTTTCCTCTTATTTTTTCAAGACAACTTCCATTATGCTTTGCATGTCTTCTCGAAACTTCCGGGCATTTTACCGCTTACATGAATTTTCATTCCCATGCTTCAGACTTCATGGTAGTAGATTGCTTCCAGCTCCCCGATAAAATAAAGCGATCCGAGTGCAATCGTCTTCTCTCCTTGTTTCGGCAACGCAAGTACATCCGAAACCCGCTCGATACTTCTCGCCGGGACACTGTGATTTCTGATATTCTCCGCCAGACGCTCCGCCTGCAGCGCGCGGCTGCTCTCCGGCGTTACGGTTACAAAATCGATGGCAAGAGGAAGCAGTTCTTCGATCATCTTCTCATAATCTTTATCCGCCATCACACCCATCACGAAATGAAACTTTTCGTTCGGATAAAGCTGCCTTAAGCTCTCGGCCAGCGCATGGATTCCGTTACTGTTGTGCGCACCGTCCACCATAAGGAACGGCTCCTTACTTAACAGTTCCATACGCCCCTTCCATACCGCTGTATGAATTCCGTTTTTGATTGCAGCCTCTGCTTTTGCCGGATCCGTCTGATTCTGTGCGAAGAAACTTCTTGCGGCAAGCATTGCTGCCGCACCATTTTCCAACTGATACGCTCCGGTAAGTCCCGGCCGCATCGCAGCCACCTGCCGCATGTCCGACTCACACACAAGTCTTCCCCGATGCAGCTTAAGCACAGCAAGCGCCTCATCCTCCTGCGGTGCAAAGATTGCCGGTACGTTTTCTTTTAAGATGCCTGCTTTTTCCGATGCAATCTCCGTCAACGTATTGCCGAGGATTGCCATATGATCGTAACCGATCCTTGTGATGACCGCAACCATCGGATTGCCCAATGCATTCGTCGAGTCGAGTCTTCCTCCGAGTCCTGTTTCCATGACCGCAACATCACAATTACACTCTTTAAAATACAACACTGCCATCACCAGACAGTAGTCAAACATCGTCGGTGTCACACCGAAATCCATTGCAAGAAGCTCATTTCCGATTCGTGCTACCGCATCCTTCGGAATCATCTGCTGACCGACCGTAATACGCTCCTCAAAATGGATCAGATGCGGTGACGTAAAGCAGCCGCATTTCAGACCGGCCTGCGTAAATATATTCGTCAGGAACGCACAGGTGGAACCTTTTCCATTTGTTCCCGCAACGTGGATAAAGCGAAGCCCTTCCTGCGGATTGTCAAGTGCTTCAAGCATCCGCCCTGTCACTTCCGCGCCGGGCAGGTTGCCGAATCTTCTGCTGTTTTCGATTTGATCTATGACTTCTTCGTATGTATACAAAATTTTGCCTCGTTCGTTTTTATTCTAAGTATATCATACAAAAAAACAGGGTCAATGTATAACTTCTCATGCGATACATTGACCCTGTTTATGCAGTTACTTTGTTGAGTTAGCTGGGTTACTTCAAAGATAGCTTGGGACATACCTTCAAAGTAACTACTTATAGAATACTACATTTGCCTGGATTTGTGGAAAAATCTGCACCAATTACATCATATACGACATGAACGATGCCAGTTATTTGTAGAAATTTGTAAAATCGTAAGGTATAATGAAGACAAACACTTCGAAAGGAGACTCACATGAAGATTGCATTGTGCGATGATGACACAAAAGAACTATCAGCCTTAAAGACCATGTTCGAGCACTACTGTAACAAGCATCAGAAGCCTCTGATATACAAAGAATACACGAGCAGTGTAGAACTGGCTTCACAGGCTCCGAAAGAGCGCTTTGATCTTTATCTGCTTGACATCATGATGCCCGGGCTTACCGGTGTGGAGCTTGCGCGCGAGATTCGAAGTTTCGATAAGGCGGCAGCGATCATCTTTCTGACCACCTCGCCGGAGTTCGCAGTAGAAAGCTATACCGTTAAAGCAGCAAATTACCTGATGAAACCAGTGGAGGAGGAGATCTTCTTTGCCGCATTAGATGATTTGTTTCACGATAAAGCGGCAGAACAGAATGACTATCTGGTACTAAGCAGCAAAATCGGTGTTCACAAAGTGAGTCTGTCCGAAATTGTTTTTGCCGAAGCACAGAACCGCAAAGTGATTTATTACACAAACAGTGGGGAACAGATTACATGTTCCGATCTGTTTACATCGGTCTGTGATGAATTATTGCGGCACAGAGAATTTATACTTGCACACCGCTCTTATCTGGTGAACATGAACTATATCCGCACCATCGGTGCAACCGACATGCAGCTGAGCACCGGCAAAAGTATTCCACTCGCGCAGCGTCGCGTAACCGATATCAAAAAACACTATCTCGCCTTTCAGATGGAGGAGTAACCATGCCAGCACTTGCAACTACATTAGGACTGATCAATTATGCTTTCGTACTCTTATTCGGAATCATTGTATCATTGTACCTGGCCGATATCAGTTTCAGCGAAAACAAAAGGCAATATATCCTGACAATCCTTGCCTTCAGTCTCGCACAACTTGTCTTCTATCTGTTTATGGGTGAAGTCTCTCTGTACAAATGCTACCCGTTCCTCATCCATATTCCGCTGATGCTTCTGATTTGTCTGTATTTTCACAGAAGCTTTTCCATCTCGATCATTGCAGTACTCGCAGCCTATCTGATGTGCACACCGCGCAAATGGATCGGAACATTTTTTGCATCCTTCTTTGGCGATAGTCCGCTTGTCGCCAGTTTCGTGTCGATTGTCGTAACGATTCCGCTTCTGTACATTATCATCAAATTTATATCGCCTTACATCATTCGTCTGAAATATGAAAGCCGCACGACACTGCTGCTTTTTGTCATGCTGCCTCTTTCCTATTATATTCTTGAATACTCCTTCACTGTCTACACGGATCTGCTCTACTCCGGCGGTGCTGTAGTAATTGATTTCATGGACAGTTTTCTTGTGATTTCGTTTTTTATCTTATCCATACTCTCTCTGAAATTTTCCAGCGAAAAAAATAAAGCAGAGCGTGAAAACATTCTTCTTACAACGGCTGCAATACAGGCACAGAAAGAAATCGCCCAGCTTTCCGCTTCTCAGAAACAGGCATCCATCTATCGGCACGATCTGCGGCACCATATGAATTTTATCCAGAATTGTCTGGATGCAAATAAGCCGGAAGATGCCACTGCCTATATCAATGAAATATGTTCTGACTTAGAACATAGCCGCGTCATCCGTTACTGCATCAACAATTCGGTCAACCTCATCGTATCTTCCTACGCAGACAAGGCGGCCGAAGCACATATTCCGATGCAGATTTCCATTACGGCGACTGCGTTCTCCCGGTTTCAGATTACAGACTTATGCAGCTTGTTTGCAAATGCTCTGGAAAATGCTCTGCATGCTTGCGAACAAATGAATCCGCAATCAAATCGCTATATCACATTAAAAGTGTACGAAAAAAACTCGCTGCTATGCATCAATGTGATAAACAGCTACGAGCTTGCTCCGATTTTTGAAAATGAAATTCCGATTTCCAAAGCTGCCAACCACGGAATCGGCGTCCAAAGTATGATATCCGTCGTCGAAAAGTACCATGGCATTTATGGTTTTTTTGCCGATCACGGCGAATTCCGTTTTCAGGCATCCCTATAATCAGGTGACAGGAAAAGGGTGGATGATTCCGATATCGAATCATCCACCCTTTTGGTGTACTGATTTTCACAATTACACAGCCATGATCAATCCGCCATCATTGGCATACATGCTGGAAACTCCGGCCGTATTGACAATGACGATTTTCTTGAACTTGGCAGCCTTCTCAATCGTTTCCTTAACGAACAGTGCACGTTCCGGACAATTACAATGTGCGATCGCAAGAACACGATTCTCACAGTTCTTTGTCACCTTAAGCATATCTTCCACCATCTTATTGAGTGCTTTCTTCATTCCGCGCGCCTGCCCAAGCTGCTGGATCATACCTTCCTTCGTTGATCCCATAACAGGCTTAATGTTGAGTGTATTGGCAACGAGAGCTTTCAGATTACTTAAACGTCCCGCTTTACGAAGCGTCTCAAGTGTCTCTAACACAAAAAAGGTATTCATGGAAGAAATATACTCTTCTACCCGATCAACAATCTCTTCAAAAGAGAGTCCGTTTTCTTCCATTTCCTGAATCTTAAGTCCTATCAAAGTTTCTCCGATCGATGCTGATTTTGAATTGAATACATGAATCTGTTTGGATTTCTTATTTTCCTCATGATAGAGCTGAGAAGCCAGTACTGCACTATTGTACGAACCACTAAGCTTTCCGGAAAGCGTAACAACATATATATGCTCCGCCTCTCCCTCAAATGCAGCCATATAGCGTTCCGGAGACGGACATGCCGATTTCGGACTGTGGATAGAGTTCTTGACACGCTGCAGAAAATCTTTCTGATCAAAGGTCTCATCATCCGTGATATGATGTCCGTCCACTTCAATTTCAAGCGGTACATTGCAAAAATGTCCGTCATGCTTTAATTCTTCCGGTAATTCACCGCAACTATCAATTACAATCTTATACATATGCCATCCTCTTTTCTACGATATCTAGTTATACGTTTCCAAAAACTTTGATAAAAGTTATTTTATTCCATCACAAGTAGTTTTTAATACTATGTTGATATACTACCATCATTTTAATCTTTTGAAAAGAGGGAATTCACTATTTTTATGTATTTCATAGTTTTTTCATAATATGATCCGTTTTCGGCATAAAACATCTCTTTATAAAAACTTTTAAACAGACATAAAACATCTCACCGCATCTGCAAGGGAACGCATATCCGCTTCTCCCATCAGTTCTCTCGCAGAATGCATCGCAAGCAGCGGTATTCCAATATCTACCGTTTTTACCGGAAGAAGTGTCGATGCTACAGAACCTAATGTCCCGCCACCACGCACATCCGAGCGATTAACAAAAATCTGATAAGGAATCTTATAAGCATCACAGATCTGTCTGAGAATGGATACCGCCTCCGCATCTGTCGCATAAGACTGCGAACAGGCTTCCTTTATACAGAATCCGCTTCCCATTACCGGCTGATTCGTAATGTCCATCTTGCCCTTATGATTTGGATGCATCGCATGTGCCACATCAACCGACAGAAGCATCGCGTCGTAGAGCATGCACTCTGTCTGCTCCCCATTCAATCCCAGTCCCTTTGCAATTCTTCTTACCATATCGTGAAGCAGGATCGATGCTGCGCCTTGCTTGCTCGTATTGCCGATCTCCTCATGATCAAAAAGTGCAATCAGATTAATCCCCGTCTTGCGATCTGCCGTCATGATCGCCTCAAGCAGAGCAGCAACCGAAGTCTGATTATCAAGTCTCGGCGAAGAAATCATCGTTTCCTTGATACCAACATACATCGGGTCTTCCATACAATAGGTTCCAAGCTCAAAGTCCAGTATATCCTCCTTCGCAACCTGAAGTTCATCTGCCAGAAAATCTATGAAATACTCACTGCTTTGTTGTTCCTTAGGCAGCAGATCAACAATCGGCATCAGATCGATCTGATTGTTGATTTCCACCCCTTTATTGACATCACGATTCATATGGATAGCCAGATTCGGTATTGTAAGAGTCGGCTTATCGGATCGATACAAAATGGTACGTGGCGCAAACATATTCTCGCTTCGGACCACAACACGCCCCGCCACACCGAGCGGACGATCAAACCACGTATTAAGAATTGGGCCGCCATATACTTCCACATTCATCTGCGCGTATCGATTTGTTGTAAAATCCGCACGGGGTTTCATCCTAAGGCAAGGATAATCCGTGTGCGCAGCTGCCATGCGAAGCATGGTCTTTGCCTCAAATTCCTCTCCTACCGTAAACGCATAAAGCGTCGTTCCGTGATGATTCATCACATACTTTCCTCCCGGCACAAGCTTCCACGGCTGGTTATAGCAGATTTCCACAAATCCGGCATCCTTTAATACACTTAAAGAATGTGCCACACAGTGAAAAGGAGATACCCCCGCCCTCAATACGTCTATTAAAAATTGTTCTTTCACTCTATTTCCTCACTTTCCTTTGTTATCTGTGCTCAGTGTACCATAATTTTGTATATTTTAAAACTCAGCAATTTCCAATACCTTTACTCTATATTTGATAAATAATTTGATTTTCTTACTCAAATTGTATATGATAAATTCGTATCATGCCTATCACACATAGATATGAACGCAGCATTGCATGCAATACATGATTTTTCATAGCAGAGGAGTATTCATAAACGATGGAATTGTGGGATATTTACGATAAAAATAAAGTCCGCACGGGACGCACCATGGAACGCAATCATTTCAATCTTGCCGACGATGAGTACCATTTGACCGTTCTCGGTGTCATTATGCGGCCGGATGGACGCTTTCTTATTACCAAACGTGTCATGACCAAAGCCTGGGCGCCGGGATGGTGGGAAGTTTCCGGAGGTGCGGCACAGGCAGGCGAAGCGTCTGAGGATGCAGCAAGGCGTGAAGTATTAGAGGAAACCGGACTTGATGTTCGCAATGCCCAAAGCGGCGGATACATGTTTTCCTATAAAAGAGAAAATCCCGGAGAAGGCGATAACTACTTTGTAGATATCTACCGTTATGTCATGGACATTGACGAAAACGATATCCATCTTCAGGAAATCGAAACCGACGGCTTCAAATTTGCTACTGCCGAAGAAATCAAAGAGTTAGCCGATCAGGGAGTTTTCCTTCACTACGACAGTATCTGTAAAGTATTTTCATAAATATCTGAACCAAAAAAGACAACCGAATCATCGGTTGTCTTTTCTGAATCGTTGAATCCAATATCTTAATCTAAAACAAAAGAAAAAGGTACATAGAAACTAGATTGTGTGGCAATTATTTCACAACGACTACGTTGACTGCCTGTGGACCCTTAGCACCATCAGTAATATCAAACTCTACTGCAGCGCCTTCTTCGAGAGACTTGAAGCCCTCCATGTTAAGTCCTGAGTAATGTACGAATACATCATGTCCGTCTTCAGCGGTAATGAATCCGTAACCCTTCTGGTTGTTGAACCACTTTACTGTACCTTTGTTCATCGAAAGTACCTCCAATATATTTGTGTTGCCCTGCAACTATGCTTAGAATAGCATAACAATTTAGAAAAGTAAAGCGACAAAATTAAAGTTCTTCAAAGGCAATCTCATGTTGCTTTAAAAATTGCCGCACCAGCCTGTCCCACTCATTATCCAAAGTCTTATCGACCGAAAAAATATTATATGAGATACCGGTCGTCAAAGACAAAAGCTGATTCTGATAACGAATATTCATAAATACTCCTGTAATATCATTCCCCGTAAAATTACTATGTATACTTGAAAGTGTTCGTTCAAGATTATTCGGAGATAGCATCAAAACAAACTTAAAGGCAGCCGGCGTCTTCTTTCCCTTGATCAGGTCAAAGCACTGCGTCCGCAGCATAGAATACGGAAGACAACTGCAATCTGCAATACCAAGGTTCTCCAATTCTTCCGTCGAATAAAATCCCTTATTGATATGTCCATCGATCACATAGGAAGCTGCAGCTGTAATCACTCCTTCCTGTAACAGGAAATGGTCAAAGATCTCACTTCTCAGCAGCTTGTTCATAAAATCTTTAATATCCGTAAGTTCTAATGCAAGCATGTAAATCCCCCTGTGGCTGACATCCGCTTCATTGATTCCTTTCTGGATTCAACACACAGGAATCCGCTAATGCCCTCTATTGTCTCACCAACTATCCCTATATTATCACATGCTTCCTGAATTCGTAAACCCACATATTCTCTATATATTTTCACAACAGTCCGCATCTGTTCATGCTCGGAACTCCGGCATATGTTTTCTGTACCATTTCGGCATCAAAGTATTCTGACACTGCTCATTATGGCGCGGCTTAATCTCCATTGTTGCAACGTACTGCTTCCACAATTCTACAAAATAGTCCTGTTGGCCTTCCGGAAGTTCAAGTTCCTGTCCCTCAACAAGCATACACGCATGCCACTTCTCATGTGCCGCTGCAACCTTTCTGTTATTGTCATATATAATAAAGTTTTCGTTTGGAAAACGGTCCGCAAAATGTTCCATCATCAGCGGAACCAAATTACACTTCGGCTCCACCTGTGCGACAAGAACTGTGCCTTCCTGCGTCTGCTGGCTTTTTACTTCCTCAAATCGGAGAAATCCGTAAAACTTATCGATCTCATTATTCACTTTGCGTGCAAGTTCCATCACTCGCATCACATACGGTTCTGACAGATCATCCGCAATACTATGACCGCAGCCAAACGCTCTCACCAGATATCCGAGTACCACGCTGGCACGATCATCGTCAAAATGGCACAACGCTTCCAGCAGCGTCTCATACACCGAATATCCCAGGCGCTGCTGAATTGTCTGCACCGTTTTTTCCACCTTGATCGGATCCTTCGTCACCGTAAGATCCGTTGAAAATAACGTAAGATTGCCATCTCCCACCGCAATCTTAATACTGTCCGTGTACGGCCGTTCCATTTGATTCTTATATACAAATGCATCATAGATTGCGGTGAAGATTCCATCCAGAGAATCTTCACACCGCAAGGTCAGCTCCCGACTCACTCTTTTCTTCTCCCTTCTTTTGCATCTTGCGGCTTGCATCTGGCCGATCCTTTCCATCATCACCTTCTCAAGGTGCCGCATGATTGTGCTGGTTTCATCTGTTCCATATAATCCTGTAATGTCATCTGTTCATAACTCATGCAGCTTCCATCTGGAAGCAACATCTGTGTGGGTTTCTCATTGTAGATCAAATGTCTTGTGATATATCCCTCCTCAAGTTTGGTCGGATACATCATCTTTCCTTTGCAGGTAATAAAATACACTGCCCTCTTCAGCACAACTCCCATCTTCTTAATATCTGCAAAATCAAGGGAAGCAAACCTTCTGGCCGCAAGAATCCGCTTCGCGCTTCTGGTTCCGATTCCAGGCACACGCAGAAGCGTGTAATAATCTGCCTTATTGATTTCTACTGGGAACTGCTCCAGATGCTGCACCGCCCAATCACACTTCGGATCCATCCGCTCATTGAAATTCGGATGCTTCTCCGAAAGAAGTTCATCTGTCTGAAATCCGTAAAAACGAAGAAGAAAATCCGCCTGATACAGCCGATGCTCCCTCAACAATGGCGGGCCTCCCGGTGTATCCGGCAATGCACTGTCCTGATTAACATTAATAAATGCGGAATAAAAGACACGCTTCATGGCAAATCTTTGGTATAAAGCTTCCGTCACCGCCATAATCTGATAATCCGTCTCCCCTGTTGCGCCAATAATCATCTGGGTACTCTGTCCCGCAGGCACAAAATACCGGTCCGGATGCGTCAATCCGGCCTTTGTCTGCGACACCGTCTGTAAGTTCCAGTGTTTCTCTGCCACCGCGTCCGCTTTCTTCTGCGCGATCGCGGAAACTCCCCGCTGATAATCAAGCAGCCTGTCATAACTGTCCCTGATCTCTGCCATCTGGTTATAATACGATCTCTCATCAATATAGACACGGCTCTTCATACTGGTTACACCATGATGATGCCTGCTCTCCTCGATTCCATTCTGAATCTGTCGCATCGGCGACAAGATATTTCCGCGAATTTTATTCGGTGCAATCTGTCGCAATCCTTCAGAGGTCGGCAATTCCAGATTCACGCTCATACGATCCGCAAGATACCCTATCAACTCCACAATTTCCTTCGATGCCCCCGGAATCCCTTTCACATGCACGTATCCATGAAAACGATACTTTGTCCGGAGCAGATAAAGTGTCTCATACAGCAATCCCATCGTATGATTCGGCGACTGTATGATCCCCGAGCTTAAAAACAATCCTTCAATATAATTTCGCCGATAAAACTCCACGGTAAGCCGGCACACCTCATCCGGAGTAAATGTTGCCCGCTTCACATCATTCGACACGCGATTCACACAATACTTGCAGTCATAAATACATTCATTGGTCAACAGGATCTTCAACAGCGAAATGCAACGTCCATCACCTGTAAAGGCATGACAGATTCCGCTTGCATGTGCATTACCGGTATTCACACCGTCTCCACCTCTGTGCACGCCACTGGAAGTACACGCAACATCGTACTTCGCCGCATCTGACAGAATCGTCAATTTTTCCATCACAGAATCCGTCTGCATCACATTCGTCACAGATATCCCTCCTCCTCAAATGCAAACATATGTTTGTTCTCATTATAATTCATCGAACATCTGTTTGTCAATGTGTTGACAGCATTCTTTTTATTGCATTACAACCAATTGCACAATTCGGGTTTGTCGTGATCAGATAGACTTTCTAAAGCGGACGATACCGGATGATAGAATAACGATAGAAAATTAGCAGTAGATTCTTCTATAAGTGACGGACTTGAATGACTTCAATGACAGAGTATTTCTCGAAGTTACGGCATCAGACCATACGATTATTTTGTTCAGGAAAATTTGCAAGTCAGCTTCTGGCTCTATTTCAGATAGACAGCTACAATTTGTTTTTGTCATGCTATTAGCGGGCGGAATGGAACCCAGAAGCAGTTGCAAATTTGTCCTTCAAAAATAAGTATGGCTCCGATGCCTGTAACATGAAATAGTTGGTCATTAAAATCATGCAAAGCCCTGTTGGTCGAATACGCTTGCTGCTAATTTTCTTTTTTACATTTTTGCATCCGGTATCTGTGTAGAAATAGTATATCTGATGCACGACAAAAATTTGCTGCGTAGTATTAGAAATACGATATCTGTATATTAAAAAATGTTTATCTGAAATATTTGTCTTATAGTAAGAAAAAATGGTTAGATTAAATAGTTGACAAAATAGACGGAATTAATTGCTATAGAAAATGATTGTCATATTTAATGAAACAGACTGACTTTATGAATAAAGTAATTGACGCGCGGTGTTATTTTACAAGTAAATGTAAGATTTCGCCGCGCGTGATTTGTTTCATATAAATTTTTCTGCCTCAGTTATATTTTGAGCAAGGAGTAATTTGTTGTGATGTTTTAGAAATTTTTCGATAGATACATCACGCTATAATTATAGGTAGATCCACTTTTCCACATAAATGGGATGTTTTGCAGCATGTTAGCATATTTACTTCACACTATAATTATAGGCAGAATTACTTTTTCTTTAAAAATGGTATGTTTTTTAAGTATTTTAGCGTTTTACTTCACGCTAATTGTATAGGCAAAATAGGATTCGATAATAAAATGGTATGAATTTGTAAATTTTTAGCTCCTACATCACGTTAAGAATATAGACAAGTAAATCAACTTCTATATTCAGGAAATCAGTTTCAAAATATCTCGGCATGCGGGACATTCTCTTGCGGATTTTGTTAAGTGGGGCACTATGTAATATTTCTTTTCCCTGCGTCCACGACAAAATGACCCTAAGAGAAAATTGGATCATTGAGTCATGGGAGAACAGGAAACTGCATGACCTATAGGAGAAAAATGAAATCCAGATCATGGAGGAACAGGAAAGACCATGACCTACAGGAGAAAAATGAAATCCAGGTCATGGAGGAACAGGAAAGACCATGACCTACAGGAGAAAAATGAAATCCAGGTCATGGAGGAATAGGGAATGCCATGACCTACAGGAGAAAAATGAAATCCAGGTCATGGAGGAACAGGGAAGGCCATGACCTACAGGAGGAAAATGAAATCCAGGTCATGGAGGAATAGGGAAGGCCATGACCTACAGGAGAAAAATGAGATCTAGGTCAAGAGGAAGGTCGAAATCATATGACCCGCAGAAGGAACTTGAAAATAGGACCATGTTTTTACCATTTTGTCCCGCCTGCGAGACACCCCATCCTGATTCCGCTTGTTCGATAATAATTTGTATGAAAAAAATCACGCGCGGCGAAATTTTACATTTATCTGTAAAATAACACCGCGCGTCATTTTTCCTTATTTATTTACTATGCAGCAAATTTTTGTCGTGCATCAGATAGGTTATTTCCAATACACAGATAGCGGATAGAAAAAAGTAAAAAGGAAAATTAGCAGCAAACGTATTCAACCAACAGGATTTTGGACGGTACACTTTATCGAAGCTCTTTTCTGCGACTGCTCCTGCGTTCCATTGTTTCGGATAATTGCATGATTGTTTCATGTGATGAAAAACTATCCAAAATCGTTGCAGGAGTTAACTCGCAGAAAAAGCTGAGAGAAAGTCGGTATCGTCAAAAGTCCGTTGATTTATAATAACTACTGCTAATTTTCGAATCTTATCTTATTTAAATTCGGTATCGTCCGTTTTTGAATCCCTATCTGATCACGGCAAACCCGGATTCCCGATTTACAATTTTCCGTACACTTCCATCGGCACATACGCCTGAATCGCAATACCTTCCGGCACATACTCTTCTGAAACCAGTTCGCCCTTCTCTCGGACAAGCTGGATCATCCCCGCCTGCGCATACGGAATAACACGCTCCACGTAGACTTTATCCTCCCGGAGCAGTTCCTGCAACAACGCTTTGATTTCATCAATCCCCCGGTTACAGGCTGCAGAGATCATAAGAATATGATCCGCGCGAAAATCCTGCAACGGTTCATCCTCCGTTCTCTGATCCATTTTATTAAAAAGGGTAACCATTTTCTTATTTTTGACACCGAGACGATCCAACGTCTCATAGACAATGTGCATCTGCTTGTCCATCTGCGGATTGGATGCATCCACCACATGAAAAATGTAATCCGCATATTTTGCTTCCTCAAGCGTGCTCTTGAATGCCTCGATCAGATGATGCGGGAGTTTACGGATAAATCCAACCGTATCGGTCAGGAGCACCTGCTGATGTCCGTCGAGCGCAAGCAATCGCGTTGTCGGATCAAGAGTTGCAAAAAGCTTATCTTCCTCAAGCACCTTTGCATCCGTCAGATGATTTAAAAGTGTTGACTTACCGGCATTCGTATAGCCGACGATTGCAACGACCGGGATATCATTCTTCTGCCGCCTTGCACGCGTGATATCACGATGCTTGACCACTTCCTTTAATTCGCGATTCAGCTGCGCGATACGATCGTTGATCAATCGCCGGTCCATCTCAAGCTTCTTTTCTCCGGGACCTCTTGTTCCGATTCCTCCGCCCAGACGCGACATGGACTTTCCGAACCCGCTCAAACGGCTGAGACGGTATTTTAACTGTGCCAGTTCAACCTGTATCTTTCCTTCACTTGTGGTTGCGCGGGCCGCAAAAATATCAAGGATAATCAAGGTTCGATCCATCACCTTTGTTGCAAGTATCGCTTCAAGATTTTTCATTTGTGCAGGAGATAATTCATCGTCACACACAATTCCGGTTGCTCCGGTTATCGTAAGCAGCTGCGCAATCTCATCCACTTTACCGGTTCCCACATAAGTTCCCGGATGGATACTTTCCCGCTTTTGCATCAATGTACCGACCACCACAGCGCCCGCCGTCCTGACCAGTTCGGCGAGTTCCGCAAGAGAATCCTCCGCATCGTCCCCTTCCTGTTCACTGACTCCAACCAGGATGACCTTCTCTTCCATTTGTTCGTTTTCATAAGTTTGTGCCATTATCTAGTCTCCAAAAATGTGCTTTCTTTCTGCGCGTCTTCATCCGATGGGTACTGCTCCAGATAATCCGCAATCATGGTCTTTGCCGATGCGAAGTCACCACTGTACTCATACGCTGCAATTGCACTTTTCATCAGATTCTGCTTATTCGGAACCTTCTCCATAGCAAGTGCTGCATTAAAATACGTTAAAGCATCCGCATAATTTCCTTCCCCCATTTCCTCTGCCCCAAGATCATATAATTCATAGGAGGTTGCAACACCACTGTCTAGATATTCCTTCACACATTTGTCTGCCTGATCGGTGTTTCCTTTTGCCTTATAGGTCTGTGCAAGATAATAAGAAGCCTTTGCCAGACCATCTTTCTTTGCTTTCTCCAAATCGGTCTGCGCCGTCTTATAATCACCAAGAAGATAACTGATACGTCCCTTATAAAGCAAATCATCTGCCTTGTTACCCTTAATCTCAAGTGCCGCATTCAAGTACTTCTGTCCATCATCCCCCAAACCATGCTGCTTCATAGACTCGTAGATTCCAATATATATCTCATAGTCCTTCTTATTCTCTTTGACCGCACTCTCGTAATCGGCAAGTGCTTTCTTTTGCTCTCCCATGTCAAAATACAGATTGCCGCGCAGATAGTATGCCCGTCCGTCTTTGTTATAATCAATGATTGCATTATATGTATCCAGCGCATCATCAGTCGCACCATTTAACGATTGTGCCTCAGCCTTGTAAAAGCAGATATCAATTTCTTTCTCACCCACTTTACCCAGCGATTGATCCAACGCGTTCTGAAAAGCCTGAATTGCTTCATCATACTTACCGATTTCCAGGCAGTTAATTCCGTACTGACGGTACGCATCCTGCTCCTTTGTATCTTTTGATCCGCATGCTCCAAGAGACAGTGCAAGCACTGCTGCGAGCATCAGTGAAATTATACGCTTTCTCATTTTTTACTCTCTTTCCGGAAACGTCAACCTGTCTAAAATTACTGTACTCCTATCTTACCATATCCGTTCAAAAAAAACATCCCCCGAAAAATCGGGAGATGCCGTCTTATTTCATAAATCTGTCGATACCGGACTTTCCTCCATGTGCGCATCCGATTACTGCCGCTCCGCTCTGCGAGCCTTCTTTTGCGCATACATTTTTTCATCCGCCTCATTGATATAATCGTTAAGTGGTTTGGAAAAGTCAGAAACCACAGCATAGCCAAAGCTCGCTTCGATTGGAAAATCCTCCTTATAATTTTGTGCGCCCCGGCTTAACACCTTTGGAAAATCGTCATTCAGCTGTCCTGCCTTGTCCGCATCACAATCAGGAAGAATCGCCACAAACTCATCGCCACCATAACGCATCGCAACCCCATTGGAAGGACAGCATGCGCGGATTGCCTCCGCGATAGCTCTAATCGCAATATTCCCCATATCATGTCCAAATTCATCATTGATATATTTCAAATGATCCGCATCAATAAACATAATCGTAAGCGGAATGTTCTTCTCTTTGCACTTTTCATACAAAGGCTCTGCCAGTTCCGTGTAGGCCATCCGGTTATATAGTCCCGTCAGCGAATCCAGAATATAGAGCTTTGACAGTTTATTGTTTGCGCGTCGGAGCACAATCTTGCCATGCAGATATTCAAGTGCCTCAGAAAATGCACTCAGAGAGTCAAAAACGAACTGATTGTCCAGCATATAGTCGCAATTACCAAGTACCAGATATCCCACCTCACGCTCACGAAAATGAATCGGCAGAAACAGATGAAATCCATCCTCTTTCTTATCCCACATAGCCGGGAGCAGTTCGTTGGCATTCTTCTTGATATTCCCCGAAACATCACCATCCTTATGCGCAAAGAGCAACGTCATATCATCCGGATATCCCTCCGTGATATACGCTTCTTCCTGCGTTTGAACGGCATCGATATTCTGCCCCATTTCCAAAAAACGGTCAAAAGCCCATGCGCCTGTCATAACCTCATAGTCACGATGCAGAATACGATCCTGTTCCACAAGAATTCCATGTCTTTGCAGAACATCTATATAAGCCTGCAAACGGTCATGATTCTCGCTGACATACTGCGGGCCACCAATATAATTGATTTTGCGGCATCCATGCTCCGTAACGAGATGCTCTACGAGTTCTTTCATCACCGAATAATTGTCCACTCCGGCATGGTACAGCCCCGGAACTTTCTCAAGAAGCGACACCGCCGGAACCCCGGACTTCTTAATCAGTTCAATAATTCTATTGGAATTCTTTCGTTTGGAAACATTCGTAATCTCCAAAATAATACCGTCAAACTCTCTGAAATCCGGCAGCGAAAAAATGTTATATTCTCCGTCATTATGTTTCTCGTCTTTACTGAAATTTCCGAACGAATTAAACACATATACTTCAGAGTCAAGATGATGTTCACTTATATATCTTCGACAGCCGCAGATCCAATCATAATTGATAAATCTGCGCCATCCATCGGCAACGATTGCAATCTTTCTCATATACACCCCTATATCTGCAAAGTATATTCCCTCAGACTTTGCTTTCGTCAACTCTTTGTTTTCAACATAACCTCTCTGCACAATATTTGCACGAAGAATTTGATACGATTTTGGATACCGATTTTGGATACAACTTGACCTTTTTTCATATGCCTCATTATAATTTGTTTACCCACAAACAGATTATAGGCAATGAATTGTCCTTTTCCGGCAACGCTAAATTCTGATTATCTGGCGATTGTGATTTCGTTATTGCTGCTGCGAAGATCCTTACGAAAATTCAAGGGAGATTCCTCCTGAAGCATATGAACGATTCCAAAAAGGGAGATAGCAAGCCACCTCCCTTTAAATCATTTTATTGAAGTATTCTTGTGATACCTGTAACTGTTTCTTTAGAATTTCACGCCACATAGCAGGATGGATTTCTCCTGATCCTTTTGAGACCTTGGTTCTTCTCAAATTTCCATTTGAATCGATTTTCCGAAAAAAATAGTGATCCGTGTCTTTATATAATTCCCAGCCGTCTCTCTCACAAAATCTCTTTAGTTCTTTCCAACGCGGCATACAATATTCTCTCCTATTTTTTCTGCATCGTCCATAATTAATGCCTTAAAGATATATGGAATATGTGCTTTCCGATTCGGACTTCTTGAATACAATTCGTACTCCGCATAATATTCACCTGCATAGTCAAGAATTGCCTCGCCCATATTCAAACGCGCCTCATTCTCATCTTTTCCATTTTCAACAAGATCAATTTCATTTAATGATAATGTCACAGATCCATCATCTTCCCTGTACCCATTTGCAGTAAACCGATATGCAGACAAAATCTCCGACATTGTTTCCAGGTTAGAAAGCCACATTTTGTCACGTGTTCTTTTTATAAATTTGGGTTTATTATGAATCACACTGTCACACACAGCGCTCCATTCTTTCCTTACAGTAGTAGCTTGTTCCATTAACATGTCAATCATCTCCTTTATATGCCTCCATTATAGCAAAAGTGTACATTTTGTCAATTGCGTACACTTTAATGTATGATAAACTTTCATAAATTATTCAGATGATTGCATAGGAAAAGCACTGCCACACAATTTTGTATGACAGTGCCTACTCCCCTCCACAAATTTGATGAATCCTCTAATTTATTTTTGTAAAATACCACAACTGATTTTTACCGCCATTTTTCTGCCCGGCGCATGGACAGTCTGTGAACGGTTTTTCTTTCCCACCATTTTTCCCCCTTTGTTTCTTCTCTCGATAGATTGTATTATACCGGCTTTCTGCCCAATAGTAACGGTATCTGTTTGTTGTTTTTTGCATATTTTTGTTATCATTTTTATACTATTTTAATAATTATCAGTTAATTCGACGAATTCACTCTGTTTACAGCTCTTTTTTTCATCAAAACATCCGTTTTAACGGTCATAACCAATTCCGTTTCAAAGGACAAAAAAAGCACAAAAGCGAATCATCGCTTTTGTGCTTCTTTCTGTTATAAAAAATACTCTCCCTCTATATACATCAAGAAACTAGTTCAGTTTCCAAATGTCTTCATTGTACTGTGCAATCGTTCTGTCGGATGAGAAGAATCCGGCCTTGCTGATGTTGGCGATCATCATCTTCGCCCATGCTTTACGATTGTCATATGCTGCATAAGCTTTCTCTCTTGTCTCAACATAATCATTGAAATCCGGGAAAGTCATGAACCAGTCTTTGTTCAGCAGTTCGTTGTACAGACGTTCAAGATTTTCGCTACATCCGACAGCCTTAACAGTGTCGCTGACAATGAAATCAACGGCTCTCTTTAAGTCCTCATTGCTCTCGTAGTAGCTTCTTGAACTATAGTCACCTCTTGCATATCGATCGATGACCGTCTGCGAATCTTCACCGAATGTGAAAATGTTATCTTTACCTACCAGTTCTGCGATCTCGACATTCGCTCCGTCCATTGTTCCGAGTGTGATTGCTCCGTTTAACATGAACTTCATATTACCGGTTCCGGATGCCTCCTTCGAAGCAAGGGAAATCTGCTCAGAGATATCACATGCCGGAATCATCTTCTCTGCCATGGTTACATTATAGTTTTCCACCATAAATACTTTCAGGTATGGGCTTACTTCCGGATCATTGTTGATGATCTGCTGCAGGCAGAGGATCAGATGAATGATATCCTTTGCGATAATGTATGCCGGAGCTGCCTTTGCACCGAAGAATACCGTGATCGGTGTGGTCGGCTTTTTGCCGGACTTAATCTCAAAATATTTATGAATGACATAAAGTGCATTCATCTGCTGTCTCTTATACTCGTGAAGACGTTTCACCTGAATATCAAAGATCGAATTCTCATCAAAGTCAAAGCCCTGTGTCTGCTTTAAATAGTTCTTTAAATCAGCCTTCTTGCCTGCTTTGACAGACAGAAGCTTCTCCAGTGCCGCATCATCATCTGCCAATGCACCAAGCTTCTCTAATTCGTTTGCATCCTTCTTCCATCCGTCACCGATCCACTCTGTGATCTGTGCGGAAAGTTCAGGGTTACATGCCATCAGCCAGCGGCGGAAGGTGATACCGTTTGTCTTATTATTAAACTTCTCAGGATATAACTTGTAGAAGTTGTTAAGTTCGGAGTTCTTAAGAATCTCTGTATGCAGATAAGCAACACCGTTTACCGAATATCCATAGTGGATATCCATATGAGCCATATGCACAAGACCATCCTTGATGATATAAGTACTCTCATCCGAAACCTTGCTGCGGACACGGTTATCAAGTTCCCGAATAATCGGCATCAGCTGAGGTACTGCCTTCTCCAGGAAGTAAATCGGCCATTTTTCAAGAGCCTCTGCAAGGATTGTATGGTTTGTATATGCACATACCTTAGACACAATATCGATTGCCTCATCAATCAGGATTCCTCTTTCCTGAAGCAGGCGAATCAATTCCGGAATTACCATGGAAGGATGCGTATCGTTGATCTGTACGGTTGCATAATCCGCAAGATCATGTAAGTCGGATCCTTTTGCAACTGCCTCATCAAGAATCAGTCTTGCAGCATTACTTACCATAAAATACTGCTGGTAAACACGAAGCAGGCGTCCCTTCTCATCCGAATCATCCGGATATAAGAACAATGTCAGATTCTTGGCAATGTCTTCTTTGTTGAAATCAATCGTATCACCAACGATGCTCTCGTCTACGGTTTCGATGTCAAAAAGACGAAGCTTTGTTGTGCGATTGTTGTATCCGACCACATCGATATCATACAGACGGGACTGTACGGTAAATCCACCGAACTGTACCGGATATGTGATGTCGGTCTTTGTCAGCCAGCTCTCATCGGTAATCCATGGATTTGGAGTTTCTTTCTGTAAATTATGGTCAAATACCTGCTTGAACAGACCATAGTGATAATTGAGTCCGACACCGTCTCCGTTGAGGCCGAGTGTAGCGATGGAATCAACGAAACATGCTGCCAGACGTCCGAGTCCGCCATTACCAAGTGATGGCTCAAGCTCGATTTCCTCGATCTCTGCCAGACTCTTGCCGGATGCCTCAAGCTCGGAGCGGACCTGCTCATAGATACCGAGGTTGATCAGGTTATTGGAAAGAAGCTTTCCGATCAAAAACTCAGCGGAAATATAATATAATTTTTTCTTTCCTTCATTGCTTACTTTGTCTTCTGCCATCTGCTTCGTCATCTCAAGCAGTGCAATATAAATCTCTTCGTTACTGCATTTTTCAATTGTTTTGTTGTACTTTCTTGATACAGCCTTTGATAATGTCATTGTTGTTCTCCTCCAACA
Organism: uncultured Agathobacter sp.; assembly: GCA_934316545.1. GTDB lineage: Bacteria > Bacillota > Clostridia > Lachnospirales > Lachnospiraceae > Roseburia. The sequence continues at coordinate 2,066 of CAKRDT010000023.1, read as the reverse complement.
CAAAAATACGTTTCTTTGTATGATTCAAGTATACGCACTGCTCGTCTTATAATCTTGTCATATCCGTTCCAAAACTAATACTATTCTATCATTTTGCTTTACTTAAGAGCATATTTCTGTTATGCTTGCATTATGAATATACTAGAATATGAAAATTATCATGAAAATGTGACGCATGCGGATATCGTCTTTCCGTACAATACCTATTTGTGCTCGATTCCTCTTGATTTTCCAATGGTTCCGCTCCATTGGCACGATGAGGTGGAACTGGTCTATATCAAGAAGGGACGCGGCAATCTGACGGTGGATTTCAAAGAGTATCCCGTGAGCGGTCCCAGTATGGTACTTATCTTGCCTGGACAGCTTCATTCGATCTTTCAGGAACCCGGAGAGAGCATGGAGTATGAAAATATTATTTTCCATCCCAACATGCTCCTTTCCCGCCAAAATGACGTGACGGCAACCGAGTTCCTCCTTCCTTTGCTGCACGGAACGATCAGCGTTCCGACACTATACACCCCAAAGGATTCTTATTATCAGGATATCATCTCGGGAATCGATGCATGTGACGAGATTTCCAAGACCAAACCGAAGGGATTTGAGCTTTACATTAAAAGTCAGCTCTATTTTTTCTTCTACATACTAAATAACCGTTGCCGCGATACCCGGCGGACAAAGAACAACAATCGTAAAGCACTTGATAAAATGAAGATCATTCTTAAATATATTGAGAATCATTATATGGATAAAATCACGATCGCTGAAATTGCCTCCGAGGTACAGTTCTCGGAATCCCATTTTATGCGCTACTTCAAGGAAACGATGGGAACAACATTTACGGACTATCTGAAAGATTACCGTCTGACTATGGCAGCCCGCCTTCTGACGACATCCGATTCCAGTATCCTTGCCATCGCCGGGGAAACCGGTTTTGAGAATCTGTCCTATTTTAACCGGTCCTTTAAGAAAAAATATGCCCTCACACCGCGCCAGTTCCGCGCGATGGAGGGTTTTGTCCCATCGGGTTGATGCCCTTTATAAAATTGTGTATAGTACTGCGATCAAAGCTGCAATCATCACAGCTGCAACGACATCGCTGATATAATGCACCCCGGAAAGGACACGTATCAACGCAATCAAAACGGTACAGACCAACAGTACCATTCCGATCCCCACGCATCCCGGCACCGCCAAAAAGGTAAAAGCAATGATTGCCGCCGAAAAAACATGCCGGCTCGGGAAAGACCTGCCGGTCGTATCCTTAGGGATAACCGGGGGAATCCCAAACTTCTCATACGGCCGCTTCCGGTTCACGAGTGCCCGGAACACTGTGACTGCGATAAATCCATCTAGAGGCACAAGGATTGCCCGAAGCAGCAGATCCGATTGATCTATATAAAGCCGGATCAGCAGCATCGGATAAGCCAAAAACAGGATTGCCGTCAATATTTTATTTGCAATATGTAATGACTTAGCACGTTCCGGCTGCTCCCGAAACGGCTGAGTCATCTTATTATAAGTCTCTTTCGTCAATTGCCTGCTCCATTATGATTTCCGGTATTCTGATTGCCGTCCACAACATCATCCACGCCATCCGCAATTGCGTCTCCGGCATCTTCCACGCCATCTACAACATCTTCACCAAGATTCTCTACATCGTTTTTCACGTTACTTCCATTTGTGTTGTTCTTATCCGTGTTGTTTTTATTGGTGTCGTTTTTGTTGGTGTTGTTTTTGTCCATGCTGCTTTCGTTTGTACCATTGTCGGTGTTCGTGCCATTATTCGCACCATTGTCCATCGTATCCGTAACCGCATTGTTCTGTGTATTATCTGTCTTCTTGTCATTGGCACCGCATGCCGCAAACATACCCACGCATCCAATCAACAGACCGCACATCACCATAACTTTGAATTTCTTCATCTTTTTTATCTCCTTTTCTCAACTTACAGAATATATAGGCGATTGCGAAACTCCTGTGGCGGCGTGTCCCGGCTGGGCTGACCCGGTGGCGGGCTTCTACGCTGAACACGATTTTAGACAAAATCATTGAATTTGCGAAAATCT
>CAKRDT010000022.1 GCA_934316545.1 uncultured Agathobacter sp. | reverse complement strand
TGGGATAACTAGTGTCAGCGTAGAAGCCCGCCATCGGGTCAGCCCAGCCGGAGCACGCCGCCACAGGAGTTTCGCAAACGCTTAGTACGTAAAGAAACGTAAAGGAGAACGGCGGAGGATGTGTTAGAATGGGTCTGCGCTGCATAAACTATAATGATTTTTGATGCTATGGAATGGTTTATGGGAAAGCAGACAAAAACAGCGGTGATGGACATCGTTGAGAGGCGGATTTTCAAAAATATTTTGTTACTTGTAATCGCATACGCTTTAGGCGTTCTGTTCGGAATGCGGATGGAGAGCATGGATGTTATGTCGCAGAATGTTAAGGTAGAAGACAAACAAAAGATCGCGATCACATTTGATGATGGTCCGAACCCGGAATACACAATTCGATTGCTGGAAGGGTTACAAAAGCGTGGTGTAAAAGCCACGTTTTTTGTGTTGGGTTCCGAGGTGGAAAAATATCCCGAAATTGTTAAAAAAATCGATGAGGGAGGACATTTGATTGGGGTACATTCTTATGAGCATGTCAATTTCGGACAGATTGGGGATACGGCTGCGATGGAACAGATTGAAAAGACGCAGGAGGCGATCTACCATGTGACCGGTAAGTATGCAGGCTATATCCGGCCGCCGTATGGCTGCTGGAAGAAGTCACTGGATACGCAGGTGCCGCTGATCGAGGTACTATGGGACATTGATCCGATGGATTGGGCAACAAAGGATGCGGATGCCGTGGTGCAGCGCATTTTAAAAGGGGTGCCGGATGGCTCCATTATCCTGCTGCATGATGCGTCAGAGTCGTCTGTGCAGGCAGCATTTACCGTTATTGACATTTTGCAGCAGGAAAATTATGAATTTGTAACAGTTGAAGAACTCTTATTGGAATAATCGTTAGGGCATTCGCTGAAAGAAAAAGGAATATTTGTGATTGCGGAGATATCGTGATAAAATAAGAAAGAAAATAGGAATACCAGACGAAAGAGGATAGAAGAAATGAAACAAAATGTAGTTCGGCAAGAGTATCTGACCGGAGAACGCGCGCTTTTTATGTCGAGGGATCTTGCTGTTTATGATAGCGTATTTGCGGACGGGGAATCGCCGCTGAAGGAAAGTGAGAATATTGAATTGTATGATTCACTGTTCCGATGGAAATATCCGTTGTGGTATTGCAATCATGTGAAAGCCGAGCGTTGTACCTGGTTTGATATGGCAAGAGCCGGTGTGTGGTATACCAACGATATCAGTGTTATCGATACGATCATCGAGGCTCCGAAGAATTTTCGCCGATGCGATGGGGTGACTTTAAAAAATGTAAATTTTCCAAATGCCGAGGAGACACTCTGGAATTGTCAGAATGTGACGCTGGATCATGTGACAGCGACCGGTGACTATTTCGCAATGAACTGCAAGAATATGAAACTGGATCATTTTGAACTGATCGGTAATTATTCGTTTGACGGAGTACAGAATATGGAGATCCGCAATGCGCGTCTGCTTTCAAAAGATGCATTCTGGAACACAGACAATGTAACCGTATATGATTCTTTTATTTCCGGCGAGTATCTTGGCTGGAACGCAAAGAATCTGACACTCATTAATTGCACGATCGAGAGTCTGCAGGGAATGTGTTATATTGATAATCTCGTAATGAAAAACTGTAAGCTGATCAATACGACACTTGCTTTTGAATATTCAACGGTGGATGCTGAGATCGTCAGCAACATCACGAGTGTGATGAATCCGTCAGGGGGAACGATTACGGCGGATCACATTGGAGAACTGATCCTCGAGAAGGACAAGGTGGATCCTTCCAGGACGAAGATTACGGTTAAAAACGAAACACAAAGATAAGGAGAAGGTTTATGAAGAAAAGCCACAGAAAAGACGTTATGATTGCCCGGATTATTTTTGCAGCGATGTGTATTGCATTGGTTGCCATCGTGATCGGTGTAGTGATGCTTGTGCGCTCGCACAAGAGCGATAAGACACCTGCATCGCAGATGACACAGACACAGACTCAGTCCCAGATGCAGGATCTGACTCCGGATGATGTCATCGATATTCCGGAGACGCAGACGGACGGAACCGAAGCAGATGAGATGACATATATGTGGACAACCGATGGAGTGAATATGCGCAGTGAGCCAAACACGGACAGTGCGGTTATTACGGTACTTGAACTGGGAACACAGGTGCGTATGATCGGCGAAGAAAACGGCTGGATCAAGGTAAGCTATAACGATCAGGAAGGATATATACGAGCAGATTTTTTGACCACGGAACAGTAGGAACCAAAGACTCTCCGGCGCATAGTGTATAATGATGAGAGATTGGAGAGTGCGTGTGGATTACAGGGATAATTTGTACCCAAAGATTCCGTTTTATATGACGTATCCGATGCAGAATATGTATCTGACGGAGATGGAATATGAGAAGGATATGGAACGCATGAAATCATACTATCCGGCTGAGACCAAAGCAATCATGAAAATGGTGGAGGACCGGCTGGATGAACTTGAGTATGAGGGGAGCCGTATTTATGATGAAGAGCCGGATCGGCTCATGATTCAGATGGAAGTGGAACAGTTGTATCGGCAACTGACAGAGATGAACGAACCGGTTGCACAGGAGATAAAGAAACCATCCTATTTTGAGATGGTTCCGATGTCGTTCGAGGGAGCGCCGGGGGGACCTTGGCCTCCGCCACCCAGCAGACCTATGCATGGCGGTGACTGCAGTGATCACTGGTTATGCAGCATGGTCGGGGTTCTTTTTGGAACGGAATTGTATCGCAGACGATGCAGACATCGGAGATGCAAGCGTTGGTGGTAAGCGTAAGAACGATTCGCCGGTGAAGTGACCGGCGTAAACGGTAACAGAAACTGGGAAGAAAGCAGACAGTGCAAGGCGAAAATGTCCTTGCACTGTAAAGGAAAGTAAAATGAGAAAGCAGATCATGAAACCACTGGTACTGTCGGTGCTTTTTTTTGTGGCAGTCATTTTTTTTGGTGTGATTACAAATAAAGATAATAAAGACCTGACAACAACACTTTCGGAAGCAACGCTTCCGGTTGTTGCATTCTATGAGGGCGATACACCGATCAATGAATTACACGGATACGTGAACAAGATGGATTCTACCGCGATGCGTGATACAATTACGCCGGTAGATGATCAGCGTATTCTTCCGATGTCGATTGCAACATATGGATATAAGATTGATGCTATCTGCTATGAGATCCGTAGCATGGATGGATCGCGGCTTGTGGCGAAAAGTGATGTGACGGATTACAAGACAGACGGCAACCGGATTACCGCGGATCTTACTATCCAGAATCTTTTGACAAAGAATGATGAATATACACTGGTTCTTACTTTGACATCAGGCAAAAGCGAAATCTATTACTATACGAGACTGATGCAGACGACAGACTACCATACAAAAGAATGCCTCGATTTTGCGCTCACGTTTCACGATTATACGTTTCGGGATGATGCGGACAAGTTTATTCCAAAGTATATGGACGCAACTACCGGAGACAATACCACGCTGAATTATGTGGATTTGAGCTGTACCTTAAAACAGATTACCTGGGCGGATTTTAAGCCGGAAGTGCTGTCGGGGGTAGTTGCATCTTATAAGGAAATCAACAGCTCCTATAATGTTATTACCATCGAATACGTTGTAACTTCTGTCAACGATGCCGGCGAAACGGAATTTTATAATGTGGAAGAATACTATCGCCTTCGTAAGACAAGTGATCGTATGTATGTGCTGAATTTTGAACGGACAATGGAGCAGATTTTCCGTGGCGAAAATAATTTCTATAACGGTGACAATGCAATACAGCTTGGCATCCGAAACGCAGATGTTGACTATGAGATCAGCAAAACCGGAGATGTGATTGCATTCGTGCAGCAGGGAGAACTCTGGTGCTATGACCGTGTCAACAACAAAATCGTGCAAGTGTTTAGCTTCCGGGAATCCGAGGGCATTGATGTGCGCGATAACTGGGATCAGCACGATATTAAGATTGCGCGTGTGGATGAGGCCGGCAGCGTGGATTTTGTTGTCTATGGGTATATGAACCGCGGAGAACATGAAGGTGAAGTAGGTACTGCTGTGTATCATTATGATGGTCTGGTACAGACGGTCGAGGAAGAAGTATTTATTCCGTCAGATACCTCTTATGAGATTTTAAAAGCACAGATGGGGCAGCTTATGTATGTGAATGAACAGGGGATGCTTTATCTGATTCTTGATGAAAAGCTCTACCAGATCAATATGGATACTCTTACAACGAAAGTACTTGTGGATGACCTGAAAGAAAACTGCTATAAAATTTCGCAGTCCAATCAGTATTTTGCATGGGTGGATGCCGATCGGGAGTATGAAAGCAGTTCCATTCAACTGATGAATCTGAACAGTGGTGCTACATACAAAATCAGTGAATCGGCAAAGGAATATCTTCGCCCGCTGGGATTTATTGATAATGATTTTATTTATGGTATTGCTTCATCAAAGGAAGTCGGAATTGGCGCGGCTGGTAACACGCAGTTCCCGATGAAAAAAATTAAGATTATGGCTACATCCGAGGACAGCCATCAGGTCTTAAAAGAATATACGCCGGAAAAGGGCAGGGTTGAGAACATCAGCGTTGAAGATTATACGATAACCGTGCAGCTGATGAAGAAATCCGGGGGACAGTTTCTGTCATCGGGAACCGATACGATCATGAATCGTGAGGCAGATACAGAAACGAAGATAACTTTGGATTCGACGGCTACCGAGTTGAAAGAAACGCAGTATCAGCTGACACTCAAGCACAGCGTGAATACGAAGAAAACAAAGCTGATAACTTCGAAACTGGTGCTTCTGGAGAAGCCGCGTACACTTACCTTTGAGGATAATACGGATCAGGAACGTTTCTTTGTATATGAAAAAGGCGATGTTGTTCTGGCAACGGATCGTATTGCGGATGCGATATTGTGTGCAAACAAGAATCTTGGTGTTGTTGTAGATAATCAGCAGCAGTATGTATGGATGCGCGCCCGCAAGAACATGCAGAATGCTTTCACCGGACTTGAGGTAAACAGTGCGGATAAGGGAGCGTCTTCGGTTGTTCAGGCGGTCAGTGCGATGCTGGATTACTGTGGTAAGGGACTGAGTGTGAAGCAGCTGGTTGACAATGGTGCCACACCGAAGCAGGTGCTCGAAGACACGTTGACGGATTCGGTCGTGCTGGATGTCTCGGGATGTACAGTGAATGAAATCCTGTTTTATGTCAGTCAGGGAAGTCCGGTCTTTGCGATGACCGGAAGTAAGGGTGCGGTTCTTGTGACAGGATATTCGCAGACACATATTTATTATTATGATCCGGCACAAAACGCGACAGAATCGATAAGTATGGAAGATGCAGATACTTTGTTTACCCATGCGGGAAATCTGTTTTTTACTTATCTGAATCGCTAAGCGGAAATAATGATTTTTTTCGTTGTGAAAATGAACAATAACCGAAAGGGTTTTGTACTCTGTTCGTGAAAAAGTAACAGAAATAGAGTTCGTCTCTTGCAAATGCGTGTGAAGTGAGCTATATTTTCTATATGTGTTACACAGAGTTTGAAAGGGAGAGCGTATGAGTAAGAAAAATGTGATCGTTTCTAATGTGGCGGAAGGACATGACAATCCAATCGCTGAACTTGTTCAGGTTGCATGTAAGTTTGACAGCGACATTATATTAGAAAGCGATAACCGTCGCATCAATGCGAAGAGTATTATGGGAATTATGGCTTTTAATCCTTCGGATGGGATGTCTGTTGACATTGTTACGGAAGGAAAAGATGAACAGGAAGCACTTGTAGCTATTGAAAAGTTTTTGGTATGTGAATAATTGATAGGAGGACAATATGATGCAGAACAAGAAGTTAAACAAAGCAGGTTCGAACGCAAAGTTAGTAAAGACTCCGGAAGTTAAGACAGAAGTAAAAGAAGCAGCTCAGGACGTTACAAACAAGGCTAAGGATGTTGCAGTAAAGACTGCAGATGCGGCAGAGAAGACAGTTAAGGCTGTTACAGAAAAAGTTACAGATGCAGCAGAGAAGACAACAAAGGATGTTGCTGAGAAAGCAGCCAGTGTCGCAGAGAAGACGGTTAAGTCTGTTGAGACGAAAGCTAAGGCTGCCAAGAAGACGGTCAAGAAGGCTGTAAAAGAAGTATTAAAGCCTGAGATTACCGTACAGTATCAGAACCTTGAGGTGACAACCGAAGCGGTTGAGGAACGTGTTAAAGCGCAGTTCGCAGCCGAGGGACATAGAGTTGGTACCATCAAGAAGCTGAACATTTATGTGAAGCCTGAAGAGTACGCTGCATACTATGTAATCAACGATAAGTTTACAGGAAGAGTTGATTTGTTCTAATTCATACATAGTTCATAATAGAATGAATGATAAACGGCTTTGAGAATTTCTCTCGAAGCCGTTTTTTGATTCATAGGAAATAAAAAAAGAAATCCCGGTTATCGGGATTCCTTTCAAAATAAAAGCGGGTGATGGGAATCGAACCCACGTATCCAGCTTGGAAGGCTGGTGTTCTACCATTGAACTACACCCGCATAATGCCTGGTTCCGGAATCGAACCAGAGACACGAGGATTTTCAGTCCTCTGCTCTACCAACTGAGCTAACCAGGCATGTCTCGCTCACGCGGAACATTAATTATTATACGCGATGATTCACCATATGTCAATATTTTTTTGAAAAGAAGTTTTATAAAATATGAAACAGATCCTTTCTGAAAAAAATATAATGTTATAGCCAAAAGTTCTCAAATACGATATAATAAAATCAGCATATGCAAAGGAGAACAAGAAATGTTTGAAGTATTTGTTTTAGTTCCTGTGCGCAAACCTTTATGGGTTACGCTTGCGTCAGTTGTATCATTACTGCTGGGAGTGGCCAATATGCTGATGGCATGTGGAAGTGCGATTTTTGCAATTCTGTTTGTGCTATTTGCAGGATTGTGGTATCTGCTTACATTCCAGTCTTATAAGGAGTATGAATATTCCTATTTTGATGGCGAGGTTCGTTTTGCCAGAGTGATGAACAAGAGCCGCCGTAAGAAGCTGGAAGTATTCAGTATGAATGATGTTGTTGCAATTGCTCCGGCAGGAGACCGCAGTGTTTACAATTATGAGAATGACAGCAACGTAAAGGTGAAGGATTATACTTCGCACAAGAAGGATGTACCGTATTATGATCTAGTGGTTAGGAATGATGCCGGAAGCGTACTTTTGATCAAGTATGAGCCGGATGGTGAATACCTTGATGCGGTGCAGATGAAATATGCGCAGAAAGTTGTTCGCAGACAGGCAGAGTAAAAATTGAGAATGACGTAAAACATGCACAACAGGAATCTGTTGTGCATGCGTTATATTACGATATAGGATCAGGGCACGACTATTTTTCGCTATCCAGATAATGCATCTTGTAATTGGCATCGATGGGGGCGGAAGCGGTTCCTTGCCCACCGTTTAATAATTTTAAGCATTTGGGACAAAGTGAGCCGAAGGAAACCGGAGCACCACAATGCTGACAATGCATACCGGAAATCGTGTTGGATGAAGCGGTAGTATTGTATTCGATTCGTCCTTCACGGATCCATGCTTTCACCTGTTTCAGAGGAATGCCAAAGTGATCGGCAACTTCATATTCGTTGACCCGATTGGCACGGATGAATTCTTTGACATCGTGGAATAGCTGGTTCTCTTTACAGTGCGGACACAGAGCGTCCTGATAATTATTAGGAAGAGGACGACCACAAAATTCGCATTGTTTGTATTTTCCGAAAAGACCTTCTTCTGATGCCATAACGTTTCTCCTCTTGTCAACTTCATAAAATTATTATAGCATAGAGTTTATTATAAAGAAAGAATAACCTGACAGATAGAAAGGAAGTGATATTCCGTGGATTATCAGTTGAAGAAAGAGAATCCGATTGCGGTGTTTGATTCCGGCGTTGGCGGCATCAGTGTGCTCCGTGAATTGGAAAAGATTATGCCACAGGAAGATTATATATATTTTGGTGATTCGAAGAATGCACCGTATGGAATGAAAGAACAGGCCGAGGTACGCAGATTGGCAATTGATTGTGCAAAGAAGCTTTTTGATCAGGGAGCGAAGGGACTGGTTGTTGCATGTAATACTGCGACATCGGCGGCGGTACGTGTGCTTCGGGAAATGTATCCCTATATTCCGATTGTCGGCATTGAGCCGGCGGTGAAGCCGGCGGTGTTTTGTATGGAACATCCGCGTGTCCTTGTGATGGCAACGCCTATGACGATCCATGCAGAAAAATTTCACAATTTAATGGCACGGTATGAGCAGGATGCAACGATTCTGCCGCTTCCCTGTCCGGGGCTTATGGATTTCGTGGAACGGGGGGATCTGGATGGCGAGGATCTGCAGAAATATCTGAACGAGCTGTTGTACTCTTATCGAGACAATAAGGTGGATGCGGCAGTGCTGGGCTGTACGCATTATCCGTTTGCAAGGAAGCAGATTCAGCGGGTGCTGGGAGAATCGGTCCGCATTTTTGATGGTGGAGAGGGCACTGCAAGAGAAATGAAAAGGCGCCTTAGTGAAAAGAACCTTTTGCGCGATGGAGCGCATCATGGAGAAATCTGCTTTGAAAACAGTTTGGAAGATGAAAAAAAGATTGCATTATGCAAAATGTTGCTTGAATTATAAAGAATTTTGTCCTGAATCTAAAAAAAGAATTAATTAAAACAGGGTGAATTAATAAATCTTTTTGAAAAAGGACATATTAAGGACACAATTTGTGCATATACTATATCTTGTAAACGGAAATCATTCCTTTACATTATTCCCTTTTTATTTAATAAACATTTTCATAACTAAACTCCTCGAAGAGAAGCCCCTCCGAATGGTTGGGCTTCTTTTCATATGTTTGAGTATCTCCTTATATCAGAAAATAATCGTAGATATAGCATATTTTTATCTCAAATCAGGCTTTTTATTTCACCCTTGAAATGTATAGGAAAAGTGCTTAAAAAAATATAAATATATTGTTAAAATTCTAACAATTAGACGATTTCATTTTAAAAATCGGGGGTGTAAAATAGACAGAGATTTGAAGGAGGTAATGGTCATGGGAAATATACCACTTTGGCTATGTATTCCGTTTGCAGGCCTGCTGCTTTGTATTGCTATTCTTCCGCTTGTAAAAGGTGAATGGTGGGAGAAAAATCGTCCATGGGCGGTTATTGCATGGTCGCTGCTTTTTATCATTCCGTTTGCAGTGAAATATGGAGCAGGAAATGCTGCGGAGACAGTGCTTGATTGCATTGTTAATGATTATTTGACATTTATCGTATTGTTGTTTGGACTCTTTTGTGTATCCGGCAACATTAATCTGGAAGGAGATTTTGTCGGATCGCCGAGAATGAACACCGGTCTTCTGGCAATCGGTACGTTACTTTCCAGTTGTATCGGTACAACCGGAGCAAGTATGCTTCTTGTTCGTCCGATGATCAAGATGAACTCGTGGAGAAAGAACAAGAGTCACATTATGGTGTTCTTCATCTTCCTTATTTCTAATATGGGAGGCTGCCTGACACCGATCGGTGATCCTCCGCTTTTAATGGGATTTATGCGAGGCGTTCCGTTCTTCTGGAGCATGCATCTGTTCCCGATCTTGATTTTTAATATGGTAATTATGCTTACCGTATTTTATTTTCTGGACCGCAGAGCCTACAGAAGAGATATTGCGATAGGTATGAGACCGGATATCTCAAAACCTAAGACCGAGTTCAAAGTCAATGGTCTTCACAATATTATTTTCATGGTAATGATTGTCGCTGCTGTTATCTTAAGCGGCACGCTTCCGACGCTTCCGGCATTTCAGGATGCTTCGGGAAATGTACTCGGAATCCATATTTTTGGAGAGGTTCAGTTGAGCTATCCGTCACTGATCGAGATTGCAATTATTTTGCTGTCCGCGCTTCTGTCCTTTAAGACAACGAAGTCGGAAGTCAGAACCAAGAACCATTTTACGTGGGGCGCAATTGAAGAAGTTGCGGTATTGTTCATCGGTATCTTTATTACGATGCAGCCGGCGCTTATGATTTTAAAGGCAAAAGGTGCAGAACTCGGACTTACCAATCCGCTTGAGATGTTCTGGGCAACTGGCGCACTGTCAAGTTTCCTCGACAATACACCGACCTATCTGGTATTCCTGACAACAGCAGGAACACTCGGAGCAACAAGCGGCATCGCTACAACCGTTGGAACGATCGCGGTCAAGATGCTGATGGCAATCTCCTGTGGTGCGGTATTTATGGGTGCAAATACCTATATTGGAAATGCGCCGAACTTTATGGTAAAATCCATTTCGGATGAGAACGGTATCAAGATGCCGTCATTCTTCGGCTACATGCTTTGCTCGCTGAAGTTCCTCATTCCGTTGTTTATTATTGACACATTGGTATTCTTTTTGTAGGAGGTAGAAGACTATGAAAATTGATCATGAAAAAAGTCTGCAGTTAGCTACCAGAATCTACGAACTGGATGCTAAAGTATATAAGTCTTCCGGTTCGGAACTGGGACGTACGCTTTCCGGTAACCGTAAGCGTACTATTGAGGATCTTGCTTTTTTGATCGAGAGAAATCCTCAGGGACACATCCTTCGTAGTGAGTTTGCCTTAATCGGTAATATGGCAAGAACGATTCGAGATAAAGACCTTCGCCACGAGATGATGGTGGAGTACAATGAGATCTATGAAGAGATTATGGCGATCCCGGAGAGCTTCGGTTCGGTCGATATCGTCGATCAGGATCTGGCGGATATGAACTCTTCCATCTTAAGTAAGAAGTTCTCGGATGAGGATCATCTGGTTATCTGTATCAGCCGTTCCAGCGGTAGTGCGGGAACCGACATCGGATTCGCCTTATCCGAATCCCTGCACATCAACTACTATGATGAAGCGGTATTAAACCAGATCATCACACGTAGAGATGAGAAGAAATTCGGTGCGGATATCGAGAAGACGAGTTCTTTCAGCCGCTATCACGGTCTGTCCAAGCAGGATGCTTTGTTCTTTGAACAGAGTGATCTCATCTGTGAGCTTGCCAAGAAAGAAGATATGATCGTGATCGGACGCTGCGCCGATGTCGTACTGACCGGACAGCACATTCCGCACATCAGTATCTTTATTACCGCTCCGTTTGCGCAGCGTGTAAGCCGTATGATGGAAGTCAAGAATATGGACATCAAGCAGGCGATCTCCATGATCCGTAAGATGGATCATAAGCATCAGAATTACTATCATTCTTATACCGGAAAGCATTGGGGAGATGCGATCAACTATGATCTGTGTATCAACAGCGCCTGCTACGGTATCGAGGAATCGGTAGAACTGATTGAGCGTCTGATCAACCGTCAGGCAAAGCATCATACAAAGAAAGAAGTTCAGCAGTAATTTTTAAAATTGATGAATTCAAACTGGGAACCCGGGAAGTTTGTGATAGACTTCCTGGGTTCTTTTTATGCGTTTATATAAAACAACAAAAAGGGAAAATATATAGAGGGATGTTGTATTTGATTACTCACCAGAGTCTTTAAAGCCATTGTGGCGATGGTTTATGAAAAGGGTGGGAGTGAATGAACCACGGTTGTTAGGTTTTTTACACGATATGGATTATTATATGCTAAAATATAGAAAATAAAAAAGTTTGTAACGAATCGGATATTTCTCCGTCTAACTTATGAAATCGGAAAGGAGGTGAGTGACCATGAATGCCGAAAAAATATACCATACCTATTTTATGCAGGTATACTCGTTTGTGATGAATATCGTAAAAGACCCGGGACTTGCGGAAGAAATCACACAGAGTACCTTTTTTAAAGCGATGACTGCCAAGTCGGACTTTAAGAAAGAAGCTGCGGAATACACATGGCTATGTTCGATCGCCAGGAATCTCTGTAACGATCATTTCCGTAAAAGCAAAAGGATTTCCGATGCGTCCGATGACATCGAAATTTTCAGTGATTACACTCATGTCGAGGACGATTTTATAACAAAAGAATCTTCTTTTGCGATACATAAGCTGTTGCATGAACTCGAGGAACCATACAAAGAAGTATTTGAACTTCGGGTGTTTGGCGAGTTGTCATTTGCGGAGATCGCAGAGATCTTCGGACGTACCGAGAGTTGGGCAAGGGTCACTTACCACCGTGCCAAACTCAAAATTAAGGAAAGGATGGATTAATATGAAAAACGTTTCGTGTGAAATTATTCAGGATATACTGCCTCTGTATCATGATCATGTATGCAGCGCCGCGAGTTCTGCGATGGTCGAGGAACATTTAAAAGATTGTGCTGCGTGCACAAGAGTGCTTGCGGAGATGGACGACGATAAGATCGAAGCCGATCTGTTGTCCGAAACGCATGACATCTTAAAAAGGCATGAGAAAAAGGAGCGCTCCATTGCATTCAAGACCGGAATCGTTATAGCAGGTATTCTGATCCTGCCGGTGATCATCGTGCTGATGCTGACGCTGCCGGGATATTCTGATTTGAAGACCGATGCGGTGTTGATCGCCTCCATGCTTCTTGTGGCAGGACTTACCGTTGTGCCGCTTACATCTACAAAAAAGAAACTTTCAAAGACGATCATTTTCTCGACGATCGCATTGCTTTTGGTTATTTTCTTTACGGAAATGTTCTTTGATAACGGAGGCATTTTGCGGTTCGCGGAGATCGCTTTCTCGACGGTATTCGGACTGTCATTGCCGCTGTTTCCAATCGTGGCTTATCAGGCGGATTTGCCGGAAACGTTTCAGAATCACAAAGGACTTTTGTGCATGATCTGGGACACGGTCTGGTTTTATCTGATGATCTTTGCATTTTGTATCGATTATCCGAATGCTATTCACGATCTGCTTGTGGTATCAAGCTTTTATGTGGCGGCAGCCTGGCTGATATTCCTTGCAATCCGCTATCTGCCTTGCAACGGATTCGCAAAAGCCGGAATTTTGATTGCTGTCTGTGGAGTCAGTCTTGGCATCGGAAATCAGATGGGATGGGTGCAGCTGATGGATCGCGACCTTCATATGCAGATGGAAGTTGGGGCTGTTTTGATCGGACTTACCTTTGTTATCATTGGAATTGTGTTGCATTTGAGAAAGAAATAATAACACAAAAGGAGAATCAGGTTTGATTCTCCTTTTTCTTACTGCGTATTTTTTAAAATTGATTTTAATTTAAATGACGAATCGATGAAATCGCTTTTGCAAATGTAAGGTGCTCCCTGGGGCTTCCTTTACATCTGGTGGCGAACGACCTTATATTCATCTCCGGAGCGGTAATACGGACACTCGCGGTAACTGCTCTGCATAAAGCGCGCCATATCGTCCTCGTCCATATTGACGGAGCAGTAGTACGCTTCGTCATCCTCATCATACTCATTGTATGCGCAAAAGTCACAACTGGTAGTCATGTGTGTACTTCCTTTCTATGATCATTTGTTACGGTTTACACCATTATGTGCTCAACAACGATGATGTTCACCCTTTAGATAAACTGATTTTGTTTCTCGTCATAATGATAATTGATCGCATCAAGTTTTGCAATGATTTCGTCTGCATCCACCATATATGCAGCAGCCATCTCTGCGAGCGTCGCATAATGGTCGCGCAATTGCGTATTTACGACGGACAGCAGCATCACCGGATCTTTTGGTAAATTCATGTTTTTCCTCCTTTTATATTTTTATGGAATTCCTCTTAGAGGGTATATAACTATTTTTTCTTTCCATATACCCTTTTAAAACTGGCGTTTTGGGTATAGTGTAAAGACTTTTCGACTATATACCCTTTTTTAACTTCGATTTAGGGTATGGAGAAGTTTTTTCTCCTTGTGTACCCTTTTAAGCTTTGAGTTTAGGGTATGGAAAAGGTTTTTCTTCCTTGTGTACCCTTTTAAGCTTTGGGTTTAGGGTATGGAAAAGGTTTTTCTTCCTTGTGTACCCTTTTAAGCTTTAAGTTTTGGGTATATCGCAAATTTTTTTCGGCATATACCCATTTTTCTCTTGCAAGCGAATGTTATAGATCTTTGCTCGCCGGATACTTCAACATTTCAATTGTTTGAGATTATTAGTTAAAAATTTGTATAGAAAAATGCAGCCCCTCAATCTGGATTTAAATAACTACGAGGCGATTGCCTCAAATTCTCCCTCAAAAAAGAGAAAGAAATCATCCATCTAGCAATCATCGAGAAGACGCTGCAGGTAGTCCTTGTAAGAGACCGCAAGGCTTTGCGGCGCGTAGATGGTCACGCGTCCGGAGAGGCCGGCAAGCCACCCGAAAAACTGCGGGCTGACCGCGATATTCATGCGGGCCAAAGCGTGCGTATCATCGTAGGGACGAAGCGCAACATCGCTTCCGAAACGGTCGACAATGACACCGATCAAGGCGTTGTCGCACAGAAGCTGGATCGTTTCCTCCTCGCCGGCAAACATGCCGAACGTCTTTTTCGAGTACGCTGCCACATCGATCTGCTCATACACATCGCGCCCTTCGCGGGGACTTTCCGATAATTCAATGTGCAGCATCTTGTCCACGCGGTAGTGCTTCATACAGGCTGCGGCACTGTCATACGCGACAAGATAGTAGTTCTCGTCGTCCCAGGTGAGAAGCCACGGGCTGATCTCGTAGACTGCGCCGTCCTTGCGCGGAACCATCTGCTTTTTGACATCCCAGTCGAAGTATTGAAAGCGGATCTGCCTGTTGTCGGCGATCGCGGCATAGATGACATCGACACTGTAGTAGATGTTCTCGTTGAGTGCCTTGTTTCGGTCTGTGACGACAACCTGACGCTGCAGTTTTCTGGCATCGTTTTCGCTGACGAGATGCTGAAGCTTGCCGATCAGTTCTCGCGACTTCTTCGTTGTGATAAACTTGGAAGACTGCACCAGATCGACGAGAAGCTTGACTTCCGCAAGTTCAAAGTCGCGGGAGAGAAGCTGGTAGCCGTCATGAGGGCCGGGACCGCGCACGATATCGTATCCGAAATCAATCAGCGTTTGAATATCGTTGTAGATGCTCTTGCGCTCCGCTTTGATTCCGTTGGCGGCAAGATAGTCGATCAACTGTGGTGTTGTCGCATCATGCGTCTCGTCGGTGTGCTTTTGTAAATAATCAAGAATAAGCAACATCTTTTGCTTCTGATTCGTTGATTTGGGCATATCACTTTCTCCTCTGATTATAATGGATGCTATTCCATCTGATTACATTCATTATAATAAACGGTCATTTGATTGACAAGGCAGGAATACCTGAAAATGCGTGAGCGGTTCGAGTCTTGTTACTGTTCAGACGCAAGCTTGACACCACGCTGTCAAGCTATGCGCCATAGTATTAATTATTGAGTGATTACAGCCCCTGCCTCGTAGAGGCATTTTAAATGGGCTGTAATCGTTGCTGGTAACACCGTTAGGTGTGAACAGTAACTCAAGTCTTTTGAACATTGCCGGTCAGCATGCGGCTGTCAGGGCTTCGCACAGACACGGACTTTCGCATAAATAAAGCCCCCGGAAATAAATCCGAGGGCAAATATTTTAAATGAATTATCTCTTACATTTTGTAGCAGCTTCCACAAAACCACGGAAAAGCGGATGTGGACGGTTTGGACGGGACTTCAGTTCCGGATGCGCCTGCGTGGCGATGAACCATGGATGCTCCGGAATCTCGATCATCTCGACGATTCTTCCGTCAGGGGAAGTTCCGCAAAGCTTCATACCATGCTCAAGAAGCGCGGTGCGGTAATCGTTGTTGACCTCGTAACGATGACGATGACGCTCGGAAATCTCTTCGGTTCCATACATACTGTATGCCTTGGAATCTTTCTCAAGGATACATGGGTAAGCGCCGAGTCTTAACGTTCCGCCGATATCCTCCACACCGTTCTGGTCAGGCATCAAAGCGATAACAGGATGGGTGGTGTTCGGATCAAGCTCGATACTGTGCGCATCGTTGTAGCCGCATACGTGGCGGGCAAACTCGATGATGGCGACCTGCATACCAAGGCAAAGTCCAAGGTACGGAATCTTGTTCTCTCTTGCGTAGCGGGCGGCAAGAATCTTGCCCTCTACACCACGGATACCGAATCCGCCGGGAACGAGAATTCCGTTTACATCGCCAAGAACAGAATCTACATTGTCTGTATTCAGTTCCTCAGAATCCACCCACTTGATATCGATCGTTGTGTGAAGCGGGATTCCGCCATGCTTTAATGCCTCAACAACGGAGATGTAAGCATCGTGTAATGCAGTATATTTTCCGACTAATGCAATCTTTACCTCCTTATCCGGATGGCGAAGATCGTTGACCATCTGCTTCCAATCGGCAAGATCCGGCTCCGGACAATCAAGTTTTAAGCACTCGCATGCGACTTTGGCAAGATTTTCCTGCTCCATGGCAAGAGGAGCCTCATAGAGATATTCAACATCAAGGTTCTGCAGTACGTGAGTGTTCGGTACGTTACAGAACAAAGCAATCTTGTCCTTGAGTCCCTGATCGAGCGGCTGCTCCGAACGGCATACGATGATATCCGGCTGGATACCCATTCCCTGAAGCTCCTTGACACTTGCCTGCGTAGGCTTTGTCTTAAGCTCGCCTGAAGCGCGGATATATGGAATCAGTGTAACGTGACACAGGATTGCATTCTCGTGTCCGACTTCATGCTGGAACTGTCGGATCGCCTCTAAGAAAGGCTGACTTTCGATATCTCCGACGGTGCCGCCGACCTCGATGATGGCGATATGCATATCGTCCGAGGTAAAGTTGCGATAGAACCGGCTTTTGATTTCGTTTGTAATATGTGGAATAACCTGAACCGTTCCTCCTCCGTAATCGCCGCGGCGTTCCTTCTGTAAAACAGACCAGTATACTTTACCGGTTGTTACATTGGAGTTCTTTGTCAGACTCTCATCGATAAATCTCTCGTAATGTCCAAGATCGAGATCCGTTTCAGCACCGTCATCGGTAACGAATACTTCACCGTGCTGGATCGGGTTCATGGTTCCGGGATCAATGTTGATGTATGGGTCAAACTTCTGCATAGTGACTTTATAGCCACGAGCCTTCAGCAGACGTCCAAGAGATGCAGCGGTAATTCCTTTTCCGAGACCGGAAACAACACCGCCAGTGACAAAGACGTATTTAACAGGCATAATTATCCTCCTCAAATTTGTAAAATATTAAGCGACACTAATAACCTACATATTATACAGCCTAAGTCAAAAATATTCTACACTTTTTTAGAAAAAGTTTAGAAAGAACAAGAAAAGTTCATCAACAAAATGTTGATTTTGAAGTTACCTTTACATATAATAAAGATACGAAATACAAGAGAATTTGTGTGCATGCATACAACTGGAGGAATTATGGACAATCAGGCACCGAATAATAATTATAATGGCGGCTATAATGGCGGCAATAATTATAATAACGGCAATAACAACAATTACAATAATGGAAATAATGGAAACAATGGGAATAACGGAAATAATAACGGAGATAAGAAGAACAATCATAATGGTCAGATCATCTTAAGCTTTATCATGGTTACATTGGTTGCATTGTTTTTTATTTCTTTTTTTACAAGCCGCTTTTCACAGATGAGTTCGAAGGAGACTACATATTCAGACTTCTTAAAGCAGCTCGAAGCGAAGAATGTTAAGACGGTTGAATTCAGCAATTATGAGATTGACTATACACTTGTCGAGGACAAGGCTGCATATAAAATTACTTACTATACCGGTGCGGTCAATGATCCGGATCTGATCAAAACCTTGAAGGAATCAAAGACTTCGGAGGGAAATCCGGTCGAGATTTCCGCCACGGTTCCGGACAATACATCGACCTGGCTTCTTAATATTTTAAGCTTTGCGATTCCGATTGTTGTTTTATGGATTCTGTTTGGATTCCTGATGAAGCGCATGGGCGGCGGCGCGATGGGCGTCGGCAAGTCAACCGCCAAGGTCTATGTTGAGAAGACGACCGGTGTGACATTTAAGGATGTTGCCGGACAGGATGAGGCCAAGGAATCCCTGCAGGAAGTGGTTGATTTCCTGCATAATCCGAAGAAATACCGTGATATCGGTGCGAAGCTTCCGAAGGGAGCGCTCCTCGTGGGACCTCCCGGAACCGGTAAGACGCTTCTTGCGAAGGCTGTGGCAGGAGAAGCGGGCGTTCCGTTCTTCTCGCTGGCGGGTTCTGATTTCGTAGAGATGTTCGTCGGTGTCGGAGCTTCCCGTGTGCGTGACCTCTTTAAGGAGGCACAGAAGATGGCGCCTTGTATCATCTTCATCGATGAGATCGATGCCATCGGCAAAAGCAGAGACAGCCGCTACGGCGGAGGCAACGATGAGCGTGAGCAGACCTTGAATCAGCTCCTTGCAGAGATGGATGGATTTGATCCGTCGAAGGGAATTCTGATCCTTGCAGCAACGAACCGTCCGGAAGTACTGGATAAGGCGTTGCTCCGTCCGGGACGTTTCGACCGTCGTATCATCGTAGATAAGCCGGATCTCAAGGGACGTCTTGAAACGTTAAAGGTACACTCCAAGGATGTGCATATGGATGAGACGGTTGATCTTGATGCACTCGCTCTGGCAACCGCCGGACTGGTGGGATCCGATCTTGCCAATATGATCAACGAGGCTGCAATCAATGCTGTCAAGCACAAGCGAAAGTTTGTGAACCAGTCGGATCTGTTTGAGGCATTCGAGCTGGTAGCTGTGGGTGGCAAGGAAAAGAAGGACCGTGTCATGAGTGACAAGGAGCGCAAGATCGTTTCTTATCATGAAGTTGGTCACGCGCTCGTATCTGCATTACAGAAAAATACGGAGCCGGTACAAAAGATTACCATCGTCCCGCGTACGATGGGAGCGCTCGGTTACACGCTTCAGACTCCGGAGGAGGAGAAGTATTTAGAGACAAAGGATGAACTCCTTGCAAAAATCACAACCTTTATGGCCGGTCGTGCGGCAGAGGTTCTTGTGTTTGAGTCTGCGACAAGTGGTGCAGCCAACGATATCGAGCAGGCGACAAAGATCGCGCGTGCGATGGTTACGATGTATGGTATGTCCGATAAGTTTGGAATGATGTGTCTGGCAACGGTTGAGAATCAGTATCTCGATGGCAGGGCAGGATTGATCTGCGGAGAGGACACTGCGGGACAGATCGATAAAGAAGTTCTTGCAATCATCAATGACAGATATAACAAGGCGATGGAAATGCTGAAAGAAAACCGTGATGTCCTTGACCATATCAGTGAATATCTCTATGAGAAGGAGACAATCACCGGTAAGGAATTCATGAAGATCTTCCGCGAGATGAAAGGACTTCCGCAGGAGGAAGATTCCAAGGCAGAGTCACTGATGCCGGATGATTCCGCAGACAACAGCCAGCAGACGATAAAACCGGCAGAAACACAGGAATCACAGGAAGATGCAAACGAGCAGAATGCAGATGATGCAAAGACACTGACTGCAAGTGAGAATATGTTTGAGGAGTAGATGGATGTTCTGTTCCCCTCGTTTTTCTTATTCTTCAGGAACAGAATAGTCACCTGGTAAATATATGTTTGATTTTCAAGAAGAATTACGTAAACTCCCGGATCAACCGGGAGTTTATATTATGCATGATAAAACGGATGCCATCATCTATATCGGTAAAGCGGTAAGCCTCAGAAAGCGTGTGCGGCAGTATTTTCAGCCGAGCCATGATGAGGGAATCAAGAAGAAACAGATGGTGGAGCATATTGCAAGATTCGAGTACATTATTACAGACTCCGAATTGGAGGCACTGGTACTGGAATGCAATCTGATCAAGGAACACACGCCGAAATACAATACCATGCTGCGCGACGACAAGACCTACCCGTATATTCGCGTGACGATGGGGGAAGATTTCCCGCGTGTGCTTTTTTCGCGTCAGCTAAAGAAAGATAAATCCCGCTACTTTGGCCCATATACAAGCGCCGGAGCAGTTAAGGATACCATCGAGCTGATCAACAAAATCTATCAGCTTCGTACCTGTAACCGTAAGCTTCCCCGCGATATCGGGCTGGACCGTGCCTGCCTGAATTACCATATCCATCAGTGCAGCGCACCGTGTCAGGGCTATATCAGTAAGGAGGAGTATGGTGCGCGTGTCAGTCAGGCTTTGGAATTTTTGACCGGAAATTATGCGCCGGTCATCAGGATGCTTGAGGAAAAGATGCAGCAGGCATCAGCCGCGATGGAGTTTGAGAAGGCGATTGAGTTTCGTGAACTTTTAGGCAGCGTAAAGCAGATTGCACAGAAACAGAAAATAACGAATACAGATGGCGAAGATAAGGATATTATTGCGTTGGCGAGTGATGATACGGATGCGGTCGTGCAGGTATTCTTTATCCGGAGCGGCAAGATTATCGGAAGGGATCATTTCCATGTACGTGTCGGATCGGAGGAGAGTACCAAGGATATCTTGGTCAATTTTGTAAAACAGTTTTATTCAGGGACACCTTATATCCCAAGAGAAGTCATGCTTCAGGAACCGATCGAGGATATTCCGGTGCTTGAAGAATGGTTGACGGCAAAACGCGGACGCCGCGTGTATATCCGTATTCCGCAGAAAGGCATGAAGGAAAAACTCGTGGAGCTTGCGGCAAAAAATGCGTCGCTTGTACTTAATCAGGACAAGGAGAAAATCAAACGGGAGGAAGGCCGTACCATCGGAGCGGTCAAAGAAATCGAAGGGCTTCTCGGTATGCATGGACTTAACCGTATGGAAGCATATGATATCTCGAATATCAACGGATTTGAGACGGTCGGTTCCATGATTGTTTATGAAAAAGGCAAGCCGAAGCGGAGTGATTATCGTAAGTTTAAACTTCGCACCGTGACAGGACCGGACGATTACGCCTCGATGCATGAGGTGCTGACGAGACGTTTCCGGCACGGTATGCGGGAGCAGCAGGAACTGGAAGATAGAAATCTTCCGCAGGAGGTCGGAAGATTTACGCGGTTTCCGGATATCATCATGATGGATGGCGGCCGCGGACAGGTCAACATCTGCCTGCAGGTGCTTCAAGAACTTGGACTTTCGATTCCGGTCTGCGGCATGGTCAAGGATGACAACCACAGAACGCGGGGGTTGTATTTTAATAATGTAGAGATACCGATCGACCGGCATGGGGAAGGCTTTAAACTGATCACGAGAATTCAGGATGAGGCGCACCGTTTTGCGATTGAATACCATCGTTCGCTCCGCTTAAAAACGCAGGTGCATTCTGTGCTGGATGATATCGAGGGCATCGGCCCCGCACGCCGCAAGGCGCTTATGCGCCGCTTTCAGTCGATTGACCGGATACGTGAAGCAGGCGTGGAGGAACTGGCAGAGACAGAAAGTATGAATCCCGGTGCGGCAGAGAGCGTTTATGCCTTTTTCCATCCGGCTGCAACAGCCGGCAGCAAACCCGAATCCAAGAGTCCGGAAGGTGCCGGAACTGTAGTGGAGGATGAGGGGGCATCCGCCGAGAAATAATTGCCATATAGGGTTTTGCGTGGTACAATGATTGGGCGAAAGTAACCATATGTTTGAAAAATACAATGGGGGATACAATATGAACAGCAGTGTTAGTGTAGCAAAAATTGCCGAATTACTTGATCTGAAAAATTTTACAGATGATATTGATTTGAAAAAACGCAAGATTACAACTACGGATATCAATCGTCCGGCGCTTCAGCTGACGGGATATTTTGAACATTTTGAGGAATCCCGTGTTGAGATTATCGGAAATGTAGAGTATGCGTATATACAACAGATGAGCGATGAAGAGAAGCAGATCCGCTATGATGCATTCTTAAAGTTTGATATTCCGTGTGTTATTTTCTCCAGAAATCTGACTCCGGATCCGATTTTTTTAAAGGAAGCTCTGGCAAATCAGGTACCGGTTCTCGGAACGGGACGTTCCACATCCGAGTTTACGGCGGAGCTTATTTATACGCTCGGAGAGCAGTTGGCACCGTGCATCAGTATTCACGGAGTGCTGGTTGATGTCTACGGCGAGGGTCTGATGATCACCGGTGACAGTGGCATCGGAAAAAGTGAGGCTGCACTCGAACTGATCCGCCGCGGACACCGTCTGGTTACGGATGATGTTGTGGAAATCCGCAAGATCAACGAACATACACTGATCGGTACCTCTCCGGATGTGACGCGTCATTTTATTGAGCTGAGAGGCATCGGTATTATTGATGTAAAGACGCTTTATGGTGTTGAGTGCGTAAAAGAGAAGCAACAGATTGATCTGGTCATTAAACTGGAAGACTGGAAGAAGGATGCGGATTACGATCGCCTTGGTCTTGAGGAAGAGTATATTGAATACCTTGGCAATAAAGTGGTATGTCATTCTCTGCCAATTCGCCCGGGACGTAATCTTGCGGTTATCTGTGAGACAGCAGCGGTCAACCACCGACAAAAGAAGATGGGATATAATGCCGCACAGGAATTATACCGCAGAGTACAGGCGAATCTGGCAAGGGGAAGCATGGAAGAGGATTAAAAAGGCCGAAATCAAAAAGATCGGTCTGGATTTGAATATTAGAAAGATAGAAAGCAGGAAGTTATCATGGAAAAGAAAAATGCATGGGAAAAATACCCACAGGGAAATAAGAGAGAAGAAGTATTTCAGTTTGCGGAGGAGTATCGCAAATTTATCTCAGAGTGTAAGACCGAACGTGAGTGTACAGCCGGTTTATATGAGAAGGCAAAGTCTGCCGGATTTGTTGATATGGATGAACTGATTGCGTCTAAGGGAAGCGTAAAGGCAGGGGACAAAATCGTTGCCAATAATATGGGCAAAGGTCTTGCACTGTTTGTTATGGGAAAGAAGGAGCTGGAAGCCGGAATGAATATTCTCGGTGCCCATATCGACTCGCCGCGTCTTGATCTGAAACAAGTGCCGCTTTATGAAGATACGGAGATGGCTATGCTGGACACACATTATTACGGCGGGGTAAAGAAGTATCAGTGGGTCACTTTACCTATGGCGCTCCATGGGGTGATCTGTAAGAAAAACGGTACATCCGTTAAAGTGAACATTGGTGATAAAGCCGGGGATCCGGTGTTTGGTGTGAGCGATCTGCTCATTCATCTGTCTGGCGATCAGTTGGAGAAGAAGGCTGCGAAAGTGATTGAGGGTGAAAGTTTAGACCTTTTGATCGGAAGCATTCCAAAATGTGCGGATGATGAAAAAGAAATGAAGGATCGTGTGAAAGCTAATATTCTTGACATTCTTTCTGATGAATATGGAATGGAGGAGGATGATTTCCTCTCCGCAGAAATTGAGGTTGTACCTGCCGGTGAAGCGCGGGATTATGGCTTTGACCGCAGCATGATCATGGGCTACGGACATGATGACCGAGTTTGCGCATACCCTTCGCTTGAGGCGATTCTGGCGGTTGAGAAACCGGAGTATACAAGCGTATGCCTTCTTGTTGACAAGGAGGAGATCGGTAGTGTCGGTGCATCCGGAATGCAGTCACGTTTCTTTGAAAATTGTGTTGCGGAGGTTTTAAACCTTGCCGGAAATTACAGTGAACTTGCAGTGCGCCGTGCTTTAAAGAATTCCAAAGTATTATCGTCGGATGTATCGGCTGCATTTGATCCGAATTATCCGTCTGTTATGGAGAAACGCAACAGTGCATATTTTGGAAAGGGACTGGTTTTCAATAAGTATACAGGAGCAAGGGGTAAGAGTGGTTCGAACGATGCAAATGCAGAGTATGTGGCAAAACTCCGCAGCATCATGGAATCCAATGATGTCTCGTTCCAGACCGCAGAACTTGGTAAAGTCGATCAGGGAGGCGGCGGAACGATCGCTTATATTCTTGCAAATTATGATATGAATGTTATCGACAGTGGTGTTGCGGTATTGAATATGCATGCACCTTGGGAGATTATCAGTAAAGTGGATCTGTATGAAGCATATCGCGGCTATATTGCGTTTTTAAAGGAGGCATAATGTCGCAGTTTTATGAGAAAATCACAACGGCACTCCCAAAACTGGAGATAAGAACAGCCGAACCGATGAACCGTCATACTACGTTTCGCATCGGTGGAGCAGCCGATTATTTTGTGTGCCCGGACAGGAACCAGATTGCGGAAGTGTTTCGGATTGCCGGAATGTGTGATATGCCGGTCACTGTAATCGGAAATGGAAGCAATCTTCTTGTGGGAGATAAAGGCATCCGAGGATTGGTTGTTGAGATTGGTTCTGCGATGAGCGAGATTACGGTAAACGGAAATTGCATTACAGCGGGAGCCGGGGCTCTGTTATCACAGGTTGCGGCAAGAGCGGCGGCAGCAGAACTCGGGGGAATGGAGTTTGCAGCCGGTATCCCGGGCAGCATCGGTGGTGCTGTAACCATGAATGCCGGAGCCTATGGCGGCGAGATGAAAGATATTTTAAAAAAGGTAACCGTACTGACTGCGCAGGGGGAGATAAAAATCCTTGCAGCAGACCAACTGGATCTGTCCTACAGACACAGCTGCGTACCGGAGAATCATTATGTGGTGTTAGAAGCAGAGGTTGTCCTTGCGCATAAACCGGAGCAGGACATCCGTGGGCAGATGGAGGAGCTTCGCAAAAAACGTGTGGAGAAGCAGCCGCTTGAATATCCGAGTGCGGGAAGTACCTTTAAGCGTCCCGAAGGATATTTTGCCGGCAAACTGATTATGGATGCGGGACTCCGCGGATACGCAGTTGGTGATGCACAGGTGTCGGAAAAACACTGTGGATTTGTGATCAATAGAAAGAATGCATCGGCCGCTCAGGTGCGACAGTTGATGCAGGATGTTCAGGACAAGGTGGAGAAAGAGTTTGGAGTCCGCCTTGAGCCGGAAGTAAAGATGCTTGGGGAATTCTAGAAATGTTAGTAGCAGAAAGGGATGAGAAGATTGCAATTTGTAATAGTGACGGGAATGTCCGGCGCCGGTAAAAGCACCGCGATGAAAATGATGGAGGATATGGGCTTTTTCTGCATCGACAATCTTCCAATCCCACTGTTGGATAAGCTGGTTGATTTTACGACCAATTTTAATTCGCAGATGAAGAAGGTTGCGATTGGCATTGATTCGCGAAGCGGTGAGCATTTACAGACGGTTGAGGGAATGCTCGATGTCTTGGCACAGAAGGATGTGAAGTATGAAATCCTGTTTCTTGATGCAGAGGACACGGTACTGATCAAGCGTTACAAGGAGACGCGCCGCAGCCATCCGCTTGCACCGGATGAACGGGTGGACAAAGGTATCGAGCGCGAGAGACTTGAGCTTGCTTTCTTAAAGAATCAGGCAGATTATATCATTGATACGAGTCGGCTGCTTACTAGAGAATTGAAGGCTGAGCTGGAGCGTATTTTTATTCATGATGAAGAATTCAAAAGTCTTTTCGTCACGGTTTTGTCGTTTGGCTTTAAATACGGAATTCCGGCTGATGCGGATATTGTTATGGACGTTCGATTTCTCCCGAACCCGTATTATGTGGAGGGGCTTCGTCCGAAGACTGGTAATGATGTGGAAATCCAGCAGTATGTCATGCAATTTGATGAGTCAAAGATTTTTCTTGACAAGCTGACTGATCTGATTACCTTCCTGATCCCGAATTACATATCCGAAGGCAAAAATCAGCTGGTTATTGCGATTGGCTGTACGGGTGGAAAGCATCGATCCGTTACGCTTGCCAATGAGCTGTATAAGCGGTTGGATGGAAATTCGGAGTACGGTCTGAAGATTGAACATCGGGATATCGCCAAAGATTCATTGAGAGGAAAGTAATATGTCTTTTTCAAGTGATGTGAAAGCGGAACTGGCAAGACAGTGCAGTAAAAGCCGCCATTGCCAGCTTGCGGAATTGGCAGGAATGCTCGAATTAGAGGGCGTGGTCGAAAAAGAACATTTGGCCTTGGAATTAAAACTGGCATCTGACAATGAATTGCTGACACAAAAGTTTCAGATGCTGATCCGTCAGGCCTTTGGCTTTGAAGTGAAGCAGGGCTTAAAAGAGCGACAAAGCAGGGAAATCCTTCAGGCGCTGCATTGGAATCGGGTGATGCAGGAAGAGATTCCTCTTGAAAAGCAGAGAGCGGATGGGCTTCTTGTGCAGAGAATCTGTTGTAAACGGGCATTTATTCGTGGCGCATTTATGGCTGCGGGATCCATCAGTGATCCCAATAAGTCGTATCATTTTGAAATTGTCTGTCATACGATGGAACAGGCCATGCAGCTGCAGCAGCTGATGGGAAGCTTTGATGCGGATGCCAAGATCGTTGAGCGAAAGGAACGCTTTGTGCTGTATTTAAAAGAAGGCTCGCAGATTGTCGATATGCTGAATGTTATGGAGGCATATGTGGCGCTCATGCAGCTGGAGAATGTAAGGATTCTTAAAGAAATGCGCAATTCGGTCAACCGCAAGGTGAATTGTGAGACTGCAAATATTAACAAGACCGTTAACGCTGCGGTAAAGCAGCTGGAGGATATTAGGAAGATTCAGAGTGTGATCGGATTTGATGATCTGCCTGCACCGCTTGCAGAGATGGCGCAGGTAAGGCTGGATCATCCGGAGGCAACACTCAAGGAACTGGGGACATTTCTTGACCCGCCGGTTGGAAAGTCGGGAGTCAATCATCGTCTTCGAAAACTCGCAGAGATGGCAGAGAATCTTTAAAACTGATGGAAATAAGAGAAAATAGTGAGGACGGATCAGTATGAGTCAGAAGCTGTTGTTTATTTTTAATCCATATTCAGGAAAAGGTCAGATCAAGAATCATCTGGTTGATATTGTCGATATCATGGTAAAAGCCGGATATGATGTAACGATTTATACGACACAGGCGCGTGCGGATGCGACGCGAAAGGTCATTGAGGAAGCACAGAATTTTGACCGCATCGTATGCAGCGGAGGGGACGGCACACTTGATGAAGTGGTAACGGGTCTGATCAAAAGCGAAGCGGGCACACCGATTGGTTATATTCCTGCCGGAAGCACCAATGATTTTGCCAATTCACTCGGTATTCCCAAAGAGATGGTTAAGGCCGCGGAAGTTGCAGTCGGAAACAATCCTTTTCCGTGTGATATCGGAGATTTTAATAGTGACACATTTGTGTATGTTGCGGCCTTTGGCCTTTTTACGGAAGTGTCCTATAAGACGTCGCAGCAGTTGAAAAATATTTTCGGACATGTAGCTTATATTATGGAAGGTGCCAAGTATCTGCGTGATATTCCTTCTTATAATATGCAGGTTGAGTATGAAGGAAACATCTTTCAGGATGAGTTCATCTATGGCATGGTGACAAATTCTGTGTCGGTTGGTGGATTCAAGGGAATGACCGGTCCTGATGTAAGGCTGGACGATGGAGTCTTTGAGGTAACTCTGATCAAAAAACCGCATAATCCGATCGAACTGAACGAGATCCTTGCCTGTCTTGCCAATATGATCGATGACTCGGATCTGATCTATTCTTTTAAGACGAGTGAGGTAAAGATTACGGCACGGGAAAATGTTGCATGGACCCTCGACGGAGAGTTTGGAGGCGAGCACAAGGAAGTAACTATCCGAAATCTGAATAAAAGGGTCACAATCTTTTGTTAAATTGTTAATTTTTTAACTTTATTTTTGGCGGATTATGTAATATAATCAAGATAACTTATGAGATTAGGAGGATATTCAAATGTTAGTATCTGCAACAGAAATGCTTAAGAAAGCAAAAGCAGGCCACTATGCAGTTGGTCAGTTCAATATCAATAACTTAGAGTGGACAAAGTCCATTCTTCTTACAGCTGAGGAACTTAAGAGCCCTGTAATCCTTGGTGTATCTGAGGGAGCCGGAAAGTATATGACAGGTTTCGGTACAGTAGCTGCTATGGTTAAGGCTATGGATAAGGAACTTGGAATCACAGTTCCTGTAGCTCTTCACTTAGATCATGGAACATACGAAGGATGCTATAAGTGTATTAAGGCTGGATTCACATCCATCATGTTCGATGGTTCTCACTATCCATTCGAGGAGAACCTTGCTAAATCTACAGAGTTAGTAAACGTTGCTCACAACTTAGGACTTTCGATTGAGTGTGAAGTTGGTTCTATCGGTGGTGAGGAAGACGGTGTTGTTGGTATGGGCGAGTGCGCTGATCCTGACGAGTGCAAGACAATTGCTGATCTTGGTGTAGACATGCTTGCTGCCGGAATCGGTAACATCCATGGAAAGTATCCTGCAAACTGGCAGGGACTCAGCTTCGAGACACTTGATGCAATTCAGGCTAAGACCGGCGAGATGCCATTAGTTCTTCACGGTGGTACAGGTATCCCGGCTGATATGATCAAGAAGGCAATCTCTCTTGGCGTATCCAAGATCAACGTTAACACAGAGTGCCAGTTATCATTTGCAGATGCTACACGTAAATACATTGAGGCTGGTAAGGACTTAGAGGGCAAGGGATTTGATCCTCGTAAGCTGCTTGCTCCTGGTGCAGATGCTATCAAGGCTACTGTTAAGGAGAAGATGGAACTGTTCGGTTCTGTTGGAAAAGCTGAATAATCGAAATATATTGGGAAGCACCAAGGGGTGCTTCCCTTATTTTTTACATATAAATGGCACTATCAAGTATAAATCGTGGCATTTTATTGAAAACATACAAAAAAAATCAGAAAATACAACAAAAATAGACAAATTAGATAAAACTAATTAAATTTCAAAAAAATGGTTGCATTTTGGTTTGGAAAGAGTTATCTTAGTTTCAGAAATCATATGAGACATGAACGAGGGCGTTCCAACTAGGCTTGGAATGCCCTTTTTTAGTAAAAAGATGTGTGACCTCGTATGAAAATTAAGAGAACAATCAAGGGGATTGGTTGTGGAAAGAAAGGATGTTGGGAAAATGAGTGAATATTATAACGTCGCAGACATTTTCGGGGAAAACGTATTCAACGATGCGGTAATGCAGGAACGTCTTCCTAAGAAAGTGTACAAGAAACTCCATGAAGTAATGGAGGAGGGCAAGGAATTAGACCTTGAGACAGCAGATGTCGTTGCCCATGAGATGAAGGAGTGGGCCATCGAAAAAGGTGCAACACATTATACACATTGGTTCCAGCCACTGACCGGTGTTACCGCTGAGAAGCATGATTCCTTTATTACAGCACCGATGCCAAACGGCAAGGTTCTGATGAGCTTCTCCGGCAAGGAACTGATCAAAGGTGAGCCGGACGCTTCTTCTTTCCCATCTGGTGGACTTCGTGCAACATTTGAGGCAAGAGGTTATACAGCGTGGGATTGTACTTCACCGGCATTCGTTCGTCAGGATGCAGCAGGTGCAACACTTTGCATTCCTACCGCTTTCTGTTCCTACACAGGTGAAGCTTTGGATCAGAAGACACCGCTTCTTCGTTCCATGGAAGCAATTGATACACAGTCAATTCGCTTATTAAGATTATTTGGAAATACAACATCCAAGAAGGTAACACCTTCTGTCGGACCTGAGCAGGAGTACTTCATTGTAGATCGTGAGAAGTACTTACAGCGTAAGGATCTCATCTTCACAGGTCGTACACTTTTCGGTGCAATGCCTCCGAAGGGACAGGAGATGGATGACCATTACTTCGGAGCTATCAGAGAGAGAATCGCAGCTTACATGAGAGATGTAAACAAAGAACTCTGGAAGCTCGGTGTATCAGCCAAGACACAGCATAACGAGGTTGCTCCGGCACAGCATGAGTTGGCTCCAATCTATGCAGAGTGTAACGTAGCGGTTGATCACAACCAGTTGATCATGGAGACATTAAAGAAAGTTGCCGGACGTCATGGATTACAGTGCTTACTTCATGAGAAACCATTCGCAGGTGTGAACGGATCCGGTAAACACGATAACTGGTCTATCACAACGGATGATGGAATCAACTTACTGGAGCCTGGCAAAACACCACACGAGAATGTACAGTTCTTACTGGTACTTACCTGTATCTTAAAGGCAGTTGACAATCATGCAGCACTTCTTCGCGCGGCAGCTGCAGATGTAGGAAACGATCACAGATTAGGAGCCAACGAGGCACCACCTGCAATTCTTTCCGTATATTTAGGAGATCAGCTTGGCGATGTGCTGAATCAGTTGATCTCGACCGGTACTGCGACTCACAGTTTAAAGGGTGGAAAGCTGGAAACCGGCGTCAAGACGATTCCGGATTTCATGAAGGATGCAACCGATCGTAACCGTACATCACCGTTTGCATTCACAGGTAATAAATTTGAGTTCCGTATGGTTGGATCTCAGGATTCGGTAGCACAGGCAAATATCGTATTAAATACAATCGTAGCTGAGGCATTCTCTGAGGCTTGTGATGTGCTTGAAAAAGCAGATGATTTTGAACTGGCTGTACATGATCTCATTAAGCAATATGCAGTCGACCATCAGAGAATCGTATTCAACGGAAACGGATATTCCGATGAGTGGGTTGAGGAAGCTACAAAGCGTGGACTTCCAAACATCAAGTCTATGGTGGATGCAATCCCTGCTTATATTGCTCCGGAATCCGTTGCAGCATTTGAGAAGTTCGGTGTATTCACAAAGCCAGAGCTTGAGTCCCGTGTGGAGATCGAGTATGAGACTTATGCTAAGACAATCAATATCGAGGCAAAGGCAATGATCGATATCGCAGGAAAGCAGATCATTCCGGCGGTTATCAAATATACAACCGAGCTTGGAACATCACTCGGAACCGTTAAGGGCGCTTGCCCGGATGCAGATGTAAGCGTTCAGACAGAACTTCTCACAGAGACATCTGCACTTCTTTCCGAGACTAAGGTTGCACTCTCTAAGTTACAGGAAGTAACCGAACAGGGCGGCAAGATGGCAGAAGGAGCTGAGCAGGCTGCTTACTACAGAGATACTGTTAAGACTGCTATGGATGCACTTCGTGCACCGGTTGATAAGCTTGAGATGATCGTTGATAAGGATTTATGGCCAATGCCATCTTACGGAGATCTGATCTTCGAAGTATAATTGGAAAAGTAATTATACATAAAAATAATAAGACACTTTTTTCGAGCCACAAAGCTGTGGAGTACGGGAGAAGTGTCTTTTTTTATGCAAGTAGTCAAGGTGCGAAAGCAGATAGATAAGGGAAAAACCAGACGGAGATGTTTGGTTTGAAAACTAAGGAGGTAGAATTATGGAACAACAAGTTATGGATTTTATTAATGAAAACATATTCGGAATATGGTTTCTGATCGGAGCTGCACTGGTATTCTGGATGCAGGCCGGATTTGCAATGGTAGAGACAGGTTTTACGAGAGCGAAGAATGCAGGCAACATCATTATGAAGAACCTGATGGACTTTTGTATCGGTACTGTCGTATTTATTCTGATCGGTTTTTCTTTCCTGCTGGGAGAGGATATCCTTGGATTTATCGGAAAACCAGGATTTGATATTTTTACAGCGTATTCAAATTTTGATTTTTCAAATTTTGTATTTAACTTAGTATTCTGTGCAACCACAGCAACCATCGTATCCGGTGCTATGGCTGAGAGAACAAAATTCTTATCGTATTGTATTTATTCCGCAGTCATTTCTGCACTCATCTACCCGATCGAGGCACATTGGATCTGGGGCGGCGGCTGGTTGTCACAGCTTGGATTCCATGATTTTGCAGGTTCCTGTGCCATCCATATGGTTGGTGGTATTTCCGCATTGATCGGAGCTGCAATGCTCGGACCGCGTATCGGCAAGTTTACAAAAGACAAATCAGGAAAGATCACTAAAGTCAATGCGTTTCCTGGACATAACCTTCCGATTGGAGCGCTTGGTGTATTTATCCTCTGGTTTGGCTGGTATGGATTTAACGGTGCTGCATGTAAAACGGGACCACAGCTTGCAAGCGTTTTCCTTACAACAACCGTAGCACCTGCAGTAGCAACTGTAACCTGTATGATCTTTACATGGATTAAATATGGCAAGCCGGATGTATCCATGTGTCTGAATGCTTCCCTTGCCGGACTTGTGGCAATTACCGCTCCTTGTGATGTAACGGATTGTCTCGGAGCAATCATCATTGGTCTTGTAGCAGGACTTCTCGTTGTATTCGGGGTATGGCTTCTTGACTATAAGCTCCATGTTGATGACCCGGTTGGTGCAGTAGCCGTACATATGATGAATGGTATCTGGGGAACGATCGCTGTTGGTTTATTTGCAACAACATCGGTTCCGGGAAATGATTCCGTAGTAGGACTTTTCTACGGTGGCGGATTCAAGCAGCTTGGAATTCAGTTACTCGGTTTTGTAACCGTAGCAGCATGGGCAGCAATCACCATTACAATTGCATTTACGATCATTAAGAAAACAATCGGTCTTCGTGTAACAGAGGAAGAAGAAATTGTAGGTCTTGATTCTATGGAGCATGGTCTTGCATCCGCATATTCAGGCTTCTCGATCATGGATGTTTCTAACACAATGATGATGGATATTAACGAGAACACAGACCTTGGAACTCCGGAATATGCAGAGGCTTCCCAGGTAAAGAAAGATGCCGCTGTCAAGGTAGTATCCGCAGTGCCAAAGGACGTAACCGGTATGTACAAGGTTGTTATTATCGCAAAGCTTTCGCGTTATGACCATTTGAAGAAGGCAATGAACGATCTCGGTGTAACCGGTATGACCTGTACACAGGTTATGGGTTGCGGTATCCAGAAGGGATCCGGCGAGCGTTATCGTGGAGCTGAGGTCGATGCAACACTTCTTCCGAAGATTAAGGTTGAGGTCGTAGTAAGCAAGATCCCAGTAGACAGCGTAGTAGAAGCTGCAAAGAAAGCACTGTACACCGGACATATCGGAGATGGCAAGATCTTTGTATATGATGTTGCCAAGGTTGTTAAGATCCGTACCGGTGAAGAGGATATGGATGCATTACAGGATGTTGAATAATTCGCACTAATCTAATGGTTA
The DNA here is from genome assembly GCA_934316545.1 of uncultured Agathobacter sp. Taxonomy (GTDB): domain Bacteria; phylum Bacillota; class Clostridia; order Lachnospirales; family Lachnospiraceae; genus Roseburia. Next base: position 3,867 of record CAKRDT010000022.1, on the reverse strand, counting down.
GATTAGTGAATCTAATCCCCTTAGTTTTAGTATACATCAACAGAAAAGTCCCGGCGAATGCCGGGACTTTTTGTCGGAAAAATTTGCTTCCTATAATATCTTTTCTTTGGTATAATATAAAAGGTTATAATCTATTTTAGAACAGTAGGGGGCTAATATGAATTACGGGAAAGCGGCGATGAATCGCCGGGCTCATGAAATTGATCATAAACCGACGAAGATCCGCAAGAAATGCGCTGTCATATTCTGGAAGGTATTTGTCGTCTGCATCATTGTTGCAGGAGTGGTTGGCATCAGCACCGGTGTCGGGGCTGTTAAGGGAATCCTCGCTTCAGCGCCGGATATCTCCGAAATCGATGTCATTCCGACCGGATATTCCACAACGGTTCTGGCAAGTGACGGAAGCGAGATCGCGACACTGGTTGCGGAAGGATCGAACCGTCAGTATGTAACACTCGACGAGATTCCGGAGAATCTGCAGCATGCGGTTGTGGCAATCGAGGACGAGCGTTTCTATCAGCATAACGGAATCGATTTAAAAGGAATTGCCCGGGCACTGGCGGCCGATATCAAGGCGATGGATTTCAGTCAGGGTGCAAGTACCATTACGCAGCAGCTGATCAAGAACAATGTACTGACCGAACAGTGGGCGAATGAGAACGAAGGTAAAATCTCCAAGCTTGAAAAAATGGAGCGTCAGGTACAACGTAAGATTCAGGAGATGTATATTGCAGTCGAACTTGAAAAGAAAGTTGATGACAAAGATTGGATCCTCGAGAATTATCTGAATTCCATTAACCTTGGAAGCAATACACTGGGCGTGCAGGCCGCTGCACAACGTTATTTTGGAAAGGATGTTTCCGAACTTTCGCTTTCCGAGTGTGCGGTGATCGCCGGCATTACCAAGAATCCCGCAGGATATAATCCGATTCTCCATCCGGACAAGAATGTAGCGAGACGTGAGGATGTGCTTGATGCGATGAAGCGTCAGGGATATATTTCGCAGGAGCAGTATGATGAGGCGATGGCAGATGATGTATATAGCCGTATATCCGAGCATAATGATGTGGTTCAAACGTCCATGAACACGTATTTTGTCGATTCGGTCATCGATGATGTGTTTGATGATCTTGTCAATATCAAAGGATATTCTGAGAGTGATGCGTACAAGGCAATCTATCAGGGTGGCCTTACGATTAAGTCTACGCAGGATCTGGATATTCAGAACATCTGTGATGAGGAAGCCTTAAATCCGGATAATTATGATGCTGGCACGAAGTATTCGTTCTTCCTGTCGTTTCAGGTAAAGAAAGCGGATGGCTCCATGAAGACCTATACGAACCAGACGATGCTTTCCTATTACAAGGCAAAGAAAAAGAATCAGGATTTCTCGATCAATTATAATTCGGAGGATGAGTGCCGCGCGGCGATTGCGCAGTATGAGGAAGATGTGCTCGAAAAAGGGGATTCGATCGTTGAAAATTCGGAATACATTTTTATTACAATGCAGCCGCAGGTTGCGATGACGATCATGGATCAGAGCACAGGCGAGGTTAAGGCAATCGTTGGTGGACGAGGCGATAAGGCCGGTAACCGTACATGGAACCGTGCGACAAAGACAACGCGTCAGCCGGGATCTACGTTTAAGATTATCGCATGCTACGCACCGGCGCTTGATGCAGGAGGAAAGACACTTGCGTCGACACAGGATGATGCACCTTTTACGGTAGGAACAAAGAAATATAATAATTATACGCATCGATACGAGGGATATACCAATCTGCGCAAGGCAATCACGAAATCCATGAATATCGTGACGGTTAAGACCTTGCAGGATATCGGTGTGGATTTGGGCTATCAATATGCACAGAATTTCGGATTTTCAACACTTGTGGATACGGACAAGAATCTAGGTCTTTCCCTCGGTGGATTAACACAGGGTGTGACGAATCTGGAACTGACCGGTGCCTATGCCGCGATTGCAAACGAAGGGGAATACATTGAACCGAGTTTTTACACGCAGGTACTGGATCATGACGGAAATGTGATCCTTGACAATACGAAGTCGAAGGATCATCACAGAGTCATCAAGGAGGACACCGCCTGGCTTCTGACCGATGCGATGAAGGACGTTATGACCGGTGGAACCGGTGTGCGTGCGTACTTTGGCGGAAGCATGGCACAGGCGGGTAAATCCGGCACGACGACAAGCAACCGTGATGCACTTTTTGCAGGATTTACCCCATACTATACTTGTGTTGTATGGGGTGGATATGATGATAATTCGAAGCAGTTCAGTACCGGATATCCGAAGAATCTGTGGAGATCCGTGATGAAACGGATTCACGCGGATCTTGAGGCGAAGGATTTTACGAAACCGTCCGATATCACGCAGGCAACGGTCTGCACCAAGTCCGGACTGCTGCCGGAGCCGGATGTGTGCAGCAATGATCCACGGGGATCATCACAGTACACGGAATACTTTGCGGCAGGAACCGCACCGACGGAGACCTGCGACAAGCATGTGGCATTGTCTATCTGTAAAGAATCCGGAGAGATCGCAGGACCGTATTGTCCGGCAGAGGACGTAGAGACGAAGGTGTTTATTCTTGGTGCAGAACCCGGATCGCCGGAATACGAATATTGTGCGACTGAAGAATTTATGAATAAAATATGCAGCATTCATGATGAAAACTATGTTCCGGATGAGCCGGATAACGAACCGGAGGAGGATGATAACACGGATTCCGATGAGCCGTCATCGGAAGATACCGATGATCCGAACGCACCGGGAGATGATCCGTCACAGGACGATAATGCATCGGAGGATTCGTCGACCGATCCGACATTAATGAATTTCGGTGTATGGCGGTGGCTTCTTCAGCTGCATCGATCATAGTATCAGGTTTTTAGGAGAAATGACATGCAGACGACATCAGAGGGATATCGTGTTGTATATGAGGGCGGCGAAGGCGAGATAACGGAGAAAAAATCGAGGTTTATCGCCACTGTACGCCCCGTGGAATCGGAAGAGGAAGCGACAACATTTATTGCAGAAATGAAAAAGAAATATTGGGATGCCAGACATAACTGTTCTGCGTTTGTCATTGGAGAACGTCAGGAATTGACGAGGTGTTCGGATGATGGAGAGCCGGCACAGACCGCGGGCAGACCGATGCTGGACGTACTGCTCAGGGAAGGAATTACGAATGTTGCGGTTGTTGTGACGCGGTATTTTGGAGGGGTACTCCTTGGAACCGGAGGTCTGGTGCGGGCGTATCAGGCTGCTACACAGGCAGGACTTGCGGCCAGCAGATTGATTGAGAAACTACCGGGGCAGAAGCTGGTGATCCATACTGATTATAATGGACTTGGCAAGCTGCAGTATTTGTTTGGACAGCAGAAGACCGCAGTCCTTGCGACCGAGTATGCGGCGGATGTGGTGCTTACCATTCTCGTGCCGATCGGGCAGAAAGATTCTTTGTACAAGGAAATTGTAGAGCAGACAAACGGCGCGGCGCGTATGGAGTGGGGCGATACGTGTGTTTATGCGGTAATTGACAAAGATGTTCAAATTTTTTAAAAAATTTGAATAAAAGTGTTGACACAAAGTGGGTATCCATGTATAATACCATTTGTTGAGACAACAATGGCCCATCGCCAAATGGTAAGGCAACGGACTCTGACTCCGTCATTTCAAGGTTCGAATCCTTGTGGGCCAGCTAAGGAACTTCTTTGAAGTTCCTTTTTTTTATCTTTTATTTAAGCGATTGCGAAACTCCTGTGGCGACGTGCTCCGGCTGGGCTGACCCGGTGGCGGGCTTCTACGCTGAACACGATTTTAGACAAAATCATTGAATTTGCGAA
>CAKRDT010000021.1 GCA_934316545.1 uncultured Agathobacter sp. | reverse complement strand
AAATATAAAAATAGCTCCAAATCCAGTAATGGGGCGTGATTCAAAGAATCACACCCCAACACTTGACATAGAGCCAATAATCAAATAAATATATTTTATGGAAATAAGGTAAAGTCATAAGAATACACATGACAAGATTGAGTTAATATTTTCATCCATACTTTCTATGCGTTCTCTTTTAACGCCATCTAAAGCGCTTGTATCAAATAATTGTCATACATTCTTAGAAATGGAGCCACAAAAATTGCTATGTAGCTCCATTTTAGGTAATATTACAACACTCTGAAACGAGCACTAAGCCAGTATTAATTTTATTAGCGCTTTCTTTTTACTTACACTTTAGCCTCAAACATACTTTGACTAATACCTTTAATCCACATATCCTGTGTTGTTCCATATCCTTTTTCCTGTCCTATATCATACAATCCGCCACTATCAAAACCTATTGTCAACACTAAATCATTTTCTTTATTCCATCCATCCTTAGCATATTCTAGCCACCTATTAGAATAAAGCTCATACCCTGCGCTGTTCTTAGCTTTTTCCTTAAACAATGCAAGTAAATCTGTGCCATCCTCTGCAATAAAAGTACCATTCTTGTATGTCGCATTACGTACATCATATCTAGTTGTATTATACACCTCATGCCATAAAGAATATTGATTTGCCTTTATCATATTTGCTTGCAAATTAACAACTTCATTATCTGCATCATGCATACAAATCCACGTATGTGTCCATATATTTTTCGCATTATCTCCTTCATTCAGTAATTTTTCTATCAGTGATAACGTATCTTTATCGGTATTTCCTGACACCTTTAATTGATATGTATATGGATCAACTGAAAATTTTAAATCCACTTGTTTTGATAAATATACCCCATGATTGGAAAACAGATTTAAAATCTGCTGGTTTATAACACTTCTGGCATGCTGCTTTTCCTTATCCGTATTACGGCTGTATCCCGTACTTCTTGAACCACCCGTATATAAATCTTTGTAATCCTTTAAAGCATAATCATACCGGGCAAACCCGCCTATCGGTTTTCCTCCTGTTTGCAACATTCTTTTCTCTGTTCGGTAAGCTATGGAACGTTGTTCTGCTGTCATATGTGAGCAAAAGTTTGGGGAAGTCACATCACAATATTTTGATCTAACATATGCCATCGGATCGGAATGCGTCAAATTTTCTTTATACACTTTATCGTAATGTTCCTGTAAAACTTTTTGTACCAAACGGTCTTCCGCTGTAAATCCATCGTATTGATAACCTACAGTCGTATCAGCACTAGATGCAATGGGCAGGTTAATAAACTCCCTGCCCACTGGTATTTTGCTATAATAGTCAGAATTACTTACTATAACCATACCATAACCCTACCTTATATAAGTCTCATAATCAGTATCGTGCAAATCATACTGAAACCCTATCTTCAGCTTAACATTTCTCATTGTTGACTTAGCTGTAGCAAGAGCATTATATTTGAAACTCCATCTTTGCTTCACAGGTATTCCATCATCAATATCAATATTATAGTGACCACTACTTGCACTTGAAACCGTTGAAGTATACCAAATACCGTTACTTGCAGGCATAATCATATGATGCACATTTCCTTGGCTAGGGGACTGGGTCCCAGAAGATGAAATACTTGTAACGATAGCGTTATCAGGAATTTTCGTATCATTGGTTAAATTCACTGATATGATAGATGAATCAACGCCCGACAAGCTAATACTGCTATTCCCTGGATTAGATGCCGTTCCTGAAATCGGAACATCTACTGATGATGTCTTTATTCTGTTATAAGCTGACAACGAAAAATAGATACTTCTGTTTATGTCCACGCTACCTCTATGCAAAACCAAATAATAATTTCTCGTGGAAGTTGAGTCATTATCACAGTCCAGATATATATCCGGCGTAACACTATCCGCATTATAAACATCTTCCGGTGTCATTTGAGGTACGCCTTGTGTAATCCCCACTCCATTCTGTATTTCAAACCACTCGCCTGCATATTCTTCATCATATGATGCCCTTAAATAAATGTGCTCTCCTGGACTTAATGTAAATTCCAGCCAAGACTCTATTTGTCCACTCTCTAAAATAATAGTTGCATAGTTAGAATTAATCGATGACCAACTGCCATAGTTGTAAGCTGTTGTTCTTGTATTATTACCTGTAATAGATGTAGCCGCTTGTGCATCTATTGCATTAATATTTACCAGACCAAAACATAGTGCAATTACTGCCACTAACCCTACAAAATTTTTTAGCTTTTTTTCATTTTAATTACCACCTTCCTAAAATTAAATTGATTACTTCCCCCTTATGTTTCCACATCAGGTTAACTACAGAACACACATTCATGCATAATTACTGTTATATAAAAATTTATTAATTTTCACACCTCTTCGTCAAAATATATACTTATAATTTGCATGATTGCATATCTATGTGCATCCAATAAATGCTTACACGTCCATAATAGCAAAACAAAGTTAAAGGTCAATCACCCTTGCAGAAAGTGGACCATTTTTGCAGAAAACGGCATAAAAAAGCCTTTCGGATACAATATAACGTTCTGAAAGGCTTTTTTATGCTTAATTTTCTTGTTCAACACAAGCTTTCGTTTATCACTATTGCCACATTACTATTAAATCTTAATCCTCTTTCCGCTTCGGTCTCTTCGGCTGATAACCAATTCCCATGCAAATAGGAGGATATCCGTCCATAACTTTTTCAGCTTCATTGCGGACGATTCTCTCTACTACCTTCAATACCTTGTTTCCTGCTTTTTCGTTTTTTTTCATTGTATCCTTACCTCCTGTTTTATTATTCTTGCTAAGCACATCAGAAACGCACATAATATGATAGCCGCTGACATATAGCCAATATACATAAAATCAGCTTTCAAATAAATTAAGGCAGCAATTATCATTACCTCCATTAAAATCTGCAGCCTTGCTGCTTTCTTAGACTCCCGTAATTCACTTTTGCTCATATCCATATTAGGGTGGTTTATTGTCCCCATTATGCAAATTAAAAGCATTGCAAGAAATAGTAACCCATACATAATAGTCGGTTTCCTGCAAAATATGGGTACAATCTGCATAATCGCAATATAAAATATGACCGTCCCTAGATAACACTGCCAAAACTTATTCGCATGGAATCCCCCTGTCCGTTTTCTTAATGAAAGAAAGAAAACCATAAAACAGACGGTATGCAGGAATTGCCTAAATAATAATCCTAAAAGTAGCATAGTTCCAACAGTTATAGCTTGTTCAACCATACCTACTAATGCATATTCGTAATATTCACAATTCGATTTGCTTATTATCTTCTGCTCCTCCATTTGATTGACAATCCTTAACGCCATCTTCTCTATCATAAATATGCCTCCTTAGTTATTCAGTATGAAGGGAATATAGAAAAAATCAAGGCACTTTGCAGAAAACGGATATTTTTTGCAGGAAACGGCACAAGCTAGCTTTAGAGACACCCATTTTGACATTAAATTCATGCAGGAATAATAATAGAAAAGAAAAATTCTTTGTTCTTATCTTCAATTACATATGAACCAGCATACTTCTCAATAGTTTTTATTATGTTTTTAATTCCTACACCATGTTCATCCACACTTGATGTTTTTGTAGATTTTATCTCTCCATTCTCATATATAACATCATAATTAAACGTATTTTTAACGGCAATGATTATCATATCATCTTCTTGAATAAATTTGAACTTAATTACCTTATTATTTTCACACAGTTCACATGCTTCAATCGCATTATTCAAAAGATTAGAAAGGATAGTTACCACATCCTCATCTTTCATTTTCAGCTCTGAAAGATCATTTACCCGGAATACGAAAACAATCCCTTTTTCTTCTGCTTCATGATACTTTGTATTAAGTATGGCATTTACAATTACATTATTGGTGTTAATAGCATCCGGTTCATTATTCATAGAACCGTAGATCTTTTTTACATATTCCTCTAACTTGGAATATTGCTTTTTTTCCAGTAAGGATTCGATACATGAAATCTGATTTTTGTATTCATGAGTCTTTCTTTTTTGATTATCAAAATTTTCAGAGATAGACTTATACATTTCCAACTGATTTTTCGCCTGAATTTGAAAAACCTTGTTTTCATGCAATTTCATTTCCCTTTCTACAATATCGTTAATTAGATAGAATACAACAATATTCATTCCCACCATTCCAAATGCAATAACAGCAAGCAAATTTGCCTGCTCTACTGTCTGTACATGTTCAAAAACAGATAACATTGCATAAATAACGGCTATAGTAAAGACAGGGAAAAAAAGTAATCTCAACCATTCTGTATCTAACATCATTTCTATTGACTTTTTTCCAAACTGTTTTCTTATGACAAGAATAAAGAAAAACAATATTACTTTTACCAGAAGATATGCCAGAACAGCTCCACTTCCATACAGTTGCTCTGATAAATTACTGTCCAAAGCTAACCAGTCAATAATCAAATACACCAAATAGTCCATTGCCAGCAGGAATGCATCAAATAACACAGCTAAAGCAAAAGATTTCTTCAAGCTAATTTTAACATGCCAAAGCATAAATGCTGAAAGAGTTAAAATATTAGCAATCTGCCTTATTACAAAATTTTCTGAAAAGCCAAATGCAAGTAAACATACGCTACCAAGTAATAATATAAACTGTATTACATTAATCCATCCTTTATACCGCACTTTCCCAAATGTTTCATAAAAAATCTTGCAACACATTATTTCAATAAATATCAACAATACGCTCTGCATTAACTCAAACATCTACACTTCTCCTCGGAACGCTATAAACTTTTTCTTAACTTCTGTATATCTTGCTTTCGGTATAGGTAACTCAACCCTATTTGTCAATATCACTTTACAACGTACAACATTCTTGATATGTTTTGAATTTACAAGATAACTCTGGTGTGTCCTGATAAAACCATTTTCTGAAAGCATATCGTCCAACACATTTAACGTCTCATACATGGTATAAACTTTTTCTGTGTCCTCCATAACATGAAACTCAAGTAAATGCAACTTGCTCTCAATATACAATAATCTTTCCAGCGATATTTCTTTTCCGCCCTCCTTAAAGTCGAATTCCCTTTTCGCTACGGAATAATTCATCTTATCAATAATGGCATCCATACATTCATTAACTTTGCTCTGAAAATTTGCATTACCCTTTAACAAATACCTTACAACATCTAATCGGTATCCTTCCAGCGAATAATCCACATATGCGGTCACAAATACGATAAATACTTCCCGGCTTGCTTTTCTGATCATCTCAGCCGTCTTGATACCATCGACTTCATCCATATTGATATCTAAAAACACAATATTATACCGCACTACCTCAATTCCTAATTCTATCAGTGCCTCCCCGGAACTATATGTATCTATTTCAAAAACAAGACCTTTTTCCATCATATAGCCGGAGAGCAATTCTCTTAGTTCTTCTGTAAAAAGACTTTCATCATCACATATTGCAATTTTGAGCATCTGTGTTGTCTCCTCCTTTCCTGCTATTTGATAGCAATTTGTCCCTGATATTTTACACTCCACTGTGTTGTATTTCGACACGTCTTACTAAATTCCTTAACCCTTTTCCCACATTCAAAGTAAGGAAAGATGATATACAAAAAATTCATAAATCCCCTTATTATTTTATTTTTCTTCAGCGCATTAGTCAACTAAATTGCAGAAATCGACCATATTATGCAGAAATTGACACAAACACAAAATGGAACAATCAAGATTGTCAAATTAGAACCCGTTTTAGTCCATTCTTGTTTTATTTTTTCAAAAAAAGTGATATACTAGGTTTGTTTCCATTTCAACCTCTAAGAATAAAGGAGTATGATATAGACATGAAAATTCAAGACTTAAACATTTCTGCCGACTCTAAATCTGCCTTAAAAAGCATAGGTTTGACAATGGTTTCGGAACTTGCAGGACAAAACTATATTACTCTTATAAATAAATTTCCAAAAAATCATAATATTGAACCCCTGATTGATGAATTGAACGCTTTAGGCTATCTGCTGCCGCCAAGTGATGAAATATCAATTTATGATGTCCCCATGTCGAAGCGATTGCAGAATGCCCTGATACGAAACGGTGTTATGTACCTTTCGCAGCTTTCCTCCTATTCCAAAGAAGATATTCTGCATTTTCGGAACTTAGGAGAAAAAACCATTTTAGAATTGGAACAAATCTGTCAGGAATACAATATTGAAATACGATCTATGCTGTCTATCAAAGAGTATTTTAGTAAATATCAGTTTCCCTCTAAAATATACCCCCTGCTGTTCCGCAACAACATATCATGCATAGATGACTTTAAACATATGACGGCGAATGACTTATACCTTATATGCCAGAAAGATTACATCCTTACCATGCAGACCTATTTTATTCTGAAAGAAAATGGGCTTGTATTGAACGATTGGCAGGATAAATTCATTTTTGAGATTCTTCCGGGGAAAAATGCTGCTTACTTATGGAAAAAGCATAATATCAGTATGCTTTCACAAATACCGGACTGTAATGAATGTACGCTTAAAGAAATCGTTTCTTCTTCAAATTCATTTACAGCAGCAATAAAAGAATTGTTATCATTCGGATAGATATGTAAAATATGATAGTAAAATGGCAGATTACACCAATCTGTCTTTTTTATTTCAGCAATTCATCATACGTTGTCCCCAATACATTTCTGATTGCTCTAAGCTGTGATGCCTGTATGTGCTGTATTCCTCTTTCTATTTTCACTAACGCCTCCCTTGTCAATGGGACATTCTCTAACTGCATCAATGCTACCATTTCAGTCTGCCGCATACCTTTTTCTTTTCTGATACGCCTGATGTTCTGCCCGATAAATATATCATCCTGCTTTATTTTCTGCTCCATATCATCACCACACTTCTGAACCCGTTTCGGTTCTTTTTAAAGTATTGTATTCAATAGAGCTATCGAAAAGGGACTGGTTTTAGTCTACTTTATGTAATTTTTATTGCAGAAATCGGTCAGCAATACTATAATTTACTGGGAATTTACAACCAACTATTAAAGGGAACAGATTATAATCTGTTCCCTTTAATTAATATTGAACAACTAAATGTGTTAAGATTAAACATTGCTGAAAAATCTAGTACCCCATCTAGATAAAAATAAGAGTTGTAGACTGCATAGTTCGCTCATATCCTACACAATTTCATCATACCATTCGGCATATACTGCTACATAACCGTCTGCTTTATTAATAATGTTTTTCATTCTATTTTTCTCGAATTTGCAAATTACTGTTTTTAGATAAATAATTTATGAAGTAAAAAAACAAATATTTTTACACATAAATATTGTTTGCGAAAAATAACATATTAATTATCCAAGATATTTCATCACTCATCACTATTACCTATTAACTCATCATAGTTTTCATTTTTAACTACGATACCATCTCTTAACATGATAATTCGATCCACCTCACTAAGTATCTCTCTTTTATGTGTAATAATAATTACTGTCTTATTTTTTAGCCTTGTATGTAATAAGTTATTAATCTGATATTCCGAATAAGAATCCGTATTAGAAGTAACCTCGTCAAAGATTATAATAGGCTTGTCATGCACTAACGCCCTAACAAGGGCAATCTTTTGTTTCTGTCCGCCTGAGAGCATTGCACCATTTTGTCCTACCACATAATCTAAAGACACTTCTTTTAAAAAATCTTCCAAACCACTCTCATTGCAAGCAGCACGTATTACTTCATCGCTAACATTCTGATAGAGACATATATTATTTCTGATTGTATCATTAAAAAGATAAATCTGTTGGCTTACGACAGATACCATGTTTCTATACTTATGTAATGATATTTCTGAAATATCCGTCTCATTCAACAATATATAACCACTTACCGGATTATACACTCTTGTAAGCAGATTAATAATTGTTGTTTTTCCAGAACCATTCCTGCCCATCAATGCCGTTTTGCTTCCCTTTGGAAATGTTAGATTGATATCTCTAAGTACAGGCTTGCCTACCTCATAGGAAAAAGAGACATTTTGTAATCTCAATTCTCCAAAAATTGGTTCTATATGTTTTCCACTTTCTGTTTCCTCTTGTAAATCCATAAATTCATAATATCTTTTTGTAGATGGTATTATACCCGAAAGCAAATATCCGATATTTAAAATTGCTGATATTGGTCCTGTTACATAAGAACTATATGTAATAAATGCAAAAACACTCCCAACAGATAATTGTAAGTCAAACACCAAACTTCCACCTACAATATATAATACCGTAGATAATAACTGAACCATTATTGAATCAGTAATGATATTCCACTGACTAAGCATATTCATTTGCTTCTGCTTATCTATAATTCCTTTCTGCCTAATTAAAAACTCATTGTGCTTTTTATCAAAAATATTAAATAACTTAACCTCTTTAATTCCCCCAACGGTATCACCAAACCATTTTGCATACTCTTGATTACGTCTTATAAAATCTTCCATAATAGACTTTTGCTTTTTTGCAAAATACTTCATAACAATACATTTAATTGGAATAAATATGATTACAAGTATGGACATTCTATAGTCTATTATGAAAAGACCTATCAATCCGCCTATCATATTAAACATCTGTGTAACAACAAAAAAAATACTTTCGTCTGAAATCATAACCATTTTACTAATATCCGTATTGATGTTATTTAATAATTCAGCATAATTTGTATTATTAAAATAGCTCATTTTCATTTTCATTAAATGAGCAAAAGACTGCTCTGAAAGAAAATATTGTAACTTAGCAGAAATTTCTATCCTTTTCTTTTCCTTAATAATATCAATAATTGAGTTTATCCCATATATTGCCATTAGTATCAGTGTCAATTCAATCAATAAACCTTTATTTGCACCAATAAAGCCCTCATCCATGATTTTCCTGTTAAGCAAGGGAATACATAAACTCAATCCAGTAGAAATTAAGAGGCAACCAATAATAACTGCTATAGTTTTACTATATCCTTTTAAAAGTCCAAGCAATTTTTTAACTGCTTCACTATTATTCATATTTGCCTCCATCTACTATCCTAACAATATATTCACAATACTTTCCGCTTAACAGTTTATCTTTTCTTCTATTTTTTTCACAAACCCATTTAGTGTGCAGAACTCTGGATTTATCAAAGATTGTTCATCGAACTTAATACTAAATTCATCTTCAATTTCATATATTAAATCAATAAAATGTCTTGCGAGTAAACCTACTTTAGGGCTAAAAAAATTAGTATCATATAATTCTTTTGTTAATTGAATAGAAAAATTTTTATCTAACTTATTTAACACATCCTTTTTTATATTAACCATCTGATAAACCTCCTCTAATTAGACAAATAATCTATTATCTCATTAATTTCATTCGCAAAAGCTTCCTCATTGTTTAAATTAAATATATCTTTTCTTGCAAAGGTTTTAATCTTTTCTTCTACCTTTTTTTGATTTACATATATTAATCTCTCCCGATCATTTCTTTCATCTCCATACACATCATGAAAAATATTTGCCAAATGAAAACTTTGAACTGGATATTCGTATCTAAATTTCATATAGTTTATAACAAAATTCCAAAAAGACTCATCATATTCATTATAAGCCAAAGATAGCAGTGCGTAATCCACATTTAAGGCATTAGAAACCAAATAATTTGCAATGCCAAAACCATTTGGATGATCTGCATCATATGGCATTACTCCACCTGGTACACCAATGATAATTATATCCGGCTTTTCTTTATCTTCAATTTGTTTTACATAGGAATTGAAAAGGTATATTTTTTCACTATCCTGAATATCATCAAACATAAACTGCGGGAAATTATGCATTCCAAATAAACTACTGTACTTTCTGCTCCCAACTTGAGAAACAGAATATCCTCGCCTAATAAACTCATTTCTTATTTTAAGCTGCAATTCAAACTTATTTGTATATTCTGATAATCCACAAATCAATAATATCGGGGCACAAACTTGTTTTAATCTATTTTCTTTTAATTCAGGATAAGTTTCACTTAGATTACAATAATTCTTATATGTAAGACCGTTTTCTTTGCATTTTTGTATAATTTTTTCTTCCACTTCATGTTCTAACTCACATAAACAAACAATATTTTTCTTCTTCTCTATTGAGTACATTATTTTCTTATATACAATGTCTGAAAACTCTGTAAAAATAATCTCTGTTGCATCAAGTATCTTCTTTTCAAAGTCCGATGTTATTTCTATGCCAATATGACTTCCTTTTACTAATTCTCCAACATCTCTATTTTCTAGACTTTGTCCAACAAACGACACCGGAATTAATTTTTCATAATTTTCTAACATGTTTCTATATTTTATTATTTCCACAAATTCTTTACCCATAGGATAAACAATCGCTATTTCGCTATTATTTTTCATTAAACGTCCTCCTCAAAATGATAACCATTCTTTTCTAACACGCAAATATCCCTAAATGTATCTATTATAGAATCTTGTAAATTTCTACATTTTTCCAATCTGCATTTTGGACAAAGTTCCCCACCACTATCTGCTTGAATAAAACAAAATTTGCAATGAGCTATCGCCCAGCACCCCTTACACTTTTCTTCAGTTATTTTCCCAATATTTAAAAGTTTTTCGCATTTTTCTAATGATAATCCTTCATCAATATTCCCAATCACTGAACAAGGAGAAGTCTCATCAATTCGCTCACATGGATAAAAATTGCCATCCACATTCATAAACAATTTCTTTCTACCTGGAACACAAGGACCCGCAGGATGAAATATTTTAGGTATACCCATAAATCCCTTTAGATGCTTTTCTGTCTTTTTAATTTCTTCAAAACTATTTATCTGCATCCTTGTTGGGAAATTTTTTATCCTTTTCATCATGTATAAAAAGCATTTATATTTTTCAAACTCCATATGCTGTACAAAGTTATCATTTTCATTATTATATTGTGGTTCATTACTTACATAGTTTGTACTATAGAATGTTGTAGCTACCTCACACTTTTCAAAGAGGGGATCCTCCGTAAAAAATTTATCTATTTCTATTACTCCTTGATCTTGTGCGCTTACAGCATTAAACATAACATTATGGTTAAAATACTCCAAATAGTTTTCTTTAAAATAGCATAAATTTCTATATACTATTTCAAAGCTACCCTTTCCATTAGCGAAAATTCTAGATTTATCATGAATATTTTGAGGACCGTCTAAACTAACCGTTAACAGAACATCATTCTCACAAAAAAATCTCATCATTGCATCAGTAAGTAATACTGCATTTGTTGTCAAAGAAAATATTATTTTTTTTGTTTCAAATATTTCTTTTGCATATTCTATACTTTTTTTGATTAATTCAAATTCCAATAAAGGTTCTCCGCCATAAAAAGCAACATTTACAACTTCACAATTCATTGAATGATTATAAAGGAAGTCAATACCTCTTTTTACCAATTCAAAGCTCATAGATTTATTTGTATGTCTTCTGTTGTTATAAAAATTGCCAGTATATGGACAATATTCGCACCTTAGATTGCAGTTTTGTGTTACTTGCAAATTTATACTCTCTATATTTACATCCAAAATATCATCTAAAAGTTCTGTCATTGGATGCTGAAGTTTTTCAATGCAATATTTTGCAAATAATCCTTGTTCTAAACTTTCTTCATAAAATTTTTTAAATTCTTCATCCTCGATAGTGGCTGCTTCTTGAAAAAAATCTGCCTTTCCTTCTTCTATTTTGCGTAAATATTCATAGCAATTTCTACTTACCTTTTTTATTTTGTTTGCATACGTATCAAACATATAAAAATCATTATTACTCGTTTGAAAAAGTTTATAGATAGGGTTAACTTGTTTATTCATACTTATTGTTCTCCTCTTGTAATTGTTCTACGGTATACTGATATATATCCTTGTCTTCTACATCGAAAAGCATATTTATTTCACTAAAAACTTCCGACTGCCCAAACCTCAAATTTAAATCACCATCTATATATCCATTTTGTTTATTCATATTTATCAGTATAACTACCAAGTCTATCATATAAAACTCAATATATTCTCTAATATCAAATTCACCAGTCCAATATTCAAAACCATATAAAATCCCCACACTTTTATCTATAAATGTTTTACAATTATATCCGTTATCAGCAAAATCTTCTTTAGCCTTACATATTCTACATATCGCTTCATTTTCTTTCTGCTCATTGTAATATATAACAACTATAGGTATATCTATTTTCTTTATTTTTTCATTTGAAAATATTTTTTTTAAATTCCGATCCTTTATGATAAGAGTTCTCTCTAAATTGTTCATTTTAGATAATAAAATTTCGTTGTTAGTATTTATCATTAATAGGTAAGGGAACCTAACTTTTTCGCCTTTGAACAAATGAATAATGTCCTCTCCATTTCCAATTATTATTAAAGTTTTTATTATATTCTGTTTATATAATATTTTAATTTCTTCCATTTTAAATTCGATTTCATCGAAAAAATATCTTTTAATCACTTCAAAGCATACGTAGTCTTTCTCAAAATTACAATTTCGTGATTGCAAAATAATAGCCTTATTACACCAGTCATACTTTTTTAATTCAAGAAAACCATCGCAAAATGTTGAACACAATTTGTGTTTCATATCTAGCACATCGTCCCCAGGCTTATATAAATTAGCAACCATCGCTGTTATGTATGGTGTAGCAAAACTACTTGCGTGTTGTGTTACAATTTTATTTCCCTGCATATCAATTTCATGTTCCGATTTTCCCAACAAATCAATTCCAGAAAAAACATATTCTGTATTTAGCAAAATATCTTGATTTTCAGGGCTAGCACTAACTCCTATTACATTTGTAAAAGTTGCTGGATATGTAATGAACGAATTATTATTTTGTGCCGCCACAATTATGTGACCACTATCAGCTAGTTTATTAACACATCGTTTTAAACACATTTCATCCCCAAAAAAAGATGTACCCAAGCTTAAATTCACTATTTTGATACCCATTTGCTCAATCCAGTTCAATGCAACTACTAACTTATCTGAGCTACATCTCTTATTATAATCAAGTATTTCTATACTAATAATGTTGGCTTTTATTTTTACATATTGCTTAAAAATTTTTACACATATTGTTCCATGAGTTATTTCATGGCCTCTATTTATATTTGAGCATAATATTACCTCGCCATCTTCTACTGCATATAAATCCACTTTTTCCATTTCAGAAAGCAAACTCATGTTTAATCCGTCATCAAGAAATGCTACCTTTATTTCATCCATTATTCACGTCACCTCAATTAACAAAATTCCAATGACATTAAATATTAGTAAATAGGGAGCCGACCTTATGATCAGCCCCCACATACTTGGCAACAAAATAAATTGTTCACTATATTTTCACAAGCCATCACTTATTAAATATAATGATAATTTACTTTTCCCCAAGATGCATTGTAGTTGTTGTTCAAGCTGCAACTACATGTGCATGAGCAGTGTGCCATTACATGCTGCTTTGATGCGACTGTAACCTTTTTCTTAAGCTGCTTTTTCATGATGCATACCTCCTTCCCTTCTATATTTATAAGTAACGCCAATCTCAAACGTTCATTGTATAGATTGACCACTTATAAGCATTCAGCCATTTTAACCTGCATTATTTGTTACTGCGTTTTGGCGCCTGTATGCATCAGTATCTTTCTGAGACAACTCGTTTTCAATTCGTGCCAACTTACGCTCCAGTTCTTTTTTCTTTTCTTCATCTACATTAGCACTACGAATCTGCTGTTGTATTTGCTTTTTTTCCTCTTTCAGCTTCTCTATCTCTCTATCAACAGAATCTGTATTTGTTGTACATTTTTCCGACTTATCATCTCTATCTGCCGATTTTACCCCATCAGAAGTAGCACGCTCCTTTTTATGTGGATCATCATAAACAATTTTACGATTGCCGTTTTCATCCTGTGCCAATCCATACAAGCCGCTCGGTTTGTTTGCTGCCTTTTCACTACTTATATACTCATCCTGCGGGATTTTATTGACTGGTGTATCATTTTCGCTCTTTTCTGTTTTGTTTACAACTGGATACTGTCTAGGATAATCAGGACGAATTTCATTAATTTCCATAGCCATATTATATGCCTCCTTTAAAATATTTGCTTTTTTCAATGATTGCTGATACAACAAAATGAAAAAACACCCTTACGGATTTTTAATCACCCTATTTGAAGCAATCAAATTTTTTAACTCTACTAAAAACTTTTTTAATCTTCCTAATTTTATTTTTACCTCCTACTTTGTAGTGTAGACACATTCAATATCTTAAACAAGTGGCTTTGCAGAAAGTGTCCCATTTTTGCAGAAAAGGACCATCAAAACAAAAAATCCCCCTGAATCACAACCTTAGTTCAATTCAAGAGGACTTTTTCCTATCGGCTTTTTCCGTTTTTTACAAGCACATTCTTTGTTACTTTATCCGTTGTCATCGCTTTTGTTGTTTCCTGCTGATGTGCTTCAAATATCTCTGCCCCATACTGGAACTCTGGCTCCGTCACTACTGCAAGTTCAACCGGATTTACAGCCTCCACATTGCTAACACCTGCCGTCTCCCGTTCTTCCTTATCTGTCTGATACTGTTTCACATCTGCAGCAAGCTGCTCCGTCTTTTCTATGGCGGCATCCGCAAAGTTTATGATACCAGACAGCAGCTTTCTCTTTGCCTGAAAAGGTTTCTTTAACAGTTCTGTCTTTGAGAACTTCTTCTCCCCATACTCCTTTTCCGGTTTATCTGCAAATGTACGGAACGTGTTGGCAATCTTCTGTTCAGCTTCCCTCATGCCTGTTCCGAAAGCGTCAATCTTTTCAATACTCTTATCCAAATCTGTAATGGACTCCTGCACGTTCTGGCGGATATTTTCTAATTTCTTCTTAACCCCAAGAAACTCCGCCACTTTATTTAGAGCAGCTTTTCCTTTCTGCTTTGCCGCTGTTACAATCTCCCCTGCCTTTGCCTTGATCTCTGCCTTGACCTCAAACAGTTTTTCCTTCATGGCATTGCAATCCTGTTCCAGCTTATTTACTGCCCTTTTAAGTGACTGTTGCAGCCCTTTCTCCGCCTCTCGCTCTTCCATCTTACAAAGCTGATCCTTGACTGTCACAAGCTCCTCTGTCACGGACTCCAGCCTCTTTTCCATACCGTCAATCAGGGCTGCCATTTCAAACACATTGTTTGCCGCTTCCCTCTGCTGATTCTGGTTTAAAAGGGCAATCAGTTCCTGTATAATCTGGTCTTTTGTCAGTTCCATATTCTGTTGTTGATCCATTTTGTTTTCCTTTCCGGCAAAAAGGGGCATGACCGGCACACCCCTTCTGCCTGCTTCTTATTCTTCTTTCTTATCGAAAGGGCAGCTCCCTATCCGGCTGTCTGTTCTCTGCCCTTGCGTAGCTTTGACTTGCCGCCTGCTCCATGCCCTGATTCATGGCTTTTTCCTTTTCCTGCTTGTAGCAGTCCATGAGGGCATCATATAACTTCTCACGAAATTCCTTTGTGACAGGAAAGCATACATCCTGATACTGGCTCTTTCCTTCTTTTCCGTTCTGCTTTACCATGTAGGAAGGCATCGCCACAAATTCCTTTTCCTTGCCCTGAATGATACTGACATTGCTTACTACAAAGCTGTCCTCAAAGTAGATGCGGGCAAGCCCACGAATGTTGCTGCCTTCCCTCTCAAACGGTGTAACTGCCACACGAAACTCCGGCTCCCCGGCATTCTCTGCCACCCTGCTGACTTCTGGCTTGCCGGACTGCTCCATTTCCCCATAAAGAGAAAGAATATCATCGTACAATTCCTTGCGGAACTCGCTTGTAATCGGATTGCACACATCCTTATAGACAGGCTCGTTATGCTCCGTTCTCTCCTTTGTCTTAAAAGAAGGCATGGAGACGAAAGGCTGGTTTTCCTTTCCTTCCACCACAGCGATATTAGTGACCTTGAAACAGTCACCAAAGGTCACAGTGGCAAATGCCTTGACACTTTTCTCCGGGTTGTTTACTGCGTTTAACTTGATTGAATACTGCATACGCTCATCCATTTCCAAGTTAGAATACAGACAGAATCTGTCCTGAAGCATCTCCCGGTACTGATAGATGTCCTCTATTTTCCTTTCTGTCCCGTACTGTTGCCTGATATGGTGAAAATCAATGGCAGAAGGTGTACTGCTTCAATACAGTCCATGCCCCATTCAATCGCAATCACTCTGTTTTCCTCTGTGGGTTCTGCTCCACGGGGATGCCTTGCAAATAAATCGGTTCCCTGTGCCACCACAAAGCTGCCTGTCATGGTGTCCATTAACAGCAGGTTCTTTTCTGACAGCTTTTCCATGACGATAATCGTGACCGTTGAAATTACGGAGTGTCTGCCCCTGTTCAAAGACCGTATCCAGCCTTGTATAAGAAAGACTGTCAATGCTAGCTTTTCCTCTGGTATCCATACCAAGCTCTGCCAGCTTATTCAGACATTCCCCGGAGCATCGTTTTTCATCAAATACAGTCTCCTGATCCGTACTGTTATAAAAGCCCTTCAAAAACTTCATAAGCTGTCTGTCATCCACACAGAATCTTGCAGCAACCGATTTATTGCCTGCAAAATACAGTTCGCTCCAGTCATTTTCCTTTCCCAAAGTCCTTCCAAGTTCTATCATGGAATCTGCAACATCTTTCCGGCTGTCAAAAGTATCCATATCCACATACTTCAGATAGTCAGCTACTGTCATGAGGAAATTGGTTTCTGTCCCTTTCCAGTTTCCCGATACTAAAATAATCTCTGTAACTTTCATTTCTGCCCTGTCTCAAGTCCAATCTGGAATAATGTCATCTGACCGTTTTGTATCTGTCCTGACGCATCTTTTCTCTTTTCAGTTAATATCTGTTTTAGGCGCTCTGCACACTGGGCGAAGGACTCCCGGTATCCATCCGGGTTTTTCGTGTGCCTGCGCATGGTAATCAGGTCATCTTCTTTTAAAGCTCCTGCAAGCCCGCCGGCATATCCGAGTACGTTGTCAATGCTGATTTGCTCTGCTTCCTTCTTTCCAAGCATTTCCCTGTTGCATAAAAGGAATTGGAAATTTGCGTCCGAAAGATAGGTGTCAAGCACTTCCGCTGCCCGGTCACGGATTTGGTCGGCTTGTGCCATATACCCATTTTCCGTAACCGGAGGAAGCTCCCTAAAATAAATCTCCGGGTATTTACTCATGTCCCCTCCATACAACTCCTCTAACTGCTTCTTTGCATGAATGATGTGGTTGCGTGTCAGGTTCATGTTCCCCGCATCATCATAAAAAGGATCGCTTCCGCCATACTCTTTCAGGTATTCCCAATACTCATACTCCCGGATAAGCTCTGCACAGGTCGGTACACAACACCAATCCGCTCGTTGGCGACTTCCACCACCATACCGTTACCCACATAGACTGCCACATGGGTAATGTTGAAAAATCTTCCATTCTTACTGTAACTGTAAAAGATTAAATCCCCCGGCTGCATTTCTTCATAATTCACCAGATAATTATGGTCATAGCAGAACTTGCCCTCTGCCGCGGCGGTATTTGCACCTTCATACATAATGTTTACCCCGGCATTCTGCCATGCATAATAGGCAAGGGAGCTGCAATCAAAGTGTGTCCCGCTGTCCCTCAAATCCTGACTGTACGGGTATCCTACCTTTGACAAGGCATATTCCACGACCTTTTTTCCATTTGCATCAGAAACCGCATCCACAATCGCCTGATACTGTTCCGGGCTTAATGTCTCGCCGAGATCTCCGCCACCGCCTGTATAACCCATCATCGCAAGATTTTCCGGCTTCATCAGCTCTGCAAGCAGTTCCTGTTCTTCTTCATCAAAGCCATACTCCGATATCATGTCATGATAATGCAGACATTCTTTTATCCATGTTGTCTGCCTTTGCTTCCCTCTCTGCCCCGGCAAACTTCGGAGTCCTCTCTACGGTCAGGACATTTCCCGCCTTGATTTTTGTCTCCAGGGCAGTCTTTACATGAAGCTTTGTCTTTTCTTTGGTATGAATGACCATCGGCTTGTCATCCACCTTTTTGATGTTCAATTTTCCTCACCTTCTTCCTGAAAAAGAGCAAAAAAATAGCACCTAAACCAATGGCTTAGATGCTGTGATTTACTGTTTATTCTCTCTTTTCCGCTTTGCTTTCTGCTCCGATTTTCTCTGCCTTTTTTCGTACATATCATGAATCCAGTCTTTTACCGGAGCCTTCCACATTTCCTTTTTATTTGGGATATTCCTTATCAGGCTTTGGGGGTTAAGCCCCATTTCCTTTGCCATGCGGATTTCTTCTTCTCCGAGCCGGCATTTCCTTTTTGCCTCATCCCAAAGCTCCTGTTTATATGCCATCTGTACATTTCCTCCACAAACTGATAAAATCCTTTACCAGAGCCTCATCCCGTTTGTCACGGCATTTCTTCATAAGCTGTTCTGTATCCGAAAGCATATTCAGCGTATGATATTCTCCAAATTTTACATTCAGCTTCATAATATATCTTACCAACTTTTCTTCCGATTCTATTCCAACTGCATACAGCATTTTTTCGATACCTGATTTTTCTCTAAGAGATGCCTGTTCACTCTGGTAAATAACCTCTGCCTGTTTTGTTATCTTATCCTCACGGACAATTTTAGTAATTTCATAGGAATGTGACAGATCACGATACAGAATATCATAATCTCTTTCTGCAACATACGTTGTAATAAAAGAATTACAATGGCACAATCCCTTTTCTTTCCCCTGTGCTTTGACTATCCCCAGATGGAGTACCTTATCTTCCATTCTGTGAATTAAAAGATAGTCGCTGTCAAATTCCGAATCAGGATTATGGTTAATATCAAAAAGATACAACTTTGAATAAGAGCAGAACATTTCCGGTAAAAGGTAAAGATAATCCAGTTTCAAATGTATCAGCTTTAACATTCTATCCTGCTTTTCTTTTGTTTTATAATACTTCTTAACGAGCTTTTCTAATGACTCCAGTGTAATTCTGCCCTTCTTTACTGCATATACACCAAAATCCCCGGCATACTGATTCTGTCTGCCAACATATTGAAGCCCCATCAAATGCGGTATTTTCAGTTCCGTATTTGTCAGATGCAGTATTCGTTTTGCAGTATGAATATAATAATCATATTTGCACAGTACATCTTTGGTATCATTAAATATTTTCAACAAGCGGGTATCTTTCATAAAACCATCCTTATCCTCATCGTTGGAAATGGAATCGTCCAGTTTCCATAAAAGAAAAATGCCTGAGCTGTTAGGCTCAGGCTTAACTTTTCTTTTTTGAATTGCAATTCTGGGAGCAGTCCTATGATAATTCCATAGGCAGAGACTAACTTTGTATTTGTATCGCCCGCAAAGCCGGGACGGGTAGCTCCTCTCTATCGCCGCAAAAGCACTTAAGCTTTTCATTACCTATAATCTAACATGAGAATCAGCCAATGTCAACCGCATTTTTGCTTTTCTCTAAGGCAATTTTTTCATGAATATTTGTGTTGTAGAGGTTGTAAAGGTCTGTTCCTTTTTCAATCTGGTTGTCAAAAGGAATTACCACATTTCCGCACTTCATCAGTCCCATACTGCTCTGGGTATTGGTTACGAAGCGGAGCTGTGCTTCTGATACACCGATGACCTCTGCCATTTTTGAGCTGTCCGTATTTGCCTGCTTTAACAGGGCAACAAACTCGGAGTTTGCAAGCATGGTTGTCGCTGTGTAGTTCTGCAAAAGATCCACGACATTCTGCGTGATGCCAGTACAAAGACCGCCCTGCTTTCTAACCTTTTTCCAGAGCTGCTGCAAATATTTCGCAGAATACTCCGAATTGAGAAGTACATGGAACTCATCAATATACAGCCATGTTGCCACGCCACGCTTTCCGTTTGCAATGATACGGTTCTGGATACTCTCCATCATAACGAGCATTGTGATAGGACTAAGCTCCGTACCCAAGTCACGGATACCGTAAACGGTGAAACGGTTATCAACGTCAACGTTCGTTTGATGATTAAAGATGTTCAAAGAGCCATTGACAAAAAGCTCTAAGGAAAGTGCAATGTCCTTTGCCTCCTCCTCTGGCTGGTTCATTAAAATCTCATAAAAGTCTGACATGACAGGCACATACTTCTCCCTGCTTCTGGCAATGTCGATATAGAGCTTTCTCACGCATCGGTCAATAATGGACTTCTGGCGGGAGTTAAGGCTCTCACCCATACACTGCTCGCAAAGACCAAGCATAAACTCTCCCTTCTCACGGATCATGCCCTTGCTATCGTTCAAATCAAGACTCCAGACATCCATATCCAGAGGATTCACATAGTTGTCCGTGTAGGTAGACATATTGACTACCGTTCCTCCGTAGGTATGGGCAATGTCAAAATACTCGTTCATCGGATCGATAACGATAATCTCGTCATCCGTTCCCAAAAAGACATTTCCCATTTCCATCTTGCAGAAGAAGGACTTACCGGAACCCGGAACACCGAACACGAATCCGTTTCCATTGATGAGCTTTTTGCGGTTTTTCCTTCTTTTCTACTACTGCAACTTCATTTTTACGCATAATTTTTAATCTCCTTTTCTGTGTTGGACAGAAATTATGAAGACTAAGACGGAAAGGAATCTATATCATTCCAATCCGGCTCAATCTCCGAATGGAATGGTACACATCCCTTTCTGTCTTGTTATCTGTTATCTATAAAAACGGGACTTCCCCGTAATGAAAGTAAACCGGGCTTTCTCCGGTGCGTTATGCCTTGAATCACCTCCTTTTACGCACAAAAAAGCAGCCCAAATTGGTCTGCTTTATCATTCATCAAATATTCATTTAATACTACTTCCATTATTCCACTCGTAAGCATCCTGCCTTCCCTACAGTACGGAAAATGTCACACATATTATATCACGGGTTCATATATCTTTTAGCGATATCTAACACGTTCTGCCGCGGGCTCCAATTTTGATAATTAATCAGATTACCAAAATGATACGAATCTACGCTGACGGAAAATCGATCTACTGGAACATATAAGAGAGTATCTGTCACAGTGGCATCTGGGCGTATAATCGAAAAATCCAACCACTCGTTAAGGTTATCGTTTTCATCTACCACATATCTGTAATTCGTGGCTGTAAGCAAATAACCTTCATTATTTTCTAAATAAACATGTCCTTTGACTTTACTATCTTTTAGAATCAATCCAAGCTGGGTAAGATGTCTGTATAATGTGGTGTTTTTCCTTATTATCATGTGATACAACGGAAAACCAGCGAAACTGTAGATTAAATACCACGGGATATTATAAATCGTTGCATCAATATAATTATACGCTCGCATGACTACATAGTTTTCTGCGAGAGTTTCAGCCATAGTAAGAGTTATATAAATACCTGTTTCCTCTTGCAACAAATAGATAGCTTTATCATAATGCTCTTTAGCAATCTTAAATAATTCCTGTCTTTGTGGTTCTTCTGTCTCAGGAACATATTCTTTTATATAATTAGCTCTTTTTTTGTGATAAGGGCAATGCTGAAACTTGTATTCATCATACTGAACTACATTAGGAATATTAATTCCTTTTGCATGTCTTGCATGGGGAGCAACATCGATTTTCTTGTAAATACCAAGAATAGCGACGGGATTATTACATCTCGGACATAACGCTAAGTGTTTTGTCTCTCCACTAACTACCTGTATATAGCCTGGATTATTCCCAACCCGCTCTTCATATTTTGTTTTAAAATCCTTATCAGAAAAGGATAAAACCGGTTCATAGTTAGTGGTAAATTTAATTTCTTTCATGATATTGCCTCCTGTGATCGACTTTATTCTGTTTTCCTAAATTCTACCATAAGGATATCATTTCCGTAAAGTGTAGCCATCTGCAACCACCATTTATCGCCGATTTCAGGAATTTTCCCCATCTTTTCAAGCAATCTCAAACATGTCAGTAAATCCTTAAAACCAACCAAAAAGACATTGCCACCTTGTTGCATCTGAAAATAATATTGGTCTCTCTCGGGAATAAAGCCACCCTCTGACTTAAATGTTTCATCATCTTGTATTGCTGCCCCTGTAAGCATAGCTACTTTATTACTTTCTAACCATTTCTTCATGTTATAAGCTCCTTTTCATTTAATATTATTGCTCTGAGTTTGGAATTCCTCTAATGGCTAGCTATTTGTTTTAAGCGCACGATAGGTGCGTCTGATTTCCCTCATTTTCGCAACATCGGTTTCTGGATAAAATACTGCAAGTATCTCCGCTTTTGTCATGCCAAGAGCCATCATCTTATGAAGTTCCTCTTTCTGCTCTTTGGAATACTGCCACTGAGCCATACGGTTCATAATGGTATCTTCTCCGGCAATCTTGCGTTTGGATGTGCCTACCCCACCGGAACAGGAAGGCTTTGCTCCCTCTCCGGTTTCTTTAGTATCTTCCTCCTCCGGTGCATACTGTAATTCATTTTCCTGCTCTTTGTTAAGCTTCTCCCTCTGCTCCTTTTCATCAAGGCTCAAAAACCGCTTTCGCATATCAAGCTCTGTCAGCACACCAAACTCCTCATAGGTCAGAGAGTCAATGTAGACATTTTCCCCCTTTTCCTTCAAGCCCTCATAATAGGCTAATGCTTTAGGTGACAGTATCCTGTACGGCTGTTCTTTGACACTTACTCCGGTGGTAAATACCTGACTGACCGTTTTCATGCCGGACCAGCCGTGGTCGATTCCGATTACTTCAATATGTCTATCCATCTTTCTTTTCCTCCTGTTCAAAAACAATTTCTTTCTCATGCTCCTTTTCCTCTGTTCCAAGCAGCTTTTTCATACATGGAAAACAGTATCTTTCTGACTGTCTGTACGGACACCCGATACATTCATCTTCTTTTTTCTGCTCCACTGCTTTAGGCTGTGCGTCCTGTTTTACACATTTCTTTGCTATACACTGTCTGTTGTTTCCGTAGAAGAATCTGCACCGCATACAGCTTCTCAAATCTCTTTCTAACTTTGCCTGTACTTCAATAACATCTAAAGGCTTTGGAGATTTCTGTACCCTGACGTTAATTCCCATCCACGCCACCCGCCTCTCTCTCGGCGGTAAGCCTCTGGATTTCCTCAAGTTTACGGTCTGCCATTCCTGCCGACCTGATCAGTGCATAAAACACTAACCCTACAAGTACTGTTAATATCCCTATTCCTATCATCTGCCACCCCTCCCTGACTGTTCCTGCCTCTTTCTCTGTTCTTCCTCCATCCTCTCTACATACTCCCGAATATCAATCAGATCTTCCAAGTCGTAGATTTTGGAACACATGGCATTCTCAAAGTTTTCCGGGGTACACTCACCATGCTCGGTAAGTGCCGCTATTACTTTCTGCTTAATTTCTTCCTGCACATCATCCGGCATAGCTGCTATATAATATGGTGGCAGATAGGAAACCTCTGTCTGAACCTCCTTTTCATACTCGTAACTTTTTTCAAAATCACTTATGAATTTTTCCTTTACCAAGATTGCTCTTGTCTTGTTCTCCTCGCTGGCTAACTCCACCAGTTCGTCCATGAACTGAATTAACTCTCGCTTTGTCATTGCCATCCTGCATCCTCCTTTTTGCAATATAAAAGTAGGACCAAGTCAGCTTTATGGAACTTGTCCACACAAGAGCTAATTTAGTCCTACCTAAATATCAAATATTAAATTATCACCTCTTTTAAGGTACACTTCATACACCATCCGAATAATTGATGGTAATTTAGTGTCAAGTTGCTCGGTTTTCAATTTTCAAGATTAAAAATGAGCTCATCCTAATCATTTTTCGCTGTTCTCACAGCATTTTTTCTTAGGACTAAATCAGCGGAAACCCTTGAATTTATTGGTTCCTTACTAACTTGACACTATTATATCATCAGCCCCCCACTTCGTATTCGGATAAACCATGTCCCGCTCCCGATCACATCCGCGGATCAACACATTCCCGATTTCCACGGAATTCAGTGCGAGTGCATCCTGTCGGAAAACACCCCACTCCATGAATTGTGCACACGCACCTGCCGTAACCGCCGCTGCAACGGAAGTGCCGCTTGCAGTCACATAATTTCCCCGTGTGCCTACGCCCTGCACACGGACGGCCGGAGCACAAAAATCCGGTTTCATCACCGAGTTCACCGTAAAACCTCTGCCGGAATCCATATAAATTCCCTTATCAGCCACCTGATAGCCGCCCACCGTAATCGGGATCTGTGCACTCGACGGACTCGTCAGTGTGATATCCGGATCCGGTCGAAGAAAAAAAACATCGAAAGGCAGCATCCCTTTCATCGGAAGCCACACATGAAAGCTTCCGGTAATCGTAGTGTCCGGATATACCGACAGTGTCCAGATTCCTTTCGCAGCCTTGTCGAAACGGACAAACACCAGCTGATCCCCCCTCGTTCTCCCTACCGACCGATAGTCAATCTCCACTCTCGTACCCTCAAGCACAAAAGAATACTCCTGATGCGCCCCCACTCTTGTAGCAATCTGTGGCAGCCGTCTTCCCGACGGTGAAGTCACAGACACGGCAAATACTTCCGGTGCGGATGCCCATAATTCCAGATAGAACCCAGGCATATCGTTCTCCACATCGATTTCCACCTCCACCGGATTGGATTGTAGCGCATTCCCCGCGCTGCTGCCGGATGTCCCCAATGTGGCATTGCTCCTTCCATGAAAATGATGCTTTGCGTTTGCTTCGTTTCCGGATGCAATCACTACACAACGGCGGTACAAGGTTCCCACAGCATTCAGATATTCTTCCAGCTCGCTTCCGCCCGAATGACTTCCATTGTTTGTTCCCATCCCAAGACAGATAACGAGCGGCTTCTGCAACTGTCTGGCTTTCTGTTCCAGGTAGGCGACAGCTGCCATAATGTCATTCTCCTGATAGACAGGCGTACTTCTCGGAATATAGAAGAAATCCCGCAGATATTGCTTCGCCTCCTTGACTTTTACCATCGCGATATCACAAAGCGGCGCTGCCCCGATAAAGTTGGCTGCCGAATCCTCACTCCCGCAAGCAATACTTGCAAGTAAAGTTCCGTGCCCGTTCTCATCTCTCTGCGGAACGATCGTATACGGATCATCCGCCACAAGTGCCGCATCGATGTCCTTCTTGGTGTATTCCACACCGTACTCGAAGCCTTCCGGCGCCATCGTATTTCCCGTCCCTGAATTTCCATCCGTATCCGGTGTCCCGGTCTGATCCCATATGGCAAGTATTCGTGTTGTCCCTGCACGGTCTTTAAAGCACGCATTGGTATAGGTGATTCCGGTGTCGATGAATCCGACAAGAATGCCCTGTCCACGTAGAGACAGGGCCGGCTGATTCTGCAACTGCAGTATACCGCTCTCCTCAAGTGCAGTTGTATCGAGCAGACCAAAACATTTGGGGATTGCAGTATAGGTATATGTTTGTATGCTAAGCGGCGGTACACTGCCCCGCTCATAATAATGAATATCCAGATTGTTGCTGATGTGTTGAATGCAAACGGGTTCGGAAGGATAACGCTCCAGCGACTCCCGCGGAATGATCACATCATAGGTATCGTTTGATTTAATGAAGGCATCACAGTTCATAGAAACCCTTTTTCACTATTCTATGTCCGGTTTTCCCCGAATATCCATGACTCTTTCGGTCTTCCTTTTGCGAACATGGAACCTTTCTCTTCGGCTACGTCTTCCGGCTGCTTAGTTGCCGGACATACGGCTCGAATGACAGGTAAAATACAGAATCTGATACTCTCCGGAAATCTTCTGTAACAGTTCATTTCCATGCTTTACCTTTTCTTCATCCAGATTAACGAACGGATCATCCAGCACGAGGAACGGCTTCTCCTCCGGATACATCGCATCGACCAAAGCCAGACGCATACATACGCCAAGAAGATCCTGATACCCTGCAGACAGCCACTTGGTTTCACGCAGTTCTCCCTGTTCCTTCATTTGTACCGCGATATTGGCATTGACCATCCAATTACCGCTTGCATCCCCTGTCAAAAGCTCATAATACTTGCCAAACCCATTTTCAATCGGACCTAGGTATCGTGCCGAGAACTGTTCCTTGGCCGTCTGCAGGAATTCCTGCGTCAGCTGTAGCGTGTGATAAGTCTGTGCCTCCTGCTCCTGATCACGGTTACAGATTTCAAGCTGTTCCTGCTTTTCGTCCCGGACATCCAGCTGCTCCTGCATATCTTCCAGCTGATGGGTATATTGCTCGATCGCATCACGGACATCCTCAATCCGGTCATCCACATCCCGGATCATCTCATTGAGTTCATCGAGTGTATATGGGCACTTCTCAATGGAAGTAATTTCATCCATCGGATGCTCCTGCTCAAACTCTGCTTTCTTCCGGCACGCCTGCTCATACGCCTTTACCGCAAGGCGATACTCAGCGGCCTTCATCTGCAATTGACTCAATCCCGCCGCAATATCCTCACCGAAGTCCACTCCGGTCGATTTGCCAAACGCAAGAAGCGATTCCCGGATACGGTCAAACTCTTCTCTTGCCGCATCACTTTTCGCTGCACGCGTCTTAAGCCGCTCATACTCATGGATCTGATTCTTTAATTCATAAAGGCTTGAGCGGGCATCTCTTATTTCATAAGCGAGATGATAGTTTTCTAAAAATTTCTGTGTTCTCTGCTGAATACGCTCCGCTTCCCCGGATGCCTCATCCATCGTCTTTTGGATTTCTTCTACCGGTTCACGCAGCTTGCGCTCTTCCTCCTGATACTGCAGGCGAAGTTCCTTCGCACGCCGCACATCCCGATCCGCCAATGCCTTGCGCATCGCAAGTAAAAAGATTCCGATTACAACTGCAAACGCTCCTGCTCCGATAAACAGCATCAAATACTTTGCAAAGTCCGGCACCGCAAATCCGGCCACTGCTGCTGCAATGCCGGAAAGGAACAGTAAGATTGCCGGTACGATCATACCAATTCTCTTTTTTACCGGAGTCACCGGTTCCTCCCGCTTCATCGCCATCGCCTCAAAATAAGAGATTTTTGTCTCAAGCTGGCTTTTTTGTTCACGCAGCTTTGCAAGTTTTTCAAGCTGCTGATCCATATCACGGATCTTTGCCTCATCCGGACAGCCTTCCTCAAACATATCGGCAAGCTTGGCATATTGTGCCTTTTCCTCATCCGTAAGTCCCAGATTATACAGCGTGGTCTTAAGCACGCCCATCATCTGTACATCTTGATTTTTCTGCTGAAACTCTTCATCCTCCGGCACACGCTCCGGGAACACATCCGTATACTGTGCAACGCTTACTTTCCCATGTTCCACTTCATCACAAAGAAGCTGATAATTATGTTTTAAGTTTTCTCTGCGGTTCTCCTCGCTTGCAACCTGAAGCGCCTTGGCGTACTGTCCGCGAATATCCGACAGTTCTTTTCTCTGTGCCTGCTTGTCCGCAAGCTTCTGCGATAATTCCTGCGCCGCGGATTCCGCCGCTTCATAACTTCTGAGTTCTTCCGTCAAAAGAGTGATCATATTCTTACGCTTTTTCATGGAACCGGTCGCACGGTCCGGCGAAAGCTTGTTCATGCGGTCATGAATCCTCTTGGTTGCGCTTTCGAAATTGTTGATATCGTTGGTATTCTCCGCAAGATTACCGAGTTTTGCATTAATTGCATCCGTTGAACCGCTCTCGCAGTCATTCTGCGCGATAAATGCACTTCGCTTAAAAGAAGCACTGTCCAGACCAAAAATCTCGCTTCCGATCTCCGAAGAGAAATCATGGCATTCCAGATTTGTTGACAGATCATACAGATGATACGCATCCGTCTTCTCTGTCTTACCAAATGTCCGACTGATACGGTAGGTCTTATCCTGGTATGCAAAATCAAGTTCGCCTCCGAACGTGCCTCCCTGCCAGGGACGGTATACGACCCGCTCCTTATCAAAAGAACCGGACTCCTTTTTTGAGTCAAACCCATAGAACATTACCCTAAGAAACGCTGCGAGCGTACTCTTGCCCCATGCGTTCGGCTCATGAAAGAGATTGACTCCATCCGCAAAATCAATGGACAGATCCGACAGCTTACCAAAATTGTCAATATGACAAGATAATAATTTCATCTTAGATCTCCTCCCCTGACAAAGCCATAATTCCGCATCGGATCACCTGCGTCTTTTCATCCTCACTCAGATCGGAGCTTAGCACCATCCGTATAAACTCGCCTTTGAGCGAAGCGTCCTTCTCGTAATCACTGTAGTCCACACGAAGATGTGTGTGATCATACACCTTCTCAAAATAGAAATAATCGGAAAAAAGATCCTGCAGATATTCACAGTTAAATTCGCTGTCCACTTCCACATCTCCCGTCAGTACAAATTTGACCATGCTTCCGGACGGATAAGACGTCTCTGTAATCGCCTGCTCCATGCGTCCTGCAACTTCCTGCGTCGTCATAGCGCCGGTGACATCCACCTCCAGAGTATATAAGGTTCTTGCTGCGATCGGCACAAAGGTTGTGGTCGCACGATGCTGCTGCTCATCGATATCCAGAAGGACAAAGCCTTTTTCTCCGCACTCATCAAACCCTCTGCCTTCCAGGCAGCCCGGATAACAGTAAATTCCACGGTTATCAAGTACATCCTGTACAAACCCATGTACATGTCCCAATGCCAGATAATCAATGTTCTTATTCTTTAACTCATTCAGGCTGATGCTTTCTGCCTGCTCCTTGCTTCTGTAATTGCCGATCTGACCGTGCAGTGCCACAATATTGAAATCATCATGGTTTAACACAAGTGAATTATATGCCGTCACCTGATTGCGCGCCCCTAGCTCCAATCCCGAAATCACAATGCTTCCGTAACGGTATGCCGTCCACTCCTCCCCGAAAAGCAGAAGATTTTCGGGAATTTCCTCCATCTTGGACAAAAAGTTGTCACTGTCATGGTTGCCTCTTACATACAGGAAATCGATTTCCGGATGCGTACAGATCATATCGCGCACGGTGTTGCGCGCCATGGCAGACACATTTCTCGTGTCAAAGAGATCGCCCGCGATCAGGATTGCGCGCACATCGTTCTTTGCGGCATACTCTACCATTCTCGTAAAGGTTCGTAAAATTTCCTTTTTGCGCTCCCTCGCCTGCTCCTTCGTCAGATTCGCCGTCATCTTCGAATCCAGATGCAGATCTGCGCAATGCACTATTTTCATAGTATCCTCCTCCGTGGTACATCTCTGATGTATCCCCTGCGGTACATCTCTGATGCATCGCCTATGCTATATATCTCTAAGATAGGATTAACCTTCTGTCGTATGCTCCGGAATCACAGCCAGTCCACGCATCTCAATGAGCGGTCCGCCCTTCTTCTCCACATAATCCTCCGTGATCGTCACACGCCCGATATTGTCATCCTTCGGGATCTCATACATGATATCCAGCATAAACTCCTCAATGATCGCACGAAGCGCACGCGCTCCGACTTTCTTCTCCTGCGCCTTCTTGGCGATTGCACGAAGCGCCCCCTCATCAAATACCAGATCCACCTCATCCATCGCGAGCAGCTTCTGATACTGCTTGATGATCGCATTCTTCGGTTCCTGCAGAATCTTGACCAGCATATCCTCGGTCAAAGCCTCAAGCGAGAACAGCACCGGAAGTCGTCCCAGAAACTCCGGAATCATACCGAATTTTCTCACATCCTCAACGGTTACTTTCATAAGAAGGTTCTCGTCATCGTCATACTTGTCCTTTAAATCCGCGCGGAATCCGATGGAAGCTTCTTTATTTAAACGCTCCTTTATAATCTCCTCAAGTTCCGGGAACGCTCCTCCACAGATAAAGAGAATATTCTTTGTATCCACCGTTGTCATCGGAACCATCGCATTCTTGCTGCTTGCACCTACCGGAACTTCAATCTCTGCGCCTTCAAGAAGCTTTAACATTCCCTGCTGCACCGACTCGCCGCTGACATCACGCTGATTCGTGTTGCGCTTCTTGGCAATCTTATCAATCTCGTCGATAAAGATGATACCGTGTTCCGCGCGCTCCACATCATTGTCTGCCGCTGCCAGAAGCTTGCTGACAACGCTCTCGATATCGTCACCGATATAACCGGCCTCCGTCAGCGAAGTCGCATCGGTGATTGCAAGCGGCACATCGAGAAGACGCGCCAGAGTCTTTACCAGATAGGTCTTACCGGAACCGGTCGGTCCGATCATAAGCATATTGGACTTCTCGATTTCCACGCCGTCCTGATCATCAGACATCACGCGCTTATAATGGTTGTATACGGCAACCGACATCACTTTCTTGGCATGCTCCTGTCCGACCACGTACTCATCAAGGCTTGCCTTGATCTTGTGCGGTGCCGGAATCGAATGGATATCAAGTACCGCCTCTTCTTTCTTTTCCTTCGGTTTCTTTTTCTTGATCTTCTGTGACTGTGGAATACCTCCCTGCAGATCCGCCAGATTGATCATGCTGATATTTGGCATCTTTCCCATGTTCATCAGGTCATTCATGTTGAGTCCACCCATATTCAGCCCACTGCTGTTCATGGTATCAAATGTCTTCTGCATACAATCATTACAGATGCAGATTCCCTGCTGAATATGGATCATCTTCCCCGCAACACTCTCCGGTCTGCGGCAGATGTAGCAGATGTCCTCGTAGTCATTATTCTTATTTGTATCATCTACTGTATTTTTATTCTGATCTTCAGACATTATCCGTCTCCTTTTCACTTTCCATCTTAACTTAATAGTATAACGGATGCCGCCCGCAATGACAAGTTTACTGCGAAGTTTTCATTTTTCTTTTACAAATGGAATAAATTATGGTTATAAAAAGGACCACCTCACACTGAGATGGTCCTTAAATATTTCATCCTCTATCGTTTGCATCTGTAAAACCTTTTGTGGTCTTAACCGTCTATAAAAGTTCTTTGAGAAGTTTGTTGACCATACCCGGGTTGGCTTTGCCCTTGGTCGCCTTCATCGTCTGTCCGACAAGGAATCCGATCGCTTTCTCTTTGCCATTGTGATAATCCTCTACAGACTGCGGATTGTCAGCGATGATCTGCCCGATGGTCGCGCGAAGCGCACCCTCATCATTCATGCTCTTCAATCCCTTTTCTTCAACATACTGCTTCGGATCGATATCCTTATCAAAGATGACTTCAAATACATCCTTTGCGACGCTGCTGTTGATCGTACCGGCATCGACCAGCTCGATCAGGCTTGCCAGATTGACCGGGGAAAATCCGATATCTTCCGGCTCCATCTCACGATCCTTTAACAGGCGCATCGTCTCAACCATCAACCAGTTGGATACTTTTTTCGGCTTTCCGCAGATCTTTGTTGTTGCCTCAAAGATATCCGCCATATGTTTCGATGCGGTAATAATCTGTGCATCGTAGTCCGGAATATCGTATTCTTTCTTATATCTAAGAAGCTTCTGATCACGAAGCTCCGGCTGGCGTTCCTTAATCTTGGCAATCCACTCGTCGGAGATTACAAGCGGTACGAGATCAGGCTCCGGGAAATAGCGGTAATCCTGTGCATCTTCCTTGGAACGCATTGCATGAGAAGATTCTTTGTTATCATCCCAACGACGGGTTTCCTGCACAACGCTTCGTCCCATCTCAAGAAGTTCGATCTGACGCTCACGCTCGCCTTCGATGGCATGGGTGATCGCCTTAAATGAGTTTAAGTTCTTCATCTCGGTACGTGTTCCGAATTTCGGGGAACCGACCTCACGGACAGAGATGTTGACATCGGCACGCATGGAACCTTCGTTTAACTTACAATCAGATGCCCCGAGATACTGGATCGTCTGACGAAGCTTCTCAAGGTAAGCGATCACTTCCTCCGCAGAGCGCATATCCGGCTCGGATACGATCTCGATCAGCGGCACACCGGAACGGTTAAAGTCTACGATAGAGACATCTTCCCACTCGTCATGCACCAGTTTTCCGGCATCTTCCTCCATGTGGATCTCGTGGATACGCACCTGTTTTTTGCCGGACGCAGTCTCGATTTCCACGCTGCCGTTGCGGCAGATTGGAAGGTACAACTGCGAAATCTGATAATTCTGTGGGTTATCCGGATAGAAATAATTCTTACGGTCAAACTTGCTGTACTGTGTAATCT
This sequence comes from uncultured Agathobacter sp., assembly GCA_934316545.1. Taxonomy (GTDB): domain Bacteria; phylum Bacillota; class Clostridia; order Lachnospirales; family Lachnospiraceae; genus Roseburia. Next base: position 5,442 of record CAKRDT010000021.1, on the reverse strand, counting down.
GGCAGTTGGTCGCAAGGCCTACCGCCACCGCATATTCAACAACCTGCTTGTTTAAAACCGGCAGGGAACCCGGCTGGCCGGTACAAACCGGGCAGGTATGGCTGTTCGGTGCTCCGCCGAATGCGGTTGAGCAGGAGCAGAAGATTTTCGTTTTCGTGGCTAATTCTACATGGACCTCCAGTCCAATGACAGTTTCATAATTCTTACTCATCTCTTCTCCTCCTTCCTACTTTGCTGCGCCGGTTTTACTGATTTCACCGGCTTTGTCCGACAGCGGACTGTGCTTATAGCCTTTTGTCTGCTCGAAGCTGTATGCCACGCGGATAATATTCTTTTCTTTGAAACAGTCTCCGATCAACTGTAATCCGATCGGCAGTCCATTGGAATCTGTTCCGCATGGAAGGGAGATGCCCGGAAGTCCTGCGAGGTTTACAGAGATCGTATAAATATCGCCGAGATACATCTGGATCGGGTTGCTTAAGCTCTCGCCAAGCTTCGGCGCCGTGGTCGGAGCCGCCGGTCCTAAGATGACATCGTATTTTGCAAAAGCCTCATCGAAGGCTTTCTTAATGAGTGCCTTTACGCGGAGCGCTTTCAGATAATAAGCATCATAATATCCGGAACTTAAGACAAAGGAACCAAGCATGATTCTGCGCTTTACTTCCGGTCCGAAGCCCTCTGAACGTGATTTCTTATACATATTGTGAAGGCCGTCATATTCTTTGGTGCGGTAACCGTATTTGACACCGTCGAAACGTGCCAGATTGGAGCTTGCCTCTGCACACGCGATCACATAATATGCAGGAATTGCATATTTCACAAGGCCAAGGTCGAATTCTTCCACGACCGCGCCTTTTGCTTCAAGCGCTTTTGCAGCGGAAAGGATTGCATCCTTGACTTCCGGATCAAGGCCTTCGCCGATGTAATCCTTCGGGATACCAATCTTCATGCCTTTGACATCATCCACAAGTGCCTCGGTGAACTTGAGATCATCGCGGGCAACCGATGTGGAATCCTTGGTGTCATGCGAAGCGATCGCCTCAAGGATCGTTGCACAATCCGTCACATCTTTGGCAATCGGTCCGATCTGATCGAGGGAAGAGCCGTATGCGATCAGTCCATAACGGGATACCGTTCCGTAAGTCGGCTTAATTCCGGTCACGCCACAGAACGAACTCGGCTGACGAATCGATCCGCCGGTATCGGAACCTAACGCATAGGAGCATTCCTCAGCGGCTACTGCTGCACACGATCCGCCGGAAGAACCGCCCGGCACATGTGCCTCGTTCCACGGGTTTTTGGTCTCTCCATATGCGGAAGTCTCGGTCGTACTTCCCATCGCGAATTCATCCATATTTGTCTTACCGATGATGACGGCACCTGCATCCTCTAAGCGTTTTACCGCTTCTGCGGTATAAGTCGGCTTGAAGTTGTACAGGATCTTGGATGAACAAGTGGTAAGAAGCCCTTCCGTACACATGTTATCCTTGATCGCTACCGGCACACCCGCAAGCGGTCCGGTCAATTTTCCCTCATCGATCCGTTTCTGCACTTCTTCGGCGCGTTTTAAGGCCCCCTCCTCATCAACCGTCACAAAGCTGTGTACTTTCTCTTCCTTTGCCCGAATCGCATCAAGTGCGGCGCGGGTAGCTTCAACAACGGTAACTTCTTTATTTTTAATCTTTTTTCCCAGCTCTACAGCTGTCAGACTCATTAAACTCATTCTATGATCCTCCTTCTAGGGAACATCCACCATGCAAGTTCGCTCACGCGAAGGGCAGATGCTACATGTCAACTTTCTTCGAAAGTTGACACATTATCCTATCGTCTTCGGCACCTTAAATCCGCCGTCCTTGACTACAGGCGCATTCTTAAGAGCTGCCGCGCTTCCGTCTCCGTTCGTCACAACATCCTCACGAAATACGTTGTTGACCGGAAATACGTGCGACATCGGTTCGATTCCGGCTGTGTCAAGTTCGTTCAGCTGATCAATATAATCGAGCATATCTTCCATATCTTTCTTCGCAGCTTCGGATTCTTCCGGACTTAATTCCAGCTTTGCAAGGATTCCGACATACTCCATCGTCTCATCGGAGATCACGTTTCTTGCGATGCCGTCCTCGCCGACAACCTTCGTTACGGTTGCACCGCCGGTTGTTACCTCTTCTGCTTCCTCTTCCTCAAGCACTGCCGCACTCTTGACTTTTGCGTAGATTGCCACGTCACAGATTCCGCTGTTGTTTTTGTCTGCATGACGAAGCGTTCCCTCGTAATCCATGCCGCAGGCTGCCATCACTTTCCCGGAATTCGGATTTGCCACATCATGTCTTGCGCACACGCGGCTCGCGCCAACTTCGTTCATAAAGAATCGAATCACTTCTGCCAATGCCTCAGTTGCATACCCTTTGTTCCAGTATTTGGTTCCGATGCAGTAACCAACTTCCACCGCATCAATCTCATCATCGACTTTGACAGCACTGATGCTTCCGATCGGCTGCTCCAGGTCATTGAGTTCAATTGCCCACTGGTAAGTTTTCTTATCTTCATAAGATTTGATCCACTGATCAATCACCCTCTCACTGTCCTCCACCGACTTATGTGTCGGCCAGGTCAGGAAACGTGTGACCTCATCCTCCGAGGCCCAATTGTAATACATATTTTCTGCATCTTCTATCATAAAACGTCTCAGTGTCAGACGTTCCGTTGCAAGTTCGATCGTTCCGATATGATTCACGATGTCTCCTCCATTTCTTTTCTAATATATCTGTGAGCCGGTTTCCATCACGTTTTTGTTTCTCCGGTGATTTCATCTGCTTTCTTCCATTCCTAAGGCTCAAGTCTGCTGAGATCTCGTGGGAAAAGTGTTGCCTCACGGACATTCTCTTCTCCGATGATCTGCATCGTCAGTCGCTCAAGTCCGATTCCAAGACCTCCGTGTGGCGGCATGCCGTGCTTGAATGCAGACAGATAGCTTTCCATACCTTCGGTCTCCATGCCACGCTTGTTGATCTTCTCCATCAGCTTGTTGTAATCATGGATTCGCTGGCCTCCGGTCGTGATCTCAAGTCCGTGGAACAAGAGGTCAAAGCTTAATGTATAGGTTTCATCCTCCGGATCGTCCATCGCATAGAATGGACGCTTCTTGGACGGATAATGGGTAACGAACACGAAATCACTGTCGTATTCTTCCTTGAAATACTGTCCGATCAGGTACTCCTCCTCCGGCTCTAAGTCGAACGGATTACGGAACTGTCTGTTGTATTTCTCTGCGACACGCTTTTTGGCCTCATCAAATCGAACGCGCGGGATCTTGTCCACCTTCGGAAGCGTGATTCCAAGAATCTTCAGTTCCTCCGCGTAGCTGGTTTCCAGTAATTTCATCGTGTACTGCAGAAATCCGGTTTCCATCGCCATAATGTCCTCGAATCCGTCGATATAGCCCATCTCAAAATCCAGACTCGTATACTCATTTAAGTGACGCTTCGTGTTGTGCTTCTCAGCTCGAAACACCGGTGCGGTCTCAAACACACGGTCAAACACACCAACCATCATCTGCTTGTAGAACTGCGGGCTCTGCTGCAGGATTGCCGGACGGTGGAAATACTCTAACTTAAATAAGTTTGCGCCACCCTCAGCACTCTTTGCGCCAAGCTTCGGGGTATGGATCTCTGTAAATCCCTGACTGTACAAAAAATCACGGAACCCTCTTGTAATTCCCTCCTGAATGCGGAACACAGCACGTTCTCTTATGTTACGCAGCGATACGGCACGGTTATTCAGTTTTGCTTCCAATGAAGTATTCAACTTATACTTGGAGATCTGAAGCGGCATTGCCTCTGCCGGCTCAGAAAAGACTTTGACCTGATCGAGACGAAGTTCAAATCCATGCGGTGCACGCTCATCACTCTTGTAGGTTCCCTCCACCTCAACGGTGTCGGCTTCCTTGAGATCGCTGAGTGCGAACTGGGATTTGCCTTCTTCATAGACACACTGAACCAGTCCTTCACGCTTTCTTAAAACGATGAACGCAACCTCACCCATATCACGGATTGTGTGGATGGCGCCGCGAACCTTGATCTGCCTGCCCTCATAATCGCCGGCAAGGATCTCGCTGATTTCCAGTGCTTCTTTCTTGGTTACTCCTGTAAGATATTCCATTGTTGTACGCTCCTTCTCTTCCCAATAACGGGGATTGTTGGTGCGGGACGGGATATGAATACTTTGTCCGTTACTTCAGCTTTCTGTCTTTCACTCCAAAATCATCGGATGTTCCATACTTTCCGGAAGTCTCTTACTTCCCCGAAATCATCCATCATGCTCTTGCGTGCGTGAAAATGACATTCTGAAATTGAACCAACAAAAATACCCCGGAGCATTTGACTGCTCCGGGGCGAAATTCTAATAATCCCGCGGTACCACCCGCATTGAAAAATAAGTTATAACTTATCTTCCCTCTCTTGCGCGTAACGTGCGCGAACGAACGAACCTACTTTTGATCCTTTATGAACCTGTTCAACCCGCCTGCTCCGGTAGTGTTCCCACAATCATCTCTTTCAAGCAGCGCTCTCAGTCGGTGACGCTGCATTCCTGTCGACGCCTGATAATTGGAGTCTCCTTCAACGCATTTGTTTTTTATTTGTTTCTGTTTTACCATACCGCAAAGCGAAATGCAAGAACTATTTTAAAAACTTGCAAAATATTTTTTTAAGCCAAAAAGAGAATCCTCATAACCATATAGGATTTTCCTTGTTTTTTCATCCGCAGGCGCCTGATCCGGCACCATTACAACCTTGCATCCGGCATCATAGGCACTGTGTATTCCGTTTGGCGAATCTTCCACCGCCATGCAATTTGCAGGATTCAATCCTAGCTCCTTGCAAGTATGTACATAAATCTCCGGTGCCGGTTTTCCGGTTTCCACCATGGATGCCGAAATAACCCGATCCAGCAGATCATACAATCCAATCTGTTGCAGATACGCATTGGCCCGCTGAATATTTGTGCTTGTGGCAACTGCCGTCACAATTCCCCGCTCTCGCAAAAATTCCAGAATTTCCTTTGCCCCCGGCTTTAACTGAATTCCCTCTTGTTCCACCAATTCATTGAATTTCTTTTGTCGTACCTCACGCACCTTCTGATATTCCAGTTCGTCCCCAAACTCACTTTTAAGATAAGCCGAAGAAAACGGTCGGCCAAGGGAACGAAAGTTCAAAAGCTGCGCATCCGTCGGATGATAACCGAAATGTTCCAGCGCATAGCGCCACGCCACTTTATAGTATTTCTCTGTATCGATCAGAGTTCCGTCCATGTCAAAAATTACTGCTTTAATCATAGTTTCTGTATCCTTTTATAATTTTTTACTGTCTTAGGCGATTGCGAAACTCCTGTGGCGGCGTGCTCCGGCTGGGCTGACCCGGTGGCGGGCTTCTACGCTGACACTAG
>CAKRDT010000020.1 GCA_934316545.1 uncultured Agathobacter sp. | reverse complement strand
AGAGATTTTCGCAAATTCAATGATTTTGTCTAAAATCGTGTTCAGCGTAGAAGCCCGCCACCGGGTCAGCCCAGCCGAAGCACGCCGCCACAGGAGTTTCGCAATCGCTTATTGTTTTTGATACCTCTATTGTAGCAACCACAACGCTTCCGTGTAAGTTACAAAACCATAAAAATGTCACATTTACACCAAATACAGAGTATCCATTACCGGCAGATCAATACCGTTCTTCAAATCCAAATTCCTCGATAAGCGGAATTGACCTTGCATCAAGGCGTTCAATCCAGATATAAGTCCGGTTCTGCAAAAAGATGATAAGCTCATCGATCGACGGCTCATTCCCTTGCACTTCCATCTCGACGGTTCCGTCCGGCAGATTGCGCACCCAGCCGGTCAACCCAAGCTGGTTTGCTTTGTTGACCGCATAGTAGCGGAATCCCACGCCTTGTACCCGTCCGTGAAATATAATATGTTTTCTTATCTTTGTCTGCATACTTTTGTTTCCCTTATGCCAGTTAAAAAATTTACCCAACCTCATAAACTAAAAAATCAAGAACTTAATCTCAGCAAAAAATTCGCGCAGCATATTGTTGGCAAGATACAGCCTCATGGAACCTCCGGCAATTCCGCAGGCATTGTCCAACCCCTGTTTATGCGCGATCTGCAGCGCGCGAAACATATGAAAATTATTGGTCACAATGCCGACCGAAGCACCTTCTTTCATATGTTTCATACTGTTTGTGATGTTCTCTTCCGTTGTCTTAGAATCCGGCTCTATCACAAGACGAATCTCCGGAATCCCCTGACGGATCATATAATCTGCCATCCCTTCTGCTTCCGGAAACGGCTCATTGCTTCCCTGCCCACCGGATAAAATACAGTAGGTATCCGGATTCTCTTCCAGATATTCGATTGCGCGATCCAGGCGGTATTTCAGAACCGGACTCGGTCCCTCCTCATATACCTGTGCACCAAGCACAATGATATAATCCAGCTTGTCCTCTCCCTGGTCATTCATGTGGCTGATCACGCAGCCTTCCACGACGAGAAACGCAACAAGTCCCAGCGCCACGATTCCTGTAAGTCCGCCCTTAAACCAGATTGGAACTCTCTTCCACATTCTAAGATGCAGTGAGACCCCGAACAACACCAGCACAACTGCGATCGCAAACCAGACCATAAAAAACATGGTTCCCGATCCGGTCGCCCGCACGAGCACACCATAGATCAGGCTTAATGTCGCCAAAATATATAAAATTAATTCTGCAATTCTCATAATTCACATTCCTTCTATTTTACAAACATCTGATGAATCTGCCGATCCGCATCCAGCCCCGGTGTCGTTACATCATCTGATACTGCATCAGCTCATATTTCAGCCTGCTTCCTTCCATGATCTCCGGTGGAAGAAGTGCCCGCGCAACCAGTTTCAGATCATCACTCTCGATATCCGTGCGCTTTAAATTTGCATAGTCGCCGTCAATGTTGACAACTTCGTAATACCATGTTTCCATTCTTGTCTCCTTGTATTTTAAATGTTCTCAGCAGCCATCTCCTCGTTAATTGTATCTTCGGTCGCATACCATTTCATGACGGACTCCACCGTCAGCGCATGCTGGATATGAAATGGATCTGTCTATGATATATCCTCCGCCGATTGGCGATACCATTGCTATGTCATATGTAAAATTCTAGTTATTCTCGTCCTTGGGTGTGTCCTGCGGCCATTGACTGCCCTCATCCAAGCCTCGTTCCACAAGCCACGCATCTTCGGCCGAGACATAACGCTCCTCGCCCGTCTCATTCACAAGTGTCACAGACACGCGCGGACTCTGCCCCGGCGCAAGTTCCTCGCACCCGTAATCCCCATCAAAGATCTGCTTTATATTCCACATGATTTCCATCTCCATTTGAACGCCAATCTTTTATCATTTTCCAGACCAAACTCTGAAACCTCATTGCTTAATCCATCGATTGACGTCGCATACCAATTCCTACATCGGACAGCGGCTGCGCCCCGGCATATCCTCGCCCTTCACGTAACGTGCATTAAATTCCATATTGATCTCGCGAAGTTCTTTCTTACCCTCAATGTATTCCTGATACATCTCCGCAAGTCCTGACATACAGCCATCACAGGTTGCCTCAATGTTGCCAAGAGACTCCGCCACGATCTGCTCACGCTCCGCGCGCGTCGTATCCTGAATCAAATATCCAGCCATCTTATGCCTCCTTCTATTTACACGCAAAACCGTCCCACAAACATTTTTACTTTGTGGGACGAATGCCTCTTCGTTTTCCATATTCATTTTAATATAAATGCACGCTTTTTTCCACCAGTTTATCCCCTTCATACACAAGTCTAAGTGTAAAAAAGCGTTCTTCATCTTCCAACAGAAGTTTTAAGAAGATTGCATCGCCCTCCCACGTTGGAAGCTTCGGCACCTCTTCCTTCGGCACCCACACAAGATCACCCTCGTTGCAAGGAATCAACTCGCCGGTAAAACCGTCTGCCGTAAACAGGCACATCATCTCCGGCTCCTGCTGATCACTGACAAATGTGATCAACGCACGAAACCGGTATGACGTCAGCGTCAGCCCGGTTTCCTCCTTTACCTCGCGGAGCAGACATTCTTCCGGTCCTTCTGTCCCTTCTGCGTGTCCGCCCACACCGATCCACTTATTCTCATTGATATCGTGCTTCTTTTTCGTTCTGTGAAGCATCAGATATTTTCCATCCTGTTCAATATAGCATAATGTTGTAATCTGCATCTTTTTCCATTCGCTTTCTTTATCCATTTCTATTATGTATATCGGAAAAAGCAATTCAAACTTAATCTTACGGCAGAAGCAGTGTCACACCAAACTTAAAAAGTGCAATTCCTACCGGAATCAAAATGATCGTGCAACAAAATATGATTGCCAGCGCCAGTACCAGACAAGCGATTGGAAGCTTAATGCAAAGCCAGAATAGTGCGGCAAGCAGTGCCCCCGTCAGTTTAAATCCGATTCCCAATAACATTGTTAACACAGCTAAAATTAATAATAAACAAATCATCATGTTTTCGTCCTCTCTTGTATATCCAATTGATTTTGCAGAATGTAATTGTTCCTGCTATGGATATAGTTTATAATCATTTTATGCGAGAAAACATCTTAACATTTGCGGATTAAGAACCTCTAATCCGCTTCTTGCTGCGAATTATATTTTACACGAAGGAGTTTATGATGGGAAGAAAATCGACCAAAGAAAACAAAAATGTTTATCAGACGAGCCGGGAATCCCTTGGATTGACACGCGAAGCTGCCGCGGAAAAGCTCGAATTTCTCTCGGCCGACCGCATCGAAAAAATCGAGAGCGAAAAGTCGCTTCCACACCCGGATGAAATCCTTGCGATGGCTGACTGCTATAAGAATCCTTCACTCTGCAACTATTATTGTTCGCACGAATGCCCGATCGGACAGGAATATGTGCCAGAAGTGCAGATGAAAGATCTCTCCCAGATTACACTCGAAATGCTGGCATCCTTAAATACCTTAAACCGCGACAAGGATCGCCTGATTGAAATTACCGTCGATGGACAGATCTCGAAAGATGAACTTGATGATTTCCACAAGATCCAGACACAGCTCGGACAGATTTCACAGGCGATTGATTCCCTGCAGCTTTGGGTGCAGAAAGCGATCATGGACGGAAAGCTATCCGATAAATAAAGACTTAAAATGCCGGGGAATCCACATCCCCGGCATTCATTTCTTATTCTTTTATAACTGCTTTAATTCGGCGAGCAACTCTTCATTCTTTATAGCAAGGAACGGATCCTCCGACATCTGTCCCATCGTTTTCGTTGCCGCATCTATTGCCTGCTTTACCTGTGCAACTGGCTCTGCAACATGTTCCGGTGAGCCGATGATCTCATCCATATTGGCAGTGTCGTCTTTCAGAACCGCGCACTGTTCCTCAATACTTCCCGCACCGGATTCCATCTCCTGCATCGAATCACTGATATCTTCACTGACCGATGCCAGGGAGAAGATTGCATCGTTGATCTTGGAAATGTTCTCCTTGTTTCCCTCGTTCAGCTCCCACACACTGTTGATCTTGTCGGTCATGCTTCCAAGCGCGTCAATTGTACTTTTCGCACTCACAATGCCACGCTCCGATGCTCCGCGGATTCCTTCGACAAACTCACCCATATTCGCCGTCAGCTCCTGTGTCTGCTCGGCAAGCTTGCGGATCTCCTCGGCGACGACAGCAAAGCCTCTTCCTGCTTCTCCCGCACGCGCTGCCTCAATGGACGCATTCAGCGCAAGAAGATTTGTCTGTGACGATACCGCATCGATTCCGGAAATCACCTCGTTCATGCGCTTGATCACGCTTGAGAGCGCATCCATATCCTGCTGCATGCTCTTCGACATCTCAATCGTGTCATTCGACAGATCCCGGATCTCCGACAAGGCATTCTGTCCCTCTTCAATCTTGCCGTATACTTCACTCGCCTCTTCCGATGCGTTAATAATCGTATTGGATAATTCCTCGTGTTTCTCCGTCACGCGACCTGCGGCCTGTGCCGTATCTGTGGACGCACGATAGATCGTCTCGGTCGCGGACGCGATCTCCGATGTCATATCCGCAATCTTTTGCGCATTCTGCCCCAATTCCAGATCAAGCGCCCCAATCTGCGCGCACGCCTTCACATTCTGCTCAAGCGCATATTCAAATCCATCCCGGTTGCTCACTAATCGATGATACATCTCCCCCAATGCTGGATCCTTCGAGTAGTCCACATCCTTCATCTGTGCAACAGCCTGAACCAATGCTTTATTGCCTGCTCCAAAACCCATCTCGTAATTCCCCCTTTTTTGTTTCATCATATTATATTCATTATAGGAGAAAAAGCGCGAAAATTCAACGATAGTGTAAAAAAATGCCGAATCCGGGCAACATGACCCAGATTCGGCATTTTATAATATATTTCTCTTATATGATATGGATATTAGCAAACACCCTGAGCAAGCATAGCATCTACTACCTTCTCAAATCCGGCAATATTAGCACCAGCTACATAGTCTGTCTTTCCACCAACGGTTGCATCGTATCTCTTAGCAGCATCGCTGATGTTAGCGTAAATTGTCTCCATGATTCCCTTGAGCTTTCCGTCAACTTCCTCGAATGTCCAGTGAAGTCTCTCAGAGTTCTGGCTCATCTCAAGTGCAGATGTAGCAACACCACCGGCATTGGCAGCCTTACCACCTACGAAGAGAACACCGTTCTCCTGGAAGTACTTTGTAGCCTCAAGAGTTGTAGGCATATTAGCACCCTCTGTTACAGATGTAACACCGTTTGCTACGAGCATCTTAGCATCCTCAAGGTCTAACTCGTTCTGAGTTGCACATGGAAGAGCAAGATCTACCTTGTACTGCCATACACCATGCTCACCGTTCTGCTTAGCATGATACTCTGCAGATGGCTTAGCAGCTGCGTACTCAGTAAGACGTGCACGCTTAACTTCCTTAACTTCCTTGAGAAGTGCAACATCGATTCCTTCTGGATCATAGATCCATCCTGTAGAATCAGAACATGTAACAACCTTAACACCGAGCTGCTGTGCCTTCTCAATTGCGTAGATTGCTACGTTTCCTGATCCGGATACTGCAGCGGTCTTGCCAGCGATGTCAATTCCGTTATCCTTTAATAAAGCGCTTGTTAAGTATAACAGACCGTATCCTGTAGCCTGTGTACGAGCAAGTGATCCGCCGTATGAAAGACCCTTACCTGTAAGTACACCTTCGAAAGATCCACGGATTCTCTTGTACTGTCCGAACATGAAACCGATCTCTCTTGCACCTGTTCCGATATCTCCGGCTGGTACGTCTACATCTGCTCCGATATATTTAGAAAGCTCTGTCATGAAGCTCTGGCAGAATGCCATAATCTCTCTGTCAGATTTACCCTTAGGATCGAAGTCAGAACCACCTTTACCACCACCGATTGGAAGTGTTGTAAGAGAGTTCTTGAAGATCTGCTCGAAACCTAAGAACTTAATAATACCTAAGTTAACAGAAGGATGAAGTCTTAAACCTCCCTTGTATGGTCCAATTGCATTATTGAACTGTACACGGAAACCTCTGTTTACCTGAACCTGTCCGTTGTCGTCTACCCATGGTACACGGAACATGATCTGACGATCCGGCTCAGTGATTCTCTCAAGGATTGCGTTCTTTCTGTATAATTCCTCGTTTGCATCGATCACTGGTCTTAAGGACTCAAGGACCTCTGTTACTGCCTGTAAGAACTCAGGCTGATCTGCGTTTTTCTTCTGTACTACTTCGAGTACTTCATCAACATAACCCATTTTTGAATCTCCTTATCATATTATTTAACGGAAAAAGCGTGTTTCAACTCTCCTTCCGTCATATCCTATTAAATTAGTATACATCAACACCCTTATTCTAATCGAAATTGCAAGAAATATCAACAGAAAATTCTTTAATATTTTAAATTTCTATCACTTTACATGTTTAAAGCACACAAAATGCAACAAAGCGATTCAAAACTTGCATTTTGAACCGCCCTATTTTTCTATATTTTTTCTGTTTTTTAAATCAAAGTGGAAAATTATTCCTTCTCCTCGGTCTGCTTGATCTTCGACCAGTCTACGTACTGGGACTCCTCCTTCGTATCGTAGTAATTGAGATGGAAGTAATCCACCATCTTTGCTAAAGCATAGATCAGCACTTCGGTCTCCTGCTCCGACATCTCGGATGCAATATTCTTGATCATCTGCCTGTGGAACTGCTCGTGGTGATAATACGCACTTTTGCCTTTGTCCGTCAGGCGCAGCTTGATGACACGCTTATCCTTTGTGCTCCGCTCCCGGATCACATATCCCTTGTCACAGAGAGCGTCCATCGCCTTCGTCAGCGTTCCTGTCGTAACCGACATCAGCTTCGCAACCGTCTTCATATTACGCGGCTCATCGATACCAACTGCCTCGATGATGTGCATATCATTGTATGTAATATCTTTGAATTCTTCCGTGATCAGGCTTTTTGCCTCAATCTCCAATATATCCTTGAACAGCTTAACGAGAAGTTCGTTTAAAGTCTCTTCGAGTGTCATCCGCAATCTCCTTTTGTAATACGGCTATCTGCCATCCGGATGCAAGCTACCACTCAATCACACACGCGCCCCAGGTCAGTCCTGCTCCAAATCCAGCCAATACAATTTTGTCTCCTTTGCCTATCATACCATCTTTTCTGACTTTATCAAGCAGAATCGGCACACTGGCTGCAGATATATTTCCACACGCTTCAAGGTTGGTCGGAAATTTATCCATCGGCTGACGCAGACGCTTCGATACCGATTCGATAATGCGAAGATTTGCCTGATGCAACAGATAAAGCGACACTTCATCCTCCGAGATCCCTGCTTTTTCCAAAGCCTCATTGATTGCCTTCGGCACCGTGCGCACTGCAAACTTATACACCTCGGATCCGTTCATTTCAGTGAACGCATACTGTGTGAGCGCACCCTGACGATACAGATTACGCACCGGCCGGTTGTCGCACTTTAAAGCCATGCCACCGGCTCCGTCGGATCCCTGCACCATCGAAAGAAGCTGCGTGCCTTCGGCGCTTACCACTGCTGCTCCGGCGCCATCACCAAACAGTACGCAGGTGCTGCGATCACTCCAGTCCATCATCTTAGAGAGTGTCTCCGCACCGATAATCAAGGCCTTTTTATACCGGCCGGATGCAAAGTACGCATCCGCTGTGGCAAGTGCAAACAAAAATCCCGAACATCCTGCGCCGATGTCGAACGCAGTGGCATGGACTGCACCGAGCGCCGCCTGCACCTCGCAGGCAAGCGTTGGAAAGATGTAGTCCGGCGAAACCGTTGCAGCAATGATCAGGTCAATGTCTCCTGCATCCACCGAAGCATCCCCAAGCGCCTTCTTTGCCGCATCCACCGACATGGAAGTCGTTGTTTCTTCTACCGCAATATGACGGTTTCTGATTCCTGTACGGCTGCTGATCCATTCATCCGAGGTATCCATCACCTGCGCAAGATCATCGTTGCTTACTATTTTCTTCGGAAGCGAACTTCCGGTTCCTAATATTTTCATTACAGATCTCCTTTTGCGCCACTAGAATTTACGGAAACGCGCGTAGCGTTCTGCAGCAAGTTCTTCGCCGCTCTTAGCATTTTGCGCCTTTAAAAACTTCTTCATGTTACCCTTCATGTAGTTAGCGATTGAAGTTAAAGCATCCTCATCGGCTCCGCCGTACTCCGGAATGATATCATCAACAACCTGAAGTTCCTTTAAATCCTGTGCGGTAATCTTCATGACACCTGCTGCTTCCTTGGCACGCTTTCCGTCCTTCCAGAGGATCGATGCGAAACCTTCCGGTGAGAGAATGGAGTAGGTCGCATTTTCCATCATCCATACTTCATTTCCTACCGCCAAAGCAAGCGCGCCGCCGCTTCCTCCTTCACCGATCATAAGACAGAGGATCGGCACCTGAATCCCGGACATCTCATAGAGATTTCTCGCGATTGCCTCGCCCTGTCCGTTTTCTTCCGCCTCTTTTCCCGGATAAGCACCGGATGTATTAACAAACGTGATGATCGGGCGGTTGAATTTCTCTGCCTGCTTCATCAGGCGGATTGCCTTACGATAACCTTCCGGCGAAGGCATGCCGTAGTTGCGCGCCGCACAATCCTTTAAATCCTTCCCCTTATGGACACCGATCACCGTTACCGGCTGTCCATCGAGATATGCAAATCCACCGACGATCGCCGGATCATCGCGGAAATAACGATCTCCGTGCATCTCCATAAAATCATCAAAGATCGTATCCATATAATCCACGGATGCCAGACGCTTCATCTGTCTTGCCGCAGTCACCTTGTCCCACGCCTGCATCGGCTTCGACTTTGCATTGCGCTCCCGCATCAATTCCGTCGGTTCATAATTGTCATCCTCGCGAAGTGGATCAAAGTTCGCGAATCCGGTCATCGGACGATGCATTTTTAAGATTCTGTACAACGTCATCTTCAAATCATCACGCTTAACGATCGCATCGACAAAGCCATGCTGTAACTGAAATTCCGCTCTCTGGAATCCTTCCGGAAGCTTCTGGCCGATCGTCTGCTCGATCACACGCGGACCTGCAAATCCGATCAAGGCATTCGGCTCCGCCAGGATGATATCTCCGAGCATCGCAAAGCTGGCTGTCACACCACCAGTCGTCGGATCGGTCAGCACCGGCACATACAACAGCCCCGCATCCGAATGACGCTTGACCGCACCGGAAGTCTTAGCCATCTGCATCAGGGAAATAATTCCCTCCTGCATTCTTGCACCACCGGAGCAGCAGAAAAGGATTACCGGGAGTTTCTCCTCGGTTGCGCGTTCAAAGGCGTGTGTAATCCGCTCACCGACCACATGCCCCATGCTTCCCATCATGAACCGGGCATCGATGACACCGAGAACCGTCTCTTCACCGTAGATCCGGCATTTTCCGATCGTCACGCCCTCTTTTAATCCTGTCTTCTCCTGTGTTGCCGTAACTTTTTCTTCATATTCCGGGAAATTCAGTGGATTCTTCACTTCCACATTCTCGTCCCATTCTTCAAATGAATCTGCATCCGTCACCATCCTGATGCGATTCTTCGCACGCACACGGAAGTAATAGCCGCACTCGTAGCAGACATATTTATTTTTTACAACGCGCTTCTTGTCAAGCTCACGCTTGCAATTCTTGCATACCACCGTCTCCGGCTGTACCGGTTCTACTGTCTGGGTTTGAGTCTGTGTGCTTTCCTGCGCAGGCTCCGTTTTTATATTTTTTTTAAATAACATAACTTTTTCCTCTTAATAATAGAAAACTTGACACATCTTTGAACATCCGCCCATTTTAAATCGGCTGCGCCGATGGACTCACGCTTATGATACATCACAGATGTATTGCATATTACCCTATCGCAAATGTCAATTCTGCAGAACATGCAAGCTTTCCGTTTACACGGGCAGTCGCTTTGCCCACACCGATCGGTCCCTTAATCTTGATAATTTCTGTCTCAAGTAAAAGCGTATCTCCCGGAACAACTTTCTGCTTGAATTTTGCCTGATTGATGCCTGCAAAATATGCAGTCTTTCCTTTCCACTCCGGCTGCGACAGGATCGCCACCGCGCCCGTCTGCGCCAAAGCCTCAATGATCAGTACCCCTGGCATCACCGGGTTTCCCGGAAAGTGTCCGGCAAAATACGGCTCATTATATGTCACATTCTTCTTCGCCACGGCGCGCACGCCAGGCTCTAATTCCTCCACGGTATCGATCAGCAGAAAAGGCTGTCGATGCGGAAGGATCTCCATAATTTCCTGTGTTGTCATAATTTCCTCCATGGAACACCGCCCGGTTCACTCGCTTGTCGTACCGGCCGGCGCTGCATATCATGTTTTCAGCAAAAGCAAAGCTGCTTTCTTAGCCTGAATACTTGCGGATCAGGATACTTGCATTATGTCCGCCAAAACCAAGGGAATTGGACAATGCATACTCTACATCCTCGTTATACGCTTCCTTACAGTAATTCAGATCGATCTCCTCATCCGGTGTCTCGTATCCGGCCGTCTTGTGGATGTAGCCTTCCTCGATTTCCTTGACACAGGTAATAAACTCAACTGCTCCGGCCGCACCTAAGAGATGACCGATCATCGACTTGGTCGAGTTGATCTTCATATCCTTCGCATGCTCACCGAACGCCAGCTTGATCGCGCGTGTCTCAAACAGATCGTTGTGATGCGTTCCTGTTCCGTGTGCATTGATATAAGTAATCTCATTTTTATCCACGCCGGCATCGTCCACTGCATTTAACATTGCGCGGGCTGCACCCGATCCATCCTCCAGTGGGGAAGTGATGTGGTAGGCATCTGCGGAACATCCGTATCCGACAACCTCCGCATAGATCTTCGCGCCTCTTGCCTTGGCATGCTCCAGCTCCTCAAGCACAACCACTCCGGCACCTTCGCCGAGAACGAATCCACTTCGGTTCTTATCAAAAGGCAGAGAACATTTCTCAGGATCCGTTGATGGTGAAAGTGCAGTCAGTGCTGCAAATCCCGCAATCGCAGTCGGACATACGCTGCCTTCCGTTCCTCCGGTCACCATGACATCCGCTTCACCATACTGAATGCTTCGGAATGCCTCTCCGATATTATTGGTTCCGGTCGCACAGGCCGTTACATCGTTAATGGTCTTGCCTTTCAGCCCAAACTGGATCGATACGTTTCCGCACGCCATGTTGGAGATCATGAGCGGAACAAAGATCGGATTGACTCTTCCCGGACCTTTTTCCACAAGCTTGGTGTACTCACGCTCAATTGCCTGAAGGCTTCCGACTCCGGAACCGATTGCGGTGCCGACACGGTACGGATCTTCCTTCGTCATATCCAGTCCCGCATCCTCAATCGCTTCTCCCGCTGCTGCTACCGCATACTGGGAGAAAAGCTCCATGCGCTTAGCCGCCTTGAAATCCATATGTTCTTTGCCGACAAAGCCTTTGACTTCTGCCGCCATATGTGCTTTATATTCACCGGAGTCAAAGCGTGTAATCTCACCAAATCCAAGCTTGCCTTCCTTCACTCCGTTCCAAAATTCTTCTACACTTAAACCGATTGGCGTGATCGCGCCCATACCGGTCACAACAACTCTTCTGCTCATGCCTTTTCCTTTCTGATGATCCGTCACACATTTTAATGCGCGGCTTAGATTGCCATGCCTCCGTCAACCGACAGTATCTGGCCTGTGATATAATCCGCCGCCGGTGAAGCCAAAAACGCGACTGCTTTTGCAATATCCTGCGGCTTTCCGGTACGTCCGAGCGGAATCTGCTCCGTCAGTCCTGACTTCACGCTGTCCGATAATACATCCGTCATATCGGTCTCCACAAATCCCGGAGCAACCGCATTTACATTGATACCGCGGCTTGCAAGCTCTCTTGCCACAGCCTTGGTCAAACCAATGATACCTGCTTTGCTCGCGGAGTAATTCGCCTGTCCGGCGTTTCCGAGGATTCCCGATACCGATGAAATATTTATGATTTTCCCGGCACGCTGCTTTAAGAAGTAGCGTGACAGATGGCGGATCGTGTTGAAACATCCCTTCAGATTTGTGTCGATGACCGCATCAAAATCTTCCTCGCTCATCTTCATCAGCAGTCCGTCTCTTGTAATTCCGGCATTGTTTACCAAAATGTCAATGTGTGTGTAACTCTTGACCAGATCCGAAACCATGCCGGCGCATGCCTCGTAGTCCGCCACATTACACTGGTAAGCAACGGCATCTCCACCTACTTCTTTGATTTCTGCAACCGTCTGCTCAGCGGCTGCTTTTGATCCATTGTAATTCACGATGACGAAAGCCCCATTTGCTGCAAGTTCCATCGCGATTGCCTTGCCGATTCCTTTTCCCGCACCCGTAACAAGTGCATTCTTACCGGTTAACATAATTTACGAAATCCTCCATCTTATCGATATTGCATGTAGTAACATCACGGTTGATTTTTCTCATAAATCCGGAGAGGGAACGGCCCGGTCCGATCTCTACGAACTCATCCGCTCCGTCTGCGATCAGACGCTCGATCGTCTGCTGCCAATGAACGGAAGAGGATACCTGACGCACCAGAAGATCCTTCACACTTGCCGGATCCGTCACGTAATCTGCATTCACGTTGGCAAGATATGGTGTTGTAATCTCACCAATCGTAACGTCTTTTAATACCTCACCTAATTTCTCACCGGCTCCGCACAGAAGCTGCGAATGGAACGGACCGCTGACCTTAAGCGGGACCACGCGCTTTGCGCCTGCTTCCTTTAATGCATCACCCGCAATGCTTACCGCATCTGCGGTTCCGGTGATCACAATCTGTCCCGGACAGTTATAGTTGGCAACCGATACGACAGCTGCCGCATTGCCTGCGTCACGCAGCGTTTTCTGCGTATTCGCACAGGTCTGTGCGATCACATCCGCGTCCAGTCCCAGGATGGCAGACATCGCGCCGCCGGTCGGATACGCTTCCTGCATGTAAATGCCACGTTTTCTAACCACGGCAAATGCATCTTTCATGCTCATCGCACCGGATGCGATCAATGCTCCGTACTCGCCGAGGCTTAAGCCCGCCGTCACATCACAGTGGATGCCCTCTTCCTTAAGTGCTGCATAGATGGCAGCCTCGGTCGTCAGCATACAGATCTGTGTGTATTCCGTAATATTTAACCGGTCGTTCTCCTCAAAGCAGAGTGCCGCAACATCTAGTCCGGTCACATCGGAAGCCAGCTCATAGACTTCCTTCGACTCCGGACGATTGTCGTAGAATTCCTTACCCATTCCAACATACTGGGAACCCTGTCCCGGGAACATAAATACTCTCTTCATATTTGCCTCTTTTCTGTAACACCTCACAAAGTGAAGACATTCTTATGCAGACACTAATCAGGCAAAGCCTGACTTTCCATGCATCTGCTCATCCTAACATTCTATGTAACTGTTCGGAAGCAGCTTACGTGCATCCGCCATAATTTCCTGAATGATCTCGGCGCAGCTTTCTTTCTTGTGGACAAGCCCTGCGGACTGTCCTGCCATCACGCTGCCGTACATCACATCACCTTCGACAACCGCCTTGCGCAAAGCGCCAAGTGTCAGCTGCTCCAATTCATCAAGGCTTGCGCCGTCCTTTTCTTTTTGCAGATACTCACGCGTCATCTTATTGCGGATCACACGGATCGGATGTCCGGTCGACATACCGGTCACTTCCGAATCGATATCTTTTGCCTTGATCACACGATCCTTATAATTCTCATGAACGATTGATTCATTTGCTACTACAAATCTTGTTCCCATCTGTACCGCTTCCGCACCCAGCATCATTGCAGCCGCAAATCCGCGTCCGTCCGCGATTCCACCTGCTGCGATCACCGGAATGGATATCGCATCAACCACCTGCGGAACCAGTGTCATCGTTGTCTGTGAACCGATATGTCCGCCGGACTCGGTTCCTTCGGCAACGACCGCATCTGCGCCACCGCGCTCCATCAGTCTGGCAAGTGCCACACTTGCGACAACCGGGATTACTTTGATCCCGGCAGCTTTCCACATCTGCATGTATTTTGCCGGATTTCCGGCGCCGGTCGTAACGACCTTAACGCCTTCCTCCACGAGCACCTTGGCGATCTCATCCGCTTCCGGGTTCATCAGCATCAGATTGACTCCGAACGGCTTGTCGGTTTCTTTCTTTGCCGCCTGAATCTGCTCACGCACCCAGGATGCCGGAGCTCCACCGGCTCCTATAATGCCAAGACCGCCAGCGTTTGATACTGCGCTGGCGAGCTCGTGAGTGGCTACCCAGGCCATACCGCCCTGGATGATCGGATAGGTAATTCCAAGAAGTTCCGTCACTCTTGTCTTCATTTTTATGCCTCTACACCCTTATCTTCCAGATACTTGATTACATCGCCTACCGTTAAGATCTTCTCTAAATCCTCGGAAGGGATTTCTACGTCATACTCTTCCTCCAGCGCCATCACAAGCTCGAACAGATCTAAGGAATCTGCCTCAAGATCCTCCTTGAATCTTGATTCAGCAGTAATGCCTGCTGCATCTACGTTTAACTGGTCTGCGATAATCTCTTTTAACTTCTCTAACATGGTGTAATCTCCTTTTTCCTGTAAAATTCGTTTGCTTTTCAAATTGTTTGATTATCAAATCGTTTGATAGGCAAAGTATATTTCAAAGTAGTTTGATTGTCAAGATATTTTTTTCAAAGGCTTCAACTGACCAATTTTTCTGGATTTTTCTTGACTTGAACCTCAAGGTACGACTTATGATAATATAAATATCATAGGTTGGTTCTTCCTATAGGAGGATCCGAGTGAAAGGAGTGGAACAATGAAAAAAATACTGACATTATCTCTGGCTGCACTGATGGCATTTTCTACACCTGCAAATGCTGTATTCGCAGCACCTGCTACAAAAGTGGAAGCTGCATCGGTAAATTTGAAAGCAGCAGCGGCAACCGCGGTCTCGACAGCAGAGGATTTAAAGGCGATGGAGAGCAATCCGTCAGGGAATTATTATCTTGCAAAGGATATCAAATTGCCTGCAGATTTCCAGCTGTTTGGGGACAGAGATCATCCATTTAAGGGACAGCTTGATGGTAAAGGGCACAAGCTGACCGGTTATACTTACAAGACCTCAAACTGGGCTGAGAATGCAGGTATTTTCGGATATGCGAGCGGTGCCGTATTTAAAAATATCTCTGTTACCGGTGTAGATATTAATCTTCAGGATGGTGGAACGATAGGAACATTGGTATGCAGCGCTACGAACTGTACCTTTGATCAGATCAAAACCTCCGGAAAGATCTCCGTCAAGGGGGAAGCTGCTTATATTGGCGGAATCGTACTTGCGAATGATGAAAAGGCAGTGATAAAGAATTGTGTGAATGCTATCAATATCACTGTGAATGTCAGAGGAACAGCAGATAGCTCACCTTCCTGCGATGTCGGAGGAATCACAAGGATTGCATCCGGCAGTTCATCAAAGTCACTATTACAGAATTGTACCAATAAAGGAACGATCAAGGTCACTTATAAGCCGAGTGACGAATGGGGCGGAAATGAATTTACAATATCCGGTGTAGCAAATTCCTTTTATGGGAAAAAAGCAGTTAAAAACTGTAAAAACACCGGAGCAATCATCTGTACGATCGAAAAGGCAGCAGAAGGATTCGCGACAGAAGCGAATATCGTCGGTGTCATAGGAGAGAGCAATAGTGGAATCGATTCCTGCTCGAATACAGGTAAGATCACAGTGAACGCGAATGCATCAAATATGACCGGCATCAGTGTAGCGGGCGTGGTCGGTGAGACGACCCGTATCGGAACAAAGATGGTAAAATCCTTCAATACAGGAGCCATTACAGTGACAGCCAATGCTCCCCGCAGTACCAATGTAGGCGGTGTTGCGGTAGTCGTTAATGATATCACACAGTCCTATAATAAGGGAAAAGTCGCTGTGAATGTGAAGTCCGGCGGCGATGCGGCTGTAGGCGGTCTGGCAGGACAGTCAACCGCAAATGTACAGAATTGCTACAACACCGGTGCGGTATCTCTGTCAGCGAAGAAATTGTCATATGTTGGAGGACTTGTCGGAAGTGCATCCGTATATGATGAGTTTATCAAATCCAATTATTCAACCGGAAAGGTGACAGGTTCTTCTAAGAAGGTATTCAAGGGAGAAGTGCTCGGTTACTATACAGGTTCTTACGTTGCACGCAAACGAAATGTTTTTGACAATTACTATACAGGTTCCGGCAAAGCTTACGGAGGTCAGGACTTTGATTGGAAACCTTATATCGGTACTGCGAAAAAGGTTTCTTCCATTACAGCCGGTAATTGTTCAAAATTAAGTTCAAAGCTTTGGACATATTCAAGTAAACAGAAACGAATGATCCTGAAAAATAATAAAGAGAAATAGAAACGTGCGCCGCAAGCGCACCAAAAAAGTCCTAATCACAATGGATTAGGACTTTTTTATATGTAATCATATATACTCTCTGTATTTTTAATCAAGCACAAGGCACATGCATCCATACATTCCGGCATCGTTGCCAAGTGAAGCAAGTTCAAAACGCGCGTCCTTGCAAGAACTGAATGTGTTCGGCACATAATATTTCTTGATCGTATCAATCAGGATCTGTCCGGCCTTAGATACGCCGCCACCGATTACAAATACTTCCGGATTGACAACACATGCAATCTTTCCAAGTGCCTTACCTAAGATCTCACACACTTCATCAACGATCTCAAGTGCTACCTTATCGCCTGCTTTTGCCTCGTCAAATACATCCTTTGCCGTAAGATCTTCAAATTTACGAAGACTTGTCTCCTCCGTTGTCTTAGCCAGCTTGCGCTTTGCCATACGAACAACACCAGTTGCAGAGGTATACTGTTCCAGACATCCATGCTGTCCACAGTTACATGCTTCACTCTCATCCTCACAGACGTTCAGATGTCCGATCTCTCCGCCTGCACCGTTTGCTCCGGCAACCATCTTACCATCTACGATGATTCCGCCGCCGACACCGGTTCCGAGTGTTACCATAACAACATCACGGCTTCCCTTGGCACCACCCTGCCACATCTCGCCGAGACCTGCCACATTGGCATCATTACCGACTTTTACCGGAAGTCCGATAAGTCCGCTTAAGGTTCCTGCGACATCAACATTCTTCCATCCGAGATTTACGCAGATCGTAACAACACTCTCATTGACGATTGGTCCCGGAACACCGATTCCGATTCCCTGTACATCATCCTTGCTGATGCCTTCTCTGCTCAGCTTCTCTTCCACTGTTTTCGCAATGTCCGACAATATTGCTTCTCCGCCGTTGGCTGTATTCGTCTTGATTTCCCACTTATCAAGGAGCTTTCCGCTTGTCTCAAAAAAGCCTACCTTAACAGTTGTTCCCCCAACATCAATTCCAAAACCATATTTCTTCACTTGCTTATCCTCCAACATTCTTTATCGTGAAATTCTAGTTCTATATTACCATAGGTAAACTGTTCATCCAATGGTAATTTGACTAATTTTAAATGTAAATATTTTCACTTTTTCACAACAAAGCCGTTGATCTATGGATTGCCGGACGGATCCTCTTCGTCTCCCGTATGATCGCCACCGCTTTGATCCCCGCCGGTATTGTCCCCGGTGTTATCGCCACCATTGTTATCCGACGTATTCGAATCGGATGCATCATTGTTATTATTGTTATCGCTGCCGGCATTACTGTTATTGTTATGATTGCTGTTCGCATTGTCGTTATCCGTGTTATTATCATTTCCGGCATTGTTATTCTGGTTCTGATCCTGCTGATTATCTGCCGGCTGATTCTGATCCGCCTTGTCCTGACTGCCGGTCGCATTATCTTCCTCGCGCTTCTGCTCCTGATCCTGCTGTTCCTGATCCTGCTGATTCTTAAAATCATCGGAAAGCTGTGCATACGGCAGGAAATCAACCGGCGCAAGATTCTCATGGATCGCACTCATATACGCTTTCCAAATACGGCCCGGATATGTACTTCCGCTAAGATTCTGAATCGCTTTTGGATAATCACAGCCAACCCACACACTCGTCGTGTAATATTTGGTAAAACCGACAAACCAACCATCTTTATGGTCATTTGTTGTACCCGTTTTTCCCGCACAAGGCATTCCTTTTAATTTGAGAGAACGTCCTGTTCCGCTATCCATAACCGTTGTAAGCACATCGGTCATCATGCGGGACGCATCCTGTTCATAGATGGATATCTCTGTCATCTGCGAAGCATAGACAACATTCTCATCGGAATCAATAATGGTCTTAATGCAGGTCGGCTCACGATACATTCCATCATTTCCGATGGTTTCAAATCCTGCTGCCATCTCAAGCGGAGAAACACCTTTGGTAAATCCGCCGAGTGAAGTGGCAAGTGTGTAATCATCTTGGACGATTCCGGTAAAATTCATATTTTTCAGATACTGCAGACCAACGGACGGAGTCAATTGATCATACAGCTGCCATGCAACCGTATTCAATGATTGTGCAACTGCATAACGCAGCTTAACCTTACCGGCATAAGTTTTAGTGGCGTTGGACGGTCCTCCCTCGAATTTGTGGTCATCCACGATCGTATCCGGATCATATCCGCGCTCAAAACATGGTGTATACACAAGAAGAGGCTTAATGGAACTTCCCGGCTGACGATGGCTCTGATACGCACGATTTAAGGTATAGGATGTAAAATCCTGGTTTCGTCCGCCAACGATTGCTACCACATATCCGGTACTGTTATCAATTGAGACAGCTGCTCCCTGCATGTCATAAGTGCCATCATCATCGAGATCCGTAAAGGAAGCAAGTTCATCATCCACCGCCTGCTGCAGCGTATTCTGCTTGTCCATATCGATGGATGTATAAATCTTATATCCGCCCGAATACAGCTTCTTCTGACAGGACGCATACAATTCGTCATATTCCTCGTTATATGTTTTCTTTTCTTCCTCTGAATCAAAGTAATTCCGGAACTGAAATCCTTCCTGCTCCATCAGAGCACGGGTTGCACAGTAATAGGTATATGTGTCCACATAATTATTGACAATCGTCATCGATGTCTTCTTGGGACGATTCAGAGTCATCTCTTCCTTGCAGGCCTCATAGTACTGTTCCTGTGTAATCTTGCCGTCATCCCACATATTTTGTAAGATCAGGTTCCGTCTTGTAATTGTGTGATCCATATTGGTCACCGGATCATAATATGACGGACTATTCGGAATCGCACATAAAAACGCGACCTGAGAAATATCAAGATCCTTAAGATCACAGTTAAAATAGCCTCTGCTCGCTGCATCAATCCCATAGTATCCATTGGCAAAATAAATATTATTCAAATAAAACTCCAGAATCTTCTCCTTGGAATACCGCTTCTCCAGTTCCATCGCAAGGAATATCTGCTTAACTTTGTACTGCCACGTCTTGCTCGGTTCCATATACATCAGTTTTGCAAGCTGCATCGTAATCGTACTTCCACCCTGCGTTACCTTTCCCGCCTGAAGACGAGCCTTGACCGCACGCATGATGGCCTTAAAGTCCACGCCGTTGTGCCGGTAGAATTTTTTATCCTCAATACTGATGATCGCAGCAACAAATGACTTTGGAATATCCTCATACTTGACATACTGCGCATCCTTGTCGCCCTTGCGTTCCGAGATCAGATTTCCATCGGTATCATACACAGAACAGGTCTGCGACGGAATAAAAAGTGATTCATCCGAATCCGCCACTTCTTTGATTGCCTCTCTTCGAATCTGCTGCACTTCGTCCGCATAACCACCAAAAAAGTACACGCCGGCCGCACCAAGCACAAGAAGCATCAACACGATCTGCAGCTTTATTACGAACCAGAAAAAGCGATGTTGTTTCTTTTTTCTTCTCTTCTTCTTTGCCATAAAATCTCCTTCTCTTATCCTCTTCAAAAGATATATGAAGTATTTTATCGCTTTTATATTACATATGCAAATTATCTTTTTATTAAGAATGTCTTATGAAATCACTTACTGTTCCATATGTTTTCCCATAAAGCATGCCGCAGACTGTGCCAGCAGGCGAAGCGTCTGAAGGTTCTGCGGCTCATCGCTTTTGCTTACCACAATAACTGCACCCTGACAATCCCCATTACAGATGATGGTCGACAAAATCGCACTTTTATAATCGTTTTTCCATTCCTTTGCAATGAGTGGCAGTTCCTTGTGGACATCTGCGACTACAAAAGTGCCTCTTTTTTCCATAAGGATTTCCACTTCCTGGCTCAGGTGTTCTCCATCGAGTTCTTTTCTGCCACTGCCGGATGCCGCTACAATATAATCACGGTCCGTAATACAAACAAGGGTTTCTGTGACATGTGCAAGCGCCTCCGCATAATTCCCGGCAATCTCCCCCAGTTCACCGATCGGCGAATATTTTTTTAACATAATCTCACCTTCGCGGTTCGTAAAAATTTCAAGCGGGTCACCTTCGCGGATGCGAAGAGTACGCCGGATTTCCTTCGGAACTACAATACGACCGAGATCATCTATTCTTCGAACAATACCAGTTGCTTTCATATAAAAAATTCCTCCTGATTTCCACTTACTTTTCCATAAATGTAATATATGGGTAGTATGTGGAAATCAAGAGGATTTATACTTTAAATGTCTTTTACAATATTGTGTAACCACACGCCTTTTTTCAGAAGAATAAAACCGATGGCACATTTGATGAAATCGGCAGAACATACAATCATATAGATTGGCACGATCGGAAGGTCTGTAAAATGTGTCAGTAAAAATGCTGTCGGTACTACGATTACCCATGCAAAAACGCTGTCAAAAATAAAAGTAATAATCGTCTTTCCGCCGGTACGAAGCGTAAAATAACTTGCATGCAGGAATGCATAAAACGGCATCATTGCAGAAACAACCAGAATAAATATTCCCGCCAGCTGTCTGACCTCATCCTCCGTGTTGTACAACTCCGGAAATACTCCATGCAGCATCGCCATAATTGCCCCGATCACGATACAACAGGTAATCGAAAACGCAATCAGTTTGCGATCCTCATCCTTCGCGCGCTCCATCTCTCCCGCACCCAGATATTTACCGATAATGATTGCAACCGCATCTCCAAGTCCCAGATAGACAACACTAAACAGGTTTGAAATTGTGGAAGAAATATTAAACGCTCCCACCACTGCAAGTCCGCGCGTAGAATAGCATTGATTGAGTACCGTCATGCCAAGTGCCCACAAAGCTTCGTTGACTGCAAGCGGCGAGCCTTTCACAATAATCTGTTTCATGAGATTCGCCGGAATGTGAAGAGTCTTATACGCTCCTTTAATGAATGTAAATTTTGCATGATGCTTATGTACCCATAGCACAACAATTCCGGCTTCCACAAAACGCGAAACAACCGTTGCGATGGCCGCACCCTGTACACCAAGTACCGGTGCTCCGAAATGTCCGAAAATGAGAATATAATTCAGCACAAGATTGACAAAAACCGCTATCACACTAGCTTTCATCGGAAGCACCGTCTCTCCGACATCGCGCAGGGTATTGGAATATGCCTGTGTGACCACAAACGGAACAAGTCCAACCATCATGATCCACAGATAATGCATTCCTTCCTCCAAAGTAATGGCAGCATTTCCCACACTGTCAGTCTCATGGAGAAACTGCCGAATCAGATTTTCTCCTGCCCCACCAAATACAAGCAATCCTGCAAGCAATACCAGTCCCAGCAAAATGATCTTGGCACGAAATGTATTGCGCACACCATCCTCGTCACCTTTTCCGAAATACTGTACCGTAAAGATTCCGGCACCAGATACAGCCCCCCAGGCACACAAGTTAAATACAAACAACAACTGATTGACAATCGCCACTCCGTTCATCTGATCCGTTCCAACCTGTCCGACCATGATATTGTCAAGCAGTCCGACAAAATTGGTAACAAAATTCTGTATAATGATCGGCACCGCAACCATCAGTGTATGTTGATAAAACTGTTTATCCCCAATATATTTCTTTATCATTTCTAAGTTCTCCTCGTATAACGTGTAATATCGATATGCTAACACCTTAATGGCATGATGTCAAAACATTTTTAAAAGTCTTCATCCGGCAGGTTCTATCCGTCTTCCCCTACTTTCCTTTTATCTACAGTTACTTAACATTCCTGTCATTGCTGCCCTATTTTACCACTACAGTAAGCTTTGCTTTTATGCCGTCTTCCGTAGCATAAATATATGCTTTACCTTTACTGACAGCAGTAATCTTCCCATCTTCCTCGACGGTAGCAATACTTGTGTTAGAGCTCGAATACGTTGGTGTGTTGCCTGAGGACACACTCGCCTCTGCCTGTGTCTGTTGTCCCACACGCAGCTGCACAGACGATTTCGACAGTTGTACTTTTGGCTGACGAACCACCACTTCACACGTTTTACAGACACCATCCACAGTTACTGTAATCATAGCGGTTCCATGTTTCACTGCTGTCACATATCCTCTGTCATCCACGGTAGCAACACTGGAACGATTCGATTTCCACTTTGGTTTTGTTTTGGAATTCGTATGGACGGTAAGCTGCAGCCCCTCTTTGCGGTATAACGCTGCCTTACCCTGACTAAGCGTAACTTTCGGCTGTCTGACCTTAACTCGGCACGTTACATTTGTTCCATCGGCCGATACGGTGATCAAAGCATCTCCCGGCTTCTTTGCGGTAATCAATCCGCTCTCATCTACCGCTGCCACGCTTCTTTTACTGGATTTGTACCTGACTTCATGCCCGGTCGATACATCCGCTTTCAATTGGAATTCGTTTCCGTTATCCAGCGATACGGACTGCTGATTGAGTTTGATTGTTGTCTTATTCACTGTGACGCGGCATCTCGCCTCACCATTCTTCGTTCTGACAATAATCTTGACAGTTCCTGCTTTCTTTGCAGTGATCAGTCCATATGTGTTGACCGAAGCAATCTTATTATCACTCGAACAAAATGTCGGTTTTTTCCCATTGGAGGTCACGGCATACAAGCGATACTCGTCCCCAATATTCATCGTCTGCTCATACGTGTTCAGCACAACAAATACAAGCCCACTCGCATATACCTTGGTTTTCTCTCCGGAAAAAACAAGCATGGATACCATGCATAGAAGAACCACAAGGGTTCTGATCATTCGATTTGTCTTCATAAATTCCCCCTGATAAAGGGAAAACGTATGTGATAGAATCTGCCGTGTTCCGATTATATCACATACGTCTGAAAATGCAAGCGTTTATACCCGCTCGACTTTAATTACATTTGTATTTCCGATCTGACCATTGATCAAACCACCGGTCAGTACAACCGTGTCGTTTTTCTGAAGCTTAAAAATCTTCTTTGCTTCTTTCATTGCATGATAGAACATAACCTCCATCGAATTGAACTCCTCGCAGAGAACCGGTGTTACGCCCCAACTCAAATTCAGTTTTCGCCATACACGCTCCGAAGTCGTCATACCAACAATATCAACCGGACAACGGAAACGGCTGACCATGCGTACGGTCGTTCCGCTCAAAGAGCTGACCACAATGCATTTGGCCTGTACATCGATTGCCATGGCACATGTTGAATGAGAGATTGCATCAAGAATACTCTTGATCTCAAAATCAGAAGACTGAAAACGCTTCGTATACTTGATCTGGCTTTCCGTATATTCTGCGATCTCTGCCATGTTGCGAACCGCATCAACCGGATATTTACCGGCAGCAGACTCGCCGGAAAGCATGATTGCAGAAGATCCGTCGTATACTGCATTGGCCACATCCGATAATTCCGCACGTGTCGGGCGCGGGTTGTGGATCATAGATTCCAGCATCTCTGTCGCTGTAATAACACGCGTTCCCATCAGTCGGCACTTGTTGATCAGATATTTCTGGATCGCAGGAACCTCCATTCCCGGGATCTCGACACCCAAATCTCCTCTGGCGATCATTATGCCATTGGCAATCTCACAAATTTCCTCGACATGATCCACTCCGGAACGGTTCTCAATCTTGGCAATAATGTCAATATCCTCACCGCCGTTTGCATCCAGAAAAGCGCGAAGATCTGCGACATCCTGCTTTGTCGATACAAAGGAAGCCGCAACAAAATCAACTTCATTCTGAATACCAAAGAGCAGATCCTGTTTATCCTGCTCGCTCAGATAAGCATGATTCATAACTTTATTTGGGAAATTCATACTCTTGCGGTCTGAAAGATCTCCGCCGGCAATAACCTTGCAGATGGCATCCGGTGCCTTAAGCTTCGTTACCTCAAGGATGATCAAACCATTGTTTACAAGAATGCGGTCACCCACCTTCAGGTTCTCGATCAGATTCTTGTAATTGACAGCAACACGCTGCTCATTTCCAACGATATCTTCCGTCGTTAAGGTAAATGTATCACCTTCTTCCAAATGGATCTTACCATTCTCGAAAGTTTTAATACGGTACTCCGGACCCTTCGTGTCCAACATGATTGCAATTGGAAGAGAAAGTTTCTTACGCACTTTCTTGATCAGGTCAATCTTTTTCTGATGTTCATCATGGGTTCCGTGAGAAAAATTCAAACGGGCAACATCCATTCCCGCCTGACACATCTGCGTCAGCGTTTCCTCATTCTCACTCGCCGGTCCAATCGTACAAATAATTTTTGTTTTTCTCATTTTCCGATTTTCTCCTTAATTCGTCAGTCTGCCTCTTTTACCAATCATCAATCCCCTTATCTATGATAAACCTATGCGTTGGCAACCATATCCGCCAAAGCTTCCAGCGCTGGAATATCAGCTTCTTTCATTGTTGATTTGATGGTTACCATCGGATCAACAATCGTTACATTCTTCATCGTCTCAAGAATTGCTTTCATCGTTCTTCCGGCAGTCGGTCCCCAGGATCCATTCTCGATAATTCCAACCGTGCGATTCTGGTAAGCCTTAGACTGTAAGTGATGTAAGAAATCCTGCATACATGGGAATACACCACCATCGTAACTTGCGCCTGCCACAACCATACGATCGTAACGGAAGGCATCCTCAATGACCTCAGCCATATCTTCTCTTGCGAGATCGCTGACAACAACTTTCTCAACACCCTTGGCACGGAGCATCTCGGCAAACGTTTCAGCAACCTTAGCTGTATTTCCATGGATAGAGGCGTAGGCAATCAGTACACCCTTGTTTTCCGGACGATAACTGCTCCATGTGTCATACAGTCCGATATAATATCCAAGATTTTCTTTAAGAACCGGTCCGTGAAGTGGACAAATCATCTGGATATCCAGATTTGCAGCTTTCTTCAATAATGCCTGAACCGGAGCACCATACTTTCCGACAATATTAAAATAATATCTTCTGGCCTCACACGCCCAGCCTTCTTCATCTTCCGCATCAAGTGCGCCAAATTTTCCGAATCCATCCGCGGAGAAAAGAATCTTCTCCGTACTCTCGTAAGATACCATGACTTCCGGCCAATGTACCATAGGTGCCATCACGAATGTCAACGTGTGGCTTCCAAGTGACAATGTATCACCCTCTGCAACTGTCAGTTTCTTTACATCCGGATCAATATCAAAAAACTGCGGAAGCATCGCAAATGTTTTTGCATTTCCAACCAGCGTAACCTCCGGATAAAGTTCCAACAGTCTTCCGATACTTCCCGCATGATCCGGCTCAAGATGCTGAATAACAAGATAATCAACCTTGCGTCCATCCAAAGTTTCTGTGAGATTCTTCTCCCATTCCTGCATTCCGCGCACATCAACCGTATCCATGAGAGCAACTTTCTCGTCCATGATCAAATAAGAATTATAGGACACTCCTTCCGGAACAACATACTGACTCTCAAACAGGTCGATGGTCTTATCATCGACTCCAATATACTTTACTGCATCTGAAATTGTAACCTTCATATTCACTTACCTCTTTCTATGTTTTTTAATTGATTAATCATCCAAACGATCCAAAAGATCGTTCTCTTTTTCTCTCTCTAGATCTTCCTCACTCATATATTTACGGAAAATGCGTTCCAGAATTCCATCATATGTAAGGAATAATAACGCCGGCATCAAAAAAATCAGAACCGGGAAAACGTAAACAGCAATTGCGGCAACCGCAAAAAGTACCAATATCAAAAGCGACCATGGAAGATGTATGATCATCATAAGCAGAGCATTCTTCATCGTCGCCTTCACTCCATCCTCAAATCTCGCTGCATATGGGAAAAGATAGCATGCCCAAATAATGCTAAACACGATCATGATCAGGAAAAAATAGAAAAATACGCCCATTTTATTTCCTGTCTTCAGTGTTTGGAATGTGATATAAGCATCCATCCCGAGAACAATCTGTACGACAAGCAGGATCAACCACGACAGCGTTGACTGTTTAAAGCCTTTCGTAAATGCATGGAAAAAATTCTTTGTCATATATCCTCTGTTACCACGTACGGATTTATGAATCGCATAATAAAGTGCACTTGTAGATGCTCCAAATGTCACGATCGGAAGGCTGCAGACAAGCCAAAGCGCGCTCAGAGCCATGCAGTCAACCAACTTACCTAAAGCCTGAAAAAATTTATTATCCAAATTAAACTTCATTCGTATTCCTCAGCTTTCCAATGATTTCCTCGCAGATCTGTTCTCTGGTCTTACCATCTGTCTGAATGGTAATATCCGCCGCCTCCTCGTACAGTGCGCGCCTCTTTTCCATCAATTCTGCAATATATTCCACATTCATGTGCCCATTCAGAATCGGACGATCCGTACTGTTTTTCACTCGTTCATAGATGGTCTCCGGTGTAGCTGTCAGGAAAACGATTTTTCCGCTTTTCTTCATATTCTGTGTATTCTGCGGACGGACAACCACGCCCCCTCCACAAGATATGATACTTGGCTCCTGTTCCCCGAGATCAACGACAAGCTGACTCTCAATATCCCGGAAACGTGACTCGCCATATTGGGCAAAAATATCATTAATCGACATTCCCTGCTCCTGTACGATACGTTCATCCATTTCTACAAGGGGAAATCCCAATTCTCTTTGCAATGCTTTCGCAATCGTGCTTTTACCGGCACCCATAAATCCAATAAGAAAAATATTATGAATGTTCTTCCTCATGAAAAGAATTTCTCCTTTACTTCTTCTACCGGCATATCCATACCCGTATATAATTTAAATGCGGAAACTCCCTGCCACAAAAGCATACCTTTACCGCCAATGCAGGTGCAGCCTGCTTCTTTTGCTTCGCGAAGCAGCTTTGTTTCTTCCGGGTTATAGACTGCATCACACACAACAAGCCCAGGACGGAATGCTGCCAGATCCTTAACAACGCTCTGGTCATCCATTGGCTTCATTCCAACGATCGTTGCATTGGCAAAGATATCACTTGACTGAATTTCTTCTGTCATCTTTGTCGTATCTGCAATATCATATACATTCACTATGATTCCCGGCACGGCTGCACGGATCTTCTCCGCAGTATGTAGCGTTCTCTCAAAGAATGCATCTTTAATATTAAAAATCGTAATTTCTCTGGCTCCGTCAAGCGCACACTGCACCTGAATCGCAGTCGCAGCCCCGCCGCCACCGGCAACCGTAATCTTCTTGCCTTTGATATCAATTCCGTGATCCTTCAGATTATGAACAAATCCCTCGCCATCGGTGATGTACCCGGTCAATTTTCCATCATCATTAACGATGGTATTGACCGCGCCAATAATCTGTGCCGCCGGTGATAACTCATCTACACATTTGGCAGCCTCTGTTTTATCCGGCATCGTCACGTTGCAGCCCCGCATATGAAAAAGCTTCATTGCCTCTAAGGCTTCCTTTACCTGATCTTCCTTTATATCAAATGCGACATATGCATAGTCAAGCCCCAGCTTCGCAAAACTGTAATTATACATTGCCGGTGATCCGGAATGTCCAACCGGTGATCCGATCAAGGCGAGCAATCCGGTGTGTCCTGAAATTCTCTCTTCCATCTATGTGTACTCCTTCAATCATGTAAGATACCGAACTACGATTTCCCGTTTCCCGGACTCTCGTAATTATTGTAATCATATCATAAACTCTACACCTGCGACAAGAGTTCAAACGGCTTATCGATCATCGTTTTTGCACCGTGTTCCAGAAGGAACGGGATATCGCGGAATCCCCATGTAACAGAAATACACTCCAATCCGGAATTTTTTGCGGTCTGGATGTCTACATCGGAGTCTCCCACATAGATTGCATCACTTTTTGTCACTCCCAATTCACGCAGCGCCTTTTCTACCATATCCGGTGCCGGCTTTCTTGCCACGCCTTCCATCTCCCCGATGGCAACCGATGTATATTCACTGAAAAACTGTTCATTCAACTCTTTGACCGCAGAATCCAGCTTATTCGATACAATTGCAATCTTAATACCGCGTTCTTTCAGTTCCTTCATCACATTAAGGATCTCCGGATACGGTGCTGTATGATCCAGACAATGCTCCGCATAATATGCCTTAAATGCAGCAAAGGTCTGTTCAAAAAGCGGATTATCCTCGCCATCCGGAACCGCACGAATCATAAGTCTGCGTACTCCGTTTCCAACATAACGGCGCACCTGATCCAGCGTACATTGCGGCATGCCCTGCGAAGCAAGTGCCGCGTTGGTTGCGTCCTTCAGATCCTCCAGGGTGTTCAGAAGAGTTCCATCCAAATCAAAGATAACCGCCTTATGTCCTTGTATATACCCCGCTTTATGATAGGTCTGTTCAAAATACTCTTTTTTCATTATGCATACACCTTCTAACTGTTCTGTATCATCGGTCAGATAATCTCCCATTCTGCCCAATGTATAATGCTGCTCGCCATCTGCTTCCGTAAAGAGTTTTACTTTACGGTCAAGACATCGCGCATGAATAAAAAGCTTCCCCTTCGGCACACAGATCTTTGCAACGCTCATTGGCGCAATGACTTTTCCTGATTGCTCAATCTTGATCGTCGGTGAATACTCTGTATCCTGTAATCGGAACTCCCAATTCGGATAACTTCGATACTGTTTTTCAAAATCACACTCTTTGCAGATCAGGACTCCACCAATCGGACTGATCGTAAAAATCATGTCATCCTCAACCACTGTATTGATATCACCGTGCATCGTACGGATCAGTACCTTTGTTCCTGCGTCTGCCAGATCCGTCCCCCGGACAAATCCCCAAGGAACCGACTTTCTGCAATAATGCTCCGAATTGTCGCTGCTTAACCGGCATTCACTTGCATAGATAATATCGGTATCGTCCATATATTTTCGAAAACGGTATTCCAAAACCGATTTTACTCCAGAAGCGGACGGATGCTCGCTGTCGCCCTCCTCATCCAACTCCATGCGCGGCATAAAATGATGCATCTCACACAATTTCAGATATTCCTGTGTCAACAGATCCATCGAGATAAATCCACCGGCTTTGGCCTCGTGTCCTCCACCGGAACCGATTCCCTTACTGATTTCCGCAGCAAGTTCACTTGCCTTCACTTCCTTAATACAGCTTCGGACGGAAAATTTCACTCCATCCTGCACCACATTAAAGACCACACATATGTCAATCGCATCTACTTCCAGTATCAGATCACTGATAATTCCAAGTACATTGGGATCACACGGCCCGGACTTGACCACCGCCGCGCGGTATTCTTCTAAATAATCACTGTGCAGCAAAGCGGCACCTGCAGTCTCAAGATCCTCAAGTGACATATTGGCATTTCGGTACTTGTGCATCAGCTGCGTATCAAATGCGGCTTCATCCCGTAAATCTTTATCCAGAGGATGCGCCAATTCTGATAATCCACTTGTATCCGTATACAATCCATAATACAAAGCAGTCGATAATCTACGATTATTCTGCACATCAAAATTTTCTTTTTTGAGCATCTGCCAGATCAAAGTCGAACAGGCACCCAGATTGCTTCTGACTTCCGATAATTTCGGGAGCTGCGTACTAATCCGATGGTGATCAATCACCGCAATCGTATCTGCTTCAAAACGAACCGAATTACCCCCTCCATACTGGCAATCTACCATGACGAGCAGATCCGGCTTTCGATCCAGCTTCTTTACATGCCGGATTGGAATATCCAGATCCTGGATCATCATAACAAGATTCGTCTTGCGAATGCGATTCCTGCCTGCATAGATCAACTCCACGTTCTTGTCATGCGACTGCAGATATAAGTATACTGCAAATCCACATGCCAGCGCATCCGCATCCGGATTGTCATGACACTGTATTACAATTGTTTCATATGGTAAAAAATCTCTTAGTCTCACAATGACTCCTCTTGGGCTTTATTGATTTTTATTGGTTCAGATGATATGGAAAAAACACATCACTGCGACGCTTCTTATCAAACATTGAATTATACTGCAATATGTGATAGCGGTTAATCCATTCCGCTTCTTCCCCTGCTGCCTCATCCAGATGCAGATAACACCCTTTACTCTTAGAATAATAGCCTCTGGAGTTAATTGCAGGTACCACATCCATCAGCTCTGCCAGAAACTTATTATATTCCGGCAGTTCCACTCCGGCACGCTCCAGGGTAAGTGTCGACAGGAAATTCAAACTCGTGATATCCACCGTTTCCTCCGGTGTGTCATAATTTGTCCAAATAAAGAACGGAACCGTATAAAGTGCCTCTAGTTCGTCTTCCGTCAATCCTGATAATCCCTTACCATTCAGTAACGGATAAAAATTGCTATTTAAACTTGGCTGATGATCACCAAAAAATACAATTTCCACAGGATCCTCCACGCTTGAAAAATAATGGATCAGATTTTCAACCGCTTTGTCGCTCTCATGCACAAGGGAGAGATATTGATTCGCATCTGTGTAAGAACGTCCAATCTTGTATACGCCCTCATGAAAGTTATCATATTCCTCTCCATATCCTCCATGATTCTGCATCGTAATTCCCATAAGATACAGTTTTTCGTTTGTCCCACGGCTCTCATAACGATCAATAATCTTATCGTACAATTCCTGATCCGTAATATACTCGCGTAAAATCTTAGTCTGATCAAAATAATCGATAAAATGCATCTCGTCATATCCTATGTTCGGATAGACCTGATTACGGCTCCATCCGGTCTCATAATACGGATGCATCGCAACACATGTATAACCGATATCTTTCAGATTCGATACAATAGAAGTGGGTGTATCACTAATATATTGCTGATAAACAACCGATCCGCCCGGCAGAAATGCCATAGAGTTTCCGGTCAGATATTCCCACTCTGAGTTTGGCGTCTTTGCACCAAACACGGATGATAACGCATATCCCTTCACCGTGTTTTCCTTAAGTGAATCAATAAAAGGGGTTACCTCCACATTGGTCTTGAGCTCCCCCAATACGCTCAAATCAGAGAAGGACTCATTCATAATAACAATAATTGTTGGATCCTTGACATCCGTCTTTGCGTAATTTTTATCATCAGCCTCATAATTTTTCTCCAGCTGCCGGATTGCATCTTCCGAATATCCATCCGGAGCCGACACAAAACTATCGCGTATTCCCAAAACAAAATTCAGAAGATATCCGTTACGATAGGTTCCTTTCTGTTCCCACGTCTCGGTATTGATATCATAAGTGTTTATAACAATAAGCATACATGCAATTGAAGCCATCATGATATCGATGATCCGCATCCTCCATGCATGCGCAAATTTCACATGCCATTTGCGTACAAAAGCAACAAAAAGAGCTGTCACAAAGATTACATATGCGCCTTTGGAAGTAAGCCTCAGCTGATAATTCCCCGCAACGCTGAGTCCCGTTCCGATTGATCGGATATCTGCAAATTGAAACTCATTGCCGCGAAACAGATATACAAAATAATTTACAAATGCAAAGCAAAGCAGGGTTACATGAGAAATAATGCAGGTAAGACCACTGTTATTGGTAAATAACTGAACAATAAAATATGCAACAAGACAGCACAGGACATTCAGAAACCACTTAAAATTACTTGTCCTTGCAAATAACTCAGAATCCAGAAGCAGTCTCTGGATGATAAATGTAGTAAAGATAGATCCTCCGACAAACAGGATCAATGTCCATAGCCACGGATACCGCTCGTCCAATTCAATCTTTAAGCTTTTGATCAGATAGTATAACACACCATACGCCACCAATGCCGCAACATGAAATCCAATCGTCACATACATAACAATCGCTAACGTGATGGCAATCGCTGCTCTTATGTTATTTTTTTTATCATATTCAAATCCTATTTTAAAATTCACTTTCATTCCAATACAATACAACAAAATTCCCGGCATGTAAACCGGGAATCCTGTGTTTAAATCTTAATTTTATGTGAAAAATTGTGGACTTTACTTCTTCTTGAAGTTTGTATAGCCTTTCTGTTTGTATGGATGCTCTGCCCATAACTTGTCGGCAGTCTCTTTCCAGTCATTTGCGTAATCCACGCATTTGCCGCAAAGATGCTCTACCGGCTCAGCTTCCTCAACATCTGTTGAATGTGCTCCGGTCTCATGTACCATTTTCTGGAGAATTTCAGGATTCTCAAGCATCGGACATGGACGAAGCATATTTTCGTTAAATGGCTGGTTATCTCTGTATGCCATAAACAACGGCTGCTTTAAGCACTCAAGAAGTGATTTCTCACGAATGTTTGCTCCTGAATAGTGGATGAATACACATGGCTCCACATCGCCCTTCGGGTTAATATGGCAGTAGTTACGTCCGCCGGCAATACATCCGCCTACAAACTCACCATCATTCTGGAAGTCCATAACGAAGATCTCTTTTCCGCCTTCTTTTGCACGAACCTCACGGATTCTATGATAAATATACTCTCGCTGTTCCTTTGTCGGCATCAGTTCCGGTGACGCCTTCATTCCAACCGGCATCAGGTGGAAGTACCATGCAAAGCGGCTGCCATGCTCGATCAACAGATCGAAGAATTCGTCGCTTGTTACAGCGTCCATGTTCTTGCTTGTGTAACATACGCTGTTGCCGAAGATCAGTCCGTTCTCATGTAATAAATC
Source organism: uncultured Agathobacter sp. (assembly GCA_934316545.1). Classification (GTDB taxonomy): domain Bacteria; phylum Bacillota; class Clostridia; order Lachnospirales; family Lachnospiraceae; genus Roseburia. Next base: position 4,988 of record CAKRDT010000020.1, on the reverse strand, counting down.
CATAGCGGAAAGAACTTTCTTATATACACCTTCGCCACGACGGAAATCATTTGCATCCTCAAATCCCTCAAGGGAAATGGAAAGCGAAAGGTTACCGACTCTCTTCATATCATCACAGAACGCCTGGTCAACCAGTGTTCCGTTTGTATAACAATGGAACGCACAATCATTGTGCTTCTCGCAAAGCTTAATGATATCCGCTTTACGAACCAGCGGTTCTCCACCGGTCATCATGTAAAAATATACACCGAGTTCTTTACCCTGTGTTACAATGCTGTCCATCTCTTCAAAACTTAAGTTCAGCTTATGTCCATACTCTGCAGCCCAACACCCGGTACAATGAAGGTTACATGCACTGGTAGGATCCATAAGGATCAGCCACGGAATATTACACTGCTCAACTTCTCTCATCTTACGAATTTTCTTTGTTCCGGCAAATGCTGCCTGATAACCAAGGTTCAAAGCAGTCATCTTCGCAACATGTGGATCTGTTTCATCAAGAAGTCTGTTGACATAGCGCATCCATTTATGTTCCGGATTCATAATCATCTTCTTGGCACCTTCATAGGACTCCGCTGTAAAATTGTCTCCCATGAATTTCTGAACCAGATTGACAATATTGAGTAACGCCTTCTCTCTATCTTTGTTCAGGTTTTTTAAGGTTGCATCGATTGCAAGTGAAAATGCCTGTCTCTCTGCCGCATCTTTTAAACTAGCCATCTCTTACTCCTCCGTTTTCTCTCTTATTCTTTGACTCTATTTGGAAGTATATTGGATTTTCTGTCGATTGAGAATATTCAAACATACTATCGTGTATATTTTCAATATACACTTTTCCAAATTTGTCTATTGGTATCTGTTATCTATTAGTATTACATGTAGTTTTCGATACCACGTTTGATTATATCACTATGTTATCCAATGTCAACTCGAAATATGAATACTTTTATCCTTCATCGCTTTCTCTATGATACGTGACATATCATAAAAAAATTCAGGAAAGGCTGAAAAAATCCCTAATCTGATTTAAAATCATTTCCATTAACCGGCGTCTTGCTTCCACCCCCGCCCATGCAATATGTGGCGTAATTAATAGCTTTTCACTATCTTTTATCATACGAAGCGGGTTTTCTTTCTGCATTGGTTCTACAGACAACACATCAAGTCCCGCCGCTGCGATGGTTCCCGTATTCAGTGCCTCGGCAAGATCCGATTCATTGACGATCGGTCCTCTTCCAGCATTAAGCAGAATTGCCGATGATTTCATCTTTTCAAAAGCTTCCTTATTCATGATTCCAAGAGTGTTTTCATCGAGTGGTGCATGGATTGACACAATATCAGACTGCATCAGGAGTTCATCAAAGCTTACCCGCTCATATCCCGGCTGCGAATTTTTTCCGGATGTCGAATAATAGATGACATGGCAGCCAAATGCTTTTGCAATATCTGCCACTCTCCGCCCGATATTACCAAGCCCGATAATTCCATATGTCTTTCCGGAAAGTTCATGAAACGCTTTTGCAAAATGTGTAAATGACACATCATTTACATATTTTTCGGATTTCACGTAGTTGTCATAATACGGAAGCTTCTCCAACAGATAAAAGAGCATCGCAAACGTGTGCTGTGCTACTGACTCTGTGGAATATCCTGCCACGTTGCGCCATGCAATTCCACGTTTATCCAGATATTCTTTATCCAGATTATTCGTTCCAGTCGCTGTAACACATACCAGCTTTAAGTGTTTGGCTTCTCCGATCGTCTGCTCATTGATCTGCACTTTGTTAAGCACAAGTACGTCTGCGTCCTTCGAACGTTCTCTCGCTTCTTCTGAAGTTGAAAAACCATATTTCACAACGTCTCCAAGTGCGTCAAAGCCTGACAGATCAATATCTTCACCAATTGTTTTAGCATCCAGAAATACTATCTTCACTCTATTTATCTCCTTTATGTATTGTGTTCCATCTACTTTCAAAGTAGTACTTTTATTTGGGCGATACTTCAAAAAAGTACTGCAGTCCGCACACTTATTTTACGCATAGGTATAAATAAAGTAAAGAACATACCGATATATATTTCAAAATCTATGAAAAGGAGGAGCATTATGGCAGCTGTATCATCAGGCGTCAGCCTGACTACCAATTATTTCATGAATAACTTCTACGCAAGCAATCGCAGCGTCATCAAGTCGGGTGCACGAAACGACTACACAAAGCTTGAACTTTCCTACGAAGATAGTCGTGCTCTGACGCGTGCCGCTAAACGTCTGCTTAAAAATGACTACGGTTCCGCAACAGACGAAAAAGATGAAACGATTTCTGCTACAACACGCTCCGCCTTAACCGCATTTATTGATACCTATAATAATACGGTCGATTCTTCCAAAACTTCATCGGATCATGATACCAAATATCAGCTAAAAAAAATGAAAGCGTATCTGAACAAATATTCGGATGATTTGGAACATATTGGAATTTCGATGGAATCCGGAGGCAAACTCAAAATCAACGAAGATTTATTAAAAATGGCCAAGAATTCTAAAGTTCGCAAGATTTTTTCTTCTGATCAGGAATTTTCAAAACATTTTTATAAACTCAGCAAACAAACACATACCGCTGTGGAAAGCGATATTTATTCGCAAATTAACGGCAAAGGATTACATGTCAATATCGCTCTTTAATTATGTCCATAAAAAAGGGGGAAGTTCACACTAAGAACTTCCTCCTTTTTAAATCCGTCTATGTATAGAATAATCAATGAACAATTGTTTCCAACCAGTCACATATACATTTTCTCGCGTTTTGCGGAATATTGGTACGCTGTGCCACACGCATCTTTTCAACATACTCTGGTCTGCCCAATTTCTTTAATGCGCTCCCCAGCTGTAATCTCGGATGATGTACCGCTATACTCATTCCCGTTTTCGAAAAATATTTTACATTCTTTGACTCGCAGCCGGGAATCGGATTGATATGTATATATGGTACCTGTGCGACTGCCGCTTCCGTCGAAGATAACCCACCCGGTTTCGACAAAAAAACATCGCACGCCCTCATATACAATGCCATCTGGTTCGTTTTGCGGATCAGAATAAGCGTATCCCCGTATTCTTTCAACAGATGCTGATATAATCTTTCATTATTTCCACATACAACGATTATTTTTCCTTCAACCGCATCTCGTTTTAATTTGCTCAAAAGGATATGTATGGTCTTTCTGATATCGCCTGCTCCAATGCTGCCACCTGTTAAAAGCACATAATATCCATCCGGATCGAGGCCAAGTTCTTCTTTTGCTATCACAGGGGCAATTTCTTCATCAAATGCACGACTTACCGGAATTCCAAACGGACGAAGCTTTTCCTCCGGAATTCCTCTTGCTATAAAATCTGCCAGCTGCGCCTCGCCCGGAACAACATAATAATCGCAGTTCGTTTCTTCCGTAAACGGGATACAAACATAATCCGTTGCAATAAACACCGTCGGTGGAAGCAGAGTTCCTTTTTTCTTAAGATAAGTCACAAGTTCCGCGGGATACAGATGCGGCATTAAGATTACATCAAACGAATGCTTTTGCAAATATATACGAAGCTTCTTGGCTACCTGTATATTTGCATAATACACTGGTGACTTTCCCGGTATATTGCGCACAATCCCACCGATTGAATATACAAAACCAAACAATTTTGGCGAATGCTGCACCATCTTGACATATAGATTACCAACTTCTTTGGCGAGCTTATGACTAACTAATTCATACGGATCCATCATTACTACATGATGACCACGCGCTTCCAATTCTTCCTTTATGGCAGCACCTGCCGCATTGTGCCCGCCACCAGTGCTGCAAGACAAAATCAACGCATCCATAATAACCTCACTTTACACCTTTCACGTTTCTCTCTGCTCATGTGCATTCTAACACACACAACCGCAGTAATCAGTAAAAATGCAAGTTTCTGTGATGTTGTTTCACCCCAGACGAAAAAAATTCCCAGGGCACACACATACGTTGCAATTGTGCGGTAAAAATGTGGTGTAATTCTTACGACAAGTGAATATAAAATAAAGAAAAAAGCGAGAACCAAGGCAGGAAACAAATTCGGTGCATATCCTAACAAACATCCAAATGTTGTTGCAATACCTTTTCCTCCATGGAAATGATGATATAATGAAAAAACATGTCCCACAACCGGAGCCACAAGCACCAATGCCATTCCAAATATATGTACAGCATTCGGAATACTTCCCCAAATCCCCCGGTCAATGCCACACAAATGATGCATCAACACAGAATTCTGTAGCCGAATACAAAAAAATACAGGTAAAAATCCTTTTCCCATGTCTCCGGCCAACGTCAGTATTCCACATACCATGCCACCCTGCATAAATGCATTTGCTGTCCCAGGATTCAAGTCTTTTGTTCCATTGATAATATCTTTCTTCTGAATCAATTGCCCGACAATAGGCGCGAAAAGAATACTCCCCAACAAGTATCCTATCAATATAAACAGTAGATAGTATAGCATCCGCCCGCATCTCCTATCCCGTATCTTGAAATGTAAATTTATTCGTTTCTTATAACAAAAAAATGCCTAGTTCCGGAATCGAACCAGAGACACGAGGATTTTCAGTCCTCTGCTCTACCAACTGAGCTAACTAGGCATATCTTGTGAATGATCACAAAAGTTGCGGGAATAGGATTTGAACCTATGACCTCCGGGTTATGAGCCCGGCGAGCTTCCAGACTGCTCCATCCCGCGATATCGTATTAAAATAAATAAGTGACCCCTAAGGGTCATCTTAATGGGCAGAGGTGGATTCGAACCACCGAAGCAAGTTGCAGCAGATTTACAGTCTGTCCCCTTTGGCCACTCGGGAATCTGCCCATATATACAATATAAAATTGTATAAAAGCCGATGATCGGACTCGAACCGATAACCTGCTGATTACAAATCAGCTGCTCTGCCAATTGAGCCACATCGGCA
>CAKRDT010000019.1 GCA_934316545.1 uncultured Agathobacter sp. | reverse complement strand
ATCGTGTTCAGCGTAGAAGCCCGCCACCGGGTCAGCCCAGCCGGAGCACGCCGCCACAGGAGTTTCGCAATCGCCTAGCATATCTAAAAGGAAAGGAAGAGTACTTTATGAAGAAAGCATGGTGGAAGGAATCCGTTGTATATCAGATTTATCCGAGAAGTTTTATGGATTCCAACGGAGACGGAATCGGTGATCTCAACGGAATTACAGAGAAGCTGGATTATTTAAAGGAGCTTGGCATTGATGTCATCTGGCTTTCGCCGGTGTATCAGTCACCGAACGATGATAACGGATACGACATCAGTGATTATCAGGCAATCATGACGGAATTCGGAACAATGGAAGATTATGATCGTATGCTTGCGCGTGCGCATGAGCTTGGCATCAAGATCATGATGGATCTGGTTGTCAATCATACATCGGACGAGCACGCCTGGTTCGTGGAGAGCCGTAAGAGTGTCGATAATCCATACCGTGATTTCTATATATGGCGTCCGGGTAAGGAGGACGGAAGTGAGCCGAATAACTGGGGATCGGCCTTCAGTGGTTCTGCATGGAAGTATGATCCGCAGACCGATATGTATTTCCTGCATCTGTTTTCGAAAAAACAGCCGGATCTCAACTGGGATAACCCGAAGGTGCGCGACGCCGTCTTTGACATGATGAACTGGTGGTGTGAAAAAGGCATTGACGGTTTCCGTATGGATGTAATCAGTCTGATCTCCAAGCCGGAAGGACTTCCGGACGGACCGGCAGGGGAGAACGGATACGGAGACAGTGGCTGTGCCAACGGCCCGCATGTACATGAGTATTTACAGGAAATGAATCGCAGGGTTTTGTCAAAGTATGATTTGATTACTGTCGGCGAAGCTGCAGGCGTGACTTTAGAGGAAGCGAAAAAATATGCAAATGCGGATGGAAGCGAACTCAATATGGTATTTCAGTTTGAGCATACCGGCGCAGGAAAGGATGCACACAACCATTACGGCAAGTGGGATTCCGAGAAAATGCCGCTTCCGGAATGGAAAGCAACTCTGTCCAAGTGGCAGACCGGACTTGCGGGTAACGCATGGAACAGTCTGTATTTGTCCAACCACGATCAGCCGCGCAGCGTTTCCCGCTATGGAAATGACAGCAGAGAATACCGTGAAGTTTCGGCAAAGATGCTTGCAACCTGTCTCCATATGATGCAGGGAACGCCTTATGTATACCAGGGTGAAGAGCTTGGAATGACAAACGTGTATTTTGATAAGCTGGAAGATTACCGGGATGTAGAGAGCTTTAATGCATACAAGGAGATGACCGAGACCTTTGGAGTTTCCCATGAGGAGATGATGGGTTACCTTAAGAAGATCGGGCGCGACAATGCGCGCACACCGATGCAGTGGGATGACAGTGAAAATGCAGGATTTACAACGGGAACGCCTTGGATCCGCGTGAATCCGAACTATTTAGAGATTAACGCGAAGCAGCAGGTTGGTGATCCGGATTCCGTATTTTCCTATTATAAGGAACTGATCCGTCTGCGTCACGAGAATGAAGTGATTGTATACGGTGATTACGAACTGCTTGAGCCGGACAACGAAGAGCTTTTTATCTATACAAGAACGCTGGGTGATGAAAAACTGGTCGTGCTCTGTAACTTTACGGATCACGACGTTGCAATCCCTGCAGCTGTGATGGCACAGATTCCGGATGATGCGCCGATCATGATCAGTAATTATGTGGGAAATATGCCGGCAGTACTCCGCCCGTATGAAGCAACGGTGCGTTGTATCTGACTTATACAGAGAAAATTTGAATTAGGTCAGGAAAAAGACGAGAGAACCTGACCTGGATAAAGAAAAGGCGAATCAAGTCAGGAAAACAGAATAGAAAAGTGTAAGCTGGGTTAATAAGGGAGGATAGATAGATGAAGAAAAAATGGTGGATGGGAAAGGTTGCATACCAGATCTGGCCGAAAAGCTTTGCGGATAGCAATGGAGACGGAATCGGTGATCTTGAAGGCATCATCGGAAAGCTCGATTACCTGAAGGATCTTGGAATCGATATTATCTGGATTTCGCCGTTATACAAGTCGCCGCTTGTGGATCAGGGATACGACATCTCCGATTACTATGATATCAACCCGCTTTTTGGTGATCTGGAAACGATGGACCGCCTGCTTGCAGAGGCAAAAAAGCGTGATATGTACATCGTCATGGATCTCGTTGTCAACCACTGCTCCGATGAGCATGAGTGGTTCAAGAAGGCATGCGCCGATCCGGACGGAGAGTACGGAAAATATTTCTATATCGCAGAAAAGAAAGACGGAAAGCTGCCGTGTAACTGGCGCTCCTACTTCGGAGGAAGTGTCTGGGAGCCGATTCCGGGAACCGATAAATATTATTTCCATGCTTTTCACAAGAAGCAGCCGGATCTCAACTGGGAGAATCCCAAAGTTCGTCAGGAAGTCTATAAGATGATGAATTGGTGGTTTGAGCGCGGTATTGCCGGATTCCGTATCGACGCGATCATCAACATCAAGAAAAAGCTTCCGTTCTGCGACTATGAACCGGACCGTGATGACGGAATGGTTTCGATCGTTCGTATGCTTGAGGATGCCGAGGGAATCGGCGAATTCTTAGAGGAGATGAAGCATGAGACATTTGATAAGTATGATGCCTTTACCGTAGGAGAAGTATTTAACGAGAAGGACTCCGAGCTTCGTGAGTTCATCGGAGAGGATGGACATTTTTCATCGAAATTTGATTTCGCACCGGAGATGTGTGGAAAAGGCGGCGCATGGTATGAGCATGAGAGTGTAACACCGGAGATGTACAAAAATGCAATCTTTGACAGCCAGCTTCGAGTGGCAGACATCGGTTTCCTTTCCAATATCATTGAAAATCATGATGAGCCGCGTGGCGTATGCCGTTATATTCCGGAGGGAGATTTAAACGATACAAGTAAGAAGGCGTTGGCGGCCGTATACTTCTTCCTGCGCGGAATCCCGTTCATCTATCAGGGACAGGAGATCGGAATGGAGAACTGCCCATTTGAGAGCATCGATCAGCTTGATGACATCAGCTCAAAGGATGAGTATAAGGTGTGCCGCGATGCAGGCTATTCCGAGGAAGAAAGCATGAAGTTGCTTCGCGTTTACAGCCGTGAAAATGCGCGTACTCCGGTACAGTGGAGTGATGCGGAAAATGCCGGATTCTCCACGCATAAGCCTTGGATGATCGTCAATCCGAATTACAAGGAGATCAACCTTGCAAAGCAGAAGGATGACAGCAATTCGGTCTATGCTTTCTACAAGAAGATGATCGCACTCTACAAAGATCCGGCTTACCATGAGACTCTGACATTCGGCCGCTTTGAGCCGTATCAGCGAGAGACTAAGAATCTGATTGCATACTTCCGCAAGGGAGAGGGACAGACATTGCTTGTTCTTGCAAACTTCCAGAACGAGCCGCAGACGGTTGTGCTTCCGGAAGCCGCTGGCAATGTGATTCTCAACAACTGCGAGCGTGTGGATCTGGATGATAACGGATGCATCGCACTGGGCGGATATCAGGCAGTGATGATCGAACTGTAAAAGATACAAAAATACCGAACCATTTGAGAAAAGAATTTGACTTCTTAGGAACAAAATGGTTCGGTATTTTGTTGTTATGGATGTAATTTTATATTTATGGAATCTTAGATTCCGGTTTTTATTTTAGCCTACGGCATCGATTTTATGTGGCAGGAGAGGTTCTATACACCAGCCGCTACCGTCACGGTCGGAATATCCAGCTGCTGGTTTCTTGAATCGGTAATATAAACGTCCTTGCGCGGGATAAAATATACACCCGGCTTCCAGCTGGCGTACTGCTCCGTTCCAAGTCCACCACAGGTGCTTTCAAGTCCTCTGCCGACATCGATTGCACCATTACTCCAGATCGCAACCCAGGTCGCATCGTATGTAAGAACCTTGAATTCGCTTGTTCCCGCGCAATAAAAGGCAAGATTTGAATTTCCGTCGGGATGTCCGCCCAGATACGAATAGGCAGTCTTATTGATCTCATCCATTCTCTTTTTATGATAGTTGACCGATGGTGTTCCTGGATAGAAATAGACTTTTGCCCTCGTGGTGTGCACCACAGCCTTGCCCCAATAACTGGTCCTAAGGCTTGCCGGCATCTCACGGGGCAGTCATTCGTTCGGAACTTCCTTTGCATAATAGGTAGCCACGGTTCCCTTTGTGTTTTCCGCACTGCCGTACAGATACTTTGACAAGAAATTCATATCTAACGGAAACGGATAGAGATCGGCATTCGGATCTTCCGTCAGATAGGCGGTCGATGCCGCAGATACATTGGCTGCCGGAACCAGCGTGATCAGCATAGCCGCAATCAGCGTAAACAGGACGAATCTTTTTCGCAGATTTGTCTTTCTTTGATTTGTAATTTTCATAGCGTACCTCCTCTTATACGAAATGATGATACTTATGCATTTTATCTTGTAGGATCTACAGGATTTTGATAAGATAATTATAAGTTGTACCCTAAGGGACGAGTCAAGCTAGCGGCAAAGAAACAGGAAAAGAATATGAAGAAACAGGATGACAATTTATTTAAAATCGGCGATATTACCAAGATTCTAGGTGTAACAAGAAAGACGCTTCTGGTTTATGAGCATATGGGGCTGCTGACGCCCGCAGTCAAAGACGAGCAAAGCGGTTATCGGTATTATACGGCGGATAATATGACACAGATCCGTTCCATCCGATCCTTGCAGGCGCTAGGGCTGTCACTTACGGAAATAGCGGAATATTATTATGATACCGGGAATCTGGATCACCATCTTGAACGTTTGATGAATCTGCGTGCCGTCTTAGACCGCAATATCCAGATGCTTCAGGTCCGCTCGGCTAAGCAGGGGGACCTGACGGTGCATCAGGTGCGCCTTCCGCGGCAGGTATGTTTTTGCCGCCGCTATCCGTGTGAAGATACGGCAGATGCTGCAAACAAGTTGCGCGACACTTATATTGCAGCGGCAAGAACGGGGATGATGTCGATGAATGCACGAATGTTCACAATGCGTATGGATAGCGCGTGTGACGGTCTCGATCTCATGTGTTGCATTCCGGTCCATGATGGATTTACGGGAGCGGAGAGGAAAGCGTTTGTTGAGACACCTGCATTGTGTATCTACTATCGGGGTTCCTATGAAGGAATCGGGACGGCAATTGCGGCTTTAGACGCATATGTCAGAGAGAACCGGGTGGAAACAACCGGACAGTATCGCAGCATTTATTTAGAGGGACCGCCGAGCCGTGGTGCAAATAGCAATGATTATATTACGGAAGTTGCGGTACCGATCAGATAAAGAATAAAATAAAAACCGGAGTAACGAGAAATCCTAGTTACTCCGGTTTTTTAATAGTATGAAATTATGATAAGATTCCGGTTGACTGTAAAAACAGTACAAACATCATGACCGGTGCAACGTAGCGGATCATGATGCAGTAAAGTTTTTTGCGGCGGAACTTCTCGCCGCTTCGCTCCATCTCGTCGATGACATAATCCGGTGTCATAATCCAGCCGATCAGGATCGTTGAAAGTAATGCGATAAACGGCATCATAACGCTGTTGCTGATGTAATCCATGATATCAAGCAGCTGTCCGGTCGAACCGTTCGGCAGCTTCACTTCAATGTAAAAAATGCTATAGCCTAACGCAATGACAGCGGATGCGCCAAGGTAGATCGCTGACAGAATGAGAACGGTCTTCTTGCGACCCGTGTGGAAGATCTCCATGCAGTTTGCAACAATGGATTCCAATACGGAGATGCAGGATGACAGTGTTGCGAAGATCGCGGTCACGAAGAAAAGGATTCCGACGAAAATGCCGGCTTTGCCCATGGCTGCGAATACCTTTGGCAGCGAGACAAACATCAGACTCGGTCCGGCACCCATGCCTTCGGTTCCGGAAAATACATATACGGCAGGGATGATCATTGCACCGGCGAGGAATGCAACACCGGTATCGAAGATTTCGATCTGGTTGACTGCCTTATTCAAGTTGACTTCCGGCTTCACATAGGAACCGTAAGTGATCATAATTCCCATCGATACGCTGAGGGAGAAGAAAAGCTGGCTCATCGCATCCAGCAGAATCTGCAGGAAACGCTTTATGGTAAGTCCCTCCACATTCGGAGTGAGGTAATACAGAAATCCCTGCAATCCGGTGTGAACCTGTCCGGAAGCGTCCGTGTGCTGCAGCGTCAGGGAGTAACCCGCGATAATGACAACAAGAACGAGCAGGATCGGCATCATCCATTTGGAGACGCGCTCGATCCCTTCCTCGACACCGTTGTATACGATAAAGGCAGTTACGGCCATGAAGATCAAAGCGTAAACGACCGGTGAGGTGGATGAGGTAATAAATGAGGTAAAGTAATCATCGCCGGCGGCGGCTTTGGCCTGCCCGGTTATGTAGGTTACCGCATACTTAGTGATCCATCCGCCGATGACCGCGTAGTAGGTCATGATGAGAACCGGTACGAGGAACGTCAGAATTCCTAAGAATTTCCATTTCGGACGCATCTGCGTGTAAGCACCGATCGCGCTCTGCTTGGTGCGGCGACCGATTGCGATATCTGAGGTCAGCAGGGCAAAGCCGAATGTCAGTACAAGCACAAAGTAGATGATCAAAAAGAGTCCGCCTCCGTCTTTGGCGGCAAGGTACGGGAAACGCCACAGATTTCCCACGCCCACAGCACTACCGGCTGCGGCCAGGACAAACCCCAATTGTCCTGAAAAGTTGTTTTGCTTTTTTTCCATAGAATCGAATCTCCTTCTTATATAAAACATATAAAATCACGATAACATATTTCAAATTGTAAGTAAATGACCGATTCTGTGACTGTTTTGCAAGATGTTGTTCCGGAGATAGAATCAATGTAGTATTTATGTTATGATGAAGCAAGTAGTAATCAACAACCCGACAAGATATGTCGGGTATGCAAAAACACGACATTTCTCGCTTTGTGTCATGTTCAAATATAAAATATTTCGATATTCTGTCAGTGGAAGGGAGGTCACAATATGGATCAAAAGAAAATCGGTTCTTTATTAAAAGAATTGAGAAAAGAGAAAGGTCTGACGCAGGAACAGTTGGCGGAACATTTCCTTGTATCGGCAAGAAGTGTTTCACGATGGGAAAATGGCATCAACATGCCGGAACTGAGTCTATTGGTTGAACTTGCGGATTTTTACGATGTTGATATCCGGGAAATTATTGACGGGGAAAGGAAAAGCGAGAATATGAATAAGGAAGAGAAAGAAGTATTACGGAAGCTTGCAGATTATGCGGAGAATGAGAAAGACAGTCTTATGAAAAGAGTTTGTATCATAAGCTGTGTCGGATTTGGTTCATTGTTGTTGGCATTATTGTTTGAAAGTTCTGGAATTGGGCAGATCAACCCATTGTGGATGTGTATCGAAGAAATTGCGTTTGGGCTGGCCGTAGGTGCACTGTTGACATGTATTTTCTTTACAACAGGCATTTTATTTAAAATGAGGCAGAATGAAAGAGTGCGTAGAGTTGCGAAAGTTTTAGTTGTAGTTTGTCCGCTTGTTATGATCGTGTGCGTGATTGCATGCTGGATCTTGAGTTAGTTACGGCAAACAGTAAAGAACAGTAAAACATAAAATCGCCAGTTCCGGGAATCCGGTTCTGGCGAGTGCACACTTTATTTTCGTTATACGGATTTTTTCTCGTGTCGAATCGGAGTTTGCGCATTGAACACAACGGAGAATACATTCTTGCCGTCCTCGTAGCTGACCGAGATGTGTCCGCCGTGATGTGCTACGATGCTGCTGGCGATGGAGAGTCCCAATCCGTAGTGTCCATTGTCCTCTCGTGCTTCGTCTGCGCGGAAAAAGCGTTCGAAGAGACGGTCGCGTGTTTCCTCCGGGATCGGATCGCCGGTGTTGGCAACCGAGAGGTGAAACTTCTTCGTCTGCAGGTAGGAACGAATCACGATCTCTCCGGCCTCCGGGGTATAACTGATCGCGTTGTTCAAAAGGATGGACAGCAGATCCTGAATCTGATCTTCAACACCGTCAATATACATATCTTCCTGAATATCCGTCGTGATGCGGATTTTCTTCTCATACGCAACACTTTCCATCGGATAAATGATGTCGTATAAAGCGTCATCCACCTGAAATCGTTTCATTGGTGTCTGATTTTGCACAGTGTCAAGGCGCACGAGCGTCAGCATCTTGTTTACAAGGGAAATCATGCGTTCCGTTTCCTGATTGATATATCCGAGATGCTTGTTATCTGCTGCAACTTCTTTTTGAAGAAGCTGCGTGTTGGCGCGGATGACGGCAAGCGGAGTTTTCAGTTCGTGGCTGGCATTGGAGATAAACTTTTTTTCGGAATTGATCATTTCTTCGATCGGGCGTGTCAGCCAGCGGGAGAGCGCCCGCCCGGAAACGGCGAAGAGAAGTATTCCGGCAAGGAGAAGGCCGCCGCACCCATAGAGTGTCGGGAGTGTGGCGCGAAAAGCGGAAGCGCCGCTGATCAGAATGAGATAGCGCTTGCCGGAGTTGTGTAAATATTTATATAAATATGTGTATTTCAGAAAACGCATGCGTCCGCTCTCATTTGCAGCGATGACACGCTTACCCTCTTTCAATAGTTCGTTTTCCGATTTATTGGAGAAGGTGTGAAATAAAATATCCGGCTCTGCATCCGATTCCGAGGACAGGGAATAGACGCAATACGAGATATCCGTAAGATCCGAATTAAGTCCCTTATAGATAATGAAGTTCTTCCAGTTCTCATCCTTGATTTCTTCCTGTACCTGATCCTCGACATTGAGCAGGTTTGCGCGGTAAATGTTGTTTGCGTAGATGGAGAGAATACTGATCCACGTGATGGACAAAAGCAAAATAAACAGAAAGCTCATTTTCTTTTGTAAATTTTTAATCATTGGCTGCCTCCAGAATATATCCGACGCCACGGACGGCACGGATGCGTGTGTTAACCTGTAAATGTTGAAATTTTCGGCGTAGAAACGAAATATAAACTTCTACGTTATTGTACTCTGCGTTGGAGTCGTAGCCCCAAATCTTGGTTGCAATCTGCTCCTTTTCAAGAACCTGATTCTGATTGATCAATAGAAATTCGCACAGTTGCATCTCTTTTCCGCTGATCTTCATGGATTTGCCGGTGTTTATGTTGGAAATCTCACAGGTGTTATTGTCAAAAGCAAGATCACCTGCACGAAGAAACTGCATATCGATTTCCTGAGAGATACGGCGGCGCGTGATAGCCTGAATACGCATGATCAATTCCTCAATCTCAAAAGGCTTCGTGACATAATCATCAGCGCCGACACGGAATCCCTGAAGTTTATCATCGAGTTCCGAACGGGCGGAAAGGATCAGGACCGGAATATGATTTCCGTCCGAACGGAGGGAGGAAAGAACCTCGTATCCATTCATTTTAGGGAGCATCAGGTCCAAAATGAGTATATCGTAGATGCCACTTGCAGCATCCTCGTATCCTTGTAATCCATCGTTTGCAATGTCTACCATATAGTTTTCTGCCCGCAGAGCATCCGCAAGTGTGTCTGCCAGACGAAGGTTATCTTCCACTACTAAAATTCGCATTGATCTCTCCATTATGTAAATATTTTTCTTTTCTTGTAAAAGATTCAAGGTTTCTTCAAGGAATCCTCTATATGATGATAGCATACATGAAAAGAGATAAACATAGCAAGTTGAACAGAAATCTTTTTGTGGTAAAGCATAACTCATAAACCTTGAAAAAAGATGGAAAAGGGAAAACAATTTCAAATGAGATGATCATATTCTTGCATTGTCCGGTGAGGAACGGATAGAGAGCATGGATGGCTAGTCATACTGCGGATGTGAGTAGAGGTCTATGTAGCTCTATACGGCGGATCGTGTGGGGGAATGAAATCTCGGGAGTGTAGGGCGCTTGCATGGTAGCGCCCTATATTTTTGCCCATATTCCAATGAAAATGAAAAGGTTGTTTATAGTCTGATTTGATATGTACGATGGAGGAAACTTAAATTTGAAAAGAGGAAAAATAAAGTTATTTGTGGCAGGACTGGCAATCTCAGCGGTGTGTATTCTGGCGCCGCATTCGACAGAGGCAGCAGTGCCTAAGGCACAGATGGATGGTGTTATGGGACAAAGCATCGAAGATGAGATGGTTTATCATGATACAGCGATGGACGATTCGAGATATTCTTTGTTAAAAAGCGCAATCGCATTATTTTCCGCGACCTCGACGCGGGCGGCAAGTCCCTCTTATACAGATGATTTTCTAGCAAGTTCTTTTGCGGAAGATGGCATCTACACATCGGCAACCTACTATCACAGAGCTGATTATGAAGATTATCAGCTTTTGAACGGAATTGATGTATCCTGGTGGCAGGCAAAGAATAAGAAGACAACCTTATTGGATTGGGAAAAAGCGCATAATGACGGAATTGATTTCGCATTTGTCCGTGTGGGATCGAGAGATTCCTCAAACGGAAGCATTTATGAAGATACATCTGCGGATTCGCATATTCAGGCAGCACTCGACAATGATATCAATGTCGGCCTTTATATCTTCTCGCAGGCACTTACGGAGAAGGAAGCGAAAGAGGAAGCCAATTTCGTACTGAAACAGATTGACAAATATGATTGGGATGTAACGCTTCCGATTGTGATCGACCGTGAAAAAGGCAGCTATAATCGCTTGACTGCAGGAAAACTGTCCAAGGCGAAGGAGACCGCTGTATGTCAGGCTTTTGCGGATACGATCACCAATGAAGGCTATCAGGCGAGTGTGTATGCTTCGTATTCCTGGATTAAATCTTATATCAATACCGATGATCTGGAGGATTGCGGCATCTGGATCGCGCGTTACAATAATACGACGACTAGTAATTCCAAGAGTGGGAATGCATACGAAGATGTGCCGTATGACTATGATTTCTGGCAGTATTCTTCGACTTCGAAAGTCGATGGATACAGCGGTAATCTGGATACCAACTTCTGGTACAAGGACACAAGCATCAAGACGACCGGATTGAAAGCCACTGCGGAGAGTGCAACGGGACCGGTCACGTTAAGCTGGAGCAAGACCGCAGACGATGTGACCGGATACCGGGTGTATCGATACGATGCGGATCAGGATAAGTATGTTTATCTGAAGTCAACAAGGAGCCGCAAATATACGGATGAAGATGTGACAAGCGGCAAGACTTATCAGTACAAGGTGCGATGCTACTGGACGATCGGAGGAACGAATTATTACGGAAACTATTCATCTGTCATATCGGTGACGACACCACCGGCAAAAGTGACGGAAGTGGATACAGAAACAAGGAGCAGCACCTATCTGACGTTGAATTGGAAAAAGGTGTCCGGTGCCAGCGGATATCGCATTTACAAATATAATACGAGCAGCAAGTCCTATGAGAAAGTGACAACGATCTCCAAGGGGAGTACCGTGTCTTATAAGATAACCGGACTTACTGTCGCAACAGAGTATCAGTTTAAAGTCCGTGCATATAAGAAAACGGATACCGGAACGCTGTGGGGAAGTTCTTCTTCTGCATATAAGGACTGTACGAAGCCGGCGCAGACGAAGAATCTGAAAGCAGCTACGAAATCTTCGGCGGTCACACTGACATGGAGCAAAGTGGCGCGTGCCGGTGGTTATCGGATTTATCGGTACAACAGTAAGACGAAGAAGTATGAGAAGATCGCAACGGTCAAAGGTAACAAAACATTTTCTTATAAGGATACGAAACTCAAGAAAGGATCGACGATGAAGTACAAAGTTCGTGCGTATAAGACGTACAACGGAACGAATTACTACGGAGCATATTCGGAAATTGTATCCATCAAAGTAAAATAAGATGAGTATCGTTTTTTACAATACAAAATGAATGAAAGTATCTATAATCAGACACAAGTTAGACAAAGGCGTCAACCGGAACGGTTGGCGCTTTTTGTTGTATTTACGGATATGACTAAGGAGGATTGGATTATGGGCAGAATTGAAAACCACCCTATTCTCGGACCTAGTCCGGAAGGGAAAACAGTTACCTTTTATTATAACGGAACTCCGATGGAGGGACTTGAGGGCGAGCCGATCATGGCCGCATTAAAAGTCAATGGTGTAATGGTACATCGTTATACCGCTAAAACTCATGAGCCACGCGGTGTCTTCTGTGCGATCGGAAGATGCACCGATTGCGTTATGATCGTTGATGGAAAACCGAATGTCAGAACCTGCATCACACCACTGAAGGAAGGAATGAAGGTTGAGACGCAGTACGGGGTTAGCAGTAAGGAGGCTTAGATATGGAAGTAAAACGTTATGATATGATCGTCGTCGGCGCAGGCCCTGCCGGACTTTCCGCAGCAATCGAAGCTGCAAAACATGGTGTAAAGCCAATTGTATTTGATGAAAATGCCAGACCGGGCGGTCAGCTTTTTAAACAGATTCATAAATTTTTTGGTTCGAAGGAACATAAAGCCAAGATCAGAGGATTCAAGATCGGCGAGGAGCTTCTTGCCGAAGCCGAGAAATACGGTGTTGAAGTTGTTTTAAACGCAACGGTTGTCGGATTGTATCCGGACAAGGAAGTTACCGTTCGTATCGAGGGCGAGATCAAACATTTCAAGGGAGACAGTATTCTGATCGCGACAGGCGCATCCGAGAACATGGTCAACTTTAAGGGATGGACACTTCCGGGTGTCATTGGTGCAGGAGCCGCCCAGACAATGATGAACCTTCATCATATCCTTCCGGGCAAGAGAATCCTGATGCTCGGTTCCGGAAACGTTGGTCTGGTTGTCAGCTTTCAGCTGATGCAGGCCGGATGTGAAGTCGTAGCACTCTGTGATGCTGCTCCGAGAATCGGCGGATACGGTGTACATGCTGCTAAGGTTGCAAGATGCGGCGTTCCGTTTTATCTGTCCCACACGATCGTGGAAGCAGAAGGAGACGAATTTGTTACCGGTGTAACGATCGGACAGGTCGGACCGGACTGGAAGATCATCCCAGGTACGGAAAAGCATTTTGATGTCGATACGATCTGCCTTGCCGTCGGATTATCTCCGATGTCGCAGCTCCTGGATCAGGCCGGATGCAAGATGAAAGATACCAAAGGAGGCTTTGTTCCGGATTGTGATGAGGAAGGACAGACCAGTGTTCCGGGAATCTATGCAGCGGGTGATGTATCCGGTATCGAGGAAGCCAGCTCCGCAATGATCGAGGGACGTATGAGCGGTATTACGATCGCCGAATACCTTGGCTTTGCAGAAACGGAAGAAAAAGAAGCACGAATCAAAGAACTCGAGGCACAGCTTGATACGCTTCGTCAGGGTATGTTTGCTCCGTGCAATCGTGGAAAGAAAATTGAAAAAACAGAGGAAGGTATCGCTATTTCCGAAAATCTTCTCACCAATGGTTTTGTCGGAGATGATGAGATCGAGCGTTTCCCGGGTGTGACGAAGCAGCGAAAGATCCATCCGGTCATGGAGTGTACACAGAATATTCCGTGTAACCCGTGTCAGGATGCCTGCAAGCGGGGCTGCATCACGATCGGAAAGAATATTACATCGCTTCCGGTGGTTGACAAAGAACATGAATGTATCGGTTGCGGAATGTGTGTCGCAAGCTGCTCCGGACAGGCTATCTTCCTTATAGAGGAGGATGTGGAGCCGGGATACGGAGAAGTTACGATGCCGTATGAATTCATGCCGCTTCCGAAAGTCGGAGATAAGGGCATTGCCTGTGGCAGAAACGGTAAGGAGGTCTGTGAGTGCGAAGTGACCAAGGTTCGTACAAGCCCTGCGTTTGATCACACGAATCTGCTTACCATTAAAGTCCCGAATGACATGCTTATGAAGGCTCGCTTCTACAGAGCCGAAAAGGAGGCTGCTTTATGATCGATATCAGACAGAAATTAGACGAAATCGGACCGTTTGTTCCGGGTGCAGACGATGGCTTACTGGTATGCAGATGCGAGGAAGTCACCAAAGGAGAGATCCGTAAGGCGGTTCACGAAGGCATTTTTACCATCGAAGAGATGCGCAGATATTTAAGAAACGGAATGGGGCTCTGTCAGGGACAGACCTGCAGCAGACTGGTGAAATCCATTATGGCAGCCGAACTGAAGGAAGCGCCGGATTATGTGGAGCCTGCTTCCGCAAGAGCACCTATGAGACCGATTGAAATGGAGATTTTAGGAAAGGATCAGGGTGGTGAACATGAATAAGACAGCAGATGTAATCATTATCGGCGGCGGTGTTGTCGGATGTGCCGCAGCCTACTACCTTGCAAAATCCGGAACAAAAAATGTAATTGTACTGGAATCCACCAAGAGTATCGGACACGGCGGAAGTTGTCGTAACGGTGGCGGTGTTCGTCAGTCCGGACGTGATGTCAGAGAACTTCCATATGCAATGTACGGCATTCAGCATATGTGGCCGACACTTTCCGAAGAACTCGGTGTGGATGTGGAATATACACAGAAAGGTAACTTACGACTCGGCAAGACGGAGGCACATTTAAAGAAGCTGCAGACACTTGCCGACAATGCGAAGAAGGTAGGCCTTGGTGTCGAGATGGTCGATGCGAAAGAGGTGCAGGAGATCTGCCCATATCTTTCCAAAGAAATCATCGGAGCGAGCTGGTGCCCGACCGACGGACATGCCAATCCGCTGACCACAACATTGGGTTATTATAAACGTTCCTTAGAGCTTGGCGTTTCTTATTATACCGATGCAAAAGTCGCCACGCTGAAGAAGGTTCGCGGAAAAGTGCGTCAGGTTATCTTGACCGACGGAACGGTCTTTGAAGGAGAACAGATCATTCTTGCAGCAGGATACGAAAGCCGCGCAATCGCAAGAACGGTAGGTGTGGATCTTCCGATGACCCGCCTGATTGATGAGATGTTTGTAACCGAGATGCAGCCGCATATGTTTGACATCATGCTCGGTACCGCAGATGCGGATTTCTATGGACATCAGGCACATCATGGTTCCTTTGTATTCGGTTCCGAGTGCGGTTATGAGGAAGTGACCGATATGGATGATCCGTCGAAATTATATACCAATTCGATGACACTTTCCGCAAGCTGCCGCGCAGTTATGGATTATGTTCCATGTCTGAAGGATGCCAAAGTTGTGCGAAGCTGGTGCGGATGGCTGGATGACGCATTTGACGGCGTCCCGTTCATCGGACCTTGTCCGGATGCGGAAGGACTGATCGTTGCTTGCGGATTTACCGGTCACGGATTCGGAACTGCTCCGGTTGTCGGACTGATGCTCTCTCAGCTGGTGCATGGAGAAAAAACAGTTGTGGATCTGAGCGCACTTGCTCCGAACCGATTCATGCCGAATAAATAAAATTAGGTTTCTATCGTTTTTTACAATACAAAACGGACAGAGCAGGCTAATATAATAAGGAATTATACTTGAAATACATAATATTATGTGCTAAATTAAAGAGGACGAAGGCGTCAGATAGAGAATATCTGACGCCTTTTTTCTCTTTTGCAGATATGTAAAGGAGGATGACAATTATGGATACGAAAATTGATTTTCTTTATCTTTCCGAGCCGGATATGATCAAGGCCGGTGTCAAGGACATGAGCAAATGTGTCGACTGTATGGAGGACCTTCTGGTTACGTTAAACAAGGGCGATTACATGATGGGCGGCGAGAACCACAATTCGCACGGCTGTATGATCATGTTCCCGGATGATCCGAAATTCCCAGGCATGCCGAAGAACGGTCCTGACCGAAGATTTATGGCGATGCCGGCATATCTCGGCGGTAAGCACCAGCTCGCCGGCATGAAGTGGTATGGCTCGAACATTGAGAATAAGGAAAAAGGCCTTCCGCGTTCCATCCTTATGATGATGCTGAATGACAAGGACACCGGAGCGCCACTTGCATTGATGAGTGCAAACCTGCTCAGTTCTTACCGGACCGGCGGAATCCCGGGTGTCGGAGCCAAGTATCTGGCAAGAAAAGATTCCAAAGTCGTATCGATCATTGGACCGGGTGTCATGGGAAAGACTTCTCTGGCAGCATTTATGGCGGTATGTCCGAACCTCGATACGCTCAAGGTAAAAGGCAGAGGTGCCAAATCCCTGGAAAACTTTGTTGCATGGGCCAAATCGGAATATCCACAGTTGAAAGACATTATTATCTGCAAGGACAATGAAGAAGCAATACGAGACAGCGATATTATCAGTTTTACCACAACCGTGCTAAATGATGTGTCCACATTCCCGGAGATCAAGGAGGAATGGGTGAAAAAAGGCGCTTTGATCTCGATGCCGTCCGCTGCAAGATTTGACAGCAAAGAGTTTGTTGCCAAGCGCTGCAAGATGGTGGTCGACAATTACAGCCTGTATGAGGCATGGGAAGAGGAGTATCCATATCCGACATACGATACCGTTTGTATCGTCGGTTCTCTTTTCACCGATCTGGTACACGAAGGTTTGGCAAAACGCGAAGATATTATCGACATCTCCGACATTATTACAGGAAAGCATGTCGGTCGTGAAAGTGATGACGAGATTATTATCTTTTCCGTAGGCGGTATGCCGGTTGAAGATATTGCATGGGGACATGAGGTATACAAGAATGCACTTGCAAACGGAATCGGCGTAACACTTCCGCTGTGGGACAAACCCGACATGGCATAAGAGGCGATGTTTATGAATCTACAGCAACCATATGTACAGAAAAATGCGAAAGAATACGAAAGTATGCGGGGCAGTGGCAGTCATATTTTCGAATACTATGCGTTTGAGGAGGAACCGGCGGCACAGCCGATCAATGCCGTGCCGGATGGTTGCGTAGATTTATTGTATGCGATCGGAGAAGATGACGTCCGATGCTTTCTCGGAGGAACGGTTTTAAAGATGAAATACTGGCCGTTTGAAAAGAACCGGATGTATTTTGGCATTCGTTTCAATCCGGGGCAGTGTATTCTCCCGAAGGACATTTCTATCGGGGATATCATCAACACTGATATCGAGATTCCGTCCGATGCATACGGCGCAGAGATTGATGAATCGCTTTCGCAGGCAAAAAGCATGAAGGAGCGGGCCGCGATCATTCACAAGGTACTAAAAGATGCGGAGTGGGCACAGACGTCTTCTGACTCCAAAGAAGACATAGAGGCTTATATCAGAAACCGGATCTATGAGACAAAAGGGAATGTATCGATCAAAGAAATCTCGCAGGACACCGGATATTCAGAGTGTTATGTGCGAAGAAGCTTTCATGAGATGCATGGCATCAGCCCGAAGACATTTGAAAAAATCGTACGTTTTCAGAATACGTTAGAGGAGATGGCACTTCACAAAGATATGGCTTTTTACGATATGGCACAGGAAAGCGGGTACTATGATCAATCTCATATGATAAAGGAATTTAAGAATTTCACGGGGCTTACTCCGGAAAATTATCTGAAATATATGGAGAATGCATAGCAAAGGAGGAAACATTATGGAGACAGGGTTATCCAAAATCGAAATCATTACAAGTTTTACCAAATTTACGGAACTTCAAAAAGAACTCAGTCACCTCGGCGTAAGAGGTATGACCGTTATGCAGGTATTGGGCTGCGGAATCCAGAAAGGTTCTGCAGAATATGCAGTCGAAGAAAACGAAGAGTTTGTGCTTCTTCCAAAACAGCAGATCAACCTTGTCGTCGAAACAGGTAAGGTTCGTGAAATTGTGGAAGCAGTCAAGCAGATCTTATATACCGGTCACATCGGAGACGGCAAGATTTTTGTATACTCACTTGATAATGTGATCAAGGTTCGTACCGGTGATGAAGGTTTAGACGCACTCTAGGAGGCTGCTTATGGAAGAGAAAAAATTAGGACTTGAAAGTGTTGTTTCGACTTCTGTCGGTCTGGTTATCGCAACCAGTTGTCTTGTTTCTCTCGGACAGGGTGCCGGTGAAGTCGGAATCGTATTTATCGGAGCAATGGTGGTTGCGTGCCTTTTGAACCTGACGACCATCGGTTCTCTGTCAGAATTAAATGCACTCATGCCAAATATTACCGGTGGTCTTGCGCAGTATACACTCGCCTGCATGGGACCGCTCCCGACGATTGTTTCCATGGTCGGCGGATATCTGATCTGTAATATTCTATCGTCAGGTGTTGAGGCATCCATCTTTGCATATGCGATGTCGCAGGTGATCCCATTGCCGATTCCAAGTATCGTGTACACAGCGGTCATGATGGCTGTTGTTATGATCGCCAATTTAAATGGCGTGGATATGTTTGCCAAGCTGCAGGATCTCGTTGCATTTCTTCTTGTAGGCTCCATGGTCGTTATGGGACTCATCGGTGTATTCAAGCTCGGAACCGGACAAGTTATTACGCAGCCCGCCAATATGGCAACCAGCCCGGCGCAGGTCATCTCCATGACAGCGGTAGCATTCTGGCTTTTTATCGGTGCAGAATTTGCAATCCCGATCTCCGGTCAGGTAAAAAATGCCAAGAAAAACGTGCCGCTCGGTATGGCGCTCGGACTCATCATCATTCTGATCATGCAGGCGATCATGGTGCTCGGATTCTACCATTACACACCATGGAACGATCTTGCAAATTCGGCCGCACCGCATATGCTCTACGGAGAACTTCTCCTTGGCAAAGCCGGTAAAATCTGGATGGCACTGGTTGCCGCACTTGCTGTCATCAGTACGCAGAACTCCGGTGTCAACGGACTGGCATATATCGGACAGGGCATGGCGAAGATGAACATGCTGCCGCAGATCTTTGCAAAAACCAACAAAAAAGGTGTTCCGTATTTCGGCGTCATCTTGATCTCGGTATCGATGTTTATCTTTGCCTATATCAGTGACGGCTCTTCGAATATGATCGAATTTCTGATCCTTGTCGGATCGGTATTCTGGATGATCACATACATTTTCGCACACATGGATGTATTGATCCTACGCAAGAAGCTTCCGCATGCACCGCGCAGCTTCAAGGTACCGTGCGGACCGCTTTTTCCACTGATCGGAATTATCGGAACGACTTATATGATCCTTTACATATCAAACGATCCGCATGAGAGACTGATGATCTGGCTGGTTACGGGAATCACCGTCATTGTGCTTAGCATCTATGCTTTCTTCTGGACGAAGTACAAGATGAAGATGCCGGTACTTAAGGCGGTTCCGATCGAGAAGGTTATGGCGATGGATAATGAATTGTATTACAAAGTCCGCAGGATGCGTCATATCTGGTAAAATTGCATACCCTTTACTTTTAGAGCCTCGAATTTTCGGGGCTCTATTTTTTTGTTGAAAAAGTGTAACGAATCGAGAATAATAAGCATAAATGGATAGAACAACGAAAGGGAAGGAGGCGAAGGAATGCAGTCGATGGATGAAATCTATCAGAAGTATGCGCAGATGGTGTACCGCTATCTGCTGTCGAAGACGCGCAGCGAAGATCTTGCGGAAGAATTGACGCAGGAGACATTTTACCAGGCCATAAAAAGCATCGGAAGATACGACGGGAGCTGCAAGATCTCGACGTGGCTTTGTGCAATCGCAAAAAATCGGCTGCTGGCATATTACCGGAAGCATCCCGCGGAGGAAGATGTTGATGCGCAGCCGGGACTGTCGGGCGCGAGTGCCGAAACAGAGTTTCTGGATACGGAGAATCGAGTGGAACTGATGAGAAAGCTGCATTCATGCCCGGAGCCTTATCGGGAAATCCTGTATCTGAGGATTTTCGGAGGTCTATCCTTTAAAGAAATCGGTGAGATTATGGGAAAGACGGAGAACTGGGCACGTGTCAGTTACTATAGAGCCAAGGAGCGGTTGAAGAAGGAGGTTGAGAAGAATGAGTAGAATTCCATGTGAAATGATTCGGGATCTGTTGCCGTCTTATATCGATGAACTCACAAACGATGTGACAAACAAAGAAATCGAAGAACATATAAAAGAATGCTGCGCATGCGAAAAGGCATTGCAGGAGATGCGGGCGCCGGAGATCGAATTGCCGGAACCGGAGGCAAAAGAGATTGACTTCTTAAAGAAAACAAAGCAAAAGCAGAAAAGAAATCTTGTGATCGGAATCGCGGTGCTTTGTGCCTGCGTGATCGCAATCTTCTGCGGAACGTATATTTTCAGTGGACAGTACGTTAATACGGAATACCTGTCCTACAACCTTGATGTCTATGGACCACAGGTTGCGGTAGCGATCAGCGCCACATCCGATCAGGGCATCCAGAAGATCGAGTTTGACGATGCAGACGGCATTGTGGAGATCAAGGTGCGCTGTGTGCCGAAAAGTTTTGTCTATCCGGCAGCAAAAAGTGCGACATATGTGATCCGTTCCGATGAGCGCATTCGACAGATAAAAATCGGTGACCGGATCGTCTGGTCGGACGGAGAGATGATCTCTCCGCTGACATCTGCCCTGTATGAATCCTACAATCCGTATATCGGAGATATGTCTGCCAACGGAGATGTCATCCGCGCACTGAATATGACCGCTTACACCGGCAATTTCAAAAACGAGCTGCAGACATCCAAGGAGCCGTATGCGTGGAAGATGATTTTTGAGAATCAATTTTCCACAAGCCGCCAGAGCGTATTTGAGGAACGCTTAAGAGTCTATGCGTATATGTGTCTGGCGGAGATCGGCAACCTGAAAGAAGTGATCTACGAGTACAATCTGGATGGTGAAACGGTGCAGCTTTCCGTTACAAGCGATGAGGCTTCGGAATATGCCGGAGCCGACATCAAGGAAGTCGGCAAAGACATCAATCTTCTCGAAAAGCTGGTCGCAAAGACGGGACTTTCCAATGTCGTGCTGGGCGGTGCTTCCGTGGAGTCGGAGGTGAAGGTGGATGACGCACTTGTTGAAAAAGTGGACGACAATGTGTATCAATTTCCGATTTATTGTCAGACGGAGGGGATAGCCAAAATCGAATTTGAAGTGGAGTGCAACGGACATATGGCGAAACAGTCAACGACGGCTCCGGGCAACAGAACCTTTGCCATGGGAGAGAATGTCGTATTCCAATTGCTTCCGGAAGATTTTGACGGCGATATCAAGAATGGTTCACGGGCAATCGTTCGGCTAAAGGTGACCGATCAGAATGGGCACACCTCTGAGTCGATCAACGAGGTCTGCGTTTTACTGTATCTGGGCAACAGTTACAGGATCGGCGTGGATGGAAATGCAAAAGACGGCTACGATATCGGTCAGATTATTGTATACCAATAAGAAAAATATAAAACGAAAATGCAGAGGTGAATATTCATGCGTTACGATCACCTCTGCATTTTCTGTTATGTATTCGGAACAACATCCGTCTTGTCTTTGGCTGCCTTTACAGGCTTGTCCTTCTTTGCAAAAAGCGAACGTTTCTTGCGGAGATTACCACGGATCGCGGCATCCAGTTTCTTGTAGCGTTCCTCCTGTGCTTCTTCCTGCTCGCGGAACAGATAGTTCATTTCTTTGAGTACTGTCTCGCGGACTTCCTGCCCGATGTTTAAACTCAGCTCCTCGTTGTTCTGTGCGATCGCACGACCGACAATATCACTCATCAATTCGCGGAACTGTGCCATGCGCTCCTCTGCGGAGAGCGGATCGGCGGGCGGAACTTGTGAAGACGTAGCTTGTGAAGTCGTAGCGGCTTGAGGCATCTGTCCGCTGTTTGGGATGGAAGCAACCTGCATACTTGCCGCGCTTGCGACAGGCTTTTCAGTCTCCGCTTTCGGCGGCATCGTCGCATTCATCTTCTCCGGCTTGTCCATCGATCCGTTATGCAAGATGAATCGGATCGCCTTTAACTGATACCCCTGCTCCTTCAATTGTTTTATCTTCTGAAACTCCTGTATGTTTTCTCGTGTATAGTATCGATGACCCATCTCGTTGCGCGGGATCGTCAGATCGAGTTCTTCTTCCCAGTAACGTAACACATGCGATTCCACGCCGGCCATTGCGGCGGCGTCCGAAATCATGTAACGTACTTTTTCCACGAATCGTCCTCCTTTATACTATTTTTCCATGACCTTCGAAAATTACATAATATTTTATATTAAATTCGCGACATATTTCTTTCTGCACATATACTTTTCCTTGCGGTTTTAGACAGAATTGCTGAATTTGTCAGCGGTATTCGTTTCCCTTTATTTTTGTGTACGACAACGTTTGAACCATTCCGCGATGGTGTCCGCCGGACAAAGATGCGCTCGCGATTTCTAGCCTGCCTAAATGGACGTCCTCAGGAAGTCGCTATGAGCCGCCGCGTCCAAACTCGCTTCATGTGCATTGAAAAGTTGCTACGCTGTGTGCTTCAAACAGGTGTCCTGCGGCGGCACGTTTCCTTCGAACGTCCATTAAGGCAGACACGAAATCACTCGGACGCAGTCTTTGTCTCGGCGAACAACCGTCAGCGGAATTGTCCAAACTTTGGCGGACATAAATCATAGAAAAAGGGAAACGGATAGCGCGACAAATTCGTAATTCTGGATAACTAGCAAGAAAAAGTATATGGCGCAGAAGAAATGACGCGCGGATTTTGTGTTCAATATGTAATTTTCGAAGGTCATGCCCTACATTTATTATAAGGGGACGAGCCCCCGGATTCAAACATTTTTCATCGTGTTTTTCTGACATTCCTCGCACTTCTTTAGCATTTGACAATGACGCCTGATCTATCATATAATGAGGAGAAATATATTGTAATTTTATGATGCAAAGCAACCCCGCATAAGGGGATGAAAAGTGTGAGAGAATGGATACAATCATTGAAAAAGTTGATCCCGGGAATATAGACGCGGATGTGATGGAACAGGCGGGAAAACTGATCGCAGAAGGCGAGCTGGTGGCATTTCCGACCGAGACTGTTTATGGACTGGGAGGCGATGCGCTTGATCCCGACGCATCAAGAAAAATTTATGCGGCAAAGGGACGCCCGTCCGATAATCCGTTGATCGTGCATATTGCAGAATTTGACGATATGAAGCGCGTGGCAAGGGAAGTGCCGGAACAGGCAAAGAAATTGGCGGATGCTTTCTGGCCGGGACCATTGACCATGATCGTATGGAAAAGCGATGCCGTACCGGAGGCGACGACCGGAGGTATGCAGACAGTTGCGGTGCGTATGCCGAATCATCCGGTAGCGCTGGAACTGATCCGGCGGAGCGGGTGCCTGATCGCGGCACCGAGTGCAAACACATCCGGACGGCCGAGCCCGACGGAGGCGGGACATGTCGCAGAAGATCTGTCGGGTAAGATCGCGATGATACTGGATGGGGGTCCGGTAGGAATCGGAATCGAATCGACGATCATCGATTTGACGGAAGAGAAACCGATGATCCTTCGGCCGGGTTATATTACACCGGAGATGTTGTCGGAAGTATTACAGGAAGAAGTCGTGATCGATCCGGGCATTATTGCAGCGGACGACACGAGAAAGCCAAAGGCGCCGGGCATGAAGTACAAGCATTACGCGCCGAAGGCAGAGATGATCATTGTGGATGGGGCACAGGATGCTGTCATTGCTAAGATCAATGAGCTGACCGCCGCCAAGCGTGCGGAAGGAAAGAAAGTCGCGGTGATCGCAACGGACGAGACAAAGGAACGCTACGATGCGCAGATCATCCTGAGCATGGGCAGGCGTTCGGACGAGGATGCCATCGCGCAGCATCTGTACAAGATCCTGCGGAAATGTGACGAACTGGATGTGGGGGAAATCTATTCGGAATGCTTTCAGACGCCGCGTATCGGACAGGCAATCATGAACCGTCTGCTGAAAGCGGCCGGTCATACGGTGATCCACGTATAAAAAGAAATGCTTTTTGCAAGCATCAGATAAGAAGCTGTTTCGAGGGAATAAAATGAGTGGGTTCTTATATATAGAAGGTAGAGAGAGGGCAGATTATGGAATATAACAAAATAATTTTCGTGGCCCAGACAGGCACCTGCCGCGAGGCAATGGCTGCGGGAATCTTTGGGGACTTTGCGTTAAAGCATCCGCTAGAGATTTTATCCCGGGGGTTGGTCGTACAGTTTCCGGAGCCGATGAACCAGAAGGCAGAGGCGGTGCTGATCAGCAACGGAATCAATATGGAGGGCTTTGTATCGCAGCAGCTCACAGAAGAAGATCTGACGGAGGATGCGATGGTTGTCACCATGGAGGCTGTGCAGAGAGAACGCATTTTGGAACAATATGAGAATGCAATCCCTGAGAATATCCACGTACTGACCGAGTATGTGGGCGATGAATTGGAAATACTTGATCCATACGGAGGTGCGCTGCCGGCATACGGATTATGCTATGAAACATTACGCAAATCAATTAAGAAACTTGTTAAAAAAATAAACGAGGACGAAGGAGAATAATTATGGCAAAAGTAGTAGTTATGGATCACCCGCTGATTCAGCACAAGATTGGTATTATGAGAAGAACCGACACAGGTTCTAAGGAGTTCCGTACATTGGTAAGTGAGGTAGCGATGCTTGAGTGCTACGAGGCGACAAGAGATCTTGAACTTACCGACGTTGAGATCGAGACTCCGATCTGCAAGACAACCGTGAAAGAATTAAAAGGAAAGAAACTTGCTGTGGTTCCGATTCTGCGTGCAGGACTTGGAATGGTAGAGGGAATGCTTGAGATGATTCCTGCAGCCAAGGTTGGACACATCGGCTTATACCGTGATCCTGAGACCGCTGAACCGATTGAGTATTACTGCAAGCTTCCTGCTGACTGTGCAAACCGTGAGGTATTCGTAGTTGATCCTATGCTGGCAACCGGCGGATCTGCAGTGGCAGCACTTCAGATGCTCAAGGAAAAAGGCGTTAAGAATATCCGTTTTATGTGCATTATCGCAGCTCCGGAAGGCGTTAAGCGTCTGCAGGAAGCGCATCCGGATGTTGATCTCTTTATCGGTGCACTCGATGAGAGGCTGAACGAGAAGAAGTACATCGTTCCGGGACTCGGAGATGCAGGAGATCGTATTTTCGGTACAAAATAATGCTTCAGGTTTTCGGCAAAAGAGGTGACAGACGATGAGCACAAAGAGACAGGATTATATCAGTTGGGACGAATATTTCATGGGCATTGCAATGCTTTCCGCAATGCGCTCGAAGGACCCGAATACCCAGGTGGGAGCCTGTATCGTAAGCTCCGAGCACAAGATCCTTTCGATGGGTTACAACGGATTTCCGACCGGATGCTCGGATGATGAATTTCCGTGGGTGCGTGAGGGGGAGGATAACAAATACTTCTACACGACACACAGTGAGTTGAACGCCATCTTGAATTACCGCGGCGGAAGTCTTGAGGGCGCAAGCATTTATGTAACGCTTTTTCCGTGTAACGAATGTGCCAAGGCGATCATTCAGTCGGGCATCCGCGAGGTTGTCTACGACAGCGACAAGTATGCGGATACACCATCCGTGATGGCGTCAAAGAAAATGATGAAGGCAGCGGGACTGACCGTGCGCCGCTACGAGCACACGCAACGTGATGTGCAGCTTGAACTTTAAAGAATGGAATAGGTAATGTATAAAATGATACCACACGATGGATAATGAAATTGAGTCTGTCGTGTGGTATTTTTTCCCATAAGTGACAAAATTGTTAATGAATTAACGTAATTTTATGGACAAACTTCCTAAAAATGTTATAATGGGCGTAGGCAACGAGCAGTGCCAAATCAGAAGGGAACAGACCGATGTGCTTGCACAAAGAGGGCTGGGCAATTCTGATTTGATAGGGCGACTGATGCGGTGCATCTTTGATGCATCGCTTTGGCAACCGGTCATCGATAGATGCACTGCGAAAATACAAAAGGAGCGCAATGAAAAAAGATAACAGACAGGTCATGAACGCACTGGTATTGGTGTTTCAGTTCGGAATCAATATGGTAGTCCCCATTTTTTTATGTTGTATGGTGGGCATCTGGATCGGAAACAAAACCGGGATTTCGTGGATGATGATACCATTCTTTTTTGTCGGTGCGCTGGCAGGGTTTAACAATATTTATAAGATGGCGAGGAAGCTGATCGACAAAGACAGCAAGGATGATAAACATGTTAAGAAGGATGAATGAAGCTTTGCCGGGACTTGTGGTGACGATCCTGTTATACGGACTCGTCCTTGAACTGGCAGGTGTGTGGTTTGTCGAAGACAAGATGAAGTATTCGATCGGACTATGGTACGGTGTCGCGATCGCTGTGGGGCTCGCTATCAATCTGGCGATGGTGATCTTCGATGCAGTGGCAATGGGCGACAGTGAACATGCCAATCGCAGAATTATCGCAAAATCCATTTTGCGTTATGTTGTTGTGGTAGTTCTGTTTTTTATATTGGGCTATTTTAATTTCGGAAATCTGTTTATGGCTTTTGTCGGTGTCCTGGGACTTAAGGTGAGTGCTTACCTTCAGGGACTGATCGAAAAAGTGCGGCATAAGCGGAGTGGAAGAAGTGATGCATCTTCTGCCGGAATATTAAGTGACTATGAGGGCACGAAGTAGTTACAAATAGTAAATTAAATAAGGAGGTGACTATGTGAATCAAGGAATTTTATTGTCAGCCGATATTGATTTTATGATTCATGGAATCTTTCAGGTGGAAGTATTCGGACAGAAAGTCTGGATTACGACCAGCCACGCATGTATTCTGATCGTTATGGCACTCATGCTGATCTTTGCGATCGCTGCGAACCGCAAGATGAAGCATGCAACGGATAAGCCGGATGCATTCCAGAATGTCATAGAGCTGATCGTGGAAATGCTGGATGGCATGGTGGCAAGCACCATGGGCAAGTGGGCACCGAAGTTCGTGAATTATATCAGTACGATCTTTATCTTCATACTGATGAGCAATATTTCCGGACTTGTGGGACTTCGTCCTCCAACAGCCGACTACGGCACAACATTTGCGTTAGCGCTGATCACATTCTTTATGATTCGGGTCTGCAAAGTTAAGCATCAAAGCGCAAAACAAATTTGGGAAGGTGTATGTTCGCCTTTACCACCGTGGCTTCCGATCTGGGCGCCAATCAACGTTATCAGCGAGATCGCAATTCCGATTTCCCTGTCGCTGCGTTTGTTTGCAAACGTGCTCTCAGGAACGGTAATTATGGCGCTGGTATATGGTCTTCTCGGAGGAATCGCTGTCGTATGGCCGGCAGCGCTGCATGTGTACTTTGACTTGTTCTCCGGAGCAATTCAGACATATGTATTCTGTATGTTGACCATGACTTATGTATCACAGGCATGTGATGGCTGACGTACTTCTGCGAAGTACGTCCCCAAAGGCGATACATCAAAGATGTACCGCATCGCACATCGCATTCGCGAAGCGAATTTTTCATGCGATGTGCTCCTTAAAAGGTGCATCTTGGATGCATGTCCCAAGCGATACATCAAAGATGATGTACCGCATCGCAAATTGCATCCGCGAAGCGGATTCAACATGCAATTTGCTCCTTACAGTACAGAATGGTTGTGCTGTTAACGAAAAAGATCTTAAATGTTAAGGAGGATTTACATTATGAATATTTCAGGACAGGATTTAATCAGAGCATGTTCTGCAATCGGTGCAGGTTTGGCAGTTATCGCCGGTATCGGACCTGGTATTGGACAGGGTATTGCAGCCGGACACGGTGCAGCAGCAGTTGGACGTAACCCTGGAGCAAGAGGACAGATCATGTCTACCATGCTTCTCGGACAGGCCGTTGCAGAGACAACCGGTTTGTACGGTCTTGTTGTAGCGCTGCTCTTACTTTTCGTTCATCCACTTGGCTAATGAGACACATAGAAGATGTGTCTCCTACGTACATCGCATTCGCGAAGCGAATCTTTCATGCGATGTGCTCCTTACAGACACATGGAAAATGTGTCTGATGAAGCAAAGAAGGAAAGGAGAGTAAAAGAGATTGTTAGCTGAACAGACATTTTTATTCAATCTTGACGCACAGTTGCTCTTCGATACAGCTTTATTGGCAATCGCCGTATTTTTCCTTGTGCTTGCCATGTCATATCTGCTTTTTAACCCGGCACGTAAGATGCTGAAGGACAGACAGGAGCGGATCTCAAACGACATTGACAGTGCGAAGGAAGACAAAGAGAGTGCCGCAGCTTTAAAGGCTGAATATGAGGCAAAGCTCAAAGAAGTTGACAAGGAGGCAGAGGGAATTCTTGCCGAAGCAAGACAGAAGGCAATGAAGAACCAGGCCAAGATGATTGACGAAGCAAAAGAAGAGGCCTCGCGCATCGTAAAGAGAGCGCAGGAGGAAGCTGAGCTTGAGAAAAAGCATGCTATGGATGATATGAAGCAGGAAATGATTACGGTTGCCGCTATGATGGCACAGAAGGTAGTTGCCGCTTCCATCGATACCAACATCCAGAGCACACTGGTAGATGAGACATTGAAAGAGATGGGTGAATCGACATGGCTAAGCTAGTATCCAAGACATATGGGGATGCATTATTTGAGCTGGCTTTGGAGGAAAATCATCTGGACGATATGCTGGATGATGTCACAGCAGCCGTACAGGCGCTGAACGAGAACCCGGATCTGTCCAGACTCATGAACCATCCCAAGATTGACAAAGAAGAGAAAGTCAAACTGATAGAAGACATATTTAAGGGGCAGGTATCCGATGAACTGGTTGGACTGATGCGCATGATCGTGGAGAAGGATCATTACAAGGAAATGATGAACGTATTCACGTATTTCATCGATCGGGTAAAAGAGTACAAAAATATCGGAACTGCATATGTCACCTCCGCAGTGGAACTTACCGGCGAGCAGAAGGCAGCGGTAGAGAAGAGACTGCTGGAGACAACCAAATATGTACAATTTGAGATGCATTATGATGTAGATGCCGAGTTGATCGGCGGAATGGTAATTCGTATCAAGGACCGCGTCGTAGACAGCAGTATCAAGACCAAGCTGTACGACCTGACGCGCGAATTATCCAAAATACAGTTGAAAGTAGGTGAGTGCGCTCCATGAATTTGAAACCAGAAGAAATCAGCTCTGTGATCAAGGAGCAGATTAAACGATACGCTTCCCAGCTTGAAGTAGCGGATGTGGGAACCGTAATCCAGGTTGCGGATGGTATTGCGCGTATCCATGGTCTGGAGAACGCAATGCAGGGAGAGCTCTTAGAGTTCCCTGGAGAGGTTTACGGAATGGTGATGAACCTCGAAGAAGATAACGTAGGTGCCGTACTTCTCGGCTCCCAGAAGAACATCAGTGAGGGTGACACCGTTAAGACGACCGGACGAGTGGTTGAGGTTCCGGTAGGAGATGCCATGCTGGGACGAGTTGTTAACGCATTGGGCCAGCCGATTGACGGCAAGGGACCGATCGAGACCGACAAGTTCCGTCGCATCGAGCGAGTCGCTTCGGGCGTTATCTCCAGAAAATCGGTTGATACACCATTACAGACCGGTATCAAGGCGATCGACTCCATGGTTCCGATCGGACGTGGACAGCGAGAGTTGATCATCGGAGACCGTCAGACCGGTAAGACCGCGATCGCGATCGATACGATCATTAATCAGAAAGGCACGGGTGTGAAGTGTATTTATGTCGCAATCGGACAGAAGGCTTCCACCGTTGCAAATATTGTGAAAACATTGGAAGAGTATGGCGCAATGGGTTATACCACCGTTGTTGCAGCTACCGCAAGTGAGCTTGCACCGCTGCAGTACATCGCTCCTTATTCCGGTTGTGCGATCGGTGAGGAATGGATGGAGAACGGACAGGATGTCCTTGTTGTCTATGATGATTTAAGTAAGCATGCAGCAGCATACCGTACCCTGTCACTTCTTCTGAAGCGTGCACCGGGACGTGAGGCTTATCCGGGTGATGTCTTCTACTTACACTCAAGACTTCTTGAGCGTGCGGCAAGACTCTCCGACAAGCTTGGCGGAGGATCACTGACAGCACTTCCGATCATTGAGACACAGGCGGGTGATGTATCAGCATACATTCCGACCAACGTCATCTCCATTACCGATGGTCAGATCTATCTGGAGACCGAGATGTTTAACGCAGGTTTCCGCCCGGCCATCAACGCAGGTCTGTCCGTATCCCGTGTAGGTGGTTCCGCACAGATCAAGGCAATGAAGAAGATTGCAGCCCCGATCCGTACCGAGCTTGCTCAGTACCGTGAGCTGGCAGCTTTCTCGCAGTTCGGTTCCGAGCTGGATGCCGATACCACCGAGAAGCTGGCACAGGGCGAGCGCTTAAAAGAGATCTTAAAGCAGCCACAGTATCAGCCGATGCCGGTTGAGAAGCAGGTTATCATCATCTATGCAGCGATCAACAAGTATCTGATGGATATTCCGGTTGCAGACATTCTGCGTTTCCAGAATGAACTGTTTGAGTTCATCGATACGAAGTATCCGGAGATTCCGGGCTCGATCGCAGCAACCCATGTGATGGATGATGAGACAGAAAAGAAGCTGATCAAAGCGATTGAAGAGTGCAAGGCATCCTTCCGCTAATGGCAGAAAGTAGGTGATAAGACATGGCCTCAATGAGAGACATAAAGCGAAGAAAAAGCAGCATACAGAGTACGCAGCAGATCACCAAAGCCATGAAGCTTGTTTCTACCGTTAAGTTACAGAAAGCCAAGAACCGTGCAGAGCAGACCGATCCGTATTTCAATTATATGTATAAGACGGTGAGTTCCATGCTCGCACGAAGCGGCAATATCGATCACCCGTATCTGACCGCCGGCGATTCCAAGAAGAAAGCCGTGGTTGTCATTACCTCGAACCGGGGACTTGCGGGTGGATACAATTCCAACATCGTAAAGCTGATCACAGGAAGCGATTTCGACAAAGAAGATCTGGATATCTACGCTGTCGGAGGCAAGGGAGCAGAGGCATTGGAGCGAAGAGGCTACCATATCGCGGATCTGCAGACCGAAATGATGGAGGCACCGACTTATCCGGATGCGGCAAGTCTGTGCAACCGTGTGCTTGACGCTTTTACCAGCGGAGAGGTTGGAGAAATTTATCTGGCATATACGCATTTTAAGAATACCGTCAGTCAGGAAGCGAAGCTGATCAAGCTGCTTCCGGTGGAGATCGAGCCGGATTCCGAGGAAAATCAGGCTTCCGATTCCAACATACTGATGAACTATGAGCCGAACGAGGAAGAGGCTTTAGACATGATTATTCCGAAGTATGTGACCAGTCTGTTCTACGGAGCACTCGTCGAGGCAGTTGCCAGTGAGAACGGTGCACGTATGCAGGCAATGGATTCTGCAACAAGCAATGCGGAAGAGATGATCAGTGATCTGTCACTGAAGTACAATCGCGCGCGTCAGGGCTCCATCACTCAGGAGCTCACCGAGATTATCGCTGGCGCGAATGCGATATCTTGATATGATTAAATAATTCCGTCAAGCAAATAAGCAGCGTGACTGCTTGCAGGCAAAGCAGCTTATTTATTTGACGGATAAACAGACATAAGCAAGTAGGGTGATAACCCGGATTGCGCATGTCTGTGCGATTTCGGGAGTTCGAAGAACGGAGAAATCGTAATTATTATCTCAATGTAAAAAATAAGGAGAAAACAAATGGCAGGTAATAATATTGGTAAAATTACTCAGATTATCAGTGCCGTTCTGGATATCAAATTCCAGGAAGGTAATCTGCCTGAGATCAACGAAGCAATCAATGTTCCGCTGAAAGACGGCGGCAGGCTGGTTGTAGAGGTTGCTCAGCATCTGGGTGATGATACAGTAAGATGTATTGCTTTGGGACCAACGGATGGACTTGTCCGTGGCATGGATGCCATCGCAACCGGCGCACCGATTTCCGTGCCGGTCGGCGAGAATACACTGGGCCGACTGTTCAACGTTCTCGGTGATCCGATCGATGAGATCGAGGCACCGAAGACTGAGGAGAAGTGGCCGATCCATCGTCCGGCACCGTCCTTCGAGGAGCAGGCAACTTCACAGGAGATGTTAGAGACCGGTATCAAGGTCGTTGATCTTCTCTGCCCTTACCAGAAGGGTGGTAAGATCGGTCTGTTCGGTGGAGCCGGTGTAGGTAAGACCGTACTGATCCAGGAGCTGATCCACAACATCGCAACGGAGCACGGTGGATACTCCGTATTTACCGGTGTTGGAGAGCGTACCCGTGAGGGTAACGACCTCTACTATGAGATGAAAGAATCCGGCGTTATCGATAAGACGACCATGGTATTCGGACAGATGAACGAGCCACCAGGAGCCCGTATGCGTGTAGCGCTGACAGGACTTACGATGGCAGAGTATTTCCGTGATAAAGGCGGTAAGGACGTGCTGCTTTTCATCGATAATATTTTCCGATTTACACAGGCCGGTTCCGAGGTGTCCGCTTTGCTCGGACGTATGCCTTCCGCCGTAGGTTATCAGCCGACATTACAGACAGAAATGGGTGCTTTACAGGAGCGAATCACTTCAACCAAGAATGGTTCCATCACATCCGTTCAGGCTGTCTATGTACCGGCCGATGACTTAACTGACCCGGCTCCGGCGACGACCTTCGCCCATCTGGATGCAACGACCGTATTGGATCGTTCCATCGTAGAGCTTGGTATCTACCCGGCAGTAGATCCTCTGGCATCGACTTCGCGAATCCTTGACCCGCGTATCGTTGGTCAGGAGCATTTCGCTGTTGCCCGTGAGGTTCAGGAGATTCTGCAGAAATATAAGGAGTTACAGGATATCATCGCCATCCTTGGTATGGACGAGTTATCCGAGGACGACAAGCTTGTTGTAAGCCGTGCAAGAAAGGTACAGAGATTCCTTTCCCAGCCGTTCTCCGTTGCGGTACAGTTCACCGGTCTGGAAGGTAAGTACGTTCCGATCGAGGAGACGATCCGCGGCTTCCGTGAGATCTTAGACGGCAAGATGGATGACGTACCGGAGAGCTACTTCCTGAATGCAGGAACGATCGATGAAGTTCGTGCACGTGTAAAGTAGGAGGTGCAGGGGCTTGGCCGAAGAAAATAAGTTTAAAGTAGAGATCATTACGCCGGACCGCGTGTTCTTCACCGGAGAGGCGGACATGATCGAGTTCAATACCGGAGACGGACAGATCGGTGTCTACAAGAACCACATCCCGCTGACCACGGTACTTGAGCCGGGCGTCGTTGTGATCCACAATGACGATCAGCAGAAAGTGGCAGCCGTGCATGCCGGATTCGCCGAGATCCTC
This sequence comes from uncultured Agathobacter sp., assembly GCA_934316545.1. Lineage (GTDB taxonomy): Bacteria > Bacillota > Clostridia > Lachnospirales > Lachnospiraceae > Roseburia. Next base: position 5,235 of record CAKRDT010000019.1, on the reverse strand, counting down.
GGCGAGAAGGTAACACTTCTTGCGGAGCTTGCCGAGTGGCCGGATGAGATTGATGTCAATCGTGCGGAAGCTGCCAAGCAGCGTGCGGAGGATCGAATCGCCGCCAAGTCCGAGAATCTGGATCTAAAACGCGCAGAGTATGCGCTCCATAAGGCATTGACACGTATCGATGTCGCTGGACATAAGTAGAAATGATGGAAACCCTGTTTTGCAAAGTTTGTGAAACAGGGTTTCTTTTGGACTGGCTACATAGTATAATTGTTAAAAACGGAACAATATTTATAAAATAAAGATGGAGGGAAATGAAATGTATAAGTATTTATATGTGGAATCAAAAGCAGGCGGTCTTTTAAGTGAAGATAATCACAGGGAAATTATTGATAAATATGCGGCTGAAGGCTGGAGATTTGTAGCGGCAATTCCGAAGAAAAGCGGTTCGTATGGACAGATCACAGCAAATGACTTAGTGTTCGAGATGTGTGAGGAATAGTGGCAATTGGAGGAGGAGAGTATGATCGGTAAAAAATGGAGGAGGATTTTAATTTTTTCGATTATAATGTGCCTTAATGCATGCGGAAACACGCTTTGTACAAAAGATGAAATGTTGCAGGCTATGAAAAATGGGCAGAATATCTCTGGAGAGATTCTAGAATGCGGAAGTATTGTTCTTGATGATAAAGTATTGTGCGTCGGTGCAAATGTGAGTGGGGGTAAAGTTTTTGATTATTGTGCGGCACAATTTGTGGAGAAGCAAGAAGGACAGTATCAATATGAAAATAAAGTTTCGGTACTTTATGAAGAGAATCAATCAGGGATCTGCAAGTGGCAGGATGGCAATGTGATCATTTGTACGAATGAGAAAGCAAAGAAAGTTCGTGTTGAAATCATGTCGAAAAACAAGAAAATAGAATGCAAAGAGATTGATGTTGATAAAGTTCCATTTGTTTATTATATGGATATGTCGGAATACGCAGGTGGATATGATGTGGATTATAGATTTTTAGATCAGGATGGTGTAGATTTATGAAATCTAAACGATGTATGGTAACTGTTAACAACAGTAGAGAGAACCCTGTTTTGCATAATTGGTAAAACGGGGTTTTTTCATGAAACAAATCATTTACTTATATAAATGGTATGTTTGGATATCGAACAACTCGTTCAATGAAAAATATGGATACATGGAAATTTGCTCACGACTATTGCGGAAAACTTTGATGGAAAACAGGATGGGTAATGATGACGGACCACGTAGACTGAAAAATTAAGAAATTTTTAATCGATTTTTTCAATCACACATGATAGAATTCTACTAATTATGGATCAATAATTTGGATCAAAAATTACAGTCGATTTTCTACATTGAACCCTAGTGAGGATAATATGATAAACAGAGAAATACGGCCAGATAGAAAAAACAAAAATATAATAAGTATGATACAAAGCTGCCTTGTATTGATCCTGGTGGTTTTAATTATTTTTATGATGATACAGATTAACAGGTTACAAGGGACTGCGCGTGTAATCAATTATGCTGGTCTGGTGCGTGGAGCCACACAGCGTCTGGTGAAATTAGAAATTACAGGAAGCCGGAATGATGAATTGATAAAATATCTGGATGATATTCTGAGTGGATTAAGATATCAGGATGGACATTATGATCTGGTAAAGCTCCATGATAAGGAATATCAGGATAAATTGCAGATTCAGAGTGAATATTGGGAGAAATTAAAAATAGAAATCGAGGCAGTAAGAAGCGGCGGCTATCAAAATACAGATATTGTTAATATGAGTGAAACTTATTTTCATATGGCTGATGAAACGGTATTTGCTGCGGAAAATTATTCCGAAAAAATTGCAGTAGAGATCCGTACGATAGAACTGTTGTCAGCGCTTGATATGTTGTGTCTGGTGATTTTGATTATTATACAGACGCTGACAGCTATGAAGATGGCAATGAAGAATAAACTGCTAGAACAGAGGGCATATACGGATGCCCATACCGGATTGCCGAATAAAGGTGCCTGTGAGGCTTTGCTTAGAGATCAGAATACAGTCATTGAGCCTACAGCCTGCGTAATGTTTGATCTGAATAATCTGAAGACCATAAATGATACCATGGGACATTCGGCAGGAGACCGGCTGATCATGAATTTCGCCCGGCTTTTACGCAGCGTGATTCCGGACAAAGATTTTGTGGGAAGATATGGCGGAGATGAGTTTATGGCTGTGATTTATCATACAAGCCAAACGGAGATTGAAGAGCTGTTACAAAGTTTATGCAGAGAAAAAGACACTTTAAATAGTAATGGAGATCAAATTCCAATCGACTATGCATGCGGATGGGCGCTCTCAATTGATGAAAGTGCTTGCACGCTGCGGATGCTATTGGATAAGGCTGACTCCTATATGTATGAAAATAAACAACGCTGCAAGAAGTACAATCATTAAAAACGGAACAAAATATACAAAGTCGAGATAGGGGGATGAAATGTATAAGTATTTATATGTGGAGTCAAAAGTAGGTGGTATATTAAGTGAGGATAATCATAGGGAGCTTATTGACAAATACAGTGCTGAAGGCTGGAGATTTGTAGCTGCAATTTCCAAGAAAAGCGGTTCATATGGACAGATCACAGCAAATGATCTGGTGTTTGAGAAGTGTGAATAGGCGAGGACGCAAATTTGTGAAAACAAAACGATGTGTAGCAGCAGCGCTTTTTATGATGATCTTAATAGCCGTCGTTGGATGCGGGAAAAAGCAGAATCATGCAAAATCGCAATTCATAAAGGATTTTGATTTAAATATTTCAAAAAAGGATTGTGAATTTGAAGAACTGTTCAACAATTATGAAGGCTTTCCATATGAGGGAATCGCGTTGTATAAGATAAGCCTGAATAAAGATGCTTTGGAAGAAATCATGGAGTGGGATAGTCTGCCGTATTCGAAAGAGGCGGATGATTTTGTGACAAGCGTATCTACTTATGTTGAACTTCCAGCAATTGAGGCTGGATATTGGAAACTTGTTGATCGAAATCCGGGAACCGAAGAGTACACAAATGTTTCCTTTTGTGTATACGATGCGGATAAAGAGATTGCGTATCTGATCACAATGGATAGTTAGAAATTGTGTGAATTGTCATTCTTTACAGTAATTGAGTAAAGCGTTATAATGTAGAAAATGCAGGGGCAATACCCAGAGGAGGAGACATATGATTACAGTATTTAACAGGGAAAAACTAATGGCGGATACTTCCTCACAGGAATTGGATCGTGTGACAGATATCCTTCGCAAAAATGCGATTTCTTATGATGTGGTTACGAAGAAAAACATGACGACTTTTGGTCAGATCGTACATTCTAATATGTCCAAAACGATCGGTAATGGTTCGCCGTCAGCATCAACATACAAGGATTTGGTTGGAGATGTTCTGTACACATATTTGGTGTATGTGAGGCGGAAAGATTTTGGAGCAGCCAAGAAACTGATTGCAGAATAAACGAATAGTCAGGCGGTTCGGAAGAGACAGATTCCGGACCGCTTTTTTGTTAAAAAGTGCATTTTTTAAGTATTGTATTTCACGAAATGCCTGTTTATAATAAAAGTGTGATGAAAATCACGTAATTATGCATAATAATGTGTGAAAAATCACATTATTATTAAAACGTGGAAGGAGATACCTATGGAACGAAAAATATTAGATGATCTACTGAAATGGAAAAACTCTCCTTACAGAAAGCCGCTGATTCTCAAAGGCGTGCGTCAGGTTGGGAAGACCTGGATTTTAAAGGAATTTGGGCGGAGATATTACGAGAATACCGCTTATTTTAATTTTGATGAGAATGAAGACTATAAGGAGTTTTTTGAGACAACAAAGGATGTTGATCGGATTCTGCAGAATCTGATGCTTGCAAGCGGTCAGAAAATTGTTCCGGAGAATACGCTGATCATTTTTGATGAGGTTCAGGATTGCCCCAAAGTCATTAACTCCATGAAGTATTTCTGCGAAAATGCGCCACAGTATCATATTGCGTGCGCCGGATCGTTACTTGGAATTGCACTTGCGAAACCGGCTTCTTTTCCGGTTGGGAAGGTCGATTTCATGCAGATAGATCCCATGACTTTTTCAGAGTTTCTGGTCGCAAACGGGGATGAAAATCTGGTCACATATATGGGGAGCGTTGATTCGATCGAGCCAATACCGGATGCCTTTTTCCATCCGTTGTATGAGAAATTGAAAATGTATTACGTCACAGGCGGGATGCCGGAGTCCGTATTTATGTGGACGCAGGCACGCGATACGGAGGCTATGCAGCGCGCACTATCCGGAATTATTGATGCGTATGAACGTGATTTCGCGAAGCATCCGGATGTAAAGGAATTCCCTAAAATATCCATGATCTGGAAGTCGATTCCGTCCCAGCTGGCACGGGAGAACAAAAAATTTATCTATAAGGTTGTTAAGCAGGGCGCAAGGGCCAGAGAATATGAAGATGCTCTGCAATGGCTTGTTGATGCAAGACTTGTTCATAAGATATATCGAAGCTCTGCTCCGGGGCTTCCGATTGCGGCATATGATGATTTGTCGGCGTTTAAGATTTATCTTGTAGATGTGGGATTGCTGAGACGTCTTGCGCAGTTGGCACCGACCGCGTTCGGAGAGGGGAACCGGCTTTTCACAGAATTTAAAGGAGCGCTGACCGAAAATTTTGTATTGCAGACATTGGTTACACAGTTTGAAGTAGTTCCACGCTATTGGACACAGACGAATCCGCCATATGAAGTAGATTTTCTTATCCAGAGAGAAAACGATATTTTTCCGATTGAGGTAAAATCAGAAGCAAACACCACAAGTAAGAGCTTGAAAAAGTTTAAAGAACTGTTTCCGGATAAGGTAAAGCTGCGCATCCGGTTTTCTCTTGACAATTTGAAGCTGGATGATGACATGCTCAATATTCCTCTTTTTATGGCAGATCAGACGGATCGATTGATAGGAATTGCGTTAAATCATATTTGCGAGAGAAAAAATTAGCATTTTCTATTGACCTTATAGTTGCTATAAGCTTTATAATCGGGGAAAATAATAAGCGATTGCGAAACTCCTATGGCGGCGTGCTCCGGCTGGGCTGACCCGGTGGCGGGCTTCTACGCTGAAGACGATTTTAGACAAAATCATTGAATTTGCGAAAATCTCTGCTGGGCTCAATTTTTATGTCCGAGCAACGCTTCGACT
>CAKRDT010000018.1 GCA_934316545.1 uncultured Agathobacter sp. | reverse complement strand
ATAACTAGTGTCAGCGTAGAAGCCCGCCATCGGGTCAGCCCAGCCGGAGCACGCCGCCACAGGAGTTTCGCAATCGCCTATTCTTTTTTATTATAAAAGGGGAACGGATTATCGACAAGCGCTATTCACAAAAATATTTTTGTGAATTTACACAAATTTATCAGAATTGAACAAATTTATTTGGTTATATGCGCATTATATGGTAAAATATACGAAACATCGTTATACGGAGGCACAAAGTGATTAATCGAAAATATATGCGTACGCGACAATTGAAAGCAGGTATGAAATTAGATCATCCGGTCGTCGACCGGCTCGGTCGTAACCTTGTTGCGCGAGGGGCTGAATTGGATGAATACATGATTGACTCTCTGATTCAGATGGGCATTATGAGTGTTTATATTCAGGACGGTGAAGAAGACGAAGAGAAGCCAACGCTTCCTGTAAGTGCTGCTGCTGAAAAGAATATTGAAAAGCTTCGTACCGATGATCGTTCAAAAGTCACACTGTCCGCAAGCGTGCGGGAACGTGTAGCGCAGGGAATTCAATATGTGTATAGCAACACCAGCTCCCCCGAACTGATTCAGGCTACCGATACGATCGCCTCCGATCTGCTTTCCGCAATCAACGATAACGATGCAATTGCCATTGACATCTCTGCACTCAAGACAAGCGACGAATACACATTCAAGCACAGTGTTGACGTTGCAACCATCGCTATGATCGTTGCCAAGCAGCAGGGACTTTCGCAGGCACAAATCCATGAGATTGGAGTAACCGGTCTCCTTCACGACATCGGTAAGACAAAAGTTCCTCTCTCCATTCTCAATAAGCCAAGCCGCCTGAATGACGCAGAATTTATGGTTATGAAGCAACATTCGGTATATGGTTACCAGATGATCAAGGACCGTCCGGAAGTCTCCCCGCAGATTGCACTCGGTGTATTACAGCATCACGAGAAGATCAACGGTTCCGGTTATCCGATGGGTGTCGAAGAGGACAAGATCTGCCCTTATGCCAAGATTCTGGCAGTCGCAGACATCTACGATGCACTCGTCACAGAACGCCCATACAAGGCTGCATACTCGCAGCGAGATGCCATCGAAATGATCATGTCCATGACGATGGAACTTGACATTACGGCGATGAAGAGCTTCTTAGAGAGTATGATCCTCTATCCGGTTGACAGTATCGTAGAACTAAGCAACGGGGAGAAAGCACGCGTTGTCCGCAATATACCGCATTACATTCTTCGTCCGACCGTGGTGGGCTTAGAGAGTGGCAAGGTATATGAACTCGGTGAAGACCTGAATTGTGCAAGCATTATTATCCTGTAACCACAATTTTCTGTATTAAAATTTAATCTAGTTTTTATTAATAAAACATGTCTGCACTTAGCAAATAATTGCCAAGTATCGACATGCTTTCTTTTTCAGCTTATATGATACTAAGAATCTTATGGTAGTATATGATCTCCTGCAAGATAAAGCCGGTACCACTCTTCTCTGGTAAGTGTCACATGGCTTCCATCAATGATCTCCTGCATATGCTTTCTGCTTGTCGATCCTGCGATCATCTGGATTCCCGCCGGATGACGAAGGATCCAAGCCGTTGCAATGCCGGATGGTGACACATTGTATTTGTCCGCCAGCTCATTTAATATCGCATTCAGCTCCGGATATTTCTCCTCATTTCCAATGAATACGCCTTCAAAAAAGCCATACTGGAACGGCGACCATGCCTGAATCGTGATATCATTCAGACGGCAGTAATCCAATACGCTTCCGTCGCGATCCACTGCCCCTTCCGATGCCATATTCACTTCCATTCCATTTGTGATCATGTTCGAACATGGAATGCTGAGCTGCAACTGATTGATCTCGATCGGCTGCTTGACATAACGCTTCAGCAACTCAATCTGCATCGGTTTCTGGTTTGACACGCCAAAATGACGCACCTTACCGGATTTCTCCAACTCATCAAACGCAGCCGCAACCTCTTCCGGCTCCACCAGTGCATCCGGTCTGTGCAATACGAGCGCATCCAGATACTCCATATCCAATCTCTTTAGGATTCCATCCACCGATTCCAGAATATGTTTCTTCGACAGGTCATACATAACGCCAGGGACGATACCACATTTCGATTGTACAAAAATATCTTCCCTCTTTACGTCTGTCTCTTTGAATGCCTTACCAAATAGTGTCTCACAGTTTCCACCGCCATAGATGTCCGCATGATCAAAATACGTCAGTCCCTGTTCCACACAGAATTCGATGTGCTGTGCAAGCGCTGGAATCTCCATGCTGTCAATGCGCATGCAGCCCACAGCAATCGAAGGAATCTTTGTATTTGTCTGTTCTAATTGTAATTCCCGCATATCCATTCTCCTTTATGCATAAATTAATTTTTGATATAATTTTTAATTTCGTTTACTTTATCTAAATTTGTCCAAATATCAGTCTCACGCACACAGTCGCCCAGCAGCATGATCACTCCGGCAGATACTGCGTATAGATATCCACATGATCATAGATGCATCTCCAGCTTGATGTCGACCCCGCCGTCACAACCAGATATTCCGTACCATTCTTGTCGACCGCCATACTCGCCGCGCAGCTTCCGGACTGCGAGACGAAACCAGTCTTCGCGCAAAGCACGGTACCATGTGTGTCCTTGTCCTCAATTCTACGCAGGAACAGGTTCGAGATGCGAAGTCCATCCGGATGCTGCTTCGTCTTTTCCGTCGTATAAATATGCTCGGAAAGCACCTGCCTGCACCACTCATTATCCGTTGCCGCCTTCAGTATGACAGCCATATCATACGGCGTCGTATAATGATTCTCATCATACAATCCGACACAGTTGGTAAAATGTGATGTCTCCGACAATCCAAGCTCGTCCAGTTTCTCATTCATCATATCCACAAACGCCTCATGCGATCCGGCCACATAATTGGCAAGGGTTACCGCCGAATCCGCTCCTGACGGCATAATGGTTCCGTAAAACATATCCCGGACCGTAATCGGCTCATCCAATTCAAAGCCCGTATTGCTACAGTCATTGACATAACTGTAATCGGCCACTTCCTTGGTCAGCTTCACCTTGTCATCAAGCTGGTCGTCCGAAATATGTTCTGCCGCAACCAAAACCGTCATCACCTTCGTCATAGAAGCCGGAACAATACGATCCATGCCGCCTCTCTGCGCTACAATCTCTCCGGTATCTGCATTGATCAGAATTCCATGCTGGCTGACTACCGATTCCGGCAGATCCGTTGTCTGATCCGTCTCATGTGCCTCAAAACTCCATGGTTCTTCCGCCGGCTGCTCCGACTCTGCAACCTGCGCTTCTGTGGCGGTCTGTGTCTGCGGTTCAATCGCGCGTGGATCCATCTTGTCTTTCTGTTTGACAATTACCGTAAGCAGTACGATCGCACTGACTGCTGCAGCCAGACCGATCGCACCATATTTACGCACCAACATGCTTCTCCTCTTTTCCCGGTGCATTCTCTCCGCGCGTTCCTTGCGTGCCCGATGGCGTTCCGCCTCGCGACGCTCCTCTTCTGCTGCTGCATCAAATATATCTTTGTTTCTATTATCGTCATTCATGTTACAATCCCTTTTTCTCTTTTCATTATTTCATCTACGGAAGGTGCTTTCCAAGTGCATCGTATCATTTGCCAGGCATGGCATCTGTCAGATCAGGTTATGCTCCTTGCAATAATGATAAATGCCATCCTCGGCCACGTCGCCACAAAGATCATCCGCAATCGCTTTCACATTGTCCGATGCATTCCCCATCGCAACACCGTGTCCCACCGCCTGAAGCATTTCGATATCATTGTCACCATCGCCGAATGCAATCGCCTCCGACTTATCAAAGCCATAATATTTCAGCATCGCCTCAACACCGACGCCTTTTCCGCCATTGGCAGGAATCACATCCACCGCACAATCCCACCATGCGGTAATCTTCGCATGCTCCACATCCTTAAGAAGCTTCGGACGCTCCTCCATCGTACAGCCAAGCATTACCTGATGTACATCTTCTGTCGCAACAATTTCATCAAAATTATCTGCGATATCCACCTCTAATTTTGCAAATCGATAATACGTTACCAGATCATCATCTTTGCCATTGGCAGCCAGCCGCCCCTTCGTTGCCACCGAAACCGGTCGTCCCATCGCAGCAGCATTATCCACCAGTCGACGCACCTCCTCCTTCGGAATCGGATGATCAAAAATGGCTCCCTGCTTATTGTAACAGTACGATCCGTTAAATGTCAGAAATGCATCAAAATCCACACCGGAAAAATGCGGCAGCGACACCGGTGCCCGACCAGTCGCAATACAGATAATAATGCCATTTTTCTGCAATTGATGCAGCGTATCACGCATCCGCTCCGTAATCTCAGGGTACTCAAACGGAAGAATGGTTCCGTCTATATCAAAAAAGGCAATCTTAATATGTTCCATACTTACTCCCAACCTGATACATCAAAAAATCCGTTACACTTAACCACTAGTATAACGGATTCCCACCCAAAATTCAATTTTATTCATTGCATGAAAAAACACTCTAGCCACGTCCGCACACAAACGAAAGCAGTATCGTCACAACCATTCCGGCAATCGCCCCGATTGCATTCTTCCCGGAATCAATCCACGAAAAATGCCTTCCCATAATAAGCGGCTTAGACGCTTCATCCAACCAGCACAGCGGCAGGATGAAAAGCAGCCACCATAATGGTTTCTCCCATAATACAAGACTTACTCCACAACAGATGGTAATCAGGAAGAAAAGCACATAATGACAGGCAGACCGAAGGAACGTGTCGCTCACTCCAAGAAATGCCGCAATACGCGAACTTTCCATCCCACTGATGTCTCCGGGCTGATGCGACAGCCATACCGCCACAATCAGTATAACAAGCGTTATGACCGGAAATATATATTTCAAAATCGTTCTCATTTTTTATCCTCACTTATTTCATTGATCGCATATCCGGGTATCTTCTGTTGCCCCAACAGGTAAGCTCCCATGGTATACCCATCATCAATTTTCCCATCCCGGATCCACCACCATCCTGTTGAACCGGCTCTCATAAACCATTCCGAAATGATAATGATATAGTTCCTCCATGCGTACCAAACGCTCTGCCACGTTCGGATTATTGACATCAACTCTTTGTGTAAAAAGTCATTGTTTCCCGCAGACAAGGCTCTTCATAATACTTTCTGACCCGCTCCCGAAGTTTGACAAATAACGGATAGAACTCCACCGTAATCCGCTCAAAATATTTCTTTGCTAATTCGCCATCATAATCATGAGCCAGTTGATTCCGTGCCCGTAGCATTTCCAGCCACATATCACTTTCAATGATTCCATTGGAGAAAGCCGTCTGTAGCACTTCCCTCGGTGAACCTACAGCAAAATCCAGGATTCCCATATACTTAACTAAAATATCTTTCATAATCTTCCAGGATAAATCAAAGGTAAGATTATAATTCTGTACTGTACCTTCTAACACAAAATCTGCCTGAGGATCCGCCACGGTGCTTTTCTTCAGATTCGCTAAACTATGACAAAAAGAATGATATCGATTAATAAATTTGTTTTCCATACTTCTTAATATCCTCCAGCAAATACTTATTTTCTATTTCATCATAATAAAAGAAATCAATCTTCCTAAGTGTATCAATTTTCTCCACAGCTTCTTCTAACGCCTCATGATCCACTTCTCCGTAAACAACAAAATCAACATCGCTACGACTTGTTGCGGTTCCAGTCGCAAAAGATCCAAATAAATCCAGGCGTACTACATGAAGGCTACGACAAATCTGTGTAACACGCTTAATAATTTCACTTATCTTCATCATGTTGAAATCAAATTCCTGGACCATATACACTCTCTCCAAACACAAAATCCGCTATACTGTTTATAGTATAGCGGATTCATTTTAAAAATACAATTTAGACTCGCACATATCTGTGATTTCTGCTCTTCGTCAGCAGCGTTAAACATCTCCATGCCAACCGGGAAATGCATCATTGTATAGCATATAATTCTCCTATTTCCTGAAGAATCTGTTCTTTCGTTCGTCCCACAAGCCCCAACTGTTTAACATCAACCGTTTCATTTTTCATTCGATCAACAAACTTCTGCATATCCTCATACACGCCACTGGGAGTGGCAATCTTGACTGTAGGGTCAATCAGTTCAGTCAATCGAAAAACATCCTTTTTATGCTTCTTAATGTTTTTACTATCAACGTGTTCTCCGGCTTCTTTGCGATCCGTCAAATCCATCCATGCTTTCGCCTTAAATGGGATCAAATATGCAGCATCCAAAACCGTCACTCCATCAACAGTCACTTTTCCCTGCTTCAAGAACTCAATCCCTGTTACCATATATCTTTCTCCACAGATTATTTAACATTTCTTCTACTGCTTCTTCTACCCGTTCATCTGTATCTTCCCTGAGCGATAATGCCAGAGAAAGTTCATCGACCATTTTTTTCTTCGATAATTTTCGTGGGTCATATCTCCACATTTCAACAGCCACCTGTGAATTGGAGTCCTGTAAATCCTTTGTCATACAGTCATTCCACTGAGATATTCTTCCTGAAGCGTAGCACCAAACATCAGGCGCATTGAGCATCGAATACTCCGCCAATGCGGAATATCCGCTCTCCAACAATTCATTCTTTACTTTCTCGCATGGAACGTAGACAGTCCTTTTCACAGGATTGAGCAGAACTTTCTCTGCTTTATAAAACAACTCTTTGGGGGAGTTTTCTGAAAACAGTATCTTCTGTACTCCGATTTTTCTCGATTGCAGCGTTCCCATTTCTTCAAGTTGTTTGGACGCCCTGGAAATAGATGTTGGTGTCAAATCCAAATCTTTTGCAGCTTGACTTGTGGACAGTTCCTTTGCTCCCTCATAAATAAAATAAAGCAATAGCATCTGAGCTGATGGCAAGATTTCTTCTCTGTCGCTCTTTTCTGCATCACAACGTTCCTGCAAATATGCCGCCATAAAGGGCAGATAAATTTGCTTTCCATCCACAATAAATGCTATCTTTTCTCGAAGTAAATACTCTTTCTGCCGTGCAGTGATTTGTTCCAGTACTAAAACCACAGGGCGATCTGCAACCTTTTTCACACGTTCCAGATGCTTTTTTAATGTTTCCACCTGTTCCAATTCGGTTTTAGGGTACAAAAAAACGGCTTTTTGACCACTCAGAGATACTTTCTGTGAATCGTACCTTGTACTGATGAAGTTTGGCAAATGCTCTAAAGCTTTATTTTCATACAGCACTTCAATTCCTAAAACCCGCTTAAGGTATTCCACTCTATCGCCTCCATTTATAACTCTTTTTCTGTATTATAACTTACTTTAAGTTAAGATACAATATCAAAGTTATAATTGGTCAAATTCAACTATTAAAACACCAATATTTTCCAAGCAATTTTGTTTTCATTTCACTTCTTGATACCCATCCCCCACCGTGCTATACCCATCCCGGCACCTCATTTGTATAGTCGCCGTTTCTTCCTCTTCGCAATTCGCACTTATGTCAAGATTTATTTTGCTAATTGTATCGAAAAGGGCACTTGAAAAATCAAGCACCCTCATGTATAATTTACTCAGAAAGGTTATCGGATGTGTTATCCGATTTGCCCTCAGTAAAGTTAAACTACAAAGAATAGCATCCTCAACTTTGGACGGTCTGGGATGCTATTTCTTTTTATTATGATTATCTATGTAAGACAGTGCCGCAAAAACTACTAGCAATAAAGTAAGCACTTCCATTGTGTTCATAGGGCATCACCCTCTTTCGTAATACTAGAGGGCATCTTAATAATCGGAAATCCACATCCTACTTTCTTTTCAGTTATACAAAACGTATTATAGCATAACACGAACGCATGTTTAATTCAAAATTCTTGACTTTTTCCCTGCTATTCGCTATTCTGATTTCACAACATATGTATCCATTTCAAGCAGCTTAGTTGCCAGATCATAACGAACCATTTTCCGGTTCAATTATCAATGGATAATACAAATAAATATTTTAAATCATTCTGATTTATTTTTACTTTTGGGGGTGTGAAAATAAATCCTTATGATATATACTAAAGGAAAGGTAACATACTATATGGAGAAAAGCAACGTACCTGATTTTGAAACCGCAACCGGAACCATCGATTATGGTTTCACCAACGATTATGTATTTCGTAAGATCCTGCAGGAGAACAACGATGTGCTAAAAGCATTAATCTGCTCGATCCTGCACATGAAGCCGGACGGAGTTGAAGTTACTGTGACGAATCCAATTTCACTCGGCGAAACATTTTCTGCCAAGGACTTCATTCTGGATGTCCGGGTCGTGCTCAATGACGGCCGACTGATCGATCTCGAAATGCAGATGACCAACGAATACAACTGGCCGGACCGTTCCATTTCTTACGCTTCACGGAACTTTGATCAATTGAAGCGCGGAGAATATTACATTGATGCCAAGCCAGTGCACAGTATCGGATTTCTGAATTTTACCTTGTTCGAGGATGATCCGGAATTTAATGCATTATATCAGCTTCTAAACGTCAAGACCAAGCGGCTGTACAGCGAAAAATTTTCCATCCACGTCATTGACCTAAGCCGCATCGATCTTGCCACAGAAGAAGATCGGCACTATGGAATCGACCGTTGGGCAAAACTTTTCAAAACAAAGACATGGGAGGATTTGCGTATGATCACAAAAAATAATGAAACAATGCAAAAAGCAGCGGACTCCTTATATCAGCTCAACTCCGACGAGGTAGCCCGTCAGTGTGCACAGTCACGCGCCGATGCCGCCTATTGGGAAGCCATAAAAAACAATAAGCTTCATTATCTGGAAGAGACTAATGCCCAACTACAGTCTGCCAATACCGAATTGCAATCCACTAATACAAACCAGGCTGTAACCATCGCGCAACAGACCTCAAAGATTGATTTTCAATCTGCTCGTATCGCGGAGCTTGAAGCCGAACTTGCGCAGTTGAAAAAATAACTCTTAAACAATCTGCTCAATCCTGCACATGGAGCCGGCCGGACCGTTCCATTTCTTACGCTTCACGGAACTTTGATCAACTGAAGCGCGGAGAATATTACATTGATGCAAAGCCAGTGCACAGTATCGGATTTCTGAATTTTACCTTGTTCGAGGATAATCCGGAATTTAATGCATTATATCAACTTCTAAACCTCAAGACCAAGCGGCTGTACAGCGAAAAATTTTCCATCCACGTCATTGACCTAAGCCGCATCGATCTTGCCACAGAAGAAGATCGGCACTATGGAATCGACCGTTGGGCAAAACTTTTCAAAACAAAGACATGGGAGGATTTGCGTATGATCACAAAAAATAATGAAACAATGCAAAAAGCAGCGGACTCCTTATATCAGCTCAACTCCGACGAGGTAGCCCGTCAGTGTGCACAGTCACGCGCCGATGCCGCCTATTGGGAGGCCATAAAAAACAATAAGCTTCATTATCTGGAAGAAGCCAATTCACAGTTGACTCAAACCATTGATCAACAAGCTTCTCAAATCAATCAACAGGCCTCTCGTATCGCTGAATTGGAAGCCGCCCTTGCTAAGCAAAACAAATAATATGTACTGTCAAACAGCCCCATGTCATCACATGGGGCTGTTCCTATTTCTATTAATTCAATTCCTTCTCCGCCAGCTCCAGCGCCGACGCAATCACAGCATCCATATCATAATACTTATACTCGCCCAGCCGTCCGCCAAAAATTACCTTCTGCTCCTTATCCGCCAGCTTCTTATATTCCTGATACAACGCACCATTCTTTTCATCATTCACCGGATAGTACGGCTCATCACCGACCTTCCACTCCGAACTGTACTCTCTGCTGATCACCGTCTTTGGAATATCATTTCCGTCATCATCCTTGCCAAACTCAAACCACTTGTGCTCGATGATCCTCGTCCACGACGTCTCCCGATCCGCATAATTCACCGCCGCATTTCCCTGAAAATTCGGTTTGTCCAGCACTTCCGTCTCAAAGCGTACAGAACGATACTCCAAAGCTCCCAATTGGTATTCAAAGTAAGCATCAATCGCCCCTGTATAAACAATCTTATCCGCCAAAGCATCCAGCTTTGTCTTATTCTCGAAATAATCCGTATCCAAACGCACTTCAATTCCATCCAGCATATTGGCAACCATCTTCGTATAGCCGCCCACCGGAATCCCCTGATACAAAGCATTAAAATAATTGTTATCAAACGTCAGTCGAACCGGCAGTCGCTTAATAATAAAAGCCGGAAGATCCTTGCAATCGCGCCCCCACTGCTTCTCCGTGTAACCCTTGATCAGCTTCTCGTAAATATCCTTGCCAACCAAAGAGATCGCCTGTTCCTCCAGATTGTGCGGCTCCGTAATGCCGGCTTCGTTGCGCTGCTCCTCAATTTTCGCCGCAGCCGCCTCCGGTGTCACAACGCCCCACATCTTATTGAACGTATACATGTTAAAAGGCAGTGAATACAACTCTCCCTTATAATTCGCTACAGGACTGTTCGTAAAACGGTTGAACTCCGCAAAACGCGTAACATAATTCCACACTTCTTTATTATTTGTATGGAAAATGTGCGCACCGTATTTGTGCACATGGATATTCTCAATATTCTCCGTATAAACGTTGCCTGCAATGTTCGGGCGCTTGTCGATCACAAGCACTTTCTTACCGGCATCCGTTGCCTGTCTGGCAAATACCGAACCGAATAAACCGGCTCCAACAATTAAATAGTCGTACATTTTTCCCTCTTAACATTTTAATGGATATTCTGCTTCGTGAGGTTCTTCCTCAATTATCCGTAAGCAGTTGCCTTTGGATATCGCAATTTTGCCTCAAGCAACCGCTTACTGCCCCTTCCATACATTGTTCGCTTTATCATTTTTAATCGGCTGTTTGTTCCTTCTACAAAACCGTTGCTGTAATCATATGCTATTGCATTTTCAACAGCATCTATATCACGCCTTAATCCATTTGCAAAACTCTGTAAAGCTTTTATTTCGCTCTTACTGTATTTCTCAATAAACAGATATAATAACGGTACTTTCTTTTCTTCAAATATTTTTCTGAATTCTTTGATGCAGCTGTGCAATTCATATATGTGTGGATACTGATTCAAGATATGACATTTATGTTCTTCAGTTAGTCCTTTGTTCATCCACATATATCGAAATATGCCCTCACGTGTTATATAATCCTTATCTTTTCCGCAACTACCTGTTCCATATTTTAAAGCCTCTGTCATCGTTCTAACATATGGCTGAGGAGCAAACTGTTCATTTATTTTTTCTTCTATTTTTACAAGATAATCAAAGGCATTGCTTTGGGAACCAGTATATCCTTTCTCATAAACTGCTTTAACTGTCTTGCTTTTGCTCCAACCTGATTTTAAACACTGTATTATAAAATCATAATATGGATCTAATTTGCTTTGTCTCACTCCATACATACTTAATTCCATCGGATTTCCATTGCGATATTTAGCAATTGTATTTCTTCCAACACCCATTCTTCTTACGATTTCTCGATAACTGCAGCCTTCCTTTAAAAATCCCTGTATCTGACATATCATTTGATAACGTTTTTCTGAATAATTTGGAGAGTTATCCACATCAACTGCGATTTTTTTTACATGAATCTTCATCCGCATGCGGAATAGTAATGGTGGCGGGTATTTCTTTATTCAAAGCTTTTTTAATTGCCTCTAAAAGATTTTGGTGTAGATGAAACCTATCCGCAACCTGCATCGCATCTGGCAATTCCTCCGTAATCACTCTTGCATAAGCACTTGCTCTATCACGAGTAACGACTTTTACTTGTTTATTATTTTTGAGCCATTCCCTTAAGGTTTCTCCATCCCGACCATCTAATAAGGTAATAGGTTCATGTGTCTTCTCATTTACAATGATTGTTCCATATGTATTTCTCTTTTTATAGGCAAAATCGTCAACGCCAATCACATCTCCAGTTTCCGGATTCGGTAATGGTTCATACCTTTTCAAAAGAAGTCGAATAACCGTATCACCACTAGTCTTAATTCCAAGTGTTTTACATATGCGAGCACATCCTTCACAACTTGTTTCCAATGCCAATGTACATACAAAATCTGCACAACGTTCTGTCATCCTGCTATATGCATTCAGAAAACCATCAAAAGTCTCTGATATGGATGTTGTATTACATTCTTTATTCATACAATTATACTCATGAGCGGTTATCTCCAACTGAACGTTCTTTCCAAGGATCGGCAAGTCTTGTACCTTACGCATATATGTACCATGATAATTATTTGTTGTTTGTCCACACTTAGGACAGGTGCAACATGCTGTAATAGGTTTTATTCGTATCAAAATTTTATCTTTATCTTGGATAACATTTGATATTTTCAGACTTTCTTCCGGGTAAAATGCATTTAAAAATGAGGTATCTACTGTCGCCATCCTTATGTCTCCGTTATTGCAATTGATACCTTGATTATACTATAGTTTTCGTATAATCCCAAGAGCTAAAACGGATAATTGAGGAAGAACCCGCCGCACCGTAATATTCAAAATGCATTATATATTCAATTGCAACGGTTATTCAATCCATGGCTGAACATATACATCCCCATTGATTCTTTCCATTAACCATTTTGTACTTTGAAAGAACGAACTTATCTGAATTCACTTCGTCTCTGAATTCGTTAATCTTGTCCAAACTAATCATATATCACACATCCTTGTTCCTTCAAGAAAATATTACACATAGTCTCTGCGCTCATCTCCCACCAAACATAAGGATTCCATAAATCATCTTTGTCTGTGCCATTTTCTTTACCACATGTAAGAAAAAGAGGTCTTATAACCTCTTTTTCAGCAAACCCTCTTAAAATTTTCCGTCTACATTGCATAAAACACTTCCAGACTGTTTTATTTTTTCTTCAGTACCTTCTTTGCCACTTCTGCATCATACCCCAACGCGGTCAGCTTTTCCAGAGTGTCATTTCCCTTGTTGATTTCATCCATGATATTCAAGATATCATCTCTACCTTCCGTATATCCAGTCTCACGGCCTTCCTCAAATCCTGATTCACGACCTTCTTCCCACATCGACTTGGCAAACTTCTTTTCATCAAACTCTGTTAAAAGCATATGACGCACCTCACTCCGATTTTTCAGCAGAATGTCTCTTAGGATGTCATGCTCGATGCAGTAACTGATTGCTTCATCAATCGCCTGCTCCATTGACATTCCTCCATCCGTATTCTGCCGGATTCTTGCTATAAACAAGGAATAATGCATGAGCCGTCTGCATTTATTCATCAGTTCCGCATTATGTCCACTGTTTACATTAATGACTCTCGCCTTACATTCTAACGCTGGTTCCATCTCTCTCGCCGCCGGATCACTTTCAAACGCATCCGACAGCAAAAGAATCTGATCATCCGGAATCTCTTCCGTGCCATTGTAAAAAACAATGTACTGTGGCATCGGAAGCTTGATAAACCTGTGCCCATACATGTTTAACTCATGCAGCTTAATGTACTCATCATAAAGCTGCGCAAAGTAGAGCAGTCCACGAATCGGCATATTCGGATTCACGGTGGACTGGTGCTCATACAGATTCATCGTCGACGAAATAATAAAGGACTTATCATTCTTCATCGACATAAAGATCACATCCTCAAGCGTTGTGATCTCAAGTTCCTCCGGATTCTGATGATCCGTTCCATTCATCGCGTTGTATAGATCAAGCAGATCACGCTTATCCTGAAACACTCTCTGAAACAAACGATCCTTATACTTCCGGTTGTGAAACTTGAACTTGTGAACAAGCTTTAACCAGCTTTTATTTCTTCTGCAATTCAATCGTTATCCTCCCTACATTATAGTAAAAAGGAAGTGATTATGCAATGTATTCAATTTTATTGTCTATGGAAAATTCAGCGATACGCTATTGATTTGCCATGTAACGAAATTACTATACAATACCGGATTTCTTTTTGCAACTCATATTTTTGAAAATCTATTTATTCACAAACTCAAAGCCTAAGCTTTTACCCCCACTCCAAGAAAAGTGGGACTATGTCCCACTCTCGCACTGCAGAAATCGAATAAACTTCGTCTCGATCATCTCCATCGCTTCATTCTTCCCAAACACATCAATCAAATTGATCACCTTCTGCTCATAATCATTTTGATCATATGTATAAATCACAAATCCGGAAGCCATCGTTCTGAGCTTCTGAATAACATCTTCATCGGTCTTGTCCATCGAATGACCATAAAAATGAATCACCGGATAATTATATGTTCCTAATGAATTTCTCTCTCGAATCTTATCCGGATCTATATATCCGGTCAGCTTCTGTATCCGCTGAAAATACTTCTTAAAATAAATGTAATCAAGATTCTCCGAATTATCATCATTGAATCCCAACACCATATTATCCTTCGCCAGGCTTCCATGAACATGGAATACATTTTCCGGATCAATGCCATAAATCTTATATGTATCCGTATAATTAAAAGAAATCACATACGAAGGATCAATCTCTTCAATTTGCCGAATCTTCTTTAAGCAGTCTCTCCGCTCGTTCAAATGTGCCTCTAAATACATCCGCAGCAAAGCAATAATTTCATCCAACTGCTGCTTCAGCATATTTAACACTTCTCGTTTATTCAAGCCAAACTCATGTATATAATACTTCGGGTTCAGATGCTTCATGTATCTGTCCCCACGCGAGCCAGCTCTATCATACAGTGCATCAAACATATACAGACAATGAATTGTCATCATCTTCGTATTACTACCCATATCAAAATCCATCGAATTCCACGAAATATTGCAATGCTGATCAATAAAATGCTGATAATTTGAGATGAATAACCTGAAATATTCCACGACCGTAGCCAAAAGCCGTTCTAAGTCAACCCATCCTGGCACTTCATTCGTATATGCCAGGAAGAACTGCAAAAAGCCATTCTCCTTCACACATCTGTGAATAAACTCCCGATCGGCTTCATCCTCTATAAAGCTATCATCGTCCTCTGCTCGTTGGATGAAATTTATAAAATCGTCATATCTCGTTTCAAGGCCATGCGCAATGTCATAGCCGTTTCCAATTACCAATATGTTCTTTTGCATGCAGACCTCTTTCGTTTCGACACAAATTCCTCTTCTCTTACCACCATGTCAAAATAACTACGCCACATTTCAACTCTGTATTTTAATTAACCCTGTTCAACAATCACAATATCTACATGGTACATTTCCATTTACTATTTTTCCTTTAACGTTGCGACATAACCATCACTAGCCAATGCCCATTCTGGTAATCTGATACTACAGCCAATAAAATTCTTCATTTCATTAGCTTTAAAAGAATCAGAATACACTTTACTAAACAATGAATTTGTGGAAGTTACAATAGAATATTTTTTTTCTAAATCATCCTCCAAATAAATATCTACCATAAAATTTTTGCATGGAAAAGGCAATCCAAATGCCTGAAAAAACTCCGACACCTGACACAAATAACTGCTAACATAATATATATCAACAGGAAAATCATTTCCTAATGGAACAGACTTTTTGCTCTCTACACAGAAACTCAGTTGTCCCCTGCTTGTATCTTCTGAAACATTTAGTTCAAAATCATCGGAATAATCAATGTGATTTATCAATAATTTTTCAACCTTATAAGACTCCGCCTGTTGTCTCGTTGCATGAAATCTCTTACCAAATGCATGATGTTTACTATCAAGGTATCTATAAACATATTCATCTGCAATAACCACTTTTATCAATGTATCGTTGTGTCGAAAAATCCTTACAATTCTATGAAAGGAATCCAGAAGTCCTTCCGCATTAACGACCTGACGAGTTTTAATTCCGACCATTTTTGAGAAATCTGAAACATCTACATCTTTATAATAACGTGATATATATGTATCCATTGATTGTTGAAAAATATCAATCAACAAATCATTTCTTACATTTGGTATATCAATAGCAGTTTGATCAGCCTTTATCCAGCCAAGCAAATTATACTCTCCGCTACAAATAATTGCATTAATATCTGCCTGCACAATTCCTGATATTTCAGACAAATTTTCTATTTGCTTACAAAATCCATCTTCTATCACTTTATTCTTAAATCTTTCATATTTTTGTACATTATCTTTTTCAATTATTTTATCGCCTCCATATTTTTGTGCATTTCCATAAATCATTTTCTCACTTAATACAATTACACATATGGGTTTCCCTAACGACTTTGCATATTCGTATTCCCATTCTGTATAACTTATTTTACCATCAAAATCATCGCTACTTTCTTCATAAATACTTCCATACCGACCACCTAATAAAAGGACATATATATCTGATTCATTTATCCATCTCTTGATTATCTTTATTGATGTTCCAGCCCCACTGAACAATTCCATACCTGCTGGAATATGTCCGGCTATAAGAATAGCTTCTACTATCGCTTTTCTTTCTTCTTGCAAATCCTCGTATGTAGATGAAATAAAAACCTGATACTTTTTCATATGTATCCTTCTCCTTCTTGTTCATTCGACCGCATTTAAAGATATATCTCTCTAGATAATATTAAAATATCATTATATTCATACAGTGAAAGAAAATCCTCAACCACAAGTATATCATTATTATAACACTTCTTTGTGAAAATATCTCTTACATGAGATTATATAATCCGTCAGATTATTTTACTCTTATGCCGAAATGATTTTCAAATATGTACTAATTTTTTTCATCAATTGTATTTGGTTCGGGAAGTTACAAGTCGCTGCTTTTACTCCTCCTGCAAATGGTTTCGGATTTCTTCTATAGTAATCAATTACAGTATCAAAAAAGCCCAAGTATATGCCCTTTGTATCACCATCTGAATTCTGCATTGCATATTCCTGCACCTTAGGAATTAGAATGTCTGAAATCTTAACACCCATTAATGCAACTAATTCATGTGTAATAAAATTAGTATATCCACCAAAACTATCTATGTCTCTGTTACTCAATTTAATTCCTAGTTCCTCAAATGTTTCTTTTTGCATATTTTCGACAATAGACAACTGCCTAAAATCATTAAGATTTTCATCAAAAATCACTGGCAAATGGCCTCCCGCCCCCAAAAGTTCAATGACCGGTCTCTTCGCAGATCCATCCCAACCGGCAACTCGCCTATTGAAAATACAAATAACATCTCCAATCTGCAATTGTTCTACCGCTCCACAAAATGGAAGCCAGAAACTATCAAATTCATGCCTTCCATAATTTTTTTCTCGGCTCTCATTTTTTATCCATTGTAGAATATCGTCATGCTCTATTTTTGACACAAAAATGCCTTGTGTATTTAGATGCCATAAGATATCTTCTCTGCTCTCTGCATATGCCAATGGAGTAAGAACATTCGTGCGCTGATATTTAATATTTAATGCATCTGATACCTGAATTACACGAATCAAATCTATCTTTTTTTTGTCCCATTTATCTGATATTCCTTTCAGTTCAAATAGATTATCTTCCAAGAACTTATATTGAATCGTTTTGGGCAAAAGGAAAACATCTTCTTTATATTTTAAACTTTCTTCAATAGACTCGATTCGAGTTAATGATCTTAATTTATCTGCGCCATTAAAACGTTTCATTAGGATCTCTCCTTTCCTTTATAAAGCAATTTAAGCCCCAAATCAAATACGCTGTGGGATATGTATAATTTCCCAAACTATGTTTTTCCATTTTTTCTGGAATATAGTACATTTCATCATCCGTTTCATTATGCAAACTACTTTTCAGAATAAGATTAACTCTTTTTATGCACCTATTCATTTGATAAATCTTTATATTTCTATGCCTGTATGCCAATGTCAATGCTTCTATTGCATATCCAATTAAAATATGATTCCATGGTGCCTTTGCAACCCCTTTATTTGCCTTTTTTATACCCAAGAGTGTTTCCACCTCATAATCGATGCCTTTGTCCACAAACTGTTCAATTACATATTTTATTGCCTCTTCAACATTATATATCTTCTGTATTTTTTCCCTTAAATCTTGATCTAATTCATAATAAAGGACAATAGCCATAGCTGTAGGTGTAAGTCTACTACTATCTTGTCGCGTAAAGCCAAATTTCCCAAATTTGGAATGTTCGTAGAATTCTAACATAAACTTTTTAAATTCAAGAGTATATCGTATTGAATATTGATTCAGCGCTCTTAATGCCCAAATACTGTTTACATTGCTGCAGTCTTCAAAACTCGGTTTTTCCATGAAAACGCCCCAACCAGCTCTGCATTTTACCTTCCACAATTTTCTAGTCAAGAGTTCATACTTTCCAAACTCAATCTCATAATCAACTTTATTTCTTAGCTGTCCTATCAAATATAGAATCATTGAAGTACAAACAATTGTTTCTTTCCCCAATGATTTGCTACGCAATCCCATTTTTCCGACTTCCGCATCTATTTTACTTAATGACGAATGAAACACTTCATTCTCTTGCATTCCCGATTCATATAAGGCAATAAGTCCCTCACATGTATTCGCATTTTGAGGTTCCGTTGCTTTGTCTACTACTCCCCAATGGCATCGCATATTTATCAGCCAATTATTCAGTTTTCGAACTATTATTTTGTATTGACTATCTATTAATCGAAAATTTCCAATCTTACTTTGAATTGATTCAAATATTTTTTCTGCCCATGGCGTTATAAAATTCCAATTTATTAGAAATAAAAAACCCGTTGGTGTCACAAGAGCAATTGCATCGAGAATATTTGTTTCAGTTTTAAACACTTGATAAATAAACTTTTGGAACAAGGACAATAAATTATATCGAACCAAAAACCATACTTCTAAAGCGCTCAACAGCAATGTAATGAACACTTTACGTTGTCTTGTGTTAATATTCACAATCTCCCCTTGCTCCTTTCCGTTCTAAGTAGCTATTATTTTCTTAAAAAGAAAATCCCAACCACAAATATCTTATCTTTTGTCTCCAATCGTAATAAGTCCAACTCAAGATTTACCATCATTTTCATAAGCTATAATGTATCTCCCATCGGGCACACTTCTCTACTCCATTCCACCTGATCTTTGATTACCTCACCTACACTTTTTCCTCCAAAAATAGAATGTGCGGGAACATCTCGATTTACAGTTGTGTATGAAGTAATCAGGCTATCTCTTCCAATAGTAACCCCTTTCTGCACAATAATATTAGACGTTAACCATACATGATCTTCAATTGTTACCGTTTCTGGGAAATTGCATGCCATCCCTTTTGAATTATAAACTGTATGAAAATCACTATCATAAATAATAACGTTTCTTCCAATCATTACATCTTCTCCAAAATTAATATTCTTATGAAGAATAATAACGCTACCGCCATTTGCAGAAAAATAACCCGAATTAAACATTGCCTCCGGTTTGATTTCCAATACTGTATTGTAAAACAAATCCGCTCCATTATTACAATTCCAAATTGCGCCATCATTTAGACGAATATGTGTTTCTGCCTTTGATCCCTTCAACTTATTTATACCAATATTTAAATTTTTTGACCCAGAAAGAATAATTCTTGAATTGCCCTGTAAATCTAAAATTGCATTTTTATGCGGCATTATTTTCGCATCAGTTTTTCGAACAACATTTCTACAAAAATAATTGTAATAAACATATTTTCTAATATCTATATCCGATTTTATTAGGAGCCAAATACCTTTACGCATTTTTTTAATTAAACCTTTAAATTTGTTTTTGCATCTGGTTATCATTGAAATTTTTATGCATTCTCTAACACAATAGCTAAATGGATGCTGTTTAAGTAATAAGAAAAATTTATCTTGTTTATTTGTTCTTACGGGATTTCTTAATAATGCAGGATTTCCTGGCAGAACCTCCTCTAAACTATGTGGCTTAAAATCAAATAGTTCCTTACATTCCTCAAATAGTTCTTTTCCTTTCTCTGTATTTAACAACATGACAGATATCCCCTTGAACATATCCGTTTCATTTTGCCCTTTAATTCCCCAAAAATCCCCGATCGTTATATCCGCATTCAAACGTGGCAAAACTTTATATTGACAATGATAGCAAGATTCTCTTGTATACAAATCATTGTAAATAAAACCTTTTACCCACCAATCTTCATTTTTATCCTTTATAGATTCTTTTCCATTTGCAAATCGGACTTGAGAAGCTAAACTCTGCCAGCCGTTCTTTTTATTTTTGAGGTGAACTTCCCTTACATCTGACTTATACTCATTCTCAAGTTCATCAATATATGCTCTAAAAGCTTTGGGAGAATTTATACTTCTGCATATAAAGTCCATGCAATACAAATTTTCCGAGTTTTCACCTAAGTATGACTTAACTGCTGCAATTTGACATGGGGTTCCACAAAACAAGACCTTATGTCCATTATCAATTTCTGTTTTTACACTTTTATAGATAGTTGCAGTATCCGATTGAAAATATTTAGATCCCTTAATCTCTAATAATTCACTTTGATTTCTTGCTATAATATGTTCAGCTGATTTCCAGTCCTCACAATAACGACAACCAGCCACAACACCACCCATAGCCAAAAATTTGTTTGCAATTTCCCAAAACACTCCACCAGATGTGCTTGTTATTCTTGTATCATCATCTTTGCTCCATGCTGCATAAACAATCGGTTTTCTTCCTTCCTCATGTACCTCATTTAAGGATGGACACTTTGCTATGCATAAACCACAATTCACGCACAAATTATTTACCTTGGGATACCAAAATCCCTGTTCGTCTGCTTCAAAAGATATAGCCCCCTTAGGACATATATCCGCACACATTTTGCATCCAGTGCATTTTTCTTTTTCAATACGATCTATCACATCTAATCTCCCAAACCATTTTACGTTTTCTACAATCTAATAAAATTTATAAGTGGTTTCACCAATTACAACCTGTCCCATTCACAATTATCAGAATCGTACCTCGTTCGCGCATTAATGTTCATGCTGTCAATCAACCTCATTTGATCATCGCTTAATTCAAAATCAAAAACATTTACATTATCCTTAAAATGCGTAATTGTACTTGTGTTGAAAATAGGAATAATTCCATTTTGAATATGCCATCTTAATATAATCTGTGAAAGGCTTTTTCCCGTCTCTTGACACACCTGCTCCATTCTATGACTTGCCCTTAGCCTAAAATCTAAACGAGCTGTACTCGTGTATGCCATAATCTGTATATTATTTTTTTCGCAATAGCGTCTAAGTTCTATCTCCGAGAGTAACGGATGCAGTTCTACCTCATTGATCATAGGCATTATTTCTGCGATTTTCTTAATTTCCTCTAAATGGTGTATTTTGCAATTACTTACACCAATTGATTTTACTATACCCTCTTTATATAGTTGTTCTAATTGTTTCCAATAATCTAAATACCTGTCTTCAACAGGCCAATGCAACAAATACACATCAACATAATCAACCCCCAAACGTTTCATGCTTTCTTCCAACACATCTCTGGCAGACACGTTGTTAAGTTGAGCCGTATTATCAAGTTTAGTGCATATATAATAGCTTTCTCTATCTCTTCCTTTTAACAGATCACCAAGCATTCTTTCAGACTCCCCATATGCTCTAGATGTGTCAAAAAAGTTACATTTATTTTCTAACGAATGTGCCAAGCAATTAATAATTCCCTTATCTCGTTGCATTTTTCTCGTATCTCTTCTTAAGGCAGATTTAACCACAATCTTCATCTGCTGTTTTAATTTTTCTATACTTGACACTTTATAATCTACGATATCTGTTCCGTAACAGATACAAGGGATTTTATATCCATTACATAACGTTCTATATTCCATATATTACAGACCTCGTTTCAATATTCTTTTAACTATGATTACAGACTTGTTAAATTCCTTCTTTTTCCAATAAAAACAACATTGTGTTATGAGTGGAATCACAAGACTTACTACACCCTTAATTAACAAACCGCATCCGCCGCCAATAGCCAAATTGCCACATATAAAAACATTTATTGCTGTTGAAAATATGGCAATTAGCATATAAAGCATCAACTTCTTTAAATACCCCATCAAAGATCTTTTATATAAAAATTTAAACAAATTATGTATCAACCATGGCATAGAAATCAGAATATAACTAAGAACTGTTGAAAGAATAATTCCGTAAAGTCCTATAAAACGAACAAGTAGAAGGTTCATCACTAAATTTGCAATTGCTCCAATCAAAGGTCTGAATCGGTCAGAATGCCACATTCCGGCTGCATCTTTAACAGTTGCCCACACCATTGCAAGTTCAAGGCAATAAAACAATACACAGAATAAAATTACATAACTGTAATCAAGCATTAATGCTGTCCCTACCCATAATTCCATAAATGGCTGATATAGTCCTGCAAAACAAGAGCAGCAAATACACAAGATAAAACAAATGATAAAAGTAAATGTTTCAAAATCATTATAATTCTTCTCTTTCGTCTCAACAACTAAACTATTGCCCATTCCTGCAATTATAGACGAAAAGATTACTGCAATGAATCCACATATAGCATTCATTATAAAATAGTAATTTTGATATACTGCTAATGTGGTTAATCCCAAAAAAGAAGAAATAACTATTGTATCTACAGACCCAACAATAACACTGCCAAATTTTGCAGTGAATAAGTCTCTTATTCTTTGGTTAATCTGATTCACCTCGTTTTGAGGAAGTTGCCCCAATGGCTTGAGTTCCGGATACAACTTGTCTGCCGCAATCGCCGTGCCGATATTCATAAAGACTTGTGTAACAAGCATCACAAGAACGTATAAATAAAAATCTTTAAAAAGCCATAAAACAAGTAACTGTACTGCATATTGTACCGTACTAGCTAACAACGTCACCTTACTTACAATGTCTGTTCTCTGATGCGCTTGAAGAATGCTATTTTTATATGCAAAGAGCCAATATGATAATACTGTCGCGCCCAAGTTCAACAGATAAAGAATATATATATTAATATCTTCCGGTACATCTCCGGAAATAAGTTTCGGAATGAACGGTGTCAATATGCATCCTATTATAGCAATAACTAAACCAATTATCCTATAATAGGTTCTATACAATTTCATCAATGCACAAACCGTCGCATTATCATCTTCTGCAATTGGTTTGTACATACTGTAGATCATTGCTGATCCTACGCCCAATTCAGCCAGATTCAGCACTTGAAGAATTGACGTAAATAGAGAATTCAATCCAAGATACTGAACCCCCATAAGATAGATCATTGCCGTACGCATAAAAAAGGGCACAAGAACCTGATATGCCTTAAGTATAATTCCAAATATTATATTTCTAGTTGCATTTTTGGTTCTTTCTATCTTTGCCACAGTAATAGTCCTCTAATACTTATTCTTTCAATCACCAACTATATGATCACTCTCATCTTCGCCATCTGCACATCCCATCACCTTGGAAATGTAATGCATAGAATCCGAATACAATTTATCAAAATCATTTGTTGCCACTCTTGTTGTCCCGCCATAAATACATTCCAGTTTATTGGTACTTGCCAGCAAATCCTCGATTCTTCCAAACATTTTTTCGAAGCCTTCTTGTTCCCTTCGAAATGCAGTAAACTTCTTATCAAATAAGACTGAAAATACTGTGCAATGAAAAGAATCCGTAAATATCCACTCAGCATGATCAATTAAACTCAAAAATCCCGCCGGTCCACACACACTAATATTCTTATCCATATAATTTGAAAAATCAATAATCTTATCTATTTCTTGATGCTGCATAACATCACAAATGTACTGCTTATATTCCTCCGTCTGTTCACCCAAGAAGTAAACAAACGCATAATTCTTCTGCGTTCTTGCATATTCTGGTGCTTGTCCCTCTATTTTTCTCCAATCAGCAACACTCAATAACAACGTTGGATCCAAAACACGAGGAACATCTCTTCCAACCACTTCCTCTACCAATTTGCATCCAGATAGTTCTCTACAGGAAATATATTCCATCTCCTGTAGTCCCTTCTTGTGCTGCTCCAAATCTTGCTCTGGAAAATTTTCAAATCCAAAGCTTGCTGCATAAGCAGCTCTTTTTGTCTTTGGCATAAATTGCAAGTAATAAAACGGAAGTTCCAGCTTATCATTCCCCCATCTATGCCAAATCTGATCGCTTCCTGCAATCGCTATATCAAAAACCGACCAATCCGAATTAAATATTTGTGTATTACTAAGATTTATAATGTTATGTATATTTTTTCTGTCAAATTCTTTATTTGCTACTCTTTTCATTTTCTCTGAGAGAAAACGTTGAAAACTATATCTATACTTTTCTATTCCAATTATTCCCAAGCATTGCTTAATAATAATTTTGATTTTGTCTTTAATCTCCGGATAGTTCGTGTACCCATTATCTATAATAGACACATTTACATTATGTAACTCTAAAGTATGTTGTAAAGCATAATTTTGCAATCGATTTCCAATATTGTTATCATCAAATAGTGTAACTAGTAAAATATTTTTTTTATTATCCATCTTAATGTCCGTTTCCATTTTTATACACTAACACAACGACCAAATACCCGCCAGATTATTGGACACGTTCTACACATTTTATAATATATTTTATACTTTTTTCTGAGCAAAGCTCTATTATTATCCAAAAAGGTAATAATTTCTCCCCTTGTTTGAATGTTGTAATGAGTATTTACAATCAAAGTTTTCATATACAAGTCAGCAATTATTGACTTGTACCCAACCTCGTCATATAACCCTTTGTCAATCAACATTTGTTCGATTTCTATTGAAGCTTCATTCCACAATTCCATTGTTTCAGTTGTAAGATTATGGCTAATACTATTCTTATTTTTATCATTATAATAATATAAATCAGCATTAACATAACCTACATTTTCTATACACAAAACATATTTACAACAAAAACACATATCTTCCCACATAAAATATTTATGATCAAAGCTTAAATGATTCTCCTCTATTATTCTCTTTTTAAATATTTTATTCCACAAATATCCATAACAATTAACTATTGCTTCATTTGGATTAAGCATACACTTGATTGTTTCATTCTTAGTCATTTTTTCAATATCAGGCACCAACGTTTGACTATATTTACCATCAATAGCTGTTGTAAAACCACAAATGCCTAATTCGTTTCCTGTAATAGCATATACTAAATATTCTATGTAACGTTCATTTACCTGATCATCAGCATCAACAAAACAAATATATTCTCCATTAGCTATATTTAATCCAACATTTCTTGCGGCCCCAGCGCCACTATTCCTTGTGTGGACAACCTGTATTCGATCATCAATACAAGAAAAATGATCACATAATTTGGGCGATTCATCCGTTGACCCATCATCAATTAACAATATTTCAATCTTCGTATATGATTGATTCATAACTGATTCTATACATTTATTTATATAGCTTTCAGCATTATATATCGGAATAATTATACTAACTAAGTATTCTCGCATCACACCATATCTCCACCTATTTTTTTATAACTATCTTTCCCGATTTTATATGCAATCGCAAAAAAAACAAATCAAACATCCATAATCCAATGAGAAAATATATTGCGGATTTCGAAACAATACATTCAAAAAATTTGTTAGAGAAAAAGGAAAACATAACTGCAAAAGCTAAATATGAATAGAATATTATATAAAAATCAACTATTGGATTTTTTTTTCGATATTTAAGTTTATTATATATATGTTGAGTGAAAAATCCCATCACTCCCATAACACAAACAGATCCAAGAAGCCCAAAATCGTGATACAATGGCATAAAAATCGTATATACATTTCCTAATCCGTTACCATTAATCCATCTATATCTATATATAGAATCTATCCTATATAAACCATTGCCAGTTTGCTCATAAATATCAGAATAAATATTTAAAAATGTTTGTTCCCCAAACAATTTACTTTTAGAATAATTTTCATTTAAATACAATTCTAAATTTTTTAATGGAGAACCTAAATATGTTGCCAATAGATCTACAACTTTTACATCATTTAACGTTCTTCCCTGAGCTGC
The DNA here is from genome assembly GCA_934316545.1 of uncultured Agathobacter sp. GTDB lineage: Bacteria > Bacillota > Clostridia > Lachnospirales > Lachnospiraceae > Roseburia. Next base: position 13,036 of record CAKRDT010000018.1, on the reverse strand, counting down.
ATTAATTACAGAAAAAGATATAAGCAAAATTGCCACAATTGAACAAGCTCTAATTACCGATTTGAGGTTAATATTTCTTTTCCAACCATTCTTCTTGCTCATTTGCGCCACGCTCATAACAAATGCACCAATAACAAACATATAGAACGCTGATTTGGTTCCATTAAGCAGTGATCCAAATACGCCAACCAAAATATTAATATATAACAGCTTCTTGTTCTTTTCTCCTGCAATAATATTATTTATCGCAATGTACATAACATAATATGTACCTGAGAAATTCAAAATTGTTCCTATACTAACCAATGACGAAGTATATACTTGCTCTCCCATCTTATTCATTTCGTAATATGAGCCAATCAAAGTTGTAAGACCATTTTGTAAACCAATACTTCTGATCATTAACACAAGAGAAATTACATACAGAACAATTTGAAAAACCAAATAGATAGCCAGTTTAGCATTAGACAAAGAAATCCCTTCAATTTTCTTCTTTAAAATCTTTCTTCCCTTTTTGTATAACACATAGCTAATCCAACTACATGCCATAAAACTAATTAATCCTGTTATAACAATTAAAACCAACTTATAATTGTAAAAGTCCCACTCTTTTGCATACATGCAAGCACACAGCCCTGCAATCCAAAAAGAACCTACTAGTAAAAAAGCCGGAGCTGTCATATCTCTATTATAAATAACGATTGAAATAACCAATAAAATACTAATTATTCCAAATAATGTATATATCATTTGCTTTCCTCAATTACTTATGCGTCTTAATAAATTGAAAATCTTCAAATATGGTAAATCTAATTTTAGCAAAGCTTTTAAAAATCCAACTTTCCACTGCGAATCAAATAAATCAGCCGTCAATTTTCGGAGCCTGATTATATATTTTGTAATGCTCTGGGGATTAGCCAAATATACTTTGCTTCCATTATTAAAAAATTCAAACTTACCAAACCGTTTGACATCGCCTAAACTAGGGGTAATACCAATTTGATACAAATTTGAAAAATAAACATCCGAATCATTTTTCATATATTTAGAATTTACAGAGTTTGCAAAATCTTTCACAAATCTTACAGCCCCATCTTGTATTTGTTTAACATATATTGCCTCTTTATGTAACTTATCTTCGCTGAAATACTCATACGGATACCTTTCAGCTTTAATCTCATTATTGGATACTATATATTTCTTCACAGAACCTTCTTGTTCTAAAAATAAAGTTTCAAACAAACCAACGAAAGGCCTTTCCATATCAAAGTCATTTGGATTGTTCAAATTATCAAACACGTATCCCTTTGCCTTATATGATAGTTCACCCAAATTTTTTTTAGCTTTACAAGTTAGTCCAACATAATATCCACAAATATCATTTTTGACTCCCATACGCTCTAATGTTCCCAATAGATATTTCTGCATGGAGCCTCCCCACCCAATATCTACTATGGCCGTTTTCTTAGAGAAGTCAAATTGCGCTATATATTTTTGGAGCGTACACGCTTCTTCTCGTGCATTAACAATGATATCTTTATGTATCAAATCAAACATATTTTTAAACTTACCATTGTCATATAAAAAATCTCTTTTTATTTGTTCATTTTCTGAAAATCCGCATTTTTCTGCAACTTTGCTATAATTCTTATAATCTAGTCCAAAGCTATCCAAAATCTGTACAATTGTTGTTTTATTCGGTACAGATAATCCATCTACAAAATCTTCATACGTCATTTTTTCATTATATGATGGAACCCTCAAGCTTCGTCTTGAAGCTTCGAAGTAAAAGTCTGGAATCACTTTATCAAATTCCAAACTCTCGTATATGCGCTTCATAATAAATCCATCTCTTGCCATAAAAAAGACTTGCTTTATATTATTTTTTTTCATATCTGCAAATAACCAAGTAACAAATCCATATAGCAAAGGACCAAAGCATTCATATCCAAATTGAAAATACTCATTCGCATTATCAGTATGATTATTAACAAATGCATCTAATAAGCCTTTTGAAAATCTCTTTTCGCACAAAAGATCTTTATATTTTCTTTGTGTTCTACATTTATAAGTTGCAATTTTATAGCTTCTTATTCCAAATCTCCGTGGCATATAATAATCCGCTTTAAAAGAATTACCTATATGAATCAAATTACATGGTTGAATATGCATAGTTTCACAAACATGCTCAAATAAAGTTCCGTTACTCTTTGTTTTGTTCTCCTCGCAAGAAATAAAGAGTTTCGAATACCCATCTATACCATTTTTTTCAAGCAACTTTTCTATCACTTCCCGCGGTAAATACATATCTGATATCAAGATAACCTTTTTAAGGGCAATACATTCTTGATAAAACTTTTGCATATCTTTATTTACAGTTGATAATTCTATCTCGCACTCAATTTCTGTATTTTTTAGCGATTCATAACAAGCAGACGGATACTCATTATATATTTCATCCAATCCAACCTCTCCATCGCCTTTCCGTTTGCGCGCTTGAAGTTCTGCTTCTATTCTTTTGTTTTTGAAATCGCTTTCCCCCGAAATAATTTCAACCAATTTAAATACATCAACAGGATTAGGAACATCGCGTTTTAACAATGTATCAAAAATATCGAATGAAATATATTCTGCATTAAAATGTGCAATATCATTTTTTTGTGGATCAAACCACTGAATATCTGCCAATTTCTTTTTGAGTTTCTTTTTTATCATAACGCTCTTACCTTTTACATTTTTGAGGCTTTATTAACAGATTTGGATTTCAAAAAATAGAAAACATCTGCTAGTTTATTTTTTACAAGACCAACCACTTTTCCCATTAAAATACATCCTGAAATCCAATGACATTTTAGAGGCCATGCCGCGATATTTAACAAATTAGAACTTATTTTCCCTTTTTGTAACGCAATATAACTTAGATTATCATCCAAAATTTCAGCAATACTTTTTCTTTTTGTAGTCAAATTGCTTGCCGACACCTCTTGTACACACTGAACTAATCTCGAAGCATAATATCCATAAATTACAGACATAATTTTCTCATCATCAATTTGCCAATGTTTATATACTTTTAAAATATGTTGAAATTGCTCTTTTCTTTTTTGGTATAGTAATCCGTCAAAAACAGTTGTTGTTTCGGATCCTTGGCGAGATCTAAAAAAATGATATCCAGAAGATGAACTAATGGCAACGCTCTCAATATCCATTATGACTTCCATATTAAAATGCAAATCATCCCACTTCAAATTCGGGAAAAATAATGATTTTTTTCTAATATAATCAGCCTTATACAACTTATTCCAAGGTACAGCCATCATCATATTATCAAAATAATTATGTAAATTCATTCTAACATCTGTTTGTGTAAGATATTCTTTTTCTGGAACAACAACAGAATATGACTGTTTTCTGTTATTTTCATAATATTCCATGGTATAACCTGACACAACCAACTGTGCCTCCGTTCTTAATGCCAATTCGTATAATTCCTGTAAATAAGTAGGTTCAATCCAATCATCAGAGTCCGGAAAATAAAAATACTCCCCCTCTGCTTGCATAATTCCTGCATTTCTCGCACTTGGTGCTCCACCATTTTCTTTATGAATCACATGTACTCTTTTGTCTTTAACCTCATATTCGTCGGCAATTACACCACAGGAATCAGGCGATCCATCATCTACAATAAATAATTCAAAATCCTCATATGTTTGATTCAAAATACTATCTATGCATTTTCTTAAATATTTTTCTACTTTATAAACTGGTGTAATAATACTTATTTTCGCCATCCCAAAAGTCCTTTTCTATCTCTTTAAAACACAAATCCTTTATTTACTAATCCAGGTCTAAAGAGTCCCACTACATTGCCCCCTCATTCTGTACAATACCTCTTACCGTCTGCAACAGAATCTTCACATCCTGCCCGATACTCCAGTTGTCGATATACTTCGTGTCGAGGTTCACGACTTCCTCGAAGTCCGTGATATTGCTTCGTCCGCTGACCTGCCACAGTCCGGTGATTCCCGGACGGAATGCCATGCGTGCGCGGTGATGGGATTCGTATTTCTCCCACTCGTCGATTGTCGGCGGTCTTGTGCCTACCAGGCTCATATCGCCTTTTAGTACATTGATAAACTGTGGGAATTCATCCAGGCTTGTCCGGCGGATGAACTGGCCGATGCCGGTCTTCTTCGTTCCGTCCGGAAGAATCTTGTTGCCGATGATGCGCGGATCGAAATCCATCTTAAACATCATGCCATCGCCGATCTTATTCTGGGACATCAGTTCCTTTTTGCGTTCCTCCGCATCCATGTACATGCTGCGGAACTTATACATCTTGAACTTCCTGCCGTTTCTTCCGATCCGCTCCTGCGCAAAGAAGATTGGTCCCGGCGAAGACAGATAGATGATGGGGCCGACCACGATCATGATGAGCACCATAAGCAGGCATCCGACCAATCCGCCCGCGATATCGATTGCCCGCTTAAGAAACAACTGCCTTGCGGAAGCATAATTCATGGTTTTGGTCATGTAGACGACTCCGCCGATACGTTCCACGAACTGCTTCGGATCCTCCTGGCTCCGTGTTCTTGCGATCGCAACGTGCGTGGTGATTCCCATCTGGTTGAAGTCTTCGACCAATTCCATCGGATAGTCTAAATCACTGTTCATAAAAATAAAGATTTCGTCCACCCATTCATGGCACACATATTCGACCAAATCCGCATATTTACATACGACCGGAACTCCGGCGGCACTGCCTTTCGCAACGGAGTCGTCGCTTGCAACCACACCGGCGCAGCGATACGCAGCGTAGTTTTCTCCAACGACTTCCTTGACGCAGCTTCCGAGCCTCTTTCCCGGAGCTACTATAATAATGGTTCGTGCATTTTCACGAACTCCTTTTCTTCTAATTCTATACTTCCATAGGCATCTAATTCCATAGTCAATCACGATATAAAACGGAATCATTAAATAAAATGTAATGCGGGAGTAAATTGCACTGTCTTTAACTGTAAATAAATAAAAAAGCAGAATCGCTTCCATAACAAAAGTATGCTTGAGCACACATTTGAATTCAATGTACCATCCCCGCTTAAGTACATTCTTAAATGATTCAAATACGACTGCTACAAACACGTCCACAAGCGCATAAATGATTGCGAAATTCACATACTCGCTCGTTCCGTATGGGTTCGACCATCCGAAACGGATCAGATACGCGATACAGAAAGCAATCTGCGTACATATGATATCCAGAAGGATAAAGTCAAGATGCTTTACCCATCCACTTACCCTTTTTTTGTACATTTCTGCTCATTCTTCCCTCTGTATAAGTGTTCAGCCCATGCTTTCGCATGAGCTGAACGTTTTACTGCCGGAGCAGCAAGTGGCTCGGGTGCATCCAATTACTTGAATGTTCCCTTGAAGCCGGCTGCCTTGAAAGCCTTCTTTAAAGCCTCCTTCTGAGCCTTTGTTGCCTTTGCAGGTAACTGAATTGTCATCTTCTTGGTGTTAACACCCTTGAAAGCTGTCTTAGAGACAGTGACTTTCTTGCTGTTGATCTTAATAGTCTTAAGAGCCTTTGCACCTGTGAAAGCCTTGCTTCCAATTGTTGTAATGGTAGCTGGCAGAGTTACAGTCTTAGCCTTTGTACACTTAGCGAATGCCTTGGCACTGATAGCTGTAACCTTGTAAGATACACCATCAACTTTAACAGTTGAAGCGATTGTAACAGAAGTCTTAGCTGTCTTTGCTACTGCTGTAATCTTAGCTGTACCATTCTTGCTTGTGTCTACTGTAGAAGTGATTCCGGTCTTAGTATTCTTGTCAGCCTTAACATCTGTCTCGGTAACCGGATTTGTAGGAGATACAACCGGGCTTGTTGCAGCATATGATGTTGCTACAGAGCCAAGTAACATGGTTCCTGCAAGGATTCCTACGAGTAACTTCTTAACAAATTTGTTCATCGGTATTCCCTCCTTTCCCGAAGTATTTATATGAGAACCCGCTCAGGCGAACCGTTGCGAGGTATCTCCGCAGTTTGTGACCTATTTTCTTTTCTTGTCCTTGTGGTCACCATAGTAGCCATATCCGTAACCATAACCGGATTTGCCATAATAATCTTTGCCGTACTTCTTGTAGTAATATCCGCTGCCGGATCCTTCCACACGGCTTAATACGATACCGATCAGCGGGCAGCCGGCACGTTCCAGCTGACTGATGGAATTATGTATCATTTTCTTCGGAGTTTCGCCTCCGCGGACAACCAGGATTGCACCGTCGCAGAGGGAGCCGATTTTCTCTCCGTCTGACACCAGATTCAATGGTGGTGCATCGATGATGACGTAACGATAATTTTCCGCCAGCTCATTAAGCGAATCCCTGAGGCGTTCGCCCTCAAGCAGCATGGACGGATTGATTAAATTGTCGGAATTCGGCAGGATATCGCCTTTTCCGATATTTGTATGTAGCACGCACTCATCCAGATTGACTTCATTCGCTAGATAAAAGGAGGTTCCAAGGATTTTTTTCTTGTCCTCCTGCGTGATCTGGTATTTGTCGATCATAACGCTTTTGCGCAAGTCCATATCGAGCAGAACGGACTTTACATCCGCTTCCGCCATCTGTCTCCAAAGCTGCATGGATACGAAGCTTTTTCCTTCATCCGGCACCGTGGAAACAACCATGATTTTTCTGACTTTGCTTCCCTGGAAGCTTAAGTTGACACGAAGACGGTTGACCGCTTCTTCGATTGCATATGGCAGCTGCGGCATGTTATCGATGGTCGCATTATATTTTGGTGTAAATTCCATGGTTATCTTCTCCCTGCCTTCTTATTCTTCTTCGACTTCTTGCCCTTTTCCTTATGCTCTACCGCATCGGAAATCTCATCGAGACTTCCTTCCGGAATGACGGTCAGCGGCATGACGCCGAATTCTTTCTGCACTTCATCCGCCGACTTAACGGTATCATCCTGCAGCATGCGCACAATATAGACGCCACATAGAATAAGAAGCAGCACAAGTGCTCCGATGATGGTATTCTTTGCCAGATTCGGCGAACTTGCCTCTTCCGGAAGGATTGCATACTCCGCGATATTCGGCGTGGAAGTCTCCATGACCTTCGGGATATAGGTGACCGTTACATCCGCCACTTCATTGGCGATCTCCTGCGCTTCTTTCGGACTTTCGCTCTCCACGGTCACTGCCAGAAGACGGGTATTGCCGACCTTCGTGATGCTGACCATATCCTGAAGCTCCTCGTAATCGTAATCGAGTTCCAGATTGTCGATGACTTCATTAAATACCGGGCGCAGCTTGATCAACTCCGCATAGTCCTCGGAAAGAGAGGTGCCGAGATTCAGATCCGACAGATTCAGCACGCTTTCGCTCGACGCGGACACCATATAAATCTTTGATACCGCGGTATACTTCGGTATAATAAGGAAATGCGTCATACTTCCTGCGAGCAGTCCTCCGATCACAAAGGCAAGGATCAGCCAGCCGATCTTCGCCCGCAGATAGTAGAATATTTCTATTAAGTCAATTTCCTGTTCCATTTCTTCTTTCATTCTTCCGGCTCCTCTTCTGCTGCCCCGATATAAGTAAGCGGGTACAATGTGTTCATCGTTGTATCCAGCGAATCCTCATCCATATAGAATTCCCAATGTTCCTGACCGTCTCCCAGCTTCTGTCCGAGCTTCGTCCCTCCGTCAATCGTGTAGGTTCCCTTCGCTGCGAAATCCCCCATCTGGTTGATCAACTTCGTTAACGCATTCATATTGATATCTTCCGTGCTGTACGGATGCAGACTGTCATACAGTTTAATAATGAAGTTGCTGTCCTTCGCCTGTTTCTCCCGTACCTGTTTTAAGAACGCGTCCAGAAAAAGGCGTTGTCTTCCCATTCTCTTTACATTCCGGTCATCCGACATCCCGTATCTTGCATGCATCAGTTTCTCTGCCTGCTCATCGGTCAATGTAAGCGTCGCTCCTGACTTCATCTGCGGATCAAGCTCCGTCAGATCCTCCGTAAATGTCATTTTGACACCGTCCACCGCTTCATTCAGCTTGCCCATTGCGCTCATCGAGAGCGCATAATATCCGTCAATCGGCAATCCTCCAAGCATGTCGCTGACCGCGTTCACCGTATTCTCGCAGCTCTGCTTCGGATTTCCGCCATACCAGTGCGCAGTGCAAAGCTGCAGCTGTGCGGATGCATTCGCCGATCCATCCGCCTGCATCAGAGGCACATCCGTGATGGTGTCCCGGTTCAATTGCAGGATTCCATAGGTTTCTTCCTGTTCATCAATAACGAGTAACATTAAAGTATCCGCCATCGAGCCCTGATATTCTTCACCGGTGCCACCTTCGTTACCACTGGCATCTGTACCCAGAAACAGATAGGTTCTAACCGGATGAGTCATCTGATATTCCCTGTTTCCAAGTACAATCGTCGTGTCCTCATCACGCGCCGACACCTGTATCTGGGTATCGGTATAGGCTTCGGTCAGTTCCTGTCCTGTGTGAACATCTCCTTGCTCCCAATAGCGGATTACAACATATATCAATATGATTGCAAGTATTGCGAATATGATTTTCAGCACGATTCGCAGTGTCTTGTTCGTCTTCATTTCTAATTCCCTTATCTAATATGATCGTTTCTTAAACTCACGTCTGCTTTCAAGTTCGTTTTCTTCCTGCCTGCTTCCGAATTTTCTTCAGCCAACGCTCCGGCTCTCGCGTTCGCTGCCATGTCCGGTCTTCTTCTACCTGCTTCCGACTACGATTCAGTCAACACTTCCATCTTCGGTTCTCTCTTCTTGCCTCTGACTGTGCCTTCGGCTCTCTTCGCCTTCCGGTTTCTCTCTGACTTCGCTTCGGCTCTCTTTGGCTTTCGCTTTCTCTCAGACTTCGCTTCGGCTCTCTTTGGCTTTCGCTTTCTCTCAGACTTCGCTTCGACTCTCTTGGCTTTCGCTTTCTCTCTGACTTCGCTTCGGCTCTCTTTTACTTTCGGTTTCTCTCTGACTTCGCTTCGGCTCTCTTCGACTTTCGCTTTCTCTCTGACTTCGCTTCGGCTCTCTTTGGCTTTCGGTTTCTCCTTGCTTAGCCGGCTTTCCCTACTCTGCAAGCAGAGTTCTCGCAAGATTCTCTACTTTCTTTGTATAATCGGCATCCACCTTCGCATCAAGCATCGCACACGTTTCTCCCAGATTCGGACAGCGGCTCGTCAGATTATGTGCATCACTTCCCAGCAATACCACCTCATGCCGCTTCAACAGTTCCATACATTTACGTCTTTTCTTCCAGTCCTGAAACGGTCCGGCATTCATCTGGCACTCCAATGGCAGCTCCATGACTGCGTTCCAGATGCTCTTGTCCTTCTGAAACTTGTAATATCGCTCAATATGTGCCAATACCACGGTAAGCTCCTGCTTACGAATGAGATTTACCACATCCTCATACACATTCTTTTCCCATTGACCAAACGGCATTTCGAGAAGGATTGTATTGCTTTCTCCAATACACAGTTCCGGAACCATGGACGCATTTCCCATGTCCCGAAAGTAATACACCTCCGCACCCAGATGATACGGCATAAGTTCCTCTCCTGCCTGCGCAGCTGCTTCTTCCAATCGGTTGACACTATGCTCTCGCTTTTTAATGAAATGCGTTACAGAATCTTCCTGCGCATAGAAATGTGGTGTGAAAACAATCTCTGTCACCCCTTGCTCACGTTCCATTTGAAGCATCGCAAGTGACATCTCACTATCCCTGCTGCCATCATCAATTCCCGGAAGAATATGATTATGAAAATCTATCATAACAGGCTCCTCAACATTTTCTTTTCGACTATTGGCAACAACAATCGCCAAATTTCTGCGATTTGCATTATAAATAATAGCACTTTACTTTATTTTGTCAATTATCATTATTCCTTTATGATTAATTTTATTTAACGTTTTTGCACATTATACTTCCTGATAAACCTGCTTTTATCACGATTGATTATCTACATTTTCCTATTATCTTATAGAATAAAACTTAATTATTAGATACCTTTACCAAATTTACAGATTCTGGAGATTTTTAATGGATATTTATTTGTATGAACGCATTCACGATTTACGTGAACGATCAGGAATGACGCAATCCGATCTGGCGCTGCGTATGGGCGTGACCAGATCTGGCGTAAATGCATGGGAAATGGGTATTTCGAAACCCACTCTCGATAATCTGATTGCTCTAAGCAAAATTTTCCACACAACAACAGATTATCTCTTGGGCCTCGATAACGAAGAAACAATTACAATAACCAATTTCTCTGTTGAAGAAAAAGAACTCATTATGCGCATGGTCAACTATGTAGAAGCAATCCACAACGCCAAATAGAAATCAAAGTTGATTTCTTCTCCGGGTCATGACGGCTTGCTTCTCTCCATGACCCGGAAATCATTTTCCCTCTCTGAGTCATATTCAATAAGGCAATCATTCAATTTAATTTAAAAATGGATTTATCTAATTATGATTTGTTTAAAAAATCCCGGAAGCCAAAACTTCCGGGATATAGAATTCTGAAATAAGAATTTCTGATATATGTTCCAATACAAGAACGGAATCGATATTGCTTTTGATGACAATGTTGACTCTTGAAGGTCTCATTGCAGTATTAGGCTTTGGCTTGACCTGCTTTGAACTTGGATATACACTCGGTAATAAATCGCACAAAAAATAATCGTCCCGGTCTAATCTATTTCTCAAAACACTCATAATCCATTTTATCAGAAAAACATGTTTCTTTCACATACCGCAAATTTTGCCCTCTCATCCAAAATAATATATTCATAACAAAGTTTCAATCGTTTTATTTTAATATTATAGCAAGTGCTTAAATTAACGCCTTTGGAAATAGTAAGTTACGAGAACGATGAAGTATGAAGCCCACTGGCTCGACAATGGGTGCGTATCTTCTCTTTTTCACGGGATTTCTGCAGGATTTGTGGGATTCTTTGTTATAATTGGAATAAAGCAAAAAAGTGGATAAAACATATTGTGCATAAAAAGTTAAGGCAGTGAATGAACCACTCTCAAAGTTATTACAATGTATTAGTGAAAGACGAAAAGAACACGTTTTTCATAATCTGTGCACAGACTGTGTTGGGCGTTGAAACCCGACGTGTAACGTCAGCAATTCGTATGGGCTGACGTTCACGATAAGTAAAGGAAACAAACAGTATGACAATTCAGGAACTGGAACGATGCATTCAGCTTTACGGCAAGGATATCTACTCGTTCTGCATGCATTTGACAAAAGAAAAGGGAGGCGCAGACGACCTCTATCAGGACACCTTTCTGGAGGCAACGAAGAAGCTGGCTACAATTCGGTATGAGGATAACCCGAAAAGCTACCTGTTGTCTGTGGCAATCCGCTTGTGGAAAAACCGCATGAGAAAACTCGCGTGGCGGAACCGGATTGCACCGCAGGTTGGAGAGACGACGCTTGAGCAGGAAGGTGGTGCAACCCCTGACGTAAGTGAAAAAGCGGTCGCAAATGAGGAACGAGGCATGCTTTGGAAGGCAATTGATGCTTTGGATGACCGCTACCGTATCCCGCTTCTTCTCTATTATATGGAGGAGCAAAGCATCGCAGAACTGGCAGAACTTTTATCAATCCCACAGGGAACGGTCAAAAGCCGACTGCACAAAGCCAGACAATTGTTGGAAAAAGAATTGGAGGATTATTATTCATGAAAGATATGGATGAATTATTAAAACAGAATCTTCTTCCCGACTTTGTTCCAGATGAGAGCCTGAATGCATCGATTTTGGAAAAGGCAAAGGAGACACAGACTATGAAACATAAAACATTTCGTTCAGGAGCAGCTGCGGCGGCTGCAATCGCAATTCTTGCAGTGGGATCGGTATCCGCGTATGCGGCGTACCGCTACCTCACGCCTTCGCAGGTTGCAGATGAGATTACGGATGGAGGAGCACTTGCCAAGGCATTCGAGAGTAAGGAAGCAGTGCTTGTCAATGAGACGCAGAAGACAGCCGGATATGACATCACCCTGATGGGACTTGTATCCGGAAAGGCTCTGATGCCGGTTGCACCGGAGGACAGTTTGGATAGCATCAGCAAGGAGAAGACATACGCGGTGCTCGCGATCGCAAAAGAAAACGGATCACCGATGCCAGGTATGCAAGACAACGATTACCAGATCTTCTGTGCGTCCGCATTGGTCAAAGGCAAAAGCTTTATGGATGTGAATAACGGAACACTGAATGCCGGAGCTTATGCTTTTGAGCAGGATGGCGTGCAGTATCAGATTTTAGAGTGTGATAATCTGGAGATTTTTGCAAATATTGGTGTATATGTCGGCGTAGTGGAAAGCTTTGGACAGGAATCGCATGCGTTTACGATGGACAAAGAGACCGGGGAGTACCGTGTCAACGAATCGTATGACGGAATGAAAGCGCTTTTTACCATTCCTCTTGATAAGTCGAAGGCAGATGATGCTGCGGCAGAGAAGTTCTTCGAAGAAATCGAAGCCGAGGATGCACAGGATTCGGATAGCGGGACAGAAACACAGGAGGAAGCGGCAGACGCGGAATCTTCGTCGGATGAGAATGACCTGACAAAGCAATGGATGAGTAATATGGTATCGTTCAAGAACCTTTTAACACCGGATGCACAGGAGTATCTAAAGCAGCACGCAGAAGTTTACTTTCGGGAGACCTACACACTAAATGAAAACGAAGGCCTCTATGTGCAGACGAATGCGGGAGAGGCAGAATACGACAAGGACACGTTGCCGAAAGAGGTCGGTGTTGAGACCGTAAGCGCATTTTCTTCGGATGGAACACTCGCAGGAACATTTGGAGATTCTATCACGAAGAACGAGGACGGAACGTACACTTACACGGTGTATCGACCAATCAATCTGAAATAAATACGATAAGCGATTGCGAAACTCCTGTGGCGGCGTGCTCCGGCTGGGCTGACCCGGTGGCGGGCTTCTACGCTGACACTAG